>DASVGG010000087.1:0-83585 GCA_036379655.1 Pyrinomonadaceae bacterium
CGTCGTCGCCACGCCGTTCGAGGCGAGGCAGGTCCCCGAGTCGTTGATGCCGGAGACGACCACCAGCGTCGAAGTCCTCGGGCGAAGGTCTGCGAAGCCAGAGGGGGCCGGGAAGGTCGTCAGGTCGATGATGCGGAAGCGGAGTCGCGTGACGTTGCTGCCCGTGTTGTTGACGACGCGCTTCCGGATGTCGAGCGTGCCGAAGGTCGAGTTGTTCGCGGGGTCCGACGTGAAGTCGCGGACGCGGTTCGGCGGCGAAGCGCTGGCGACTGTAGCGTCGAGGTTCGGGACGGCGAACGAGGCATTGAGCTGAATAGGGCTCGCAAGATTCTCCGGCCCCGGCGCGCCGAGGCGCTGGCCCGCGCCCGCGCTGGTGCCGTTGGTGTCCACGAAGACGAAGTCCGCCGCGTTGTTGTTCGTGTCCTTCGGCGTCGAGATAGAGCACGGTCCGAGCGTCGTGATCGAACCACTCTTGCCGCAGAGGTCGCGATAGAACGAGTAGTCGATGGAGAAGGGGGTCAGCGCCGGGTATCCCGTCCCCTCCTTGTAGAGCGTGTTGGCTTCACTCGTCGAACCCACGGCGTCGAGGCGATTGGCGAGGGTGAAATCGGCGGCCACCGAGGTGTTGAAGATGGCGATGCCCGCGTTGTCCGGGATGTCGGTCGTGTACGTCGCGTCGCCCGTGGCACTGCCCGACAGCGAGTAGGCGACCGAGTTGGTGCAGAGGTAGTGGCCTCGGTTCGGAATCACCGTCCCGTTCGGGACGACGCAGCGCGCCGTGCCGTCCGAGGAAGCGACCGCGTAGCCGGTGCTGGGACCGGCACTGGTGACCGTGTGGTCGGCGCCCGAGTTGTTGTACAACTCGATGAACTCGTCGTTGGCGCCTGAAGGCCCGCGCACGCGGAACTCAGAGATGATGAGCTGCGCCGAGGTCTCCGCCGCGCAGACGAAGACGAAGGCCGCGAACACGGCGGCGTAGAAGGGAAGGGAAGAAGGTCTTAGGGAGTTGCGCATCTATAGGGCTCTCCTGTCAATATCGTTAAAACCTTGGATCACGGTTGGGAAACCCGAACGGCCTTTGACGAGTCCGTCTCTTGCAGGGCCGTCCGAGACGTTGGTGAGGCTTCAATGCCGACGAGGTAGAGTTTTGTGTTGGGCAAGTTTCGCTATGAAAACTAACACGGGTTTGCGGGGCGGGTCAACGACTTGCGCCGCGCACGCGCGCGGCCGCCGCGTCGAGCGCCTCGGCCATACGCTCAACCTGTTGGCCGCCGCCCTGCGCCATGTCGGGGCGACCGCCGCCGCGCCCGCCGAGCGTCTGGCAGGCGTCGCGCATCAACGCGTTCATGTCGCCCGGTGCGTCCGCCGCGCGCGCGAAGACGAGACGCGCCGCGCCGCCCTCGACCGAGCCGACGAGCGCCACGGCGCGCGCGTGCGCGGCGAGCGCGAACGCCAGGCGCCGCAGTCCCTCCGCGTCGCGCCCCTCGAAGGCGCGCGCGACGACAATCGGCCCGTTAGCTTCTACTTCAGAAGCGGCCGCCTCCTCGTAAAGCTCGCGCGCCTCCGCGCGCGCGGCCGTCTCTTCGGCGACGCGCAGACGGCGTTGCAACTGCTTGTGCTCTTCCTGTAGACGCGCGGCGGCCTCCGTCCCCTCGTCGCGCCCGACGCTGAAGAGCGCGGCCGTCGCGCGCGCCGCGCGGTTCGCACGCGCGTAGTCTTCGAGCGCCCGAGCGCCCGCGCCGAACGTGACGCGCACGAGCCCCTTCGCGCGCTCCCACTGCCGCGCCACAATAACACCAACCTCGCCCGTCGAAGCCGCGTGCGTCCCGCCGCAAGGGCTGAAGTCGAACCCTTCAATCTCAATCACCCTTAACTCACCCTCGCGCGCCGAGTCCTTCCGCAGAGGCATCCGCGCCGCCTCCTCGGGCGTGACGAAGTGGACGCGCACGGCGCGGTCGTTCCAGATGATTTCGTTCGCGCGACGGACGGCCCTTTCAACTTTCTCGTCCGAAGGGTCGGACAGCTCAACGTCTATCTCGCACATCTCCTCCATCATGCGGAAGCTGCGCGTCCGCGCGCCGTAGAGTTCGACGAAGACCTGCGAGAGGATGTGCTGCCCCGTGTGCTGCTGTATGTGGTCGAGCCGGCGCGGCCAGTCCACGCGGCAGACGACGAGCGAGCCCTCGGCCGGCGCCTCGCCCTCGCAGACGTGCAGGACTCCGCCGTCCTCTTCGTCCACGCAATCGACGACGCGCGCCGCGCCGAGCGTCCCCGTGTCGGTCGGCTGCCCGCCGCCGGTCGGGTAGAAGGCCGTCCGGTCGAGAGAGACGACCGCGCGCCCGTCGTCAGTCGTCGAGACCGCGACGACGCGCGCCTCGAACTCGACCAGATGCGAGTCTGAGTAGTAGAGCCTCTGGGTCATGGTCATACGTGAGAGTTGATAAACGACCTCGCGCATCTCGTCAAGCGACTCTTTTGACAGGCGCGGCGGCCCGCGCCGATAATCGCGGCGCGGTCTCCCGTAACACAACGCACAAGACTTCCGACGACGGGGTTCAAGAACGATGACAAGCTCCGCCCGCGCTTACGCGCGCGCACTCTGCCTCCTCACGCTCGTCGCGCTCGGCGCGGCGCACGCGCGCGCGCAGGACACGTCCGCGCCCGCATACAAGATCACTTACACCATCTCGATGGCCGACCCGGCGTCGCACCTCTTCTACGTGCGGGTGGACGTGGCGGGGCTGGCGGGCGCGGGGCACGTTGACTTCCAGATGCCGCGCTGGTCGCCGGGACGTTACGCCGTCTTCGACTTCGCGAAGAACGTGCAGGAAGCGCGCGCGTCGGGGCCGTGCCACCCCGACGCGCGCTGTGGGACGATGGGCTATCCCGTCGAGCGGCTCGACACGCAGACGTGGCGCGTGGGGGTGCTGGCGGGGAACGAGATTCAATTCACCTACCAGGTCTTCGCCGACGACCTCTCGGGCACCTTCTCGCAACTCGACACGCGCCATGCGAACTTCAACGGCCATTCGGTCTTCGCCTACGTCGTCGGCCACAAGCACGACCCCGTGACCCTCAAGGTCAACGCGCCCGGCGGCTGGAAGGTCATCAACGGCCAGTCGAAGGGCACGGACCAGTACGAGTTTCGCTTCGCCAACTACGACCTGATGGCCGACACGCCGACCGAGGTCGCGCCCGACTTCAACGTCGAGACCTTCGAGGTCGGCGGTAAGAAATACCGCGTCGTCGTCCACTCGTTCGGCGACGAGGGCGGCAAGCGCGCGGAGCTTGCGAAGCGCGTCGAGCGCGTCGTGCGCGCCGAGACGGCGCAGATGCCCGAGCCCGACTACGACCAGTACACCTTCATCTTCCACTTCGACCCGACGGCGCGGCGCGGCGACGGGATGGAGCACCTGAACTCGACGCAGATCGTCGAGACCTCCGCGCTCGGCGTCGGAAGGACTTTAGAAGAGGCCGTCGGGACGGCCGCGCACGAGTTCTTTCACGTCTGGAACGTAAAGCGTTTGAGGCCCGCAGGGCTCGGGCCTTGGGACTTCACGCGGCCCGTCGTCACGCGCGGGCTCTGGATCGCGGAGGGGTTCACGAACTACTACGGCAAACTCGCGCAAAGGCGCGCGGGGCTGTGGGACGACGAGCAACTGCTGCACGCCTACGCGGGCGCCATCGGCGGCATCGAGAACCAGCCGGGCGTCAAGCTGACGAGCGCGGTGGAGTCTTCCCTGCTCGCGCCCTTCATCGACCGCGCGTCGAGCGAGCAGAAGACGAACCTCCAGAACACCGTCGTCAGCTACTACCCGAAGGGCGAGACCGTCGCCGTCGCGCTCGACCTCATCATCCGTGGGCGCTCGAAGGGGCGCGCCTCGCTCGAAGACGTGATGCGCCGCGCCTACCGGAAGTTCTATTTAGAGAGCCCCAACGACAGCTACTACCTCAAGGGTCGCGCCTACACCGTCGAAGAGTTCGAGCAACTCGCCTCCGAGACGACCGGCCTCGACCTCTCGGACTTCTTCCGCCGCTACGTCCACGACGCCCAACCGCTCCCCTACGAAGAGGCGTTCTCCTACGTCGGCCTCCGCTTCACGCGCACGCCCGAAGCCGCGCGCAGCACCTACCGCATCGACAAGGACGACAAGGCCACCCCCGAAGCCCGCGCGCTGCGCGAGGCGTGGCTGAAAGGGAAGTGAGAAACGATGAACGCGGAACGATGAACGATGAACTGTAAGTCAAGCCGCATGTCTTAACAGTTCATCGTTCATCGTTCCGCGTTCATCGTTCCGGGGAACCTTTTCTCACGCGTCGCGTCTAACCTCGCGGCACCGGGAGAATGAGAGAGGTCTCCGGTAAATGCTCAGAACCATCAAACGTCTTTTCGCGGCCTCGGCCTTCCTGACGCTCTGCTCGATAACCAGTCTCTACGTCGGCTCGCGCGTGGCGTTGGCGTCGGCGCCCGCGCAGTCCGCCAACCCGCTCGCCGCGCAGTTCGGCGGCGACCCGGGCGACGGCTGGATGCTCGCGGGCGGCTTCCTCATGCTCGTCGCGCTGGCCTTCGCCTCCGCCGGCCTGATGCTCTGGACGCGTGAGAGAGAAGGGTGAAGGTGAGAACGATGAAGTATGAACGATGAACGATGAACGCTGAACTGAATACAAGTCGCTTGTCTTACAGTTCATCGTTCAGCGTTCATACTTCATCGTTCATCGTTCAAGGGATGATGACCTCGATGCCTTCCTGTACGACTTCGAAGGTCATCGGCAGGTCGCCAATGAGTTCGCCGTCGGCCTGCACGGGCACGTCGCCCGTGCAGCGCAGGCGCGCGGCGCGGCGGAAGGTGAGTCCGCGCGTACCCTCTTCGGGCGCGCCGCCGCGCATCGCGTGACCGAGCAGCCGCAGGTAGCGCAGGCGGCTGCGCGTGTCGATGACGCAGACCTCGAACTCCGCGTCGTCGAGCCGCGCGCGCGGCGTGATGGCTAATCCGCCGCCGTACCACGGCGCCTTGCCGACGGCCGCGTAGGTCGCCTTCAGGCGTTCGCCGCCGACCTCGACCGTGAACTCCTTCGGCACCCAGTGCGCGAGGTGCGCGAGCCCCGCGTACCAGAACGCGGCCTCGCCCACGCGCCGCTTCAAACGCGGCCGGACGCTCTTCACGACCGACGCGTCGAGCCCCACCCCCGCCATCATGAAGAAGTAGCGCCGCTCGCCCGTCGTCTCGCTCGTCGCCGCGCCGAGCGTGATGCGGCGCGAGTTCCCCTGGACTAAGACCCGCGCCGCCTTCTCCGCGTCGCGCGGCAACTCCAACTGACGCGCGAGCACGTTCGCGGTCCCCGCCGCCCAGACCAACAGGCGCGCGCCCGAACCGACGAGTCCCTGAATCGCCTCGTGCACCGTCCCGTCGCCGCCGCGCGCGATGACATCGGTCGCGCCCGCGCGCGCCGCCTCCGCCGCGATGCGCGCCGCGTCGTTCGGCCCCGTCGTCGCCACGGCCTCGACCTCGACGCCGCCCGCGCGCGACGCCGCGCGGAACGCCTCGACCGGCACCGCCGGGTCAAAGTTGCGCCCCGCCTTCGGGTTGTAGATCAAGACCGCCTTGCGTTCGCTCATCGTCGATGACTGTTACAGTCCGGCGCGGAGGTCAACGTTCGTTCGCGGACGGCCTTTTACTCAAGGCGGTAGTTCGGCGCTTCCTTGGTGATGATCACGTCGTGGACGTGCGACTCCTTGAGGCCGGCGGGGCTGATGCGGATGAAGCGCGTGTCCTCCTGAAACTCCTTGATGCCGCGACATCCCGTGTAGCCCATGCCGGCGCGCAGGCCGCCGACGAGCTGCGTCACCATGTCGGCCAGCGTGCCCTTGTAGGGGACGCGCCCCTCGATGCCTTCGGGGACGAGCTTCGACTCCATGTCGGTCGTCTCCTGCGCGTAGCGGTCCTTCGAGCCCTCGCGCATCGCGCCGATTGAGCCCATGCCGCGATACGCCTTGAACGAGCGGCCCTGGAAGAGAATCAACTCGCCCGGCGACTCTTCCGTGCCCGCGAAGAGTGAGCCGATCATCACCACGTCGGCGCCCGCCGCGATGGCCTTCGCCACGTCGCCCGAGAACTTCACGCCGCCGTCGGCGATGACGGGGACGCCCGAGCCGCGCGCGGCCTCGACGCAGTTGTTGATGGCCGTGATCTGCGGCACGCCCGCGCCCGTCACGACGCGCGTCGTGCAGATGGAGCCGGGGCCGATGCCGCACTTGACGGCATCGACGCCCGCGTTGATTAACTCGCGCGTGCCCTCGGCCGTGGCGACGTTGCCGGCGATGAGCTGCGTCTCCGGGTGGCGGCGCCTGATCTCGCGCACGGCCTCGACGACGCGCGAGGAGTGGCCGTGCGCGGTGTCGATAACGAGACAGTCCACGCGCGCCTTGACCAACTCGTCGGCGCGCTCGCGGAAGTCGCCGGTGGCGCCGATGGCCGCCGCGACGCGCAGGCGGCCGAGGTCGTCCTTGGCGGCCGAAGGGTAGCGGATGGCCTTCTGTATGTCCTTGACGGTGATGAGTCCCTTGAGGTGCTTGTCGGTGTCAACGACGAGAAGTTTTTCGATGCGGTGTTTCTGTAAGACGCCCTTGGCTTCATCGAGCGTGGTGCCGACGGGGACGGTGACGAGCGGCTGCGGCGTCATCACCTCGGAGACGGGGATGTCGAAGCGCGTCTCGAAACGCAGGTCGCGGTTGGTGATGATGCCGACGAGGTGTCCGTCCTCGTCAACGACGGGCACGCCCGAGATTTTGTATCGCTGCATCACGGCGAGCGCCTCGCGCACGGGCCGGTCGGGGCGGATGGTGACGGGGTCAACGATCATGCCCGACTCGGAACGTTTGACCCGGTCTACTTCTTCCGCCTGACGTTCAATCGGAAAGTTCTTGTGGATGACGCCGATGCCGCCCTGCTGCGCGATGGCGATGGCGAGGCGGCTCTCGGTGACGGTGTCCATCGCGGCCGAGCAGAGCGGGATGCGGAGGCTGATGCCGCGCGTGAACTGCGTCGTGGTGTCGGTCTCGGCGGGCAGCACCTCCGAGCGCGCGGGCACAAGCAGCACGTCGTCGAAGGTCAAGCCCTCTTGCAGGTCATTAGTTATCATCTTTAAAACTCCTGATTAAAAAGTTCGAGGCCCGCACCCCGAAACTCTCCCGCGAGGGGCGCTTCGGGGTGCGGGCCTTTCCGTCTAAGAGTCATCACTGCGCGAACTGCGTGTAGTTATCCCTGGTGATGGTCCAGGTCGTGATGTCGGTCGGCGTCTTCAACGGCCGGCCGTTGACCGTGACCTGGAGCGCGTCGGCCGAGACCTGGTCGAAATGCAGGTTGAGCGGCGCCGTCGGCTCGAACTCCTCGGGCGCGTCGGGCTTCAGGAAGCGCCCGCGCCTCTTCTTGTCGCCCTCCTGCCAGGAGGTGAGCCAGAAGGCGCGCGCGGATTTGAGTTGAACCTTAAAGCCCTCGGCGGCCGGGGGCGGCGTCGGCGTTGACGCGGGCGTCACTTGCTGCGCGGCGGCGGGCGTCGGCGTCGCGGCCACGCCCGCCGTCTGCGACCTCTTGTTCCAGAATTGCAGACCGCCGTAGACGACGAGGATGAGGAGGCCGACGACGACGGCGCTCAGTCCGTAGGTCATCAGCGGCGAGCGCGAGGTCTCGCCCATGTAGACGCGCGAACGCTGCGGCGTGGTCGGCGGCTCGTCGGTGTAGACGCCGCTCGCGCGCGCCTCCCGTTCGTAGAGTTCGAGCGCGCGCGCCTCTGGGAAGCCGACGTGCCGGGCGAAAGACTTGATGAAGGACTTGTTGAAGATGCCGCCGGGGAGGGCCTTGTAGTCGTCGGCCTCAATGGCTTCGAGGTGGCGCATGGTGATGCGCGTCTGCTCGGCGACTTCGCGCAGGTTGACGCCGCGTTCCAGCCGCGCGCGTCGCAACTGCTCGCCGAGGGAGCCTTCGGCGCCCCCGGCGCCGCAGCCGCCTTCGGGTGCCTGTTCGGAGGTCTTGGATGTCACTGCTTGAGCGCTTCTCGGGGAGAGTCCCGGCCGGTGTCCCTGCGCGGCGGCCACAGCCCGTGTCCGCCGCAGTACGCTGTGTGCGCCGGGCCTACGGGCACAATATAATGTGCGTCTCGGAGTGGTGTCAAACTTCTCCGGCAGACGAAGTTAGCGCGCGTCTTGAACTTTGCGGCGCGCGGTGCTACGGTTGCTTCACACCCGGGCTTATAGTTCAGACAAACAGAGAATCGAGGACAGAAGAGAATGCCTCTGGAAGCACTCGGAATGGTCGAGACCAAGGGCTTCGTGGGCGCGGTCGAGGCCGCGGACGCGATGGTCAAGGCGGCCAACGTCACGCTCATCGGCAAGGAGTACATCGGCGCCGGCTACGTCACCATCTTCGTGCGCGGCGACGTGGGCGCGGTCAAGGCCGCGACGGACGCGGGCGCGGCGGCGGCGCGGCGCGTCGGCGAACTGATCAGCGTTCACGTCATCCCGCGCCCCCACGGCGAGGTCGAGCGCGTGCTCCCGCGCAACGGACGGACCGGCTACAGCCCCGACGAGCGCGCCATCGGCGGCGGCGGCTCGGCCGGCGCCCTCGGCGAAGGCGACCAGGGGCGCTCGCTCCCGGCCGGCGCGCGCGAGAACAACAAGGAACGGAGTAAGTAATAAGTGATGAGTGATAAGTGATAAGAAGGAAGAGGACGGCCCGCGCCTTCACTCATCACTCATCACTTATCACTCATCACTTCTGCGGAGGGGGCCATGGCGGATAAAGATTTAGTATCCGTGCAGCAGGCGCGCGACCTCGTCGAGGCGGCGCACAGGGCGCAGGCGCAACTCGCGCGTTTCGACCAGGCGAAGATCGACCGCGTCTGCGAGGCGATGGCGCGCGCCGCCCTGCGCGACGCGGCGCGTTTGGGCGCGATGGCGACCGAGGAGACCGGCTACGGCATCCCCGACGACAAGCGCGAGAAGAACCGCTTTGCCTCCGAAGACGTGTGGAACTATTTTAAGGGTCTCCGCACGGTCGGCGTCATCAACGAGTCGAAGGACGTGCTTGAGATAGCCAGCCCGCGTGGCGTCGTCGCAGGCATCATCCCTTCGACCAACCCGACCTCCACGGCCATCTTCAAAATCCTCATCGCCGTCAAGTCCAGAAACGCCATCGTGCTCTCGCCGCACCCGTCGGCCGCGAAGTGCATCAACGAGACGGCGCGCGTCATGCGCGAGGCGGGCGTGAAAGAAGGACTGCCCGCCGAAGCCATCGGGTGCATGACGAGCACGTCGCTCGAAGGCACGGAGGCGTTGATGAAGCACCGCCAGACGGCCGTCATCCTCGCCACCGGCGGCATCGGGCTCGTGCGCGCGGCCTACTCTTCGGGCAAGCCCGCGTTCGGCGTCGGCCCCGGCAACGTCCCCGTCTTCGTCGAGCGGAGCGCCGACGTGCCCGTCGCCGTGCAGAACATTTTGACGGGGAAGACTTTTGACAACGGCACCATCTGCGCCTCCGAGCAGGCCGTCGTCGCCGACGCGCCCGTGGCGAAGCAGGTTCGGGAAGAGTTCGTCGCGCAGGGCGCGCACTTTCTTTCGGCCGCCGAGGCCGACCAACTCGCGAAGGTCGTCACGACCGAGAAGCGCGCGCTCAACCCGGGCATCGTCGGGCGCTCGGTCGAGGTCATCGCGAAGATGGCCGGACTGACGGTTCCGCCGGGCACGCGGTGTTTGATGGCGGAGGTGGGCGGCGTCGGGCGCGAGTTCCCGCTCTCGATGGAGAAGCTCTCGCCCATCCTCGCGTTCTACGTGGAGGACGGACTTGAAAGAGGCGCGGCGCGCTGCTTTGAGATTCTGAGTTACGGCGGCATGGGCCACACCGCCGGCATCCACACGCGCTCGCGCGAGGCCGCTAAGACGTTCGGCATCGAGATGCCCGCGTCGCGCATCGTCGTCAACTCGCCGACGACGCACGGCGCCATCGGCTTCTCGACGGCGCTGCCGCCCTCGATGACTCTGGGCTGCGGTTCGTGGGGCGGCAACGTCACCTCCGACAACGTCTCGCCGTGGCACCTGATGGACATCAAGCGCGTCGCGTTCGAGACGCGCGCCGTCCCGTCGAAGCGTCCCGCGCGCGCCGCGCAACAACAGCCCTCTGCGTCGCCCCTGCAACCCGCGCCGGTCGCGGCGGGCGGTCAGGCGGTCAGTCGCGACGACATCGCGAAGATAGTTGACCGCTTCCTCTCTCAACGTCAGCCTTCGACAACACCCGCGCAGCCGCTCCCCGTCGCGCAGCCGCACGCATACGTGCAGCAGGGCGTAGACATCGAGCCGCAACGCGCCGCGCACTCCGGCGGCGCCGCCCCGCACCCAGAGGCCGCGCCGACCGCGCAGGCGACCAACGGCGGCGGCAACGGCTCGGCACAGGCCGCGCAGAGTGCGCCGCCGCCCGCGCCCCCGAAGCAGACGCCCTCGCCCGCCGCCGGCAACGGCAAGCGCGCCGTCGATTTCGTCTGCGAGGACGACGTGCGCCGCGCCATCCAGAAGGGCGAGAAGATTTACACCAACGCGCGCACCATCATCACGCCCGCCGCCCGCGACATGGGCGAGGCAGCGGAAGTCTTTGCTAAGGCATGAAAGACGTGAACCGTAAACCGTAAACCGTGACAAGATAAAAACAGCCTGCTCTCTTGTCACGGTTTACGGTTTACGGTTTACGGCTCACGGTCTTTATGTTCCTGGGAAAAGTAGTCGGCACCGTTTGGTCAACGAAGAAGACGCCCGATCTGGAGGGCGTCAGATTTTTGGTCGTGCACCCGATTGACCTTGATAAGGAGCCGACGAAGAACATCGTCGTCGTCGCCGACCGTCTGGGCGCGGGCGTGGGCGAGGTCGTGTTGTGCGCCTACGGGAAGGCCGCGCGCACGGCCGTCGGCGACCAGGAGATGGCAATCGAGGCCGCGGTCGTCGGCATCGTTGACCGCGTGGACGTGCAGGAAGACCTCGCGCGCTCCGAAGAGTTGGTCGAGTCGGCGCGCGAACTGAGAAGCAAGTGAGCGGTGAGCAGTTTTAAGAACCGGCGAACCGTCCGTATAAATTCGACTGCTGCTCACTGCTCACGGCTTAATGCTTACTGACAAATGGCTGACGAAGAACTCATCTACAGGATTACGCGCGCGGTCTACGGGCGTCTGGGGGCGGGGGCCGACGAGCGGATGGTCGAGGCGTTGGTGATGGACGTGTACCGCGCGGTCGAGCCGGCGCTCGGGCGCGGCGAAGGCAACGCGCGGGGCGGTGAGGAGGGGCGCTCAGACCGCCTCATCGTGTCGGTCTTCGGCACGGACCATCCGGGCATCGTCGCGGCCGTTTCGCAGATTCTGGCCGAGGCGCGGTGCAGCATCATCGACATCAACCAGACGGTCGTGCAGGGCAAGTTCGCGATGGTCATCGTCGCCGACATCTCGCGCGTGGGCGAATCGGTCGCCGCGCTCAAGGACCGCTTTCGTGGCGAGGGCGACCGCCTCGGCGTCCGCATCTACGCGCAGCGCGAAGACCTCTTCAACGCAATGCACAGGATTTGAAGTGTGAACTGGGAACGCTGAACGATGAACTAAAGACGACGGGCTTTCAGTTCATCGTTCAGCGTTCCTACTTCATCGTTTCCCTATGTCGCTTCCCGAAATCTCTCGCAGGTGCCTGACGTGCGGCGCGGCGGTGCGCGCGGGGTCGCGGTTCTGCCAGCAGTGCGGCAAGGCTTTGAAGGCGGAGGACGAGCCGCCCGCGCCGGAGGAGCGCGCCTCTGTGCCGCAGACCCTGGAGCCGCCGCCGCAGGAGATGGCGGCCCCGCCGACGAAGGAATGGGCTCCGCCGGCCAAAGACTGGACGCCGCCGACGAAGGAGTTCGCGGCCTTCGAGCAGTCGTCTGCTCCACGCGTTGAGCCCCTTGCGGCGGCGGCCGACGCAAGGGAGTTTGTTGAAGTTGACGCGGGCGAGGCCGTCGAAGCGGACGAGGGTGTAGAGGCGGGCCGCGCGGGCGACCTGCGGGGACGCGTGGCGCGCGTGCGCGAAGGGACGAAGGCGCGCGTGGGGCGGATGCGCGAGGAGGCCATCGTCGTTCTGGAAGAGACACCGGACGACTCGGGCCTGCGCTTCGTCATCATCGCGGCGGCGCTCTTCGTCGTCTTCCTCGTCCTACTCTTCCTGAGCACGACCGTGCTGCGTTAGAAACAGAGGGGCATGGAGTACACACAGGCGGAAATTCTACAGACCGTGCGCATGACCGAGATGGAGCACCTCGACGTGCGCACCGTCACGCTCGGCCTCTCTCTGCGCGACTGCGTCCGCGCCACGGTCGAAGAGACGGCCGAGGCCGTCCGCGAGAAGATCGAGCGCACGGCCGCGCGCCTCGTCCCGACCGTGGACGAGATCGGCGAAGAACTCGGCCTGCGCGTCGCCAACAAGCGCATCTCGATCACGCCCGCCTCGCTCGTCTACGACCGCGCGCGCAAGGGCGAGGAGTTGCTGCCGCTCGCGCGCGCGATTGATGAAGCGGCGGGCCGCGTCGGTGTGGACTTCATCGGCGGTTACTCCGCGCTCGTCCACAAGGGCGAGACGCCGGGCACGCGCGCCTTTGTCGATTCCATCCCCGAGGCTTTGGCGACGACCAAGCGCCTCTGCTCCTCTTTAAGCGTCGCGACGACGCGCGCCGGCATCAACATGGACGCCGTGCGCCGCACCGGCGAGATCATCAAGGAGATGGCCGAGCGCACGCGCGAACGCGGCGGCATCGCCTGCGCCAAGTTCGTGTGCTTCGCCAACGCGGTCGAGGACAACCCGTTCATGGCGGGCGCCTTCCACGGCGTCGGCGAGCCCGAGGCCGTCATCAACGTCGGCGTCTCCGGCCCCGGCGTCGTCAACCACGCCGTGCGCCACGCGCCGAAGGACGCGCCGCTCGACGAGATGGCCGAGCTGATTAAAAAACTCTCCTTCAAACTCGCGCGCGCGGGCGAACTGGTCGGGCGCGAGGCGGCGAGACGTTTGGGCCTGCGCTTCGGCATTATTGATTTGTCACTCGCGCCGACGCCGACGCCGGGCGATTCCGTGGGAGAGATTCTGGAAGCGTTGGGCTTCGAGCGCGCGGGCGCGCCGGGGACGACCGCGGCCTTGGCTCTGTTGACCGACGCGGTGAAGAAGGGCGGCGCGATGGCTTCGAGCGCGGTCGGCGGGATGAGCGGCGCCTTCATCCCCGTCTCCGAAGACGCGGCGATGATCGAGGCCGCGCGGATGGGGGCGCTCACGCTTGAGAAGCTCGAAGCGATGACGAGCGTCTGCTCGGTCGGGCTCGACATGGTGGCCGTGCCCGGCGACACTTCGGCCGAGACCATCGCCGCCATCATCGCCGACGAGATGGCCATCGGCGTGATGAACAACAAGACGACCGCCGTCCGCATCATCCCCGCGCCGGGACGGAAGGTCGGCGACATAGTCGAGTTCGGCGGCCTGCTGGGAAGCGCGCCCGTCATGCCCGTCAACAGTTTCTCTTCAAGCGTCTTCATCCGGCGCGGCGGCCGCATCCCCGCGCCCATCCACTCGCTGCGCAACTGACGCGCGCGTCTGTCGCCGCCCGAGGGAGGTGTTCGATGAAAAGACTCATCTTCGTCTCGCTCCTCTTCACGCTCTCGATCTCCGCGTCGGCGCAGGAGCGTTCGGTCGAGTTTCGGCAGGGCGACGCGCTCCGTGGCCCCGTCAAGAGCGCGCGCATCGAGCGCGCGACGTTCGGCCGCGTGGACGGCCGTCTCGTCGAAGGCACGCGGAGCATCGTCGTCGTCAGCAACTACACGCCGGACGGGAAGCGGAAGGAGTACGAGGGCTACGCGCCCGACGGCACGCTCATCCAAAGGTACGTCCACATCTACGACGACAACGGGAACGAGGTCGAGGTGTCTTCCTTCGACGGCGGCGGGAAGCTTCTGACGAAGAAGGTCTCACGTCCGTCTCTGGGCGAGACGCTGACGTACAACGGCGACGAGAGCCTGCGCGAGCGCAGGGTCGCCGTCAAAGGCCCCGACGGCAAACTCGCGGAGATTCTGATTTACGACGGGGGCGGCGCGCTCAGGGAGCGTTCCGTCAACGAGAAAGACGACAAGACTTCCGTGTGGAGCACGTATGCCGCCGACGGCTCGCTGAAGCGGCGCGACGTGCACGCGCTCAACACCGGCGGCCCGCACCGGACGGAGACGCGGACCTATGCCCCGGACGGCTCGGTCGCCGGCCGCAGGGTCTCTAACGTTGACGCCTCGGTGAGAGACCTGCGCGCGGCCGAGACGAAGGGCGACGGCGCCGCTCCGCGCAAGACGCGCGAGACGCGCGAGTACGACCCGCGCGGGAACCTGAGTAAGCTCGTCAACTACAGTTGGAACGCCGAGACGAAGGAGTACGAGCCGGCCGCCGTCTTGTACTACACCGTCGAGTACTACCGCTGAGCGGCGCGGAGGTTGATGATGAAGGCCATACTCTTATCCATCTGCCTGCTCGCGTGCGCGGCCGTCGCGGCGGCGGGCGACGACAAGAAGAAGGACGGGAAGTCGCACCCGGACTTGACGGGGACGTGGCAGCTCGACCGCTCGAAGAGCGACTTCGGGCTCTTCAGCGACCGGCCGCTCGCGCGGGCCGACTCGACGCTCGTCGTCGAACACAAGGACCCGGAGTTGAAGATTAAACGCACGCTCAGCCTCAACGGCCAGGAGGAGGTGAAAGACTTCGTCTACTACACAGACGAGCGCGGCGAGACGAACCCCGCGACGCTCGGCGTGGGCGAGGTCAAGTCGAAGACGAAGTGGGACGGCGACAAGGTCCTCGCCGAGGCGAGCATCACGCGGAAGAGTCAGAGCGGCCCTTACGAGTTGAACGTGACGCAGAGGTGGCAGGTCTCTTCCGACGGGAAGACCCTGACGAACACGACGCTCATCCGCAACGGGACGGACGTGCAGCAGGTTAAACTGGTCTACCGCCGCGCGCGGTAGTTGTAGTGGTAAGCGGCCGGGACATTCGGGAGGTGAGAGGATGGAAGCACTGGGGATGGTCGAGTGCCGTGGCCTCGTGGCGATGATCGAGGCGGCGGACGCGATGGTGAAGGCCGCCAACGTGCGGCTCGTCGGCTACGAGAAGATTGACGCGGGGCTCGTGACGGCCATCGTGCGCGGCGAGGTGGGCGCGGTGCGCTCGGCCGTGGACGCGGGCGCCGCCGCCGCGCGCAGGGTCGGCGAGGTCGTCGCCACGCACGTCATCCCGCGCCCGCACGCCGAGGTCGGCGAAGGCATCCCCGTCATCGACACGGGCGAGACGACGCGCAAGAAAATCTCGGGCTCGGTCAGGGGCAAGAGCGACGAGGAGAAGTGACGCCGTGGGCGAGGACGTGCGGACGGTCGTGCGCACCGAGGCGGTTGGGGGCGCGGAGGAGTGGCCGCCCCCGGCCGACTCCGCGCACGCGCCGTCCCCGCACGGGGCCGCCGGGGCGTCGGCGTGCCCGAGCTGCGGCGAAGAACTCGTCGGCGACTACTGCCACCGCTGCGGCGAGAAGCGGCCGGGCGCGCGCGACCTCACGGTGCGACACTTCGTCGGCGACGCCGCGCAGGAGCTGACGAGCCTCGACTCGAAGTTCTTCCGCACGCTCTGGGCTCTGCTCTTCCGCCCCGGCCGCCTGACCAACGAGTGGGTCGCGGGGCGGCGCGTTCCATACCTCAAGCCGCTCAACCTCTGCCTCGGCGTCCTCGCCGTCAGCCTCTTCGTCTACACCGCCTCGAAGCACGCCAACGTCTACGACATCCGGTCCATCGTCGAGGCCGAGCCGGAGATGTCGGCGCAGATGAAGCTGCCGGGCGACGGCCGCAACTACGAAAGATTCTTCACGGAGGCCGCGCGCCGCAAGAACGTCCCGGTCGAGAGCCTCTACGCCACCTTCAACGAGAAGTGGCAGCGCAACATCTCGCTGCTCGGGCCGGTGCAGATACTGGCGCTCGCCGTCCTGCTCCAAGTCGTCTACCTCTTCTCGCGGCGCTACTTCGTCGAGCATCTCGTCTTCGCGATGCACTTCCTCTCGTTCTCGACGCTGGCGACCGTCTTCCTCTGGCCGGTCTACTACTTCACAGGCATCCACGTGACGGGCGCGAGCATGACCGTCGCCATGCTGAAGTTTCTGGTGGACATCGTCTACCTCTTCTTCGCGCTGCGCGCGGTCTATCGCGGCCACCCGGCGCTCGTCGTTTTGGGCGCACTCGTCGTCTTCGTCGGCTACTTCGTCATCTACTCCGTGACGGGCATGGCCGCGCTGTTCGCCGCGCTGTTCACCGTGCTGCGGGGTTGAAGGGAGGGCTTTAACGCTTGGCCGAAGTCGTGCAGGATGTCACGCGCGCCGCGACGGCGGCGGGCGCGGAGTCGGAGGCGGAGGCCGTGGCGGCGGACTGCCCCGAGTGCGGCGGGGCGCTCGTCGGCGACTTCTGCCACGCGTGCGGCGAGAAGCGGCCCGAGAGCCGCGACCTCTCCGTCAGGTACTTCTTCTCCGAGGCGGCGCAGGAGTTGACGAGCGTCGAGCACTCGAAGCTCTTCCACACCATCTGGGCGCTGTTGCTGCGCCCGGGTTTCCTCACCAACGAGTGGAAGGCCGGGCGCCGCCGTCGCTACCTCAAGCCGCTCAACCTCTGCCTCGGCATTCTCGCGCTCAACTTCTTCGCCTACTCGGTCTACAAGCCGGTCTCGATGTTCGACGTGGAGAAGTTCATCCGGCAGCAGAAGCGTGAGGATTCGATCCAGGTCTTCGAGCGGTTCGCGGCGAAGAAGAAGCTGAGTCTGCCCGAGCTGTTCGACCGCCTGAGCGACAAGTGGCAACGCTACGTGTCGTTCTCGACGCTGGTCTTCATCGGCGGGTTCGCGCTCGTCCTTCAGACGGTCTTCTTCTTCCGGCGGCGCTACTTCGTCGAGCACCTCGTCTTCTCGATGCACTTCGTCTCGTTCTCGACGCTGCTGGTGATCCTGCTGTGGCCCGTCTACTTCTTCATCGGCATCAAGTCGAGCGGCGCGAACGTCTGGCTCGCCCTCTTTAAGTGGCTGCTCGACATGGTCTACATGTACTTCGCCGTGCGCGCCGTCTACGGCCTCGGCACGCTCAAGACCGTCCCCGCCTCGGTCGTGCTCGTCGTCGGCTACTTCGTCTGCTACCTCCTCGTCCTCGTCTGCGCGCTCGTCGCCGCCATCATCAACGTCGGACTGTCGTAAGAACGATGAAGTAGGAACGCGGAACGCTGAACTGAAGGCATCAGGCTTTCAGTTCAGCGTTCCGCGTTCCTACTTCATCGTTACTGCGTGATGGCGTTGAAGAGGAGCGGGTAGGTGGCGAGCGACTGGGCGCGGTACTGCGGGCGGAAGCCGAAGAGGTAGACGCGCCCCTGGCCGATGCCGACTTCGACGAGCGCGGCCTTGCCTCGTATCTTCTCCGCGCCAAGGAGCCAGCCCGAGAGGAGCGGCGTCGCCGCGTCGGGGTAGCGCGCGATGACACGGACGCGCACCAACGCGAGCGGGTCGCTCTTGATCTCGAAGACGGGCGAGTCCTCGACCCACGCGATTGACTCGCGCGGCATCCCCTTCGCCAGCGGGTGCGTCGTGTCGAGCACGGTGCGGAGGATGGAGCCGGGGCAGTAGAACTCCGTCCGCTTGAGGTCGGCCGTCACGTCGCGGACGGGGAGGTTGAGCTGGTCGATGGCGAAGTTCGATGCGTTGTTGAGCGTGACGAGCGTCCCGCCCTGCTCGACGAACTCGCGCAGCGCCTTTACGCCCTCCTTGCCTAAGCCTCCCGTCAACTCCTCCGGCATCGAGCCCTTCCGGTAGCCGTCGAGTATCGCGCGCGGCGACTGGTCGGGGATGATGATCGAGTCGAACTTCGCGCGCAGGTTGCCGGCGCGCACCTCCGCGTCACGCAGCGAGAGGTATTTCCTTTCGTCCTGCTCAAGCACCCAGCGCGTCCAGCCCTCGTCCATCGAAGGGACGTGCGACTTGTAGAGCCCGACGCGCGGCGCACGTGGCTGCGGGCCGACGAGCACGGGGTCCGCCATCATCCTGACGGGCGTCAACGACGGGAGCTTCAACATCCTTCCGCGCGTGTTGGAGGGGCGGTAGACCGGCTCGGCCGGGGTGTCCATCAGCAGCGGGAGCGTGTGCGCCGTCACGTCGTAGGGCGGGACGGGGTGTCCTTCGGCGTCGCGCAGGTCGGGGTAGTGCTGCGCTTCGAGCAGCGCCTTGGCGAAGGCGCCGTAGGGCTGCGCGAGCGCCACGTAGTAGTCGGGCGGATTGGGCGCGGGCTTACCGCTCGGCATGCGCCGCTCGACGACGGAGACCTCGACGCCGCCGCGCAGCAGTATCTCGATTAGCGCGCGGGCATTCTCCCTCGAAGGAATCCTGAACCCATGAAGCTCGCCGGGCCGGCGGGGACGCACGGCCTCGCGGCCGACGGCGTAGAAGCGTTTGAGCCAAGCCTCGCGGTTCCGCGCGGCGTGTTTGAGTAACTCGAAGGCCGCGGTCGTCATGTAGTTGGTGATGTCGCGCAGGCGCCAGTCGCCGCCGGGCCAGACCGAGGGGAAGTTCGGCGTCGCCTTGCGCGCGTCGTAGCCCTCGCCCGCGCGCAGTTGTTCGGGCTTCACGTTGATGGGCGTGGCGAGGTTGACCGAGGCCGTCTCGGAGAGGATGCGGACGCCGCCGTGGTAGTGCGAGTAGGCGCGCGCGGGCGTCCACGCGTCGTAGGTCGAGTCCCAGGTGATGCCTTTGAAACCCGCCTTCAACATGTTGTCGGCCATGAAGCGGCCCAACTCCGTGTAGCCCTCGACGAGTTGCGGCGGCACGTTCGGCTCGACGGGCCGCATGTAGGGCGGTAGGAAGAGGCGCGAGCCGTAGGCGCCCTGCTGGTGTATGTCGTGGACGATCTGCGGGCGCCAGGCGTTGTGGACCTTATCGACGGTGAGCCGCGTCTCGATTTGCGTGAAGGCGTACCAGTCGCGGTTGTCGTCGTGCCCGACGTAGTGGTGATAAAGCTCGGGCGGGCTCGTCCCTTCGTACGGCGTGCCGAGCGTGCGGTCGTACCAACGCTTGACGATGTCCACGCCGTCCGGGTTGAGCGACGGCACGATGAGGACGATGGTGTCGCGCAGAATCTCCCGCACTTCGGGTTCGTCCGAAGAGGCGAGGCGGTGCGCGATGAGCATGCCCGAGAGGTACGAGCCAACCTCGGTCGAGTGCACGCCGCACGTGATGAGCACGACGTTGCGGCCGCGTCGGATGAGGCCCTCGGCGGCGCGGTCGCCCGCGCCGCCGAGCGTGCGCGGGTCGGCGAGCCGGCGCTGTATCTCTTTGAACTCGGCGAGCCGCTCGATGTTCTCGGGCGCGCTGATGGTCGCGAGCACGAAGGGCGCGCCGAGCGTCGTCTTGCCCAACTCCTCAAACTTAACGCGCGGGCTCGACGCGGCGAGACGGCGGAAGTACTCGACCGTCTGCGCCCACGACGCGAGCTTGCGGTCGTCGCCGGGGCGGAAGCCGAGCACCTCTTCGGGCGCGGGGACGGCCGCCGCCGGGGCGGGCACGGAGGCGCTCGCGTGCGGCGCGTGCGGCGCCGGGCCGGCGAGCGGGGCGAGCAGGGTCAGCATCAGTAGCGCGCGGGAGAGAAGGTGCTTCGGCATCGTCTTGTACGTGCGTCCTGAAATGGTCTTTGAAGAGCTGGAAACGTAACGGGAGTCGCGAGTTTATCACAGCCCGCGCGTGCGCCGGTGCCCGCCGCGAGCGTAGTAATTGACAGGCGGCGGCGCGGCGTTGGATATTGTCCCTGCGCTTCGCCGCCGCCGGAAGGTGCCTGCGCGGCGCCTTCGAGAATCCTGCCGCCAGAGTTTTTGACTGTAAGGAGCACACCCTCATGAACAACCCCGTATGCGCGGACTGCGGCCACGTCAACCTCCTCGGCGCCGCCTCCTGCGAGATGTGCGACGCCCGCCTGTACACCCCCGACGACGCCGACGGCGCCGACAGCTTCGGCGACGCGCGCGAGCCCTTCGATTCGTCGCGCGAGCCCTTCGGTTCGTCGTACGAGCCTTTCGATTCCTCCCGCGAGTCTTCGTGGTCGGCGTCCGACACTTCCGCGCGGGGCGGCGACTGGTCGCCGGCCTACGACATCCCCGCGCCGCCCTTCAAGGGCGCGGACGACGTGATCCATCCGATGCTCGCCGTCTACCGCAAGCACTTTACGCTCGTCGGTATCCTCGTGCTGGTGACGACGGTGCCGGAGGCGCTGCTCCAGTACGGCTTCATCAGCGCCGCGCGCACGGGGGGGCCCGTGAGTGTCGCTAACGCCGGCAGCGTGGGCGCCGCCATCGCGAGCGGCGTGCTCATCTGGCTGCTGGCGCTGGCCGGCGCGGCGCTGCTGTCGGGCTCGCTCACCTACGCCGTCGTTGACGTGCAGCGCGCCGGGGGCGCTTCGGCCGGCGACGCGCTCGCGCGCGGGCTCAAGGCGCTGCCGAGGGTCTTCGTCGTCTCGGTGCTCTACGCCGTTATTACGATCCTCGGTTACGTGATGCTCATCGTGCCGGGCGTCATCTTCAGCCTGATGTTCGCCGTCTGCGTCCCCGCGACGGTTGTCGAGGGGCTCGGCCCCATCGCGGCGCTGAAGCGGAGCGCCGAGTTGACGAAGGGTTACAAGGGACTCATCTTCATCACCTTCTTCCTTTGGGGGCTGCTCGTCACCATCCTCGGTTGGGTCATAACGTGGAGCTTCACCAAGAGTAATCTCGACATGCTGCCGACGCTGCTCTTGCAGACGGCCATCCTCGGGATGCTCAGCTCGTCTTCGCACGTGCTGACCATCTACGTCTACCTCGGCCTGCTGAGCGAGCACCGGAGCGGCTTCCAGACGACGACCTTCACCTCCGGTCCCGAGGCCACCGCCTGATGAGAGGAGCGTGAACCGTGAACCGTAAACCGTGACAGGATAAAACCGGCTTTCACTCGTCACGGTTTACGGTTCACTGCTCTTTCTTATCACTCATCACTTATCACTGATCACTTCCCGCATGGCATACACGGCACAGATCACGCGCGCCAACCCGACGCTCATCGTCTTCCTGCTCGACCAGTCGGGCTCGATGGCCGACCCGTTCGGCGGCGAGGGCTCGGGGCGCAAGGCCGACTTCGTCGCCAACGCGGTCAACCACGCGCTGCACGACCTCGTCATCCGCTGCACCAAGACCGAGGAGGTGCGCGACTACTACCACGTCGCCGTCGTCGGCTACGGCCGGCAGGTCGGCGTGGGGCTCGGGGGCGCGCTCGCGGGGATGACGGTCGCGCCCGTCTCGGCCGTGGCCGACAACCCGGCGCGCATCGAGTCGGGCTACCGCCGCGTGCCCGACGGCGTGGGCGGCTACGTCGAGACGCCCGTGCGCTACCCCGTCTGGGTGCACGCGCACGCGGAGGGCGGCACCCCGATGTGCCGCGCGCTCCAACGCGCGCGCGAGATCATCGAGGGCTGGCTCTCTTCGCACCCGCGCGGCTTCCCGCCGACGGTGCTTCATTTGACCGACGGCGAGTCGAGCGACGGCGACCCGACGAACGACGGCGACGCGTTGATGTCGCTCGGCACCGACGACGGCCGCGTGCTCCTCTTCAACTGCCACGTCTCTTCGAGCCGCTCGCGCAAGATCGAGTACCCGGCGGACGATGCGGTCATCAGGGACGGCTTCGCGCGCACGCTCTTCCGCATCTCAAGCGTGCTGCCCGAGAACTTCCTCGGCGCCGCACAGCAACTCGGCGTCCCCGCCGCGTCGGGCTCGCGCGGCTTCGTCTTCAACGCCGACCCCTCCTCGGTCGTCCAGTTCTACGAGATCGGCACGTCGCTCACCGGCATGCCCCCGCACATCTGGATGGGAGAATGAAGTGAGCGGTGAGCAGTAAGCAGTTTTAGAAGTTACTGCTCACCGTCCGCGTTAACTCAACGACTGCTCACCGCTTACTGCTTACTATGACCTGGCGCGTGCAGACGAGGCACTTCGTACTCCCGAAGGAGGGGAGCACGGCGGAGGAGTGCGAGGACGCGGTGGCGTTCGACGCGGGGGCGTTGAGGTTCGCCGTGGCCGACGGGGCGACGGAGGCTTTCGACGCGCGGCGTTGGGCGGCGCGGCTCGCGGCGGAGTGGGTCGGGGCGGTGAGCGCGCCGCTGTCGGCCGCCGAGTTCGGGCCGTGGCTCAAGGAGCAGGGCGAGTGGCTGCACGCGTCGTGGGAGGGTCGGAAGCTTTCGTGGTACGCGGAGGAGAAGCGGCGCGCGGGCTCGTACGCGGCGTTCGTCGGGCTGCGGCTGGAGGCGTCGGGGAAGAGGATGAACTGGCGCGCGGTCGCGCTCGGCGACTCGTGCCTCGTGCAGCGGCGGGGCGGCGAGCTGGTCGCGGCCTTCCCGCTCGACAGCCACGAAGCGTTCACCTCGACGCCCCCGCTCGTCCCTTCGAGCGAGTCCCTGCGCGAGACGGCGCTCACGCGCCTCGTCGAGCGCGAGGGTCGCGCGGAACCGGGCGACACCTTCCTACTCATGTCCGACGCGCTCTCGGCCTGGTATCTGGAAACGTCCGCGCGGCGCGACCCCCGCGCCGAAGAATTTGATTCTCTGCTCGCCGCGTCGGAAAATGGCTCGCTCTCCGAACTCGTCCGGCGCGAGCGCGCCGCCGCGAGGATGAAGGACGACGACGTGGCCGCCGTGAGGGTAATGCTGAACGATGAACGATGAACGATGAACTGAATGCAGCTTGTATTCAGTTCATCGTTCATCGTTCATCGTTCAACGTACAAAGCATGCAGAACGCGACGACAAACTTCTGGCCCTCGGCGCGCAACTACGCGGAGGCGGTGCAGTGCCCTCTGGTCTGCTTCGAGGAGCCGTCGCTCAAGCGGATGCTGCCGGCCGTTGACCGTCTGGGGATGCCGCTCGTCACGTCGGGGCAGTTCGCGTACGTCTTCAAGCTCAACCCGGGCGACGGCGGCGGCGAGACGCTCGCGGTGCGCTGCTTTCGTGGCTTCCTCGGCGACCGCGAGGAGCGTTACCGCGCGCTCGACGCGCAGCTCAACGCCAGCCGCATCGCCGCGCTCCCGCAGTTCAAATATCTTTCAAAGGGCATCCTCGTCGCGGGGCGCCGCTACCCCGTCCTCGTCATGGAGTGGGTCGAGGGGCCGACGCTCGACGTGTACCTCGACGAGGCCGTCGGGCGGCGCGAGGCGCTGCTCCACCTCGCCGACGAGTGGGTCAAGCTCATGGGTGAGTTGCACGAGGCGGGCATCGCGCACGGCGACTTGCAGCACGGCAACATCATCGTCGAGGGCGGGCGGCTGCGCCTCGTGGACCTCGACGGCATGTTCGTGCCCGCGCTCGAAGGGTTCAAGGCGAGCGAGGTCGGGCACCAGCACTACCAGCACCCGGCGCGCGACGTGGCGCACTTCTCGTCCGGCACGGACAACTTCTCCGCGCTCGTCGTCTACCTCTCGCTCATCTCCCTGGCCGAGCGCCCCGAACTCTGGCGCGAGCACCACGACGAGAACCTCCTCTTCACGCGCGCGGACTTCGCGGACCCCGAAGCCTCCGCGCTCTTCCCGAAGATCGAGGCCCTCGGCGGCGAGCACGCGCGGCTGGCCTCCGCGCTCAGGGACGCGTGCAACTCCGACCCGACCGCCGCGCCGCCGCTGACCGAGCTGGTCGTGCCGCGCTCGACGCTCCCCGGCTGGATGAACGCGCCCGCCGACGTTGAGGTGCGGACGCGCACGCGCGAGGTGGCGCGCGCGCCAATGCCGCGCGGCGACGCGCGCTGGCCCGCGCCGAAGGCCTGGCGCGAGGCGCCCGCGACGCCCGCGTCGGCGACCGTCCAAGGGCTCTTCAACACGGCGGGCGCGGCGCCGCCCGTGCCCGCGCGGCGCGACCCGGCCGACCTGCGCGGCAACACGCTCCACTTCGCCAAGAGTGCCTTCGGCGACTCGTACGGCTACATCTGGTGGATACCGCTGCACAACTTCCTGCTGCGGTACATCTGGGCGGCCTTCGGCGCCGACGGCTTCGCCGGGATGCTGCTGACGCTCTTCGCGCTCTTGCTGATACTTCTCTTCTACGGCCTCTTCCGCGCGGTCTACTACGCCGAGACGGCGACGGCGACGGCGCTGCCGGCGGGCGGCGCGCCCATGCCCGGCGTCGGCCACGCGCGCCCGGGGGCGCTCTTCGCGGGGCCGGCGTCCGCGCCGCAGCCGCTCTTCGCGCCGAAGCAGACCGGCGCGACGCCCGCGCCGACGACGCCCGCGGCCGTCTCGACGCGTCCCGTCATCGGCAACCGCAGCCTCGGCATCTACCACCTGCCCGACTGCGACTGGGCCGCGCGCGTCCCGCAGCGCCAGCGCGCGGACTTCGACTCGCCCGCCACCGCGCTCGCCGCCGGCTACCGCCCCTGCCGCGTCTGCAAGCCATAAAGAAGGACTGAGTGCTGAGGACCGAGGACTGAGTGAAGTAGAAGCCCGTCTTAACATTCAGTCCTCAGTCCTCGGCCCTTCTGTGGCTTGCTTCCGCGCGGCGGGCGCGTGTAAAGTAGCGCCCACAAGTCTCCTTAACAAGCTCTTCCCCTTGTCGCTCGAACAGAATCTGTCGGAGGTCAGTCCCGATGTCGTCTGAAGCACTCGACCCTTCCAAGCAGCAGATAGCGGTGACGAACGAGTACCCGGATGTCGTCGGCTTCCGGCCCGACGAGCCGCACGCGGTCGCGTACAAGCCTTACATCGCGCCCGAGACCCTGATGCCCGAGTTGACGGTGCGCGCCGTCGTCGTCGGCACGCTCCTCGGCATGGTCTTCGGGGCGTCGTCGCTCTACCTTGTGCTGAAGGTGGGTCTCACGGTGAGCGCCTCGATTCCCGTCGCCGTCATCTCCATCACGCTCTTCCGCATCCTCTCGAAGCTCGGGGGCCGCAACGCCACCATCCTTGAGAACAACATCGTGCAGACGGCCGGCTCGGCCGGCGAGTCGATCGCCTTCGGCGTCGGCGTGACGATGCCGGCCATCATGATTCTCGGCTTCGACCTTGAGCTGACGCGGCCCATCCTCGTCGCGTCGCTCGGCGGCCTGCTCGGCATCCTGATGATGATTCCCTTGAGGCGCGCGCTCATCGTGCAGCAGCACGGCTTCCTCAAGTATCCGGAGGGGACGGCGTGCGCCGAGGTCTTGAAGGCCGGCGCGTCCGACGAGTCGCGCGCGCTGGCGTCGGACTCGGCGCGGGCCGAGTGGGAGCGCGCGGGCGCGGGCGAGGATACCGCGTCGAACACGGGCGCCAAGACCATCTTCGCGGGCTTCAGCGTCGGGCTCATCTACACGACGCTGATGAAGGCGTTCTACACTTGGAAGGAGTACCCGACGAAGGTCTTCGGCGCCCCGTTCAGCAACGCGTCGGTCTCGGTCGAGTCCTCCCCGGCGCTGCTCGGCGTCGGCTACATCATCGGGTTTAGAATCTCCGCCATCATGGCGGCGGGCGGCGTGCTCGCATACCTCGTGCTCATCCCGATGATCTCGTTCTTCGGCCAGTACCTCGGCGCGACCATCGTCCCGCCGGGCACGACGCCCATCAGCGAGATGGGACCGGACGACGTGCGCAACGCCTACGTCCTCTACATCGGCGCGGGCGCGGTCGCGGCGGGCGGCATCATCAGCCTCGTGCGCTCTCTGCCGACCATCTGGCACGGGCTGAAGGGGGGACTGGCGGACCTGCGCGGCGGGCAGGCGGCGACCGCCGCGAACCCGCGCACCGACCAGGACCTTTCGATGAAGTTTGTGCTGGGCGGCATCGTCGTGCTCATCGCGGCCATCATGCTCCTCCCGCAGTTGCACCTTCAGTTCAACCTGCTCGGCGCGCTGCTCATCGTCGCGTTCGGGTTCCTCTTCGTCACGGTCTCGTCGCGCCTGACGGGCGAGATCGGGTCGTCGTCGAATCCCATCTCGGGCATGACCGTGGCGACGCTGCTCCTGACCTGCTTCATCTTCCTCATCATCGGCTGGACGGGGCCGGGCTACTACGTGACGGCGCTCTCCATCGGCGCCATCGTCTGCATCGCGGCGTCGAACGGCGGCACGACCTCGCAGGACTTGAAGACCGGCTTCCTCGTCGGCGCGACGCCGTGGCGGCAGCAGATCGCCATTCTCGTCGGCGCGGGCGCGTCGGCGTTGATCCTCGGGCCGATTCTCATCAGCCTCAACGGCGCGGCCACCGTCTACGTGCCCGCGTCGAAGCTGACACTGCCGGCCAACGTGCGCGCCGACGTGTCGCAACTCGGCGCGCCGACCGAGACCGTGCCCGGCGACCAGGGCATCGCCGACACGAAGACGTACCGCGCGTGGTTCAAGGTTGACGAGAAGGACGCGAAGGCGGGCAAGTACCTCGTGGACGAGTCGGGCGCCCCCGTCTACTTCGTGGACCCCGGCATCAACGGCACGCACAAGGCGACCGAGGGCGGGCGCGAGGTGGAGAAGTTCGGCGCGCCGAAGGCGACGCTGATGAGTTACATCATCAAGGGCATTCTCAACCGCGAACTGCCGTGGGGCCTGGTGCTGCTCGGCGTGATGATCGCGGTGGTGCTTGAGATGGCCGGCATCCCTTCGCTCGCGTTCGCGGTGGGCGTCTACCTGCCGCTCTCGTCTTCGTCGCCCATCTTCATCGGCGGGGTGGTGCGCTGGCTGGTGGACAAGTATCTGCGAAGGCGCCTCGCGGGGCGCAACCTGACCGAGGACGAGCTGGTCGCCGAGGGCGACAAGAGCCCCGGCGTGCTGATGGCTTCGGGCTACATCGCGGGCGGGGCCATCGCGGGCATCATCATCGCGTTCCTCGCGGGCGTGCCGTGGTTCACGAACTTCAACAAGAATATGACGACGTGGGGCGAGCATAATCCGCTCAACGCGGGGCCGTGGTCGGACATGCTCGGCGTCATCCCGTTTATCCTGCTGGCCGTGCTGCTCTACGCGGTCGGGCGCGAGTGGCTGTTAGGGGGGCGGCGCGCTTCGGAAGAGCGCTGAGGCCGGGGCTCGCTTGACCCCGCGCGCGCGCGGGTGGAACAATGGCTGACCGCGGGGCGTCTAAGGCTCCGTGGTCAGCCGTTCCCTTTTGCGCCGGACTTATAACCTTAAAGACTTCAGCGCAGCCCTCCCCGAGCCGCCTTGCCGAAAGAACTACCCGAGATGAACAGACGCACGAAGCTCAAGACTTTCGCGCTCGCACTCTGCCTGCTCGCCGCCGCGACTGTGTCGGCGCGCGCGCAGACGCCCGTCGCGCCAACGTCGCCTTCGGACGTGGTGCGCGCCTACTACAACGCGCTCAAGGAGTCGCGCTTCCGCGACGCCATGATGCTCTCCATCCTCCGCCCGGCGGTCGAGTCGCTCACGCCCGAAGAGCTGAAGGACTTCCAGACCGACTTCGCGCGCCTGTCGCCGACCGTGCCCGCCGACTTCGAGATCACGGGCGAGCAGTTGACCGGCGAGGAGGCGACCGTCTTCGTCAAGACCGGCGAGGGTAAGGAGTTGAAGGTCGAGCCCGTCAACCTCTTCCGCGAGCGCGGCGCGTGGGTCATCGGCGACCGCGAGGGCGCGGCGGCCGTCAAGAAGCAGGGCAAGAAGTTCTTCACCGAGCAGCGCATCGCCGCGCACGAACAGGACGCCGAGGACATGCTCCGCCGCATACAGGCCGCGCAGCTCGCCTACGCGCTCCAGCACTCGGGCAGCTACGGCGACCTTTCGGCGCTCGTCCGCGCGGGCTACGTCCCGCAGGACATTCTCGGCACGGAGACGACCGGCTATCGCTTCACCGTCCAGATCGGCTCCGACGCGAAGTCCTTCACGGCGCGCGCCGAGCCCGAACGCTACGGCCGTTCGGGGCGGCTCTCCTTCTACATGGACAATTCGGGTCTTCAGAAGAAGGACGTGGGCGGCAAGCCGCTCTCGCCCTCGAAGTAGGCGCGCACAGAGACGACGATGAGACTCGCACTCACTCTGACGAAGTGGCTGGCGCCCGGGGCGGCGCTCTTCGCGCTCGCCTGCGCGCTGCTCGCCCCGGCCGAGGCCGGGAGCCCGCGCGCGCAGGACGATGTCGTGCGGCAGAGGCTGGAGAAGGCGGACGAGTCCTCGTACTCAATCGTGCGCGGCCGCGTCGTCTACGACGACACGAGCCGGCCCGTGCGGCGCGCGCGCGTCATGCTCATCACCGACGGCGGCGGGCGCAGCGAGCACGCCGCGTTGACGGACGCGCGCGGCGAGTTCGTCATCGCGGGCGTGTCGGCCGGCACCTACTACGCCTTCGTGGACGTGCCCGGCGTGATGTCGCCCGTCGGCTTCATCAGCATCGACGACCTGCGCGCCTCGCCGGGCAAGCCCGACCTCGGCGAGGGTCGCAAGTTCTTCGACCGCATCGAGGTGGACGGCAAGCAGGACGTGAGCGTGACGGTGCACGCGCGTCGCGGCGCCGCCCTCGCGGGGCGCGTCTCGTACGCCGACGGCGACCCGGCGGTCAACGTCCAGCTCACCCTCATGCGCCGCACGGCCGACGGCCGCGTCCAGAAGTACCTGACGGGCGCCACCATCGTCTCGCTCTCGGGGCTGCGCACGGACGACCGGGGCATGTTCCGCCTCACGGGTCTGCCGCCGGGCGAGTACGTCATCGGCGTCAGCGAGGCGGTCAACCACGGCGGCGGCAGCACCGCGACCGACATGTCCGAAGACCTCCCGAGCATGTTTCGCGGGATGTTCTCGCCGCCGCTCCTCATGACCTTCTACCCTTCGACGACGAGCGTGAAGGAGGCCGGCGTCATCAAGGTCGATGCCGGCGAAGAGCGCGCCGACGTGGACATCACTATCCCGGAGCGCGACCTGCGCCTCGTCGGCGGCGTCGTGCGCTCGCGCCTCGGCGGCCGTCCCGTCAGCCGCGCGCGCGTCACCATCACGCGCCGCGACGACCCGCTGGCCCAGAGCGCGCCGCCCGTCGTCCACTACGAAGGCTACGAGTCCGGCCCGAACTCCACGACGACCGACACGGACGGGCGCTGGTACTTTCAGGAGATTCCCGACGGCGCCTACACCATCCAGGTCAAGCCGCCCGAGGAGTTCGAGGAGGCGCCGGCCGTCGTCGGCTCAAACATGAACTCCAACGTAAGCGACGCGAACGCGAACAACACGAACGTCATCACGGTCACGAACGTGAACACGTCCGAGTACCGCCCGCCACGGCGCAAGCGATCCTATGCGCCGACGAGCCGCAACCTCGACGTGTCGGGCGACGTGTCGGAGATGGTCGTCGAGGTCGCCGACGGCGCGCGCGTGACGGGCACGGTCACGGTCGAGGGCGGCCCGCAGCCGCGCTGGGGACACATCTCCCTCATGCGCGTCGGCGAAGGGAACGCCGCGCCGGACGGTTTAGGGACGGGCTCCGCGAGCGTCGAGGGCGGCCGGTTCGCCGTCGAGGGACTTGCCGCCGGCCGGTTCGTCTTCCAACCGAGCATCGGCGGCGGCAGTGAGAACGGCGGCGCCTACCTCAAGTCGATCACGTGGAACGGCAAGGACCTTCTGCGCGAGCCGCTGGAACTGGCCGAGGGCGTGTCGGTCGAGGGCGTCCGCATCGTCTACGCGAACAATGCCGCGAGGCTGAGCGTGAGCATCCGCGCCGCCTCGGGCAAGCGTCTGCCGCCCGACATCTTCGTCTCGCTCGTGCCCGTTGACCTCTCCGCGTGGTCGCCGCACACGCGGCCCATCTTCTGCCATGCGGGCGAGGCGGGCACGTGCCCCATCTTCGCGCCGCCGGGCGAGTACCGCGTGCTGGCGATGCGGAGCCCTTCGAACCCCGGCGTCTACGAGCAGGAGGTCAGGCGCCGCTTCCCGACCGCGCCGCGCGTCTCGCTGCGCGAGGGCGAGACGCGCACCGTCGAGGTGGACGCGCCCGACAACTGACGGCGCGCGCCGGAGATAACGATTGCGCCGGTCGCGCGCGTGCGGCTACAATCGGGCGAGCGGCCGTCGCGGACTCACCGCCGGAAGGGGAAGGCCGCCCGAAGCGCCCCCGCCTCCAACGCAGTTCAGCTTTGCAAAACCTCTCCCAACTTCCGCCGACCCCGTGGTCGGGGCGCGCGAGGAGGAGATGCCGGAGCGACTACGCACAATCGCGAGCCGCCTGCGCGAGTTGGTGGGCAACCGGCGGCGTGCGCCGAGGCGCCACGTGCGCCTCGCGGTCTTCGTCTCGCTGCTCGACGCGACGCCGGGCGCGCCGCCCGCCGGGGGCGTCGCCGGCCACACGCGCGACGCCAGCGAGAGCGGGCTCGGCGTCGTCCTGCCCGTCATCCGTCTCGGCGGCCGCTACCTCGTCGGCGACGGCGTCACGCTCCGCCTCACGCTCAAACTCGGCGAACAGACCGCACGCCTCTACGGCACGCCCGTCCGCTACGAGCGCCTCGAAGAGGGGCAGGACGGACAGACCGAAGCCGGCTTCCTCCTCGGCATTCGCCTCCACGAAGACGGCGACCGCGCCCTCCTTGCTGAGTATCTGAAGGGATTGAAGTAGGCAGTAGAACAAAGACGAAGGCCGTCGGGACGAACGTTCCCGACGGCCTTCGTGTTTCCTTACTGACTACTGCCTACTCTCCCTTAAAAACTATCCACCCGAACTTCTCCGGGACGTGGAAGGCGGGCTCGGGTGTGTGCGTGGGTTGCCACGAGACGTAGCCGCGTGCGGGGTCGCTGCCGACGCAGCGGAAGAGGTTGCAGCGCCAGCGGTCGCCCTCCGAAGGCGCTCGCCCGAACGCCTCCCAGGGGACGCGCAGGGCCGACGTGATTGAGCCGGGCCGAACGCGCGCCGCCGCCGTCATGCCCGAGTGAAAGTCCCAGTCGGTGTCGCGCCCGTCGGGCGTGACCGTGAGCGCGAGGTCGAGCCACTCGCCCGTCGGCGCCACCTCGAACTCGTAGTAGTGACGGATGCGCTCGGCCTCGGGCGTGATGAAGATTTCGCACACGTCCCTATCCCACAGCCCAATGGTTTTCTGTTCGAGTCGCGGCGCGCTTGAGACGACGAGCGGCTCCTCTTGCGGGTAGTCGAAGCGCACGGTGAAGCCCGCGTCGTCCCAGGCGACGCGCGCCTCTGCCCTGCGCCCCGGCGGCGCCTCCTCGCCCGACCAGTAGCGCGCGACGTGCGCCGCGCGCGCGCGCCGCCACGCCCCGTCCTCGAAGTCGCGCGCCGCCGGAGCCCGCACGACTCGCAGCGCCTCCACGACGTTCGTTATGTCGTAGCCCTCAGTCCTCAACACTTTTATCTAAAGCTTGGAGACAGCGTTCGAGCAGGCGCTCGGCCTCGTCGGCGACGCCGCCCGTGCCCGTGAGACAGCCCGTCACGCGCCCCTCGTCGTGCGCGATGGTCAACTCGTTGAGCGTCCCCATCCCGCCGACTTTGACCTTCATGCCTCGGAAGCAATAACACTTTCCGGCCGGCTAAGCAAAACGCGGTCGCGGCGCGCGGCGCGAACGCGGAATCCGGCCGCCATTTCCACTTTCTTTAGAGCGCTTGACAGAGGTGCCGATAGCTAATAACCTGTGCGGCGTTTAACAGACCGTGCGGAGGACGCGAGACCGAAGCCGTCGGCGTCCGCCCGTATCCGACGCTCAACCCGTACACCCGTAAATTAATCCCGACAGACAGACCCGGACAGCCTCGCCGTCCCGCCAGACTGCGTTGGCCTCAACCGAACGGCGCGCGCGCGCACGAAGCGAACGTTCCCCGGATTCACTTCGCTACACGTGTCGAGTCGCGGGAAGGAAAGTCCGGCGTCGAACCACTTCGGCCATCAGACATTTGAGGAGAATTCGATGACTTTCCCCCGCCGTGCGGGCCTGCCCGCACTCGCACTCCTGACCCTGGCCGCCGCGCTCGCGCCCGCCCGCGCCGCCGCGCAGACCGCGTCCGCCGCCTCGAAGCAACAGTCGCCCAACGGCAAGATCATCTTCCAGAGCACGCAGGGCGGCGACGGCATCGCCAACGACATCTACGTCATGGACGCCGACGGCAAGCGCCAGACGCGCCTGACCGACAGCACCAACGACGACGCGTCGCCCGTCTGGTCGCCGCAGGGAGACCGCGTCGCCTTCGTCTCCGACCGTCGCGGCAGCTACGAGATTTTTCTGATGAACGCGGACGGCGGCAACCAGCGCCCGCTGCGCGGCGGCAGCCCCGTCAACGGCTTCAACTTCGTCTGGTCGCCCGACGGGACGCGCCTGGCCTATCCGTCCGGCGGCGACGTTTACGTCGTCGAGGTGGTCGCGCCCGGCGGCGGCGACAGCACGGCCGCGCCGGTGAACATCTCGTCCGGCAAACCCGCCGGCTCGCTCGACATTGAGCCGAGCTGGGCGCCCGGCGGCGGCAGGCTCGTCGTCCGCAACTCGACAAACTGTCCGGGCTGCTCCGACCTCTACACTTTGAACGCCGACGGCAGCGGCCGGACGCAGATCACGTTCGCGGTGGGCGCCGAAGCCAATCCGCGCTGGTCTCCCGTCGGGCAGCAGATTGCGTACGAGAATTTAAACGGCGCGCGCGACCTGTACGTCGTCAACGCGGACGGCACCGGCGCGGTCAAGGTCAGCGGCGACGTGGGTTCGTTCGGCCCGGCGGCGTGGGCGCCGGACGGGACGCGGCTCGCGTTCGTCTCGGGCATCGGCGGCAACGCTTACGCGGCGAACGCCGACGGCTCGGGGCTGACGCAGCTCTCCGACCTCCACGCCTCGGGCTCCGTCTTCTGGTCGCCCGACTGCGCGAAGGTCGCCTTCCACAACGACAACGGCACCTTCGTGGACATCTACGTCGTCAACGCCGACGGCAGCCGCAAGGCGTCGAACTACACCAAGACCCGCCGCGACGACGAGTCGTCGTCGAGCTGGCAGAAGGTTCAGTAGACAGTAGACAGTAGAACAAAGACGAAGGCCGTCGGGACGAACGTTCCCGGCGGCCTTCGTCTTTCCGGACCGACCGTGCGAGGCGTGTGGACTGGGTCGCGGGACGAGGGGCGCTCGTCAGTCTTGGTGGAATGCGTTTTGACCGACCTCACGACTGGCGCGCGGGTGCTGGGACGCCTGGGCGTAGGCGATGGCGGCGTCGATCTCGTCAACAGCCGTCTCCCACGTGACGCCGTTATTCGCCACCCACTGCGCGGGCGGGTTGCCCCTCCAAATATGGTCGAGGACGGCGACTATCGCGTTCCCGTTGTGGTCGCCGTCGCGCGGGAAGCGCCCGGCTTCGGCCATGTCGGTGGTGTTGACGGGGCCGATGTAGACGATGTCTCGCTGCCGGATGATAGTCTCCGGCGTCCGGCCGTTGGAGTTGCCCGAGCAGCGGATGACCCAGTGCGGGGTGACGTAGTAGAGGCTGGAGCCGTACGGGGCTCCGGCCCACGTGATGAACTTGGCGGGTCTGTTTGGCATGGCGTCTCCTTGTGGGATTGAGGTCTCCCGGTCTGAGGGTGTAAGGATGCGCGCGCGGGACGCGCGCAAGGCGAACGGCGAAAGCGGCGCGAGGATAACTCCGCGCGGCCCGCGAGGCAAGACCTATGCGTGAGCGGTGTGGTCAGGGTCGCGGGGCAGCGGGACTCCTGTCCCACCAACGGCGCGTGAGGAGCCAGACGAGGCCGGGGAGGAGGAAGAAGATGCCGATGGCGACCGTGACCGTGCGCGGGGAGACTTGGAAGCGGTCGAGCGCCTCGCCCGTCGCGTAGTTCGACGCGGCCATCGCGAGCGTCATCAGCATCAGCTCGGCGGCGAAGACGCGTCCGCGAAACTCGTCCTCGACCGAGGACTGCAACAGCACCGTCGAGAAGACCCACAGCACGCTCCCACCCGCGTGCGCGACCGCGAGCCAGAGGAGCGCGAGCGTGAAGCTCTGCTCTAAACCGAACGAGACGTAGAAGGCGCCCGCGAAGAGGAACGAGATACCGATGGCGCGCTGCATCTGCTCGCGCGTCTCGCTGTAGAAGCGGCGCGTGAACATCGGCCCCAGGGCCGTGCCCACGCCGCGCGCCGCGTAGAGCGCGCTCATCCCGAGGGCGGCGCCTCCGACCGCCGTATGTAGACTTAAACGGAAGACCTTCTCGCCGAAGACCGGCAGCAGCGTCAGAATCCCTCCGCCCAAACCCCACGCCGGCTTCACCAGCAGCAGCGCCAGCACGCGCGGCCTGCGCCAGACGTAACGCAAGCCTTCGAGCGTGTCGGTGACGCCGAGCGCCTTCGCCAACGTGAGCGGTGTCTTCGGTCGCGGCGCACGCTTCGGCAGGCGCACGCACCAGACGAGCACGGCCGAGACGAGGTAGGTCAGCGAGTCGATGATGAAGGCGGCGTCGGTGCCGAACCAGTCGGTCACGGGGCCGCCCACGGCCGCCCCGAGCGTGAGCATCGCCGACCACGTGACCGACGAGACCGAGTTGGCCGTCACCAAATCGCGCTCGGCCACGACCGAGGGGAGCGCCGCCGAGCGCGCCGGCTCGAAGAAGGCGGAGAAGGCGAGTTGCATCACGGTGAGGAGATAGACGAGCCAGACCTGCTCGGGGCTGCGTACGAAGAGGAAGCCGAGCACGACGAGCGCGCGCAGAACGTCCGACGCGATCATGATGCGGCGGCGGTCGAAACGGTCGGCCAGCACGCCCGAGAGCGGCCCGAGTACCACGCTCGGCAGGAAGCGCGCGACGAGCACCAACCCCACGGCCCGCCCAGACCCCGTCAACTTCAGCACGAGCGTGAAGAGCGCGATGGTGTCGAACCAGTCGCCCAACTGGCTCACGACCTGCCCGAGCCAGAGCATGCGGAAGTCGCGGTTGGTGCGCAGCAGTTCCGTGTAGCCCACGGACCCGGCCGCCGCCCGCCCGCTCTGCTCGCTCGCCGTCTCCGCCAAAATTTACCGCCGCGCCCTTCCCAGAGTTTGGCGAAGAGAGTGCGCGCGTGCCCCGCGCCTTGTCAAACGCGCCCGCCCGAAAACGCTTGCCAGCGGCGGGCCTGACGGCGTACTCTCTGCGGCGTCCCACAAAGCCGCGCCGAAAGAGTGCGCGCCGTCCCCGAAGGGCGCCGCGCGCCGCGAACGCAATCACACACCTGCCCGAACGAGGAGAGACCCCCGATGCCCGCAGTCACACTGACGCAAAAGCTCAAGGACGAATACCAGACCCTCTTCGACACCTGCATCATCAACCCTTCGCGCACGAGCGTCGTCGATAATCTCGCCAGCACCATCGAGCAGAACCGCAACCGCTACGCGGCGGTCGGCGACCCGCTCGGCATCCCCTGGTACTTCATCGGCGTGATCCACAACATGGAGTCCTCGCAGAACTTCAAGAAGCACCTGCACAACGGCGACCCGCTCACGGCGCGCACCGTGCAGGTCCCGGCCGGGCGCCCCAAGACCGGCAACCCGCCCTTCACCTGGGAAGCGAGCGCGACCGACTCGCTGACCCTCATGAAGCTGGACAAGTGGACCGACTGGACGATCCCGGGCACGCTCTACAAGATCGAGGAGTACAACGGCTGGGGCTACCGACGCTTCCACGCCGACGTGCCGAGCCCGTACCTCTGGAGCTTCACGAACCACTACAAGAGCGGCAAGTACGTGGCCGACGGCAAGTGGTCGCAGACGGCCGTCTCGCAGCAGTGCGGCGCGGCGGCGCTCCTGCGGCGCTTGGCTGAGAAGGGCGTCATCCAGTTCAACGTCGAGGGGCACCCGCTGCCGACCTCCGTCCCCGTCACGGAGTCGGTTGACCCGCTCGCAGCCTTCGAGCCGCTCGTCACCTACGCGCCGAAGGTGAAGTCGCCCCTCGCCGAACAGCTTCAGAAGGCGCTCAACATGTTCCCCGGCATCTTCCTCACGGTTGACGGCTTCGCCGGCAAGGGCACCTCCGACGCCTTCCGCAAAGTCACCGGCCACTTCCTCAAAGGCGACCCGCGCGCCTGACGCCCGCGCGTTTAAGAGATCACATGCCGTGAAGCGCCATCCATCAATGTTGATGGATGGCGCTTCGTCGTATTCGCGCTGACGCGCTCATGGCGGGCAGGATGCCCGCGCTCCCGGCAAAGGTCACACCCGCGCGTTCATTCTGCCCGCCGCTAATCAACCTGACGCGTCACGTTGACCACAGTCCGCTCGCGCCCGCGCCGCCCGCGTGGGAATCGTCGTTTTCCAAGCCAAAAACCGCGATACGCGCGGCGACGCCGAGCGGCACGCGTGTTGTTATTAGTGTCGGCGCGGCCCACGGAAGCGCGGCACGCGCGACCCATCGGACTCACCGCACGGAGGACGAAAGGCCGCACCAGTTTACGACGCCGAGCAGGCGTCAACTTTGAAACGGAGGCGTAGAGAGTCGAAGGTCATCCGAGACGCCTCCCACACTTCTCACCCAGCCCGGCGGGCGAGTGCCACAACAAGCCCGCCGTTTTGCCCCCAAGCCCGTCGCCGGAGGCGAGTGCCGATTTGCTCCCGGCCCCCGCCTCCGGCGACGGACGGTTTTTTTGAACGATGAACTGTGAACGATGAACGATGAACTGTAAGACAACCGTTCTTCAGTTCATCGTTCATCATTCATCGTTTCGGAGGCGCGAGTGATTCGCATCGACATGTCTGACTACGGCCGCGCGGCGGGGGTTTACTGGGTCGCGCTGGTGTTGAGTGGAGCCTCGGCGCTCGGGTGGGGCGTCTACCACTGCCTCTCGTTCGGCGCGACGGAGTGGGCGAAGCTCGTCGTCCTCGCCAGCCTCGTCGTCATCTCCGGCATGCTGCCGGCGCGCATCCCCGGCACGAAGGCTGTCGTGACGGCGGGCGACTGCTTCGTCTTCCTCGGCGTCATCTTCCTCGGCGTGCCCGCGGGCGTCGTGCTCGGCGCGCTGGAACTCTGCGCCAGCTCGCTCCGCAGCGCGAATCGCGGCTCGACCCGCATCGCCATGCCTGCCGGCGCGGCCGTCACCGCGTACGTCGCGGGCCAAGCCTTCTACTTCGCGCTCGCCGCGCACGCGGGCATCGCGCGCCGCCCCGCCGGGGTCAACGAGGCGCTCTCGCTCGAACAGCTCGCCCTGCCACTCTTGCTGATGGGGCTCGTGCAGTACGTCTGCAACAGCGTGATGGTCGCGGTGCTGCTTGCGCTGAAGAGCCGCCGCTCGTTCTGGCGCTGCTGGCGCGACGGCTACCTCTTAAGCTCCTGGACGTTCTTCGCGGGCGCGCTCGCGGCTGCGCTCGTCTACGGGGCAATGATGCGGTTCGGGCTCCTCTACGTCATCCTGAGCATCCCCGTCATCGCCGCCACGCTCGTCACCTATCGCACGTACTTCGAGCGCGTCGCCGAGAAGACGCGCGAGGCCGAAGAGGTCTCGCGCCTGCATCTCGCCACCGTCGAGGCGCTCGCCACCGCCATCGACGCCAAGGATCAGACGACGCACTTCCACGTCCGCCGCGTACAGCTCTACTGCCAGCGCATGGGCGAACTGATGGGCCTCGCGCCGAAGGAGATCGAGGCGCTCAAGGCCGGCGCGCTGCTCCACGACATCGGCAAACTCGCCGTCCCCGACCACATCCTCAACAAGCCGGGCAAACTCACCGAGGCCGAGTTCGAGCGCATGAAGGTGCACACCACCGTCGGCGCGCAGATACTTGAGCGCGTCAACTTCCCGTACCCGGTCGTGCCCATCGTCCTCTATCACCACGAGCAGTGGGACGGTCGCGGTTACCCGGAAGGCTTGAAGGGCGAAGAGATTCCTTTGACGGCGCGCATACTGTCCGTGGTCGATTGCTTCGACTCGGCGCGCGAGGACCGGCCGTACCGGCGCGGGATGACGCCCGACGAGGCGTGCGCGATGCTGCGGCGCGGCGCGGGCGGACACTTCGACCCGCGCGTCGTCGAGGTCTTCATGCGCCACCTGCCGCGCTTCGAGGACGAGGTCGTCGCCGCCGGGCTCGACAACCGAGGGCTCACGCAGGAGGAGTGGGAGCACCGCGACCTGCTCGGCGAAGAGACAGAGCCGGCGCAAGCCGCGCACGCTTCGTCCAACGTCCACCGCTCGGACGCGCCGCACTACCTCAGTCAGATTACGAACGCGCACCGCGAGGTCTACGCGCTCTACGAGATCGCGCGCACCTTCGGCTCGTCGCTCGACATCGAAGACACGGTCTCGGTGCTCGTCAACAAGGTCGGCCACGTCGTCCCGTTCGACCTGTGCGCCGTCTACCTGTACGACGAGGAGAAGGGCTACGCCACGACCGCGCACGTCTCGGGCCGCCACGCGGACCTTCTGCGCGGCCGCGCGGTCGCGCCGGGCGAGGGCGTCGTCGGCTTCGTGCTGGCTAACCGACGCTCGTCTTATCTATTGGACCCGATGCTCGACTTCGCGGACGTGGAAATGCCCGTGGGCTGCCAGTTCCGCTCGATGGTCGCGCTGCCGCTCGCCAAGGATGAAAGGTTGGTCGGCGCCCTCGTCGTCTATTCGTCGGAGCCGCAACGCTACACGGACGACCACCTGCGGCTGCTTGATACTGTCGCGCGGCTCGCCTCCGACGCGCTCGCCAACGCGATGAGCCACGCGCAGGCGGAGTCGAACGCGCTGACAGACACTTTGACGGGCCTGCCCAACGCGCGCGCCATGTACGTGCGCTACGAGCAGGAGGCCGCGCGCGCGCGCCGGACGGGGCGGCCCTTCCAGGTCGTGATGCTTGACCTCGACGACTTCAAGCAGGTCAACGACACCTACGGGCACAAGACGGGCGACCGCATGCTGCGCGAGATCGGGCGCATCCTCCACGCGCAGCTACGCGAGTACGACTTCCTCGCGCGCTACGCGGGCGACGAGTTCGTCGCCATCGTGCAGGACCTCTCGGTCGAGCAGACCTCGGAACTGCGCGAGCGCATCGAGCGCGCCGTCTCGAAGTTCTCGCTCCACGTCCGTGGCGACAAGCACGCGCGCGTCGGCATCTCGGTCGGCTCGGCCTCCTACGGCGTGCACGGGGACACGCTCGACCAACTCCTCATCGCCGCCGACGAGGCCATGTACTCCGCCAAGTCCTTCCACAAACAGCGCACGCCCGAAGAGAAGGCCGCGCGCCACACGGACCTCGGCACCGGCGACCTCGCCTCGACGGCCATCAACTAGGCGTTAGGAAGAGAAGTTAACCGCAGAGACACGGAGGCACGGCTAAAGTCATCTAGCCGTGCCTCCGTGTCTCTGTGGTTAATCGTCTTTCAGCGCCTAGGGCTCTTCGTCGAAACCGCCCGAAGTGCCACGGACCCTGTACGAACCGGCCTTGACGTTGGACTTGACCTTCATCTGCGCGACTCCTTTCCAAAAGAGAGCGGGGGACCGCTCAAGGTCTTCAAAGGTTTCGGTGGGCGTTCAGGTCAACGAAGGCGAGGTGTGTCTGTGATGGCCCGAACGCGGCGCCGAGATGCCTTCGCCTCGGAGACAAAAATATCCGTTCGGAATCTCGTGCGACGTTCAAAGTATTGGACGTGGTATCTCGCTGCGTCGGGCTCGTGAGGTTCTGTCTTAAGGCAGGAAAGCAACGAGGAGCGGCGAGTCAGGCAGGCGTCCTGACTCGTCGCTCCTTACTTATTCGCAGTGTTATGAAGAGGGTCGTGTGAAGAATACTTTCGCCACCTGACAGGAGAAGCCAGAAAGCAGCGGCGACTCAAGCACGTCGTTGTCGTAAAGGGTAATCGCGTGCGTGAGTGCGTCACCTTCGCGGCGATACACCTCGACAAGCCGCTGCATCCAATCAACTATCCAGTACTCCGACACCCCGCGCCGCGAGTAGAGGCCGTGCTTAATCTCACGGTCACGCCGCTCGTTCTCCTTACCAAGCGAGAGCACCTCGACCACCAACTCCGGCATCCTTGTGAAGTGCCCGTCCTGGTCAAGCGCGCCCGTCAGACGTTCGCCGCTGATCCACATGACATCCGGCACGACCTCATCATATTCTCCAAGTACGAGCCCCGGGGTAATGAGCGCCAAGCCGTCTCCGCTCACGTCACTCCACTCGCTCAAGGCGGAGACTAACTTTCCGCAGGTAAACTGGTGCCAAACGTGTGGGTGCTCTGAAACGTAAAGCTCCCCGTCAATGAGTTCATAACGCTTGCCGTCGTCAGGAATGAGCATGAGGTCAGCAGAGGTAAGCTTCTTGGCGCCTTCCATTTTGGGATTCCTCTCTACGGTTGGCGGCCCGTGCCGGCATTGTAAGGCAGAGTCGCCGCGTTGGGAACGGCCTGGAACGATGAAGTAGGAAGGCTGAACTTAATACAAAGGGTCTTCAGTTCATCGTTCATCGTTCCTACTTCATCCTTATCTTCTTCTTGACTTTACCCCGCCCGGTCGTTTTCAATCGAAACAGGCGCGCCAGCGATGACGGCGCGCCGTCGCCCCGTTTGACAGCCTCAGAAGCTCCACACGATGCGGGAATGACGCCCCCCGACCCCCGCAAGGTTTAAGTCGAAGCAGGAACATGACAGTCTCTTCCCAGGTTTCCGAGAAGGCCGCGACCATTCTCGTGGTCGAGGACGACCAGCGCGTGCGCGAGGGGCTGCGGCGCGCGTTCGAGTCGGAGGGGCACCGTGTGCTCGCCTGCGGCGACGCGGCCGAGGCGCTGCGCGAGCTGCATAAAGAGGGCTGCGACCTCGTCGTCATGGACGTGGAGCTGCCCGGCGTGAGCGGCCTCGCGCTCTGCCGCCTGCTGCGCGCGCAGGCCGCGACGCGGCGGCTCCCGGTCATCATCATCAGTTCGCACGACCGCGAGGAGTATAAGGTCGAGGCGTTCGCCGCCGGAGCCGACGACTACGTCGTCAAGGGGCCGACCGCGCGCGAGCTACTCACGCGCGTCGGCGCGCATCTCCAGTCGGCCGAGCGCGAGCGGCTGCTGCGCGGGAGCAACCGCGAGCTATCGTTCATCGCGGACCTCGGGCGCGGGCTGCTCCACGCCCTGAGCCCGGCGGAGGTCGTCCGCCGCGTCGCGGGCGCGACCTTCGAGGGCGCGGACACGGCACTCTCCGCGGCCGTGCTCGTCCGCGACGCGGGCGGGCAGGCGCGCGCGGGCGCGACGAGCCAGGAGGGACTGACCGTCTGCATCTTCGACCGCGAGGGGAGCGCGGAGGAGGACGCCGCGCTCGTCAACGTCGCGCGGCTGCGCGCGTGGCTCGCCACCTCGCCGTCCGTGTCGAAGCGGGTCGAGAACCCGGAGGGCTTCTTCCTCAAGGACGAGACGCACGTGGTCGAGTTCGCCACGCCGCTCCGCTTCGAGGGCCGCGCGTTGGGCGCGCTCGTCGTCGCCTACGACCGCCGCACGAGTTGCGGCGAGACGGAGGAGCGTCTGGTCGAGGCCGCCGCGCAGCAGGCCGCGCTCGCCGCGCGCATCTCGACGCTCTACGAGGCCGCGCGCTCGGCCTCCGTTCATCTCGCGCGCGAGGTCGAGCGGCGCACGGCCGAGGCCGAGAGCCAACGCCGCTTCACCGAGGCGATCATCGATAGTTTGCCCGTCTCGCTCTACGCCATCGACCGCAAGCACCGCGTGGTCGCTTGGAACCGCAACCGCGAGTTGGGCGGGCAGGGCATCCCGCGCCGCGACGTGCTCGGCCGCAACATCTTCGACGTGTTGAAGCGCCAGCCGCGCGACGCGATGGAGCGCGAGTTCGACGCGGCCTTCCGCACCGGCGAGATTCAGCGCATCGAGCAGGAGTCGCGCGCGCGCGACGGCTCGACGCGCCACTGGCTCGTCAGCAAAGTCCCGATGCGCATCGAGGGGCAGGAGGTCTCGCACGTCATCACCGTCGGCGAAGACATCACGGCGCGCGTGCAGGCCAACCGTGCCGTCGCGCGCACCGAAAGACTCGCCGCCGTCGGCCGTCTCGCCGCGGGCGTCGTGCATGAGATCAACAACCCGCTCGCGACCATCGCGGCCTGCGCGGAGGCGCTGGAGTCGCGCGTCGCGGAGGGCACCTACGGCGAAGGCGCGGACGTGGAAGACCTGCGCGAGTATCTGCAACTCATCCGTGGCGAGGCGTTCCGCTGCAAGCAGATCACGAACGGACTGCTGGACTTCAGCCGCGCGCGCGCCGTCGAGCCCGCGCCCGTCAACATCTCGGAGGTCGTCGAGTCGGCCGCGCGCCTGCTCGCGCACCAGAAGCGCGGCGCGTCGATAAAGATTGAAGTCGAACTCTCGAACGAACTCCCGCTCGTCTCGGGCGACATGGGTCAGTTGCAGCAGGCCGTCATCATCCTCGCCGAGAACGCCATCGACGCGATGACGCGGGGCGGCACGCTCACGATGCGGACGCTGCGCGAGGGCGATGAAGAGAGCGAGTCGGTCGTCATCGAGGTGAGCGACACGGGGCAGGGCATTCCCGAGGAGATTCGCGAGAAGATTTTCGACCCGTTCTTCACGACGAAGGAGGTCGGGCGCGGCACCGGGTTAGGACTCGCCGTCTGTTATGGTATTGTTACGGAGCACGGCGGTCGCATCGGCGTGGAGTCGGCCGTGGGTCGCGGCAGCACTTTCCGAATCGTGCTCCCCGCGACTGAAACCTCTGACGGAGACCTGCCCAGTTGAGCGAGAATCGACAGCCCGCGCGCATACTCGTCGCCGAAGACGAGGCGAACCTCCGCCTCGTCCTGCAAAAAGAGCTACAGCGCATGGGCCACGACGTACGCGTCGCGCCCGACGGCGAGGCCGCTTTGAAACTACTCGAAGAGAGCAACGTGGACGTGTTGCTCTCGGACATCTCGATGCCGAACATGGACGGCATGGAGTTGCTGCGCCGCGTCCACCAGCGCCCCAACCCGCCCGAGGTCATCATGCTCACGGGCCACGCCACCGTCGAGTCGGCCATCGAGGCGATGAAGCTCGGCGCCTACGACTACCTCTCCAAACCCTACCGCATCGCGGAGCTTGACGTGCTCGTCAAGCAGGCCGCCGAGAAGCGCCGCCTGCGCGTGGACAACGCGCGCCTGCGCACGCTCGTCGAGCGACAGACGGCCACGCCCGAGATCGTCTTCGTCTCCGACGCGATGCGCGAGGTGATGCGGCTCGTGGACCGCGTCGCGCCGTCGGACGCGTCGGTGCTCATCACGGGCGAGTCGGGCACGGGCAAGGAACTCGTCGCCAACGCCATCCACCGCTTGAGTCTGCGCAGCGAAGGCTCCTTCATCGACCTGAACTGCGCCGCGTTCCAGGAGTCTTTATTAGAGTCGGAGCTGTTCGGCTACGAGGCGGGCGCGTTCTCGGGGGCGAAGGGGCGCAAGCTCGGTTTGTGGGAGCTGGCCGACAACGGCACCATCTTCCTCGACGAGGTGACGGAACTGCCGCCGCCGTTGCAGTCGAAGCTGCTGCGCGCGATTGAGACCAACTCCTTCTTCCGCGTCGGCGCCGTGCGCAAGGTGCAGGTCAACGTCCGCATCGTCGCCGCCACCAACCGCGACATGAACGAGGTCACGGCGGACGGTCGCTTCCGCGCGGACCTGCTCTACCGCATCAACAGCTTCCAGATCAACCTGCCGCCCCTGCGCGAGCGCCCCGAGGACGTGGAGCCCATCGCGCGCCACCTCCTCACGCGGCTCGCGGGCCCCAACGCGCCCGAGTTGACGCCCGAGGTGCTCGCGGCGCTCAAGTCATACGCGTGGCCCGGCAACGTCCGGCAACTCCGCAACACGTTGGAGCGCGCCGTCCTGCTCTCCAACGACGGGCGCATCACGACCGGCGAACTCCCGCCCGAGATAGTCACCCCCGCCCTCTCGTTCCGCCCCGTCGCCGCCACGGCCGCGCCCGGCGGCGACGCGCAGGGCGCGGCCGCGCAGGCCGTCCCGCCGCCGCTGCGCGAGGTCGAGCGCCAGCAGATACTCGCCGCGCTCGAACAGACCGGCTGGCATCGCGGCAAGACCGCCGACATGCTCGGCATCTCGCCCTCCACCCTCTACCGCCGCCTCCGCGACTACAACCTGACGAAGCGCCAGTGAAGGTCAAGCCTCCGTGCCTTCCGCCGCGGCGGGTGCCTTCGGGAAGAGGAGCGAGAGCATAATCGAGAGCGCGAGCACGCCCACGATGATGCCGAGCGAGAGCGCGATGGGGAACTTGCCGTCGTAGAGACCGTTGAGCCAGACCATCTTCAACCCCACGAAGACGAGCACCACCGAGAGCCCGTACTTGAGCATGTGAAACTTGTCCATCGCGCCCGCGAGCATGAAGTACATCGCGCGCAGGCCGAGGATGGCGAAGATGTTCGACGTGAAGACGACGAGCGGCTCCTTCGTCAAAGCGAAGATGGCGGGGACGGAGTCCACGGCGAAGACGACATCCGTCGCTTCGAGAAAGAGCAGCGCGACGAAGAGCGGCGTCGCGTGGAGCACGCCGTTCAACCGAACGAAGAAGCTCTGGCCGTGCAGCGCGGGCGTCGTCGGCAAGAGTCGCCGGAACAGCCGGACTAAAAGATTCTTCTCCGGCTCGACGCCCTTCTCGGGCGCGAACATCATCTTGACGCCGGTGATGATGAGGAACGCGCCGAAGAGGACGACGACCCAGTGGTACTGCATCAGCGCGCTCCCGGCGGCGATGAAGACGGCGCGGAACGCGAGCGCGCCGACGATGCCGTAGAAGAGCACGCGGTGCTGGTACTTCGCGGGCACGGCGAAATAGCCGAAGACCAGCACGAAGACGAAGACGTTATCGACCGAGAGCGACTTCTCGACGACGTAGCCCGTCAGGAATTCGAGCGCGACGCGCCACGCCGCCGCCGCGGGTTCAAACCCCGGCGTCGCCAGCAGGCGCGCGTCCTGCGGGAATTTCCAGAGCGCGTATTGATATAGGAGGAAGTTGAAGGCGAGCGCGAGCGCCACCCACACGCCGCTCCACGTCGCCGCCTCTTTGAACGAGACCGCGTGCGCCTCTCGGTGAAAGACCCCGAGGTCGAGCGCCAGCAGCGCCAGCACGAAGCCCGTAAAGCCTAAGTAGAACCACCAGTATTCCGCGAACGGAAACAGCTCACCCATCACCCGATCCTTTCACGCTCGAACGCCTGAGACGTACGCGCAAAAGGAAAAGACCCTTCGCGCGCCAGCGCGAAAGGTCTTGGTCAACGAGCTTGCGGAACTCTTCCCGGTGAACCGGATGCCCGACCACGGGCAACGTATTGACGGCCTCACCGGACCCGCGCGAGGCGGGCGACCTACTCCCCTTTCGATAAACACATCCTAAGAAGCCCGCCCCCTCACTGTCAACAACACCCCTGTTGAATTTCTGTCACACGGGAGCAGTGGGCGGTAGGCAGATGGCTCTCACCCGCCGCCGCCGGTGGCGGTCCGCTGCGGGTTCTTGGGTTGGGAGAGGGCGCGGCGGGCGGTGTCGGCCTTGTCGCGGGCGCCGGTGCGGTCGTAGAGGCCGACGAGCCGTTCGAGGACGGCGCTGGCGCCGGGCTGTATGCGGAGCGCGGCTTCGTAGTGCTTGACCGCATCCTTGTCGCGCCGCTGGTCTTCGAGGATGCCCGCGAGCTTGACGTGCGCCTCGTACTCGTTCGAAGCCCTGGCGAAGTTCTTGAAGGCGTCGTCGTGATGGCCGAGGCGCGCGTGGACGACGCCGAGGTTGTTGTAGATGACGGGCACGGCCGGCGCGAGCTTCGACGCCTGCTTGAGACGGCGGAGCGCGCCCGCGTAGTCGTCCGCGAGGTAGAGCGAGTAGCCGAGGTTGGCGAGGATGACGTAGTCCTTCGGCGCGACCGTCAGCGCGCGCTCGTAGGAGGCCGCCGCCTGCTGGTGCCAGCCGAGCCGGTCGTAGGCGAGGCCGAGCAGGTTGTTGGCCTCCGCCAGTTGCGGCCCGACGGTCGTCGCGGCGATCTGCAACTCGGCAATCGCCTCCTGTATGTAGCCGTGCTGGAGCAGCGCGCGCCCCTGCGAGACGCGGTCGGAGGAGACGCCGACGATGAGCGGGATGAACATCTTCGGCCGCGAGTCGCCGATTGTCCCGCCCGCCGACGGGCGGACGATGCGCACGCCCTCGGACGAAGGCGCGGCCGCGCCATCAACCGTCGCTTCGGGGGCGCGTGGCGCGACCTGCGCGGTCTCGGCCGTCGGCGCCGCTGGGGTCAACACGGGCTCGACCTTCGGAGCCTCGACGGGCGCGGGCTGAGCGTTCGCCCCTTTGACCTCGTTCTGCGTCGCGGCCGTCTGCTGCTGCGGCGGCGCGGACTTCTTCGCCGTCTCGGACTTGCGGCCGCCGCCGAACAGCCTCGCCAGCGCGCGGAAGGGCGCCGAGAGTGCGCGCGCGAAGGCGTTGCCCTTGCGCCTGGGCTGAGTCGCGTCGTCGGATTCGGCGGCGACTTCGGAAGCGTCCGCGCCGTCCCCCTCTTCTTTAGCGTGCGCGGGCGTCGCGGGGGCGTCGCCGACGGCGGGGGCCGTGATGGCGTCCGCTTCGTCGAAGCCGAGCGCGGCCTGCGGCACGAGCACCGCGAGCGAGAGGACGAGCGAGATGATGAGCGAAGTCGTTCTGCGTTTGGACACTGCCGAAACCTCCAGCGCCACGGGTCGCGCCGTCAAGACTTTCGAGAGGAAAGACGTTGAGGCGGGAACAATCCGAGGCGCTCGGATTATAAGTCACGTCAACACCGTTGTAAAAACGACGCCCCGCGCGCGTCGTTCCCGAAAGGCGGAAGTTTGATGAAGGAAGTCGGGACGGAGATGGACGCCCCGTCCCGCTTTCCTTCATCAACATCGCATCCCGTCCGTAGAAGATGAGAGGGGGCGGGACTTTCGTCCGCGCCCCCTCGTCGGTTGTGGTTTCGGGTTCGGTTACTTGCCGGTGTTGACGTACTGCACGCACTGGCCCTGATTCTTGAAGGAGGCGCCGCCCGCCGTCTTCACCCTCTGCCAGCCGCCGTCCTTGCAGTCGTCCTTCGACGTGGCGACGCGGAAGGGCTCGAAGTCGTAGGTGAGGCAGGAGCCGCCGTAGCCGAGGGAGAGGTTGTCCGAGGCGGTCGTCAGGGCGGGGTTGCCGCTGCCCTGGTTGATGCCGAAGCCGCCGACGATGACGGCGTCCGGGTTGTTCTGGACGATGGCCTGCCACGTGGGGAAGGTGTCGCGGTTGGGTGCGACGTTGATGGGGTTCGATGACCACCAGACGGCCGAGCCGCCCGCGTAGGCGTCCCACGTCTGCCACTGGCCGCTCACGACCGCGCCCTGCGCCGTGTTGTAGACCGGCTCGAAGACGAGCGTGGTGAAGCCGCCGGGGTTGTTAAGGCCGTTGATGTCCACCTGGATGTTGAGCGCGGCCACCTGCTGGAGGCTGCCGGCCGTGCGGTAGGTCGAGTAGCCGATCTTGTCGATGTCGGCGAGGCGCGTGCCGATGTGGTCGAAGTTGAAGAGCGTGGCCTTGTCGGCGCCGGTCGGCGTCACAATCTCGTAGCTGCCGATGCCGGAGGGCGGCGTGGCCGGGCCGGTGCGCACCTCGCCGTCGCCGGCATTGCGCTTGTAGAGCACCCAGTTATCGGTGGGCGGCGTGTTCTCGGCCTGCTCGGTGATGTCTTCGCCGATGACGACGACGCGGTCACAATCGACGAGCGCCGCGCGGTTGGGCGTCGCCATGACGAAAGAGACGGTGAGGAGTAAGACTGCGAACAATGTAATCTTCTTCATGTTTCTCCTTAGCTCGAACTTGCTGGGGGCAAGAGTTGACCCTTGGGCGCGGCGCAGACCGCCGCCGCGTCCGTTGTTGGCGGACCGTTAAAGCTTTCTGGTTGGAACGGGGAAACGCGGCCGGAACTGGCGAGCCTGACCCGTGCTACAACGCGGCTTTCTCGATTCAAACGGGGCGCGCGCCTGCTTAGGCGGACGCCTGCGGGGAGAGATGTAACTTTGACGGCTGCGGCATCCTAGTCGGAAGCCGCGCCGACTGTCAAACGCCTTACTTACATCCAAAAAAAGGCCCGTGAAGAAATCTCTTTCTTCGCGGGCCGTCTGCGGGAGAGCGCGGGCGTTTAAGTGGCGCGGGCGGCTTTTCTCCTCCGGCGCGCGTAGAGGCCGGCGAGCCCCGTGCCGAGCAGCGCAAGCGTCGCGGGCTCGGGCGTGGGCGTGGGCGGCGCGTTGGCCGTGAAGATTTCGAACTTGATCCAGTCGTTGAAGAAGTGGCAGTCGGGGTCGAACCCGAGCGCGAAGTTGCCGCCGTTCGTGATGTAGGTGAAGAGCGCGTTGATCTGCGCGGTGGTGAAGTTGTAGACGAAGTTGGTCGGCGTCGTCGTGAACGACTGCGAGGTCAGGAACGTGTCGGCCGTGCCGTTGGCGACCAGCCAGTCGCTCTGGTTGTGGTAACGCGTGTTGACGAAGTCGTCGATGATGGAGACGCTGGTGTTATTCGGGTTCGGGTCGTCGGTGAACGAGGCGACGCCCGCGAACTTCGCGTTGTCGAGCAGGTGGATGAAGAGCCGGTTGGCGTTGTTGTCCCAGTTCGCGATGTTCTTGATGGTGATGCGCGCACCGGTGATCTGCTTGCCCTGGAGGTTAACGTTCGAGACCTTCCAGGTGTAGAGCTTGTGGTGGTCGAGGTCGTTCAGGTCCACGGGGGTTGGCGTGAAAGTCAGTGTATCGGCCTTCGCGGACTGCGCTAGACAAAGGACGAAGAGCACCGACAGGGAGAGAAAAAGCTTTTTCAATGTGCACCTCGCTTAGAGTAGGTTGGGGTCAGCGTCTAAGTGGACGCACGGCGCGCGCGCCTCACCGAATCGCTTCAGGTTAATTCCATTACATGAAAGAACCATTGTGCGTGACTTTCCAGAGAAGACGCGCGCGAAACATCTGTCTGTCTTCGTTTGTCAGGGTTCAGCGCGCGTTCAACCGGCGCTCTGCTCGAAGGCGCGGCGGAGGTCTGCGGGGAGGGGGACGGCGCGGCGCTCGTCGAGGTTCATCGCGACCTGTACGTGAGTGGCGCTGGCGCACAACTTCTGGTCCGAGGCGCGGCGCAGGCGGTACTCGAACGTGACGGAGGTGCGGCCGACCGCCGAGGCCCACACCTCGACCGACGCCCCGTCGCCGTAGACGAACGGCGCGAAGAACTCCGCGCGCACGTTCACCGTCGGGAATCCCAGTCGCCGCTCCGCCAACAGGCGCGGGTAACTCACGCCGCACCGCGCCGCGAAGAACTCCTCCATCGCCGCGTGGCAGTAGTGAAACAGCACAGGGTAATAGACCAGCCCCGCCGGGTCGCAGTCGCCGAAGCGCACGGTGATGAGGGTGGAGAAGGGCATAAGGCAGATGGCAGTAAGCAGATGGCAGTAGGCAGTCGCTCCGCGTTATGAAGGTTGAAGGGTTAACTCATAGCTCTCGACGGCAAAGGTTTTAACTGCCATCTGCCATCTGCCTACTGCTCTTTCAGCTTCTTTCTATCAATCTTCCCACGGTCGTTCTTGGGGAGGGAGGGGACGAACTCGACCCAGCGTGGGTACTTGTAGAGGGCGAGGTGGGATTTGACGAACTCCTTGATCGACCGCGCGAGGTCTTCGCCGGGGGCGTGGCCTTCGCGGAGGACGAGGAAGGCTTTGGGCTTGACGAGGCCGGAGCCGTCGTCGTGGCCGACGACCGCCGCTTCGAGGACGGCGTCGTGTTGGAGCAGGCAGTTCTCGATCTCGGCCGGCGCGACGAAGACGCCCGAGACCTTGAGCATGTCGTCGGTGCGGCCGTGGTACCAGAAGTAGCCTTCCGAATCGGCGTGGAACTGGTCGCCCGTCGTGCACCAGTCGCCCGCGAAGGTCTGCTTCGACTTCTCATGCGCCTGCCAGTAGCAGAGCGCCGCCGAGTCGCCCTTGATGCGCAGGGTGCCCATCTCGCCCGCCGGCAGCGCCCGCCCTTCGCCGTCAACGATCCGCGCCTCGTAGCCCTCGACGACGCGGCCGAGGCTGCCGGGCTTCACGTCGCCGGGGCGGTTCGTGATGTAGATGTGGAACATCTCGGCCGAGCCGATGCCATCGTAGATTTCAACGCCGAAGGTCTCGACCCAGCGGCGGTACAACTCTTCGGGCAGCGCCTCGCCCGCCGAAAGACACATGCGAAGTGATGACAGGTCTCTGTGCGCCGCGCCCTCCAGGTTGAGCATGCCGTTGATCATCGTCGGCACGCTCGTGAGGATGGTCGGGCGGTAACGTTCGACGACCTCGAACAGCTTCTCGGGCGTCGAGCGTTCGGAGAAGAGCGCGGCGGCGCCGCCCGTGGCGAAGGGGAAGAGCAGGTTCGTGCCCGTCGCGTAGCCGAAGAAGAGCTTGGGGACGGAGACGGTCAAGTCATTCTCTGACACGCCGAGCACGCCCTTCGCGTAGCACTCGGTGTTGTAGGGGAGGTCGTGCTGCAAGTGCACGGCGCCTTTCGGGTGGCCTGTCGAGCCCGAGGTGAAGAGCCAGATGGCTACGTCGTCGCGGTGCGTGTCGGCCGGCGTCAACTCGTCCGACTGCGCGTTTAAGACTTCGGCGAACAAGTGAAAACGTCCGCGCTCCTCGCCGACGACGAGCACGTCCCGCAAGTGCTTCGCGCCCACGGCGGCTTGCGTGAAATTGTCGAGCAGCGACTCGTGTATGACGGCGACGCGGGCGCGCGTGTATTCGAGGTAGTAACGATAGTCGTCCGCCGGAAGCTGTGGGTTCACCATCGTGATGACGCCGCCGACGCGGTTGACGCCGAACCACGTCCACACGAACTCCGGGCAGTCGGGCAGGACGATGAGCACGCGGTCCTCCACCCTCAACCCCAACTCGCGCAGCGCGCCCCCCGCGCGGTTCGACCAACGCGCCGCGTCGCCGTACGTGTAACTGTCGTCGCGGTAATACAGGCACGTCTTACCCTCGCGCCCCTCCTCCACGTTGTGGTAGAGGAAGTAGTCGCCCATGTTGAAACGCTCGGGGAACTCGACTCTCATTCGCTGCTGCCGCCTCCGCCTCCGCCTCCGCTATCGCCGCCGCCGCCGAAGTCTCCGCCGCCGCCGCCGCCGCCGAAGTCACTCCCGCCGCCGAAATCGCTGCTGCTGTAGTCGCTGCCGGTGCTGTAATCGCTAACGCCGCTGTAACCGCCGCCGCCTCCGAAGTCGCCTCCTGCTCCGCCGCCGCCGAAGTCTCCGCCGGAGCTGACTTCGTAACTGCCTGAGCTGCCGTCGTAGCCGTATGAGTTGGCGGCGTCGGCGTAGTGGCCCGACCCGGTTTCGGTCGGCGTGTGTTGTGTCGCGCCGAAGTGGCTCGCGGGGTCGGACATGCCCGTGTGGATGAAGCCGCCGTGGACCGGCGTGCTGCTGTGCGTTGTTGGCGTGTGCCGCCGTCGGCGTCGGCCGTGGGGCGGATGGTGGTGAGTCTGTTGCCCGCCGCGAAAGAGGCGGACGACGATGACGACGACGGCGAGCAGGATGATGGTGACGACCAGCACTTCCATCGTTTTATCCCTCCGTGTCAGACGCGGCCGGCGAAGGGGCAGCCGGCGGCGCCGTGGGTCGAGTCGAGGTATGTGCGCGCCTCCCAGAGTTCGGGAAAGAATTTCTTGTCGAGCGTGGTCTTGAGGTAGCCGACGCCTTCGCTGCCGCCGGTGCCCTTCCGTGTGCCGAGCATGCGCTCGACCATCTTGACGTGATGATAGCGCCAGAGCGAGAAGAACTCGTCGTGCGCGATGAGCGATTCGGAGAGCTGATACTCTTCGTAGCGTTCCTCGAAGTGCGTGACGACTTCGAGCGCGGCGCGGACGCGGCGGCCGTAGAGCTTGCGCCGCTCCTCTTCGGGGAGCGCGGCGTCGTCGGGTGGGGTGTCGAGCCCGCGCCGCGTGAGCAGCGCGAAGAACTCGTCGCCGAGCGCGGGCGCGTCCATGCGCGCGCGCAGTCTCGCGGACGCGAACTCGTCGCCGTCGAAGGCGCGCAGGATGGCGTCGTCCTTGAGGCCGGAAGAGAACTCTATCTCGCGGAACTGCATCGACTGGAAACCGCTCGCGGGGTTGAGCTGGTCGCGGAAGCCGAGGAAGTTGATCGGCGTCATCGTCTCAAGAATGTGTATCTGCGTGACGAGCAGCTTCTCGATCTCGACGACCCGGCCGAGGGCGCGCGCGGCGACGGGCGCGCGGTCGTCGCGCATCGCCGAGAGCGCGGCGTCGATCTCGTGGAGCACCTGTTTGAACCAGAGCTCGTAAGCCTGGTGGACGGTGATGAAGAGCAGCTCGTCGTGATGTGCGGGGTCGGACAGACACTCCTGCAACCCGATCAGCTCGGGCACGCGGAGGTACTTGTTATAGGATAAGAGTTCGGTCATGACAGATTCGTTTAGCGCGGACGTTACTTCTGAATGGGATAGAACCCAAGCGTAACGCCTGCCCCGGCCGCCCGTCAAAAGGAGCGAACCCCTTCGCATGAGCAGACGCCTCCCCAAATCCGCGCCGCTGCTGCTGGCCGCCGCGCTCTTCTGCGCCGCGTGTGTTCAGAGAACGGTCAACGCTCCCGCCCCTCAAGTCCCTCAAGCGACGCCCGACACCGCGGCGTTGGCGGTGAGCGAAACCGACTCGCCCGTGGGCGCGGACAGCCGCGAGCCCGAGTTGTTCGCGGGGGCGGACGGCCGCGTCGTCCTGAGTTGGGTCGAGAAGCGTGGAGAGAAGCGTCACGCGCTGCGCTTCGCGTTGAGAGACGCGGCGGGTTGGTCCGAGGCGCGCACCGTCGCGGAGGGCGACGACTGGTTCGTCAACTGGGCCGACTTCCCCTCGGTCATCACGCTCGCGGACGGGTCGCTCGCCGCGCACTGGCTCGTGAAGAGCGGCGCGGGGACGTACGCTTACGACGTGAATGTCGCGCGCTCGAAGGACGGCGGGCGGACGTGGGGGCGCGCGTTCGTCCCGCACACGGACGGGACGCGAACCGAGCACGGCTTCGTCTCGCTGCTGCCGCTCGCGGACGGCCGCCTCGGCGCGGTGTGGGTGGACGGGCGCGCGTTGAAGGACGTGAAGGAAGGGCACGAAGAGCACGGCCCGCTGCCCGTCAGCATGCAACTCCGCTACGCGGCGGTTGACGCCGACGGCAAGCTCTCCGACGAGGCCGTGCTCGACGAGCGCATCTGCGAGTGCTGTCAGACTTCGGCCGTGATGACCTCCGAAGGGCCGGTCGCCGCTTACCGCGACCGCTCGGCGGAGGAGGTGCGCGACGTACACTTCGTTCGTTGGCAGTCGGGCGGATGGAGCGCGCCGCGCCCCGTCCACGCCGACAACTGGCAGGTCAAAGCCTGCCCGGTCAACGGGCCGCAACTCGCGGCCGAAGGCAGGCGCGTGGCGCTCGCTTGGTTCACGGGCGAGGGCGAACGCCCGCGCGTGCAGGTTGCGTTTTCGACCGACGCGGGCGCGACCTTCGGCCCGCCCGCGCGCGTTGACGACGGCGAGGCGATGGGGCGCGTGGACGTGCTGCTTCTGGCGGACGGCTCGGCGCTGGTCTGCTGGATGTCGGGCGGCGCGGAGGGCGGCGCGAACAAGGTCAGGCGCGTCGCGGCGGACGGCACGCTCGGCCCCGTCGCGGTCATAGCCAGGACGGACGTGTCGCGCTCAAGCGGCTTCCCGCGCATGGCGCGGCTCGGCGACACGGTCATCTTCGCCTGGACGCAGTTCGGCACGCCCTCACAGGTCCGCACGGCCGTCGCCGACGTGAGCGCCTTCAAGTAAGCTTCCGCGATTGAAAACGCCGGTTGACTCTGTAGTCGGGTGCAGGGTTTATACTTGACGCGTCAGTTGAAGGGAGAGAAACGATGCGGGAGCCGAAGCGCGGCGTGAGGGTGGTGGACGAGGACGAGGGGCGGCGCATGCTCAAGATCGGCGAGGTGTCGAAGCGGAGCGGCGTCGGCGTCGAGGCGCTCAGGTTCTACGAGAAGAGCGGCCTGCTCGAACGGCCGTCGCGCACCTACGGCGGCTATCGCGTCTACGGCGAGGACGTGCTCGACCGCCTCGCCTTCATCAGGCAGGCGCAGGCGCTCGGCTTCTCGCTCGACGAGGTCAGGCGCATCATCGACGACGCGCGCAAGGGGCAGAGCCCCTGCGACGAAGTGCGCGAGATCGTCCGCCGCCGCATGGATGAGCTGGACGCGCGCCTGCGCGAGTTGCAACGCCACCGCAGGGAGTTGAAGCAGACGCTCGAAGAGTGGGACAAGGTCGGCCGCGCGCCCGGTCACATCTGCGGCCTCATCGAGGGCTCCGACATCGGCCACGCGCGCCACGACAGAACGGAAGGGTTGAAGCGCGGAAGGCGCGGCGCTTGAAGACAAGGGGTTCGTAAGATGCAGGCGACGAAGACTATGAGAGAGGAGTTTGTCGATCCCGTGTGCGGGATGACGGTTGACCCGGCGCGGGCCGCCGGGACGAGCGAGCGCGACGGCGTGCGCTACTACTTCTGCGCGCCCGGTTGCAAGCAGAAGTTCGACGACGCCGCCCCAGGCGAATCTATTCAACAAGCGAGTTGCTGCGGAGACTCCGCTGTGGAAGCGCCGGTGCGGTTGTCCGCCGCGCCCGTGCAGTTGACGATGACGCGTAAGTCATCATCAATCCCGGCGACCCACGCACGCGCGCAACACGCCGGGATAGACCACGGCCACACCGTTAACGCGGAGGAGGCGCAGGAGCAGAGCTATCGCACGATGATGCGCAAGTTCTGGTTCGCGGCGGCGGTCGGGCTCCCGCTCATGCTGCTGATGTTCGCGGAGTTCGTGCCGGCGTGGCGCCACGCGCTCATGCCTTACCACCGCCTCGTCGGCTTCGCGTCGGCCGTCCTGACGCTGCCGGTGCTCGCGTGGTCGGGCCGACAGTTCTTCGAGAGCGCGTGGAACGGGCTGCGCAATCACAACACGAACATGGACACGCTGGTCGCGTTGGGGACGGGCGCGGCGTGGTTCTACTCGACGGTCGCGGTCGTCGCGCCGTGGCTCTTTCCGGCGGGGACGACGGGGATGTACTTCGAGGTCGCGGTCATCGTCGTCGCGCTCATCCTGCTCGGGCAGGCTCTGGAGTTGAGGGCACGGAGCCGTTCGAGCGCGGCGCTCAGGAAGCTGCTTGAGTTGCAGGCGAAGACCGCGCGCGTTATCCGCAACGGCCGTGATTTCGACGTGCCCGTCGAGGAGGTTGTCGTCGGTGACACGGTCCTCGTGCGCCCCGGCGAGAAGGTGCCCGTGGACGGGGTCGTACTTGAAGGCGAGTCGGCCGTGGACGAGTCCATCGTCACGGGCGAGTCGGTGCCCGTGGACAAGCGGCCGGGCGGCGAGGTCATTGGCTCCAGTGTGAACAGGACCGGCGCCTTCACCTTTCGCGCGACGAAGGTCGGCGCCGACACGGCCCTGGCGCGCATCGTGCGGATGGTCGAGCAGGCGCAGAGTTCCAAGCCACCGATTGGCAGGCTCGTGGACAAGGTCAGTTCTTACTTCGTCCCGACGGTGATGATCGTCGCGATACTGACGTTCCTCGCGTGGTTCAACTTCGGCCCCGAGCCCGTGGTCAATCACGCGGTCGTGACGATGGTGGCCGTGCTCGTCATCGCCTGCCCGTGCGCTCTGGGACTGGCGACCCCGATTTCGCTCATGGTCGGCGTCGGCAAAGCCGCCGAGCACGGCGTCCTCATCCGCAACGGCGAGGCTTTGGAGTCGGCTTCTAAACTTAAGACAATCGTGCTCGACAAGACGGGCACGCTCACGAAGGGGCGGCCGGAGTTGACGGACGTGCTGCCGCTCGGAGGGTTCGACGAGGCGGAACTGCTGCGCCTCGCCGCGACGGCCGACCGCAGGAGCGAGCACCCGCTGGCCGAGGCCGTCGTGCGCGGCGCGCGCGCGCGCGGTGTGGAGTTCGGCGAGCCCGCGCGCTTCGAGGCCGTCCCCGGCCACGGCGTCGAAGCGACAATCGAAGGGCGCGTCGTGCTCGTCGGCAACCGCAGGTTGTTGGAACGCGGCGGCGTTCCATTCACCGAATTTGAAGAAGGCGCCGCGCGGCTCTCCGACGAGGGGAAGACGCCGATGTTCGTCGCCGTCGGCGGCAGGCCAGCGGGGCTGGTCGCCGTCGCCGACACGCTCAAGGAAGATTCAATCGAGGCCGTGCGCGCGCTGCAACGCATGGGCATCGAGGTCGTGATGATGACGGGCGACAACGAGCGCACGGCGCGCGCCATCGCGCGGCAGGCCGGCATCACGCGCGTGCTCGCCGAAGTGCTGCCCGAGCAGAAGGCGCGCGAGGTCGAACGTCTTCAGGCGGAGGGCATGGGGCTCGTCGGCATGGTCGGCGACGGCATCAACGACGCGCCCGCGCTCGCGCGGGCCGATGTCGGTCTGGCCATCGGGACGGGGACGGACGTTGCCATCGAGGCGGCGGACGTGACGCTCGTCGGCGGGAGTTTGAGGGGCGTCGTCACCGCCATCGAGGTGTCGCGCGCGACGCTCAGGAACATCAAGCAGAATTTGTTCGGCGCGTTCGTCTACAACGTGCTCGGCATCCCCATCGCGGCGGGCGTGCTCTACCCCGTCCTGGGCTTGCTGCTGTCGCCCATCATCGCGGGAGCGGCGATGGCGGCGTCGAGCATCACGGTCGTGACGAACGCGAACCGTTTGCGCTTCTTCGAGCCGCGCCCGGCGGTGGAGGTGAAGTGATGGACACGACGAATGTCGTCGTCACGCTCGTCGGCTTCGGCATCATCGTTTGGATCGTCTGGTACTTCTGGCTCTGGAAGGGCGAGTCGGTCTCGGCCTCGGCGGGCGCGGGCGGGTTGCAGGTGGTGGACGTGACGGTCAGGGGTGGCTACCAGCCCGCGTCAATCGTCGCGGAGGCGGGCCGCCCGCTGCGCCTCAACTTCACGCGGCGCGAGGCTTCGCTCTGCGGCGAAGAGGTCGTGCTGCCCGACTTCGGCCGCCGCGCGCACCTGCCCGAGAACCAGCCCGTCGCCGTCGAAATCCTCCCGCGCGAACCCGGCGAATACGAGTTCACCTGCGGCATGAACATGTACAAGGGGAAACTTATCGTTAGATAAAAAGTACTGAGGACTGAGTTGAAGACAAGACGCTTCTTATCACTCAGTCCTCAGTACTTTTTAGAAAGCCGCGCCGGCCGCCTCGTGCGCGGCGTAGGCGCGCGTGTCGAGGATGGTGCGAATCTCTTTGATGACGAGTTCGAGTTCTTCGTCCTTGGTGTAGAAGTGGGGCGAGATGCGGACGCCGGCGCCGGGGCGGTAGTCCACGATGAACTCGCGGCGGATAAGTTCCTTCGTGACGGCGGCCGCGTGCTCGGCGGCGACGGTGATGGTGCCGCCGCGTCGCGCGGGGTCGCGCGGGCTCGTCACGCGCAGGCCCGCCGCTTCGGCCAACTCGATGAGCATCTGCGTCTGCCGCACGCTCTTCGCGCGAATGCGCTCGACGCCGATCTCGTTGATGACCTTGTAGCCGGACTCGGCGGCGTAGAGCGCGGGGACGGCCGGCGAGCCGTGGAGGAAGCGCGCGGACCCTTCGGCGTAGGTGATCGTCTCCTCGAACGCGAAGGGCGCCGCGTGCGCCATCCAGCCCGTCACCTTCGGCTCCAGACTTTGACGGAGCCGCGGCGCGACGTAGAGGTAGCCCGCGCCGGGGCCGCCGCAGAGCCACTTGACCGACCCGCCCGTGCAGAAGTCCACGTCCAAATCTTTCACGCTGAAAGGCACGGTGCCCGCCGACTGGTACGTGTCGAGCACGACGAGCGCGCCGACCTCGTGCGCGCGCTCCGTGATGGCGCGCGCGTCCTGGAGTGACGCGCTCTTGAAGAGGACGTGCGAGACGGGGACGAGCAGCGTCTCCTCGTCGATGGCCGCGAGCGTCGCTTCGAGCGGCGCCGTGACGCCGTCCTCCGACTTGACCTTATGAATCCTGAAGCGGCCGTCGCGCGCGTGCGCCTCGTAGACGTACATGACCGAGGGGAACTCAAGCTCGGAGTAGACGATCTTGTTGCGGCGCGTCTCGGGCGTCGTGTCGAAGCAGGAGAGGATGAGCGACTGGCAGACCGAGACGTTCTGGTGCATGACGACCGTGCCGGGGTCGGCGCCGATGATGCGCCCGACCTCGTCGCCGACGGTCTGCGGCATCTCCCACCAACCCTCGGCCCAAGCCCTCACCCCGCGCGTCGCCCACACGTCCGCGTAGTCCCGCAGCCGCTCGTACGTCCGCCTCGGCATCGCGCCCAGGGAGTGCGAGATCAGATAGACCGCGCTCTCTAAGATAGGGAACTCCCGCCGCCACTCAAGAAGCTCGTCCGTCAAACTATTCAACCTCCATCCTTAGTTCCGCAAGTTTGCCCTTAAGGTCGCTTCCTTAGCTTTTCCTTCAATTCCGGGTGGCGTGCGTGGAAACTGCCGCGCGTGAATTTGTAGCGGCCGGGCTTGAGCATATCGTCGTCCGTCCATCCGCGCTTTAAACCTTCCTGATAGTCCTCTTCGGTGACCACTAGTTCAAGATCTTGGATGGCTGGCTCGGGCTTCTCATCATTCTCATTCTTCATACATCTTTCTCTCCGAGGGCGTCGGCAGCCTCGCCGAAATAATCCGAATTATGTCCGCCCCCCGTTCCGTAAAGACAACGACTAATAAACGGCGGGACGAATAACCCGTAACGACGAACCTCGGCTCGTCGAACGATTGCTTGGCGCTTTCGTTCTCTGCGATGTTCGGGTCATTGAAGACTTCAGCGGCCTCTTCAAAGCTTACCCAATGCTTGCGTAGGTTGGCGGCCGCCTTGGCGTCGTCCCACTCGAATCTCAAGGGATTGAGCGCAGCCTTTCTTGAGCTGTTCGGGTTTGACGTTGGCGGACGCCGGCTTAAGTATAGCCGCGCGGGGTTGGGATGGCTACTTTGGCGGAGCGGGGGAGTCGTTACTCGTCGCGGAGGACGCGGTTGATTTCGCGGTTGGCGTCGATGGGGGATTTGCGGAAGGCGTTGGAGGGGGCCTTGAGGTTGTAGGCGGCGAGGCGGCGGTTGAGGTCGGCGACGTGGCGGCGGAAGTCGTCGGTGGCGCGGCGCCAGTCGGCCTCGGCGCGGGCGGCGGCGCGGCGCGATTTGATGCTCTCGCGGTAGGCGTTGCGCGAGCGCAGGAGGTCCGCGCGCGCGCCGTCGAGCGTCGCCGACAACTCCTCGCCGTCCTTGATCCAGGGGAGCGCGAGCAGGTTGTTCTTGAAGATGCGGAAGGTCGTGCGCGCCACCTGCCCGGCGATGAAGTCGGCGCCGCCGCGCGCCAGTTTCGGCGCCGCGCTGGCCGCCGCCGACGGCGTCCCGCGCCGCAGCCCGCCCCTGAATACCCAGCCGAAAAACTCTTCCCACTTCATGGACTAAATCCTCTCGCGCCCGCGCGCCCCGCGCCGTTCCTGCCAGCCCCTTACGAACGGCCGGGTGCAAGGGTTTCTGCTTTTATGAAGCGGTCAATGGTCAGCGGTCAGCGTTCAGCCAAACCCTCCGTGCCCTTCGTGCATACCTTTGTGTTCTTTGTGTTTAAGTCAGACTCTCTTAACCACAAAGGTCACGAAGGATTTCACGGAGGGCACAAAGGTTTTAAGCTGACCGCTGACCGCTGACCGGTTCATTTGTTACACTCAACCCCGCGAAAACTATGTGGCACCCCGAGCCTGTCGTCAGACATTCCATCCCAGAGGCGCGCTGGCCCACGGCCGAGGAGGCCGGGCGCTCTCTGCTCTTCCGGCCCGTCCGCGTCGGCCGCACGGAACTTGAGTCGCGCACGTGGGTGCCGGCGATGGTGCCGTGGCGCGCGACCGAGGACGGGTTCGTCACGCGCGAGAACCTCGAATGGTACGGGCGCTTTGCCGCCGGCCGCCCCGGCGCCATCGTCGTCGAGGCGACCGGCATCCGCGACGTGCCTTCGGGGCCGCTCCTGCGCATCGGGCACGACCGCTTCCTGCCGGGCCTGCGCGAACTGGTCGAGACCGTCCGGCGCGAGAGCGACGGCCGCACGCGCCTCTTTATACAGATCATAGACTTCCTCTCCGTCAAGCGCCGCCCCGAGCGTTCGAAGTACTTCGAACGCTTCCTCCAAGTCAACGGCCGCCACCGCCGCGCGCTCGCCGAACTGCATGATGACGAGGTATGGCTTGAACGTGATGAGGCGGAGGTCCGCGCGTTCCTGCGCGACGCGGACGACGACGTTGTCGGCCGCGTGCTCGACGAGCGCGAGTCGGAGGCGTTGCGCTTCGGCTACCGCGAGCGCGTGACCGACACGCAGCTTGAGCACGTGCGCGAGCTGCCCACGGTCCTGCCCGGCCTCTTCGCCGACGCCGCGCGGCGCGCGCGCGAGGCCGGCTTCGACGGCGTCGAGCTGCACTACGCGCACGCCTACACGATGGCCTCTTTCCTGAGCCGCCGCAACGACCGCGCCGACGGCTACGGCGGCTCGCCGGAGCAGAGGGTGCGCCTGCCGCTCGAAGTCTACCGCGCGGTGCGCGAGCGCGTGGGCGAAGACTACACGGTCGGCGTGCGCTTCCTCGGCGACGAGGTGATCGAGGGCGGGAGTCGCGTCGAAGACGCGGCCTTCTACGCGGCGGAGTTCGCGCGCGCGGGGTTCGATTTTCTCTCCGTGTCGAAGGGCGGCAAGTTCGAGGACGCGAAGCAGCCGAAGGTCGGGCAGGCCGTCTACCCTTACACCGGCCCGAGCGGCTACGAGTGCATGCCGACGGTGCTCTCCGACGCGCAGGGACCGTTCGGGCGCAACCTTTCGCTCTCAAGGGAGGTGAAGCGCGCGGTGAACGAAGCGGGTTTCCAGACGCCGGTCGTGGCCGCGGGCGGCGTCGGCACGTTCGAGCTGGCCGAAGAGATTCTGCGGCGCGGCGACGCGGACATCGTCGGCGCCGCGCGCCAGTCGCTCGCGGACCCCGACTGGTTCTTAAAGACGCTGGCCGGTCGCGGCGCGGAGGTGCGCCGCTGCACCTACACCAACTACTGCGAGGCGCTCGACCAGACGCACAAACAGGTCACCTGCAAGCTCTGGGACCGCGAAGGTCTCGCCGAACCCAACGTCTCGCTCAGCACCGACGGCCGCCGCCGTCTCCTCCCGCCGCGTTGGGAAGGATGAAGTAGGAACGCGGAACGATGAACTAAGAACAAGAGGCCGGGTTCCCACACGGGACGCCCGGCCTTCCGTCTTACAGTTCATCGTTCAGCGTTCCTACTTCATCGTTTCGATCACTTTTCTCCACGGGCATTCTTGAAGGCTTTGATGAAGTCGCCGGTGGCGTCTTCGGGATTGGAGTCGTCGCCTTCGGACTCCCAGACGACGCGCGGAGTGCGGTTGGGGTCGAGGGCGATGACGAAGAGCTTGCCCCAGACGAAGGGATCGTCGGGGATGGCCGAGCGGCGCTGCCCCGTCACCTTGTAGACGAGGACGAGGTCGGCCTCCGCGAGGCTCTCGACGGCGGTCGAAGTCCTGTACTTGCGGATGTACTTGTTGACCTTGTCGGCGACCCTGCGCGCGGCCGCGTCGTGCTGGCGCGGCCCGCGACCGTCGAGCGCGCTCCGGTAGTCTTCCAGGGCGATCAGCGCGGGGTCGCGCGCGTCCACCACCAGCGCGCGCGAGACGAGCAGGGCGACCCGGCGCAGACCCTTCACGTCTTGCAGCGTCCCGCGCGGCACCGACTCGTCGGTCGCATAATTCTTCTGATGCGCGGCGGCGCACGGCCGCCCCGCGCCCGACGCGAGGAGCGCGAGGCAGAGGAGCGCGCGGACTGTTTTAGCAATTCTCGTCAAGGACATTCTCAAAGGGCGCGCGCGGCCGCCTCCTCGTACGCGGCGATGAAGGCGGGGTCGCGGCGCCGCAGGCTCTCGCGGTCAACGCGCGTGCTGCGCGTCATCAGGCTGTAGGCGAAGGGCAGCGGCTCCATCGTCACATACTCGCCCGCGCGCTCGAACCAGACGCGGCTCTCGTCGGCCGCGCGCTGGTACTCCTCGACCACGGGCCTGCGCGCGCGCTCGAACGCTTCGAGCGCCGCTGGCACTTCGAGCCCGGCGGCGAAGTGCCGGAACAACTCGATGGAGTCTTCGATGGCGAGCTTCGTCCCCGACCCGATGGAGAAGTGCGCCGTGTGCAGCGCGTCGCCGAGCAGCACGACGTTGCGGCGAGACCAGCGCCCGTTCTTCACAAGGATGAAGTTTATCCAGCGCGAGTTGTTCGACAGCAGCTCTTCGCCCCCGAGGTCGCGCGCGAAGACGCGCCCGAGGTGCTCGCGCGCCTCCGCGTCCGACATGCGGTCGAGCCCCGCGCGCCGCCACGTCTCCGCGTCGCACTCGACGATGAAGGTGCTCAGCTCCTTGCTGAACTTGTACGAGTGCGCCGCGAAGACGCCCGCCTCCGTCTCGCGGAACGTGAGCGTCAGGCCGTGGAAGAGTTGGCGCGTGCCGTACCAGATGTACTTGTTGCTGCCTTCGGCGAGCGCGGGCCGGAAGTCCGCCGCGTAGCCCTCGCGCACGACGCTGCCGACGCCATCCGCGCCGACGAGCAGGTCGCACTCACCTGCGAGCGCGTCAACGTCCCCGACCTCCGCGTTGAAACGAAGGTCAACGCCCAACTCCACGCAACGCTCTTGCAGGATGTTGAGGAGCTTGAGGCGTGCTATCCCTGAGAAGTCGTTGCCGCGAATCGTGACCTTGGTGTCGCGCAGGACGACATCGACGTTGTCCCACGTCTCGAAGCTCTCCGTGATGCGCCGGTGCGACACCTCGTCGGCCTCGCGCAGGTTCCTCAACGTCCGCCCCGAGAAGACCACGCCCCACCCGAACGTCGCCCCCGGCGGGTTGCGCTCGTACACCGAGACCTCGCGCGCCACCCCATGCCGCCGCAACAGCAGCGCGAAGTAGAGCCCCGCCGGCCCCCCGCCGATGACGTTAACTCGCATAAAAATCAGTAGGCAGATGGCAGTAGGCAGTGGGCCGATTACAGTAGTTAGTTTTTGTCTTGCGTCAAGCGGTCAGAGTCAGAATAAGAACATTCTCAAATTCAAAGCTCTTAACTGCCTACTGCCTACTGCCATCTGCCTACTGCCTACTCCTTCAACATCTCCCTCGCGATGATGAGCTTTTGAATCTCGCTGGTGCCTTCGTAGATGCGGAGGGCGCGCACGTCGCGGTAGAGGCGCTCGACCGCGTTGCCGCGCACCAGTCCGTTGCCGCCGTGTATCTGGACGGCTTCGTCAACGACGCGCTGGGCGGCCTCGGTCGCGTAGAGCTTGGCCTCGCTGGCGGCGCGCGTCAGCGTGGAAGGCGCGGCGCCCGAGTCCCGGAGGTGCGCGGCGCGGTAGACGAGCAGGCGCGCGGCGTCAAGCTCGGTCTGCATGACGGCCAGCTTCTCCTGGATGAGTTGGTGCATAGCCAAAGTCACGCCGAACTGCCGTCGCGCCTTGGCGTAGAGCACCGCCTCGTCGAGCGCGCGCCGCGCCATGCCGCACGCGGCCGCGCCGACGCTGGCGCGGAACATGTCCATCGTCTGCATCGCCAGCGCGAAGCCCTGCCCCTCGGCGCCGACGCGGTCTTCGGCCGGCACGCGCACGCCGTCGAACTCCAACTCGCCGATGGGGTGCGCCGCCACCAGTTCCGTGCGCGCCGTGACGCGGAAGCCCGGCATGCGCGCGCCGACGATGAAGGCAGACAACTCGGCGCGTCCGTCGGCGCGCGTGCCCGTGCGCGCGAAGACCGTGTAGAAGTCCGCGAGCCCCGCGTTCGAGATGAAGCACTTGCGGCCCGTGATGACGTAAGAGTCGCCGTCGCGCCGCGCGGCCGTCTGGATGGACGAAACGTCGGAGCCGGCCTCGGGCTCCGTCAGCGCGAAGGCCGCGATTGATTTCCCCACGCGAGCGCGCTCAAGCCAGAAGTCGCGGACGTGCTCGGGCGCGGCGAGCGAGACGGCGTAGGTGCCGAGGCCCTGCATGACGAAGGCGAGGTCCGCGAGCGGCGAGTGGTATGCGAGCGCCTCGCGCACGACGCAGAGCGAGCGCGCGTCGAGCGGCGCGCCGTCGCCGCGCGCCACGGAGTAACTTAAGAGATCAGCCTGCGCGAGCAGCGAGAGCAACGCGCGGAAGGTCGCGTCGGCGTTCGGCCCCTCCTCCTCGCGCGCGTAAGGCTCGACCTCGCGCGCGGCGAAGTTCCAGACGCTCGCGGCCAAACGCGCGTGCTCGTCCGTGAAGAAGGGCGTCTCTTCGATGAATCGGTCTTGCTGCATCACGTTCGGCGTCCCTCACTCGACGCGTATGACACGGCCGCTCTTCCTGTCTACGACGAGCGTCCTGCGCGGATTGTAAACCGGCCGCTCGCGGAACAGAACCGCGTCGCCGTCGAGTTCGGGCTCGTCGAAGGCGCCCAGGGCCTTCACCGTGTCCCTGTCCGCGTAGTCGCGGTCGTCGCTCTGCCAGAGGTACATGCCCGAGCGCAGGTCGAGCTTGCCGACGAAGCCCTTGCCGGTCACGTAGAGGTACACGCCGTCGCGCAAGGGGTGTCCCACGTCGGGGGCGGGGATGCGGTGGCGCCAGAGGCCGCGCATCGAGGGCTGTTCGAGCCTCGTGATGAAGCCGACGGCGGCGGCCCCGATGTTTGTGTGAAGGATGAACAGCAGGTCGCCTTCGTATTCATGGTAGAGGGCGCGCGCGATGGACTCGCCGGAGTCGAGACGCAGGTTGAAGCCGCGCACGCGCTTGCCCTTCGTCCGCCGCCCGTTGCCGTTCGCGCTGACGTGGTAGGCGAAGCCGTTCATCTCGAACTCGAAGGCTTGCGCCTCGGGCGCCGCGCCCGCGTTGACGGCGCGTGCTTCCTGAAAGACTTTTGAAGGCTTCGGGGTCGGCGCGGGCTTTGCCTCCTGCGCGGAGACTGATGGGACGAGAGACGTAGAGAACGCGGACACGCCGACGAGGGCGAGCGCGAGAGGTAACACCGCCGCTGAGAAGTTCCGGCGGCTCATCCTTCGTCGGCGGGCGCGGCGTGGAAGCGCGGCTCGCGCTTCTCCGTGAAGGCGCGGAAGGCTTCGCCGTAGTCGGGGTGCTGCATGCAGACGGCCTGCGCCTGCGCCTCAAGTTCGAGCGCCGTGTCGAACGACACGTCCATCTCGCGGTTGAGCATCTCCTTCGTCACCGCGAGCGCGAACGAAGGCCCGCGCGCGAGCCGCTCGGCCAGTTCTCTTGTTTCGGATTCGAGTTGCTCGGGCCGCACCACGCGGTTGTAGAGCCCGCAGGCGAGTGCCTCGTCGGCCGTGATGAAGTCGCCCGTGTAGAGCAACTCGGTCGCCTTCGCGAGCCCGACGAGGCGCGGCAGCAGGTGGGCCGCGCCCATGTCCGCGCCGGAGAGTCCGACCTTCACGAAGAGGAACGCGATGCGCGCCTCGGTCGAGGCGACGCGCAGGTCCGAGGCGAGCGCGATGCACGCGCCCGCGCCGGCCGTCGTGCCGTTCAGGGAGGCGATGACGGGCTTACGCAAACGCCTTATGTTGCGCACCAGCTCGCACGTCAGGCGCGTGAACTCAAGCAGCCCTTCGGCGTCGCGCCCCTGCAACGCGCCGATGATGTCGCGCACGTCGCCGCCCGAGCAGAACGCGCGCCCCTCGCCCGTGATGACGACGGCGCGCACCTCCCGCTCTTCTTCGAGCGCGGCGAACGCGTCGGTCAACTCGCGGTAGACCTCGAACGTCAGCGCGTTCAGACGCTCCGGCCGGTTCAGCCTGATCCACGCGACGCCCTCGCGGACTTCGTAGAGGAATGATTTGGGTTGCATCATAAAGCGGCTATGGCTTCGATCTCGACCTTGGCGCCGTCTTCGAGGAGACCTTTGACTTCGACGAGCGCCATCGCGGGATAGTGCTTGCCCATCCGCGCGCGCCAGCACTCGCCGATCTCCGTGGTGCGCGCGAGGTACTCGCGCTTGTCGGTCACGTAGATGACGAGCCGCGCGACGCCGCCCGGTGCGCCGCCCGCCTCGCGCACGACCGTGAGGACGTTCGCGAGCGCGCGGTCGAACTGCTCGACGAAGTCGTCGCCGACGAGCCGCTGCTCCTCGTTCCAGCCGATCTGACCCGCGACGAAGAGCAGTCGCGGCCCCTCCCTCGTCAACTGCCCGTTCGAGTACCCGCGCGGCCGCCCGAGCGATTTAGGGTTGATAGTCTTCATGCGGTATCAATCAGGAAAGAATCGTTCCGCCGTCAACGTTGATGGCCTGGCCCGTGATGCCACGGCCGTCGTGGGAGGCGAGGAGGAGGGCGAGGGCGGCGACCTCCTCGGGGGTGACGAGGCGTTGCTGCGGGCTCATCCGCTTGATGGCTTCGAGCGCGTCGGCGGCCGAGCGGCCAGTCCGGGCCTGTATGTTCTCGACGGCGCGCGTCGTCATGTCGGTGTCAACATAGCCGGGGCAGACGGCGTTGACCGTCACGCCCGTCCGCGCCACTTCCAACGCGACCGAGCGCGTCAGGCCGAGCACGCCGTGCTTCGACGCCGTGTAGGCGGCGACGTACGGCGCGCCCGTCTTGCCCGCGACCGACGCGACGTTGATGACGCGACCCCAGCCCCGCTCCACCATCGACGGCAGCGCCGCACGCATGCAGTAGAAAGTCCCCGTCAGGTTGATGTCCAGATGACGCCGCCAGAACTCGTCCGAAGTCTCCGCGAACTTCGAGCTGTCGGCGACGCCCGCGTTGTTGACTAACACGTCGATCCGGCCGCCGAAGAACTCGCGCGCCGCCGCGAACGCGGCTTCGACCGACTGAGGGTCGGCCACGTCGCACGCGGCGTGCGCGGCCGCACTACTACTGCCCAACTCCGCGCGAATCTCTTCCGCCACGCGTTCGACTTCAGTCGTCGTGCGCGCGACGACGAAGACGCGTGCGCCCTCGCGCGCGAAGGCGAGCGCCACCGCGCGGCCGATGCCGCGCCCGCCGCCCGTAATGAAGGCCGTCTTGTCCGTGAGTCTCATAGGCGAGTCAAGAGTATATCAATTCTTGAAAGACAGATAAGGTAAAGCACACGACCCTGAAAAAATATTCCCGCGTCCTGATCCCTCCGGCGCGACTTTTACGCATTAGTGGGCAGGAGACATACCGGAACGCGCGCCGCCGGCCGTTCGAGCCGCTCACGCGCCTGAGCCCCAACCACCATCCAAAGAAAGGCTTAATAAGATGAAGCTGTCGAAGATCGCCTCAACCGCGTTTCTCGCCGCGACCACCGCCGCCGCTTCGCTCCTCCCGACGACCGCCGCCGCCAAGACGCCGCGCCCCTACGGCGACGCGCAGGTGCTCGCCACGTTCCCGACGCCCCCAGGCTTCCCCGAAGGCATCGCCGTCAAGGGCAACAAGGTTTACGTCTCCGGCCCGGCGCGCTTCGGCACGGCCGGCACTGGCCCCTCGACCGTCGTCGCCTTCAACCGCGACACGGGCGCCCTCAAAGCGACCTACACGACGCAGGGCGAGGCGCTCGCGTTCGAGCACGCCAACTCCTGCATCGCCTTCGACGGCAACGGCAGGCTCTACGTCTTGAACATTCAACTCGGCATGTACCGCATCGACACCGGCTCGGGCGCGCAGCAATCTTACTCGACGCCCTTCCCAGACCTGCCCGCGTGCGACGGCAACAACGCGCCCTGCTCGCCGACCTTCTTCGACGCGCCCTCGCTCCCGAACGACATCGCGTTCGACGAGGACGGCAGCGCCTACGTGACCGACTCGTTGCAGGCGACCATCTGGCGCGTCCCCTCGGGCGGCGGCACGCCGCAGATATATTTTCAGGACGCGCGGCTCGGCACCGTCCCCGGAGGCATCGGCGCCAACGGCATCCGCCTGAGCCCCGACCGCTCGAAGCTCTTCATCGTCGTCTCCATCGACCCGACGGGCTCGCCCTACATCTACACGCTGCCGCTCGTAGCGGCGCCGCAGGCGTCCGACCTCGCGGTCTTCAAGGCGTTCACGCCGGGCGACATCCCCGACGGCATCGCCTTCGGCAAGTCGAGCAACCTCTACGTCGCCATCGCGACGCCGGCCGCTTCCGGCATCGCCGTCGTCAACACGTCCGGCACGGAGACGGGGAGACTGACGAACCCCGTGGGGAGCCCTTTCTTTCCCTACGACTCGCCGGCCAACATCGCCTTCGACGGTCACGGCTCGCTGCTCGTGACCAACCATGCCTTCGCCACCGGCATCCCGTCGAACTTCACCGTGCTCGACGTGTACGTCGGCGACAAGGGCTCGCCGCTCTCGAAGCCCGACCTGCCGTAGCTGATGTTTCTTGAGTTTGACGCTGAGGCCGCGTCAACGCAGAGGGGCACGGAGTTTAAGCATTTGAAATTTCAGAGTTGAAATTTCAAATCACTCCGCGCCCCCTCTGTGTCTTCGCGGTTAATCGCCTTGAGCTTAACGCTCAGGAAGCGTTCTTCTCGACGCGCGCGGGGCGGCGGTCGAGGAAGGCGCGCACGCGCTCGCGCGCCTCGCGCGACTGGAAGCATTGAAGCTGCGCCTCGGTCTCGTACTGAAGCATCCGCTCCAGACTCTCCTCCTCGCTCATGTAGACGGCGCGCTTGGCCGCCGCTATCGACGCCTGCGGCGCCGTGCGCAGACGCTCGGCGAGGCGCCGCGTCTCTTCCAACAACTCCGCGTCCGGCACGACGCGGTTAACGAGACCCAACTCGTGCGCGCGGCGCGCGTCCACCGCGTCGCCTAAGAAGAACATCTCGCACGCGATGTTCGACGGCACCGCTCGCGGCACGAAGAACGACCCGCCCCAGTCCGGGTGCAAGCCCACCTTCACGAACGACTGGCTGAAGGTCGCCGACTCGGCCGCGAGGCGTATGTCCGACGCGAGCACGAGGTTGAAGCCCGCGCCGTACGCGGGGCCGTTGACGGCGGCGACGACCGGCTTCAACATCTGCCGCATCGCGGTCAGCACCCGGCGGCCCGCGCCGAGCAGACGGCGAAACTCCTCGACCTCGCCGCGCTCCATCAACTCGCTCATGCGCGCCACGTCCGCCCCTGTGCAGAAGGCGCGCCCCGCCCCCGTCAGGACGACGACGCGCACCTCGGGCGCGCTCCCCGCGCGCTCCAGCGCCTCGGCCAGGTCGCGCCGCATGTGCCCCGCGAACGCGTTCAGCTTCTCGGGCCGGTTGAGCGTGATCGTCACGACCCCGCCCTCGAATTCGACCTTGATGTTGTCGTACATGGCTGTCTGGTGAATGGTGAATGGTAAATAGTAAATGGATTTATCTATTCACCCTTCACCATTGACTATTTACCCTTAAAAACTGGTTTGCGCTTCTCGACGTAGGCGCTCAGGCCCTCGCGGGCGTCTTCGGATTGGAAGAGTTGTTGTTGCAGTTCGCGTTCGAGCGCGAGGCCGTACTCGAAGGGGATTTCGGCGCCGGACTGGACGCTGCGCTTGATGCGGCCGACGGCGAGCGCGGCGCGGCCCGGCGCGGTGAAGCGGCGCGCGTAGGCCATGACCTGCTCGCGGAACGAGTCGATTGAGTCGGCCTCGAAGACGTGGTTGACGAGGCCGAGTTCCGCGCCGCGCTCGAAGTCGAAGAGTTCGCCCGCGGCCATCAGCTCAATCGCGCGCGACTTGCCGACGACGCGCGCCAGTCGCTGCGTCCCGCCCGTGCCCGGCAGCACGCCCAGGCTGACTTCGGGCAGCCCCATCTTGCCCGCGCCCTTGCGCGCGACGCGGATGTCGGCGGCGAGCGCGACCTCCAGACCGCCGCCGACGCAGTGGCCGTTGACGGCCGCGACGACGAGCTTCGGCGTCTGCTCAAGACGGCTCAAAGTCTCGTTGGCGTGGAGACAGAAGTAGTACTTGAAGGTCGGCGTCATCTCCGTCAACATCGAGATGTTCGCGCCCGCGCAGAAGAACTTCTCGCCCGCGCCCGTGATGACGATGACGTGGACCGCGTCGTCCATCCGCGCGCGCAAGACGGCCGCGTCGAGCTGCCGCATCATCTCGTACGTGTAGGTGTTGGCCGGTGGGTCGTCGAGCGTGAGCACGGCCACGCCCTCCGCCGCCTCGTAGCGCACGAGCACCGCCCCGGCCCCTTCGGCGGCCTTAGCTTCCGCTTCTGCCATAAGCTTTCAGACTCCGTGTTGTAGGAATTAGAAGTGCGGTCGATTCGGGACGCGACCAATCATGGCCGCGCCCACGCGCGCGCGTCAAGCGCGGGCACGCCGCTTGACAGCCCACGCGTCCGCCGCTTAGGTTGGCAGCGTCCCGCCAGACACGAGGAGGCGCATCCGTTCTGGTGACCGGCGCGGTCTTCAAAACCGTCAGCGCGCCTGTGAGAGCAGGCGCGGGTGGGTTCGATTCCCACACGCCTCCGCCAACAATAAAGTGAGCAGTGAGCAGTAAGCCGTGAGCCGTGTTAACACGCTCGCGGCGAACTGTTCGCTTCCTACTGCTCACCGCTCACCGCTTACTTATTACTTATGAAAGAGTGGATTGCGTTGAACATGACGCCGGGCGTGGGGCCGCGCGCGGCCGCGCGTCTGTTGGAGAGGTTCGGGTCGGCCGAGGGCGTGTTCGGGGCGCTGCGGTCGGAGTTGGAGCGGCTGCGTCTGCGGCCGGAGGCGGTCGAGTCCATCGCGCTGCGCGACCGGATGGCGGCGGCCGCCGTCGAGCTTGAGCGCGTGCGCGCGCTCGAAGGCGCGGACGTGCTGGCCTTAGACGACGGCGCGTACCCCGCGCTGCTGCGCGAGATACCGGACCCGCCCGTCACGCTCTACGTGCGCGGGAGTTGGCGCGCGTGCCTTGAGGCGCCGTGCGTTGGTGTGGTCGGCTCGCGCCGCTGCTCGACCTACGGGCAGAACGTGGCCGCGCAGCTTGCGCGCGAGTTGGCCGCGCGCGGCGTGACCATCGTGTCGGGCCTGGCGCGCGGCGTGGACGCGGCGGCGCATCGCGGCGCGCTCGAAGCGGGCGGGCGCACGGCGGCCGTGCTCGGGACGGGGATCGATGAAGTCTACCCGCGCGACCATCGCCGCCTCGCCGAAGAGATTCTTGAGAAGGGCGGCACGCTCGTCACGCAGTTCCCGCTCGGCACGCCGCCCGTGTCGGAGAACTTCCCCTACCGCAACCGCATCATCAGCGGGTTGAGCCACGGCGTCATCGTCGTCGAAGCTTCAGAGAACTCGGGCTCGCTCATCACCGCGCGCCTCGCGTTGGAACAGGGGCGCGAGGTCTTCGCCGTCCCCGGCAACATCACGAGTCGCAACTCGTTCGGCACGAACTACCTCATCAAGGGCGCCGGGGCCAAACTCATACAGACGTGGCAGGACGTGGTCGCGGAGTTCCCGCCCGACATCGCCGCCATCCTCCCGCCCGAAGTGAAGTCGAAGGGCGAGCCCTCGCACTCTCATCCGCCCGAGCCCGAAGGACTGTCTGAAATTGAGAGGGCGATTCTCAAGCTCATCCCCGTTGACGCGCCCGCGCACATCGACGCGCTCGCGGAGCAGAGCGGCCTGCCCGTCCACGAACTTTCGGGGCCGCTCCTCGCGCTTGAGATGCGCGACCTGGTCAGGCAGCTCCCCGGACGCTGTTACGTCAGGAGGCTTTGAACGTCCCGGCCAAACTTCCCGACGGGGCGCGCGCTTCGCGTCCGCTTGCTTTATAATGCGGCGACGCCGCAGTAGAGCAGCCGAGGTCTTTCGCGGGCGCACGTTCGGGGGAAGGAGCGCAAGGGATTTGAGCACACACGCCGGGTCGGTCAAGGTCAACATCTTCAACCAGACCTACAGCCTCCGCGCGGCGGACGGCGACGGCGCCCACGTCGAGCGCGTCGCGCGGCTCGTGGACGAGCGCATGCGCGCCGTCGCCGACGGCCTCGCCGTCCACGACGTGGCGAAGGTCGCGGTGCTGACGGCGCTCAACCTCGCGGACGAGCTTGAAGGCTTAAAGAACTTCTACGAGACGGAGCTGCGCGAAGTGCTCGAACGCGCCCGCGCCGAAGAGGCGTCGCGTGAGGCCGCCGCGCCCGAGGCACCGGCCGCGCCCGAGGTCGTCGAAGAGCCACCAGCCCCCGCGCCAACGCCCGCGCCCGAGTCCGAGGCCGAGCCGCAGGAGCCTTCCTGGTTCGACGCCATCTTCGACTTCGACGCCCCGCCCGCGCGCGCGGGCGACGAGAGGCTCAGCAGCCAGATCACCTCGCGCCTGCGCCGCCTGCGCCAGTCACCGACCGGCAACTCCATCACCGAAGGGAACGATGAATGATGAACGCTGAACGCTGAACTGTAAGCAAGTTCGTATTCAGTTCATCGTTCATCGTTCATGGTTCATCGTTCCAATCACCTCGTTCAGAGTTCGACGGACGGAAACCCCTCGTTCAAGAAAAGGAGCCTGCCCGATGAGACTATTCAAACGGCTCGCGGCGCTCGCGGTAGTTCTGGCCGCCGCGTCCCCCGCGTTCGCGGACATCGCCCTGCCGAAGAACCCACGCAACAACAACAACGAGATAAGAAGAGACCTGCCCTCCGCGCAGATGACCATCGAGCGCGTCGAGGGGCTGCGCGAGGCGCGTCTGCAAATCCCGCGCTCGCGTTTGCAGGAGTGGAACGTCGCGGCCGGCGTCGAGGGCGGCGGCGCGCGGTCGGCGTCGATGAAGGCCGTCGGGACGGTCGTCGGCGGTCTCTTCATCTCGCTCGCGGTCGTGCTGACGGGGCTGCTGCTCGTGCGCTCGCGTCGTGGCCTGCGCGTGGGTCGCGCGGCCGCCGCCGTGGCCCTCTGCGCGTGCGCGGCCGGCGCCGCCGCCGTCGCCGCTTACGCCAACGCGGGGCCGCCGCCGGGGCTCCGGCCGCAAGACCCGGGCACGCTCGTCAAGGCCGTCACGGGCTCGCCGCTCGCCGGTTCCATCCGCGTCGAGGTCGTTGACGAAGGGTACGAGATCAAGCTGCTCGTCCCCGCGAAGGCGCGGACGAACAGGGGCGACGAGGAGGAGTAGGTGCAGAGCGCCGCTGACATCGGCGCGCTCGGCGCGGGTCGCGGCACTGTGAGCACGCGGGGCGGGGCGTCTGTTTCAAACGCCTCGCCCGCAGCGTTCACGTTGACGTGCGCGTGCGTGATGGTCGCGGCGGCGCTGGCGGGATTGGCGCCGCTGTGGCTTTCGGTCGCGACGGTCTTCGCCTTCGCGGGGCCGCACAACTGGGCCGAGTTGCGCTTCTTCATCACGCGTTTGCCCGCGAGGCTCGGGCGCTCGCGCGGCTTCTTCGCGTTGGCGGGGGCGGGCGTCGTCGGGCTGACCGTCGCTTACGCGTTGCTCGCGCTCGGGGCCGACTCGGGCGTGTGGGGCGGGGAAGGCTTGTACGCGGCGACGGCCCTTTGGAACAGCGCGGCGGTGTTGTGGGTCGTGGGGCTCGTCGCGGTGCGCGGGCGGACGATGTCGCGGGGCGGCGGTTGGGTGTGGGCTCTGCCCGTGGGCTGCGCGCTGTTGGGTTTGAGTTGGCTCGCGCCGCAAGCGTTCGCGCTCGCGCTCGTCTACGCGCATCCGCTCGTCGCGCTGTGGTTCCTCGACCGGCAGATACGTTTGACGCGGCGCGGTTGGAGCCGTGCTTACCGCGTGTGCCTCGCGCTGCTGCCCGTCGCGCTCGTTCTCCTTTGGTGGAGGCTCGCGGGCGCGGCGCCGCTCGCGGAGGATGGAGAGGTCGCGTTGCGCATCGTGCGACACGCGGGGGCAGGCGTTGTGCCGAACGTCTCGACGCACCTGCTCGTCTCGACGCACGTCTTTCTTGAGACCTTGCATTACGGCGTGTGGCTCGTCGGCGTGCCGCTGGCGGCGGGCGCGGGGCTGGCGCCGTGGCGCGCGGCCGGCGTGCCGCTCGTCAGGCACCGACGCGGTTGGCCGCGCCTGATTCGGGCGCTGCTCGTGGCGGGCGGCGCGGCCGTCCTGCTGCTGTGGCTCTGCTTCGTCGCCGACTACGCGACGACGCGCGACGTGTACTTCACCGTCGCCATGGCGCACGTGCTGGCCGAGGTGCCCTTCCTCCTGCGGACGTTGTGAAGAAGGAGTCAGGAGTCGGTAAGGGCTCCGCCTTGCGGAAGTTGAAGATGAAAGTGGCAGGGTTTGAGCGTCGAAAGTTTTTCTTCTGACTTCTGACTCCTTTAATTCATGGGCACCGAAGACCTCTGGCGCTTCCTTCCGGTCGGTTATCTCTTCACGGTCGCGGTCGAGGCGCCCGTCCTCTTCTTCTTCCTCTCTAAACATCACCCGCCCGGTCGCAGGCTCTTCGCGGGGCTGTGGTTGACGGCCTGCACTTACCCCGTGGTCGTGCTCGTCCTCCCGACGCTCTTCGCGGGCGCGTCGCGCGCTCTCTACCTCGCGGTCGCGGAGACCTTCGCGCCGGCCGCCGAGTGCGCGCTCTTCTGGCTCGCCTTCGGCGGGAAGGGGAGCGAGGGCGTGACGCGGCGCGACTTCGCGGCCATCGTCGCCGCCAACGTGCTCTCGTTCCTCGGGGGCGAAGTGCTGGGTGCTTACGGTTGGTTCGGTCTGTTTCGTTGAGTGCAGAGGCGCGGTTGACTAGGAGAAGGGTTTACGGCAGGTCTTCGATGGTCCCGTCCGCGTACTCGACGCGCGCGCCGCCGAACGTTCGTCGCCTCATCGTCCACGCTCCTTTCGACGCCGGACCCGACGGCGGGTTTCTTAATTCATGACGGAAGGGAGATAATAGCGGCATCCGTGGAAGAAGCGTTCTCGAACTTGAAGGGCTCACAACGGAGGGAGTGATGGGTCTGAGGAAGGGACTGTTTACGTTTGCTCTGTCGGCGCTGCTCCTGGCGCCGGCGCTGTTGCCGGGTCGCGCGGCGCGCGCGCAGCGCACGCAGAAGCCGCCGCTGCACGGGCGTCATTGGATGGCGATCACGGGCAAGCCCTTGGGCGCGACGGCCGGCGCGATGGTCTTCCAGAAGGGCGGGAACGCCGTTGACGCCGCGTGCGCGATGCTGGCCGCGACGGCGACGATGTGGGACACGCTCAGTTGGGGCGGCGAGACGCAGGCGCTCATCTACAACCCGAAGACGCGGAAGGTCATCGGCGTCAACGCGCTCGGCGTCGCGCCGACGGGCGCGACCGCTGAGTTCTACAGGTCGAAGAAGCTGCGCTACCCGCCGGAGTACGGCCCGCTCGCGGCCGTCACGCCGGGCACGCCGGGCGGCCTGATGACGATGCTCGCCGAGTACGGCAAGCTTAGTTTGAAGGACGTGCTCGACCCCGCCATCCAACTCGCCGACGGCTTCCCCATCGAGGCGCAACTCGCCAACACCATCGAGCGCCAGAAGGCAGAGATCAAGAAGTGGCGCTATTCGCCCGCCGTCATGCTGCCGCACGCGGGCCAGCGGCGCGAGGCGCCCGAGCCGGGCGAAGTCTTCAAACAGCCCGACCTCGCCGCGACGCTGCGCAAACTGGTCGAGACCGAGCAGCGCGCCTTAACTTCGGGTAAGAGTCGGAAGGAGGCCATCTATGCCGCCTACGACCGTTTTTATAAGGGCGACATCGCGCAGGAGATCGCGCGCGGCACGCGGGAGGACGGCGGGCTCATCACGGCGGAAGACCTCGCCAAGTGGAAGGTGCGAATCGAAGAGCCGGTGATGACGACGTACAAGGGCGTCGAGGTCTACAAGCTGACGCAGTGGACGCAGGGGCCGGCGATGCTACAGGCGCTCAACATCCTTGAGAACTTCGACCTCAAGGGGATGGGCTTCAACAGCACGCGCTACGTCCACACCGTCTACCAGGCGATGAGCATGGCCTTCGCCGACCGCGACTTCTACTACGGCGACCCGTACTTCCCGCCCGAGGAGCCCATCAAGGGGCTGCTCTCGAAGGAGTACGCCAAACAGCGCGCGGCGAAGATGAACCAGCAACGCAACGACGCGAACATCAAGCCCGGCGACCCTTATCCGTTCCAAGGTTCACAGGCTAATCCGTTCAAAGACCTGCTCGACAAGTGGAGCCCGAACCCTTCCAACCCCGCGACGCCCTCGCCGCCCAATCAGGACACCACCCGCTCGTCTGCTTCCGCGCAGTCTTCCGACGAAGATTTCAAACGCGCCTTCTACGCGGGCACGACTTCCGTCGAAGCGGCCGACGCCGAAGGTTGGGTCGTCTCCATTACGCCGAGCGGCGGCTGGGTGCCCGCGGTCATCGCGGGGCGGACGGGCATCGGCCTGAGCCAGCGCGCGCAGAGCTTCGTGACCGACCCGGCGGAAGGCCCCTTCAACGTCATCGAGCCGGGCAAGCTCCCGCGCGTCACGCTCACGCCGACGCTCGCGCTCAAGGACGGCAAGCCCTACCTCGCCTTCGCCGTGCAGGGCGGCGACAGTCAGGACCAGAACCTCTTGCAGTTCTTCCTCAACGTCGTCGAGTTCGGCATGACCGTGCAGGAGGCGACCGAGGCGCCCAACGTCAACAGCTTCCAGATGCGCAGCTCCTTCGGCGCGCACGAGACGCGGCCCGGCCGCATCCTGCTCGCCGACTCGATGCCGCCGTGGGTGCGCACCGAGTTGCGCCGCATGGGCTACGAGCTGACGTATGAGGAGCGAACCTCCGGCCCCATCAACGCCATCCTCTTCGACCGCGCGCACGGCACGATGTGGGGCGGGTCGAGTAACCACGGCGAGGATTACGGCATCGCGTGGTAGCCCCGAAGGAGAAGGAGTAACCACGGAGACACAGCTTGAAGACCATGTCTCAACAAGCTGTGTCCCCGTGTCTCCGTGGTTAATTCCGGAGCCCGCCTAAGTCTTTGATTCCAAAGGGAAGGAAAGCCCCGGCCCGAGCGAGCCGGAGCGCACCCTCGCGCATCTAAGCTGCGGCCCGGTTTGCATTTTGCGCGAAAACTTGAGAATAGTAGAAAAAGGTTAACAGACGTTCGCGCCCGTTGTTTCCCGACGTTGCCCAAGCCCCCGCGCAGGGGTAGGGGCCTCTTTTGAGGGGCGCGACTTTTAATAAAGGATGAATAGATGGCGAAGAATTTAGTAGTGGTCGAGTCGCCCGCCAAGGCGAAGACTATCGGCAAATACCTGGGACCGGACTACCGCGTGATGGCCTCCATCGGCCACATCAAGGACCTGCCGTCGAAGGGTCTCGGCGTTGACGTTAACAACGATTTCGAGCCGACCTACGAGGTCATCCCCGATACCAAGAAGCGCAACAACCGCAAGGTCATCTCGGAGCTGAAGAGCGCCGCGAAGGAGGCCGAGGCCATCTACCTCGCCGCCGACCCCGACCGCGAGGGCGAAGCCATCTGTCAGCACCTCGCGGAAGAGATCGTCCCGAAGCGACCGAAGAAGCCGCACTTCCGCGTGATGTTCAACGAGATCACGAAGCGGGCCGTGCAGGAGGCTTTCAAGGAGCCGAAGGCCATCGACGTGAACCTCGTCGCCGCGCAGCAGGCGCGAAGGGTGTTGGACCGTCTCGTCGGTTACAAGGTCTCGCCGCTGCTGTGCCGCACCATCGGCGGGCGCCTGTCGGCCGGACGCGTCCAGTCGGTCGCGCTCCGCATGGTCGTGGAACGTGAGCGCGAGATAGAGAAGTTCGTCAAGACGGAGTACTGGACCGTCGGCGCGAACCTCGCGGCGAAGTTGCCGCCCGCCTTCGACGCGCGTCTGTGGAAGGTCGGCGAGCAGACGGTCAAGACCTCGGGCTTCGACCAGGACGTTAAGAAGAGCGAGATTCTCATCGGCGACGAGGCGACCGCGAAGGCCATCGTCGAGGAAGCAGAGCAGCAGCGGTTCGTCGTCTCGGAAGTCACGACGAAGGAGCGCAGGCGCAACCCCGTCCCGGCCTTTATCACGTCGAAGCTCCAGCAGGAGGCCGCGCGCAAGCTCTCGTTCCCGGTCAAGAAGACGATGATGGTCGCGCAGAAGCTTTACGAGGGCGTCGAGGTCGGCGCGGACGGCGCGGTCGGTCTGATCACTTACATGCGCACCGACTCGACGCGCGTCTCGGACACGGCGTTGGCGGAGGCGCGCGAGTTCATCACAACGCAGTACGGCGCGGCTTATCTTCCCGAGAAGGCCGTCCACTACCGCTCGAAGAAGGACGCGCAGGACGCGCACGAGGCCATCCGCCCGACCGACGTTTCGCGCACGCCCGAGTCGGTCGCGCGTTTCCTCGACCGCGACGAGTTGAAGCTCTACCGGCTCATCTGGCAGCGCTTCGTCGCCTCGCAGATGAACCCCGCGGTCTTCGACCAGACGACCATCGACATCGAGGCCGGCCGCTTCCTCTTCCGCGCCACGGGCTCGGTGCTGAAGTTCGACGGCTTCCTCAAGGTCTACGAAGAGGGCAAGGACGAGAAGGCCGAAGAGGACGAGGAGGCCGCGCGCAAACTGCCGTTGGTCGAGGCGGGCGAGAATCTTAAACTGAACGGCGTCACGCCCGAGCAGCACTTCACAGAGCCGCCGCCGCGCTACACCGAGGCGACGCTCGTCAAGGCGCTCGAAGAGAAGGGCATCGGCCGGCCTTCGACTTACGCGGCCATCATGACGACGATTCAGGACCGCGAGTACGTCGAGCGCGTCGAGTCGCGCTTCCACCCGACGGCGTTGGGGATGACCGTCAACGACCTTCTGGTCGAGGGCGGCTTTGACGACCTCTTCAACGAGACCTACACGGCTCGGATGGAGGAGGAACTCGACGAGATAGAGGAAGGGAAACTCGCGTGGACGGCCGCGCTCTCCGAGTTCTATGAGAAGTTCGCGCGCGACCTGAAGGCGTTCGAGCAGTACGTCAAGGGGCGCAAGCAGCAGGCCATCCCGACCGACGAGAAGTGCGAGAACTGCGGCTCGCCGATGGTCATCAAGCTCGGCCGCTTCGGACAGTTCCTCGCCTGCTCGAACTACCCCGAGTGCCGCACCACGCGCGAGGTCTCGAAGCCGCAGGCGGAGGGCGACGGCGCAACGTCCGGTGCGCAAGGCGCGACGGACGGCGGCGCGGAGGAGGTCGCGGAGACGTGCGAGCTGTGCGGCAAGCCGATGGCGATGAAGCGCGGTCGCTTCGGCCCGTTCCTCGGCTGCACGGGCTACCCCGAGTGCCGCAACATCCGCCGCGTCTCGAAGAAGACCGGCGCGGTCGCGCCCGCGCCCGTGCCCATCGAGGGCGAGACGTGCCCGGTTGACGGCGCGCAGTTGGTCAGGCGTCACGGCCCCTACGGCGAGTTCATCTCGTGCGCGAACTACCCGACGTGCAAGTACATCAAGCGCGAAACGACGGGCGTCGCCTGCCCGAAGCCAGGCTGCAAGGGCGAGATCGTCGTCAAGAAGTCGAAGCGCGGGAAGTACTTCTACGGCTGCTCGGAGTATCCGAAGTGCGACACGGTCTACTGGGACAAGCCCGTGGCCGAGCCCTGCCCCGAGTGCAACGCGCCCTTCATGCTTGAGAAGACGACGAAGAAGGGCACCACGCGCTCCTGCGTCCGCGAGGAGTGCGGCCACAAGGAGGACGTGCCCGCCGCGTCCGCGCCCGCCCCCGCCGCGAGCCGCACGGGCAGCGAGGGACGCGTCGCGAGCTAAGCTAAGTTAACGACGACGGAACGGAGGGCGCGACGATGAGGTCGCGCCCTCCGTTTGTGTTTTCCCGCCGACAACTTTAAATTCTATCCAAACTGTAACTTTCGTCTCGACGTGTACGTCTCTTTGGTAAGAGACCGCACGTTGAGACTTTCGCGGGAGACCACGTCAAGATGCTTACGAGACGCCGGAACACGGCGGCGCTGCTGTGCGCGCTGCTGCTCTTCTCGAACCTTCCCGTTTGGGCGCGTCAGACCGCACCGGCGCAGAGCGCGCCGGCGCGGGACGTGCGCCCGGCGGCGACGCCCGACCCGAACGACCCCGTCACGCGCATCCGCGACGAGGGGCTCAACCGCTCGCAGGTGATGCCGATTCTCAACCAACTGACCAACGTCATCGGCCCGCGCCTGACCAACTCGCCGGGCATGCGCCGCGCCAACGAGTGGACGCGCGACAAGATGACTTCGTGGGGCTTGGTCAACGCCAAGCTCGAACCGTGGGGCGCGTTCGGACGCGGGTGGGTCTTGAAGAAGTTCTCGGCCGACGTGGTCGAGCCGCAGGCGTTCCCGCTCAACGCGTACCCGAAGGCTTGGTCGCCCGCGACCACCGGCCCGCTCGCCGCCGAGGTCGTCTACGTGGACGCGAAGAACGAGCAGGAGTTGCAGAAGTTCAAAGGTCAACTGCGCGGTAAGATTGTCCTCAACGGCGCGGTGCGCGACCCCTCGGCGCACTTCGAGCCGGAGGGCACGCGGCGCACGGAGAAGGACCTGCTCGACCTCGCCAACGCGCCCGACCCCTCGACCCAGGCCCCGCGTCCGCGCGCCGCGCCCGACATGCGCGCGGCGCAGCGCCTCAGCTCGATCAAACTCAACTTCTATCAGGAGGAGGGCGCCGCGCTCGTCATCGACCCGAGCCGTGGCGACGGCGGCAACATCTTCGTCCAGCAGGCGACGGTGCCGCAGCCGCTCCCCACGAACCCGCAAGCTCTGCAAGCACTCCTCGAACGCGCGCCCGACGCGCCCCGGCAGGTGCGCGCATGGGACAAGACTGCGCCCAGGTTCGCGCCGCAGGTCGCGCTCTCCATCGAGCACTACAACCGCCTCGCGCGCATGCTCGAAGCGGGCGAGCGCGTCCGCGTCTCCATCAACCTCGACGCGCAGTTCATCGACGAAGACCCGACGGCTTACAACACCGTCGCCGAGATTCCCGGCACGGACCTCAAGGACGAGGTTGTCATGCTCGGCGGGCATCTGGATTCGTGGCACGGCGGGACGGGCGCCACCGACAACGCGGCCGGCGTCGCCGTCGCGATGGAGGCGGTCAGGATTCTGAAGGCGCTCAACCTGCAACCGCGCCGCACCATCCGCATCGCGCTTTGGAGCGGCGAGGAGCAAGGGCTCCTCGGCTCGCGCGCGTACGTCGAGCAGCACTTCGGCAAGCTTGAGACGACACGCCCCACGCCGCCGCCGACCCCCGCGCCCGGCGAGGCCGAGAAGCAGCCGACGGCGCGGCCAACGCCCCCGCCCCCGGCGGGCCGTCTCGTGACCAAACCGGAGTACGAGAAGCTCTCGGCCTACTACAACCTCGACAACGGGACGGGTCGCATCCGTGGCGTCTACATGCAGGGGAACGACGGTGTACGTCCCTACTTCCGCCGCTGGCTCGCGCCCTTCGCGGACCTCGGCGCGCAGACGTTGACGCTCGCCAACACGGGCAGCACCGACCACGTCCCCTTCGACCAGATCGGCCTGCCCGGCTTCCAGTTCATACAGGACGCGGCCGAGTACAACACGCGCACGCACCACTCGACGCAGGACACATACGAGCGCATTCTGGCCGACGACGTGAAGCAGGCCGCCGTCATCATGGCCGCCTTCGTCTACCAGACCGCCATGCTCGACGAGCGCCTCCCGCGCAAGCCCGCGCCGGGCAGGCCGGAGCGCGAGACTTCGCGTCGTTGACCCCGGAGGGATTTAAGGATTGGGTCATCGGCTCGTTGGTTCATTGAAGAAATCCAAACAGACTTTCAATGAACCAGTGAGCCGATGACCGGATGAATCGATCCCTTTTGAAACTTTCCAACGACCCCTGCGGTATACTCACACTCCCTCGGGCGAGCCTTCGACGACAGGTCGGACGGACGTACAACTTTCAGGAGAACTTTGCTCACATGACGAGACGCAAGGCGGCCGTCGCGCTGCTCCTCTTAGCCCTTCTCTTGCCGAACGCCGCCGCGCTGCGCGCGCAGCAGACGACGCCGCTCCCGCAGACTCAAGCGACGCCGCAGCCCACGCCCGACGTGGTCGAGCGCATCAAGGACGAGGGGCTCAACCGCTCGGAGTTGATGAAGACGCTCGAATATTTGACGGACGTAATCGGGCCGAGACTGACGGGCTCGCCCGGGCTCAAGCGCGCCAACGAGTGGACGCGCGACCGCCTGACGCAGTGGGGCCTCGCGAACGCGCACCTCGAACCGTGGGGGCCGTTCGGACGCGGCTGGACGCTCAAGCGTTTCTCGGCCGAAACGGTCGAGCCGCAGGCGTTCCCGCTCCTCGCCCACCCGCGCGCGTGGTCGCCGGGGCTCGACGCGCCGCTCACGGCCGACCTCGTCGTCGTCGAGGCGAAGAACGAGGAGGAGTTGCAGAAGTACAAGGGGCAGCTTCGCGGCAAGATCGTTTTGGCCGGCGCCGAGCGTCAACTCAAGCCGCGCTTCGATCCGACGGCCTCGCGCCTCAACGAGAAGCAACTGCTCGAACTCGCGGACGCGCCCGACCCCACGCTGCTGCCGGCCCGGCCGCGCCGCCCGCCGCTGACGCCCGAGCAGATCGCCGCCGCGCGCTTCAACGACCGCAAGACGCAGTTCTATTACGAAGAGGGCGTCGCGCTCCTCGTCGGCTCAAGCCCCTCGGGCGACGGCGGCATGCTCCAGTTCGTCCAGTCGGCCTCGGTGCCGCAGCCCTCCGACACGCCCTTCGACAAGCGCAAGAACCCCTGGGATAAGGACTCGCCGAAACTCATCCCGCAGATCGCGCTCTCGAACGACCACTACAACCGCCTCGCGCGCATGCTCCGGCAGGGCGAGAAGGTGAAGTTGAACGTCAACCTACAGGTCGAGTTCGACGACACCGACCCGATGAGCTACAACACCGTCGCGGAGATTCCGGGGAGTGATTTGAAGGACGAGGTCGTCATGCTCGGCGCGCACCTCGACTCGTGGCACACGGCGACGGGCGCGACCGACAACGCGGCCGGCGTCGCCATGATGATGGAAGCCGTGCGCATCCTGAAGGCTTTGAACTTGCAACCGCGCCGCACCATCCGCATCGCGCTTTGGAGCGGCGAGGAGCAGGGCTTGCTCGGCTCGCGCTTCTACGTCCGCGAGCACTTCGGCCCGCTGCCCGCGCCCACGCCCACCGCTGCCGGCGCGACGCCGCCCGACGCCGCTGCCGCCGCCGTCGCCGAGAAGACCGGCAAGACGCCGAAGAAGCGCGAGGCGCGCGACACCGCCGCGAAGACCCCTGCCGCGCAGCCCACGCCCGCCGCGCCACAGCCCACGCCGCAGACGCCCGCGCGCTACAAGCCCGAGCACGCGCGCCTCAACGTCTACTTCAACGCAGACAGCGGCACGGGCGCCATTCGCGGCGTCCACATGCAGGGCAACGAGGCGCTGCGCCCCACGTTCCGCCGCTGGCTGCTGCCCTTCGCGCAGTTGAAGGTCGGCGACACGACCTACACGGCGACGACCGTCACGGCCGCCAACGCGGGCGGCTCTGATTTCCTCTCCTTCGACGCCGTCGGCCTGAACGGCATCGACTTTCTACAAGACGACCTCGAATACGGCACGCGCACCTGGCACTCCAACCAGGACAACTACGACCGCGTCATCCCCGAAGACCTCAAGCAGGCCGCGACCATCGTCGCCGCCTTCGTCTACAACGCCGCCATGATGGACGGCATGCTCCCGCGCAAGCCGCAGAAGGCAGGAGACAGTAGTCAGTAGAACAACAGGGAAGAGATAGAAGAAGCGGGGG
>DASVGG010000088.1:0-85051 GCA_036379655.1 Pyrinomonadaceae bacterium
TTCGTCGTTAAGCGTGCTGGCGCACGCTTTGGCGGGCAGGATGCCCGCGCTCCCGGCTAATGTTTAGTCGCGCTCGCCCATGAGGAGTTCCTGTAGGCGCTCGCGGCGGGCGCGGCTGAGCTTGAGTTCGGTGCCGTCGCGAAGCACGACGACGTACTCGCCGCTCGGGTGCTGGTGCAGTTCCTTGACGCGGTCGAGGTTGATGATGGCGGAGCGGTGCGTGCGCCAGAAGGTCTTCGGGTCGAGCCTCTCTTCCAACTCCTTCATGCTCAGGCGCAAAAGGTGCGCGCGCCCGCCGACGTGTAACTTGACGTAATAGTTGTCCGCCTCGATCCAGTCCACGTCCGACGGGTTGACGAAGATGACGCGGCCGCCGGACTTGACCATGAAGCGCGTCAGGTAGCCGCCCTTCCTGCCCGTCGAAGCAACCGTGGTCTCTTCCTCGACTCCGGCGCGACCTCTGAGGAAGGCGCGCAGGCTCTCGGCCAGTCCTCTCGCCTCGCGCATCTCGACGTGAGACTTGGCGCGCGCGAGCGCCTCGCGGAAGCGTTCGTCGGTGAAGGGCTTGAGCAGGTAGTCGAGCGCGTGCACCTCGAACGCCTTGAGCGCGTAGGCGTCGTAGGCCGTGACGAAGATGACGGCCGAGATGCGCTCAAGCTCTATCTGCGCGAGCACGTCGAAGCCGTTCATGCCGGGCATCTGGATGTCGAGGAAGAGGAGGTCGGGCGGGCGGCGGCGGATGCTCTCGACGGCCTCCGCGCCGCCGCCGCACTCGCCGAGCAGCTCAACGTCGGGGTCGTCCGCGAGGAGGGCGCGAATCGTGCGGCGGGCCAGCGGCTCGTCGTCCACGATGAGCGTTCTGATCTTCCTCGCCTCCGCGCTCATGCGGTAGAGCCTGAGCCGCGCCCTTCGCGGAATGGAATGACGACCGACGCCGTGACGCCGCAGCCGACGCCGACAACGTTGCGCAACTCGAAGCGGTGGTCCGAGCCGTAGAGCCGCTTGAGTCGCTCGACCGTGTTGGCGAGCCCGATGCCGCCGCCCTCGCCGAGGCGCCAGCCGGACTGTAGGCCGGGGCCGTCGTCGGAGACTTCGATGTGAAGCATGCGGCCCGAGCGATAAGCGTTGATCGAGATGGTGCCCGGCGACTCGCACGGCGAGACGCCGTGGCGGATGGCGTTCTCGACGAGCGGCTGAAGAATCATGTTCGGCACGAGCGCGTCCAACGTCTCGGGCGCGATGTCAGTTCGCACCGTCAGGCGGTCGGAGAAGCGCACGAGTTGGATGTCCAGATACAACTCGACGAACTTCAACTCCTCGCGCAGCGGCACCTCCTGCTCGTCGGCGCTGTCGAGGGCGCGGCGCAGAAGTTCGCTCAAGCCCGCGATCATGTTGACGGCCGGCTGGCGGTCGCCGCCGCGCACGAGTCCGGAGATTGTGTGCAGGGTGTTGAAGAGAAAGTGCGGGTGGAGCTGCACCTTCAACGCTTCAAGTTTCGCCTGCGCGAGCTGCGCCTTGAGTTCGGACGCGGCCGACTCGCGCTCGCGGTAACGCTCGCGGTAGTCGAAGGCGTAGCCGAAGCCGAGCACGGCCCAGTAGACGAAGAAGTCGAAGAGGAAGAGGCTCCTTAACTCTCCGCTGAACTGTTGGAGAAACGGCCGCGTGTCGCTCCACACGTCGAACGGCTGGATGAGTATCCGGAGTTCGGTGGAGGCGGCGACGTGCGCGGCCGGCAGCAGAAGGCTGAACGGCAGGTGGATGAGGAGCCCGCGCAGCCACGAAGGGTTCGCGCCCGTCACCCTCCGGCCGAACCCGAGCACGATGGGCGTCAGGCCGCCCCAGACCCACCAGACCGCGAGCTGCCACAGAACGATGCGCCACCACGAGTGATGCATCCCCGGCTTATGCAGCATCTCGAAGTAGACCTGATTCGCGTTGAGGAAACTGAAGAGCGCCCAGAAGCCGAAGAGCGAGCCCCACTTCAGCCAGTCCACGCGGACGCCCTCGGCCTCGGCCCCCGCCGCGTCGAACGCCGCCCGCGCGGCACCCGCGTCTATCCTCTCAGCACGCATCAATGCTCCGATGTTCGGGACGACGACTGATGAAGCAGTCGTCGTCCCAAGGTTCTCTTCGGCCCGAGATTTTTACAGGACGGGCCTGTTTTGTCACTCCCTGCGCAGCGCGAGCAGCGGGTCGATGGCCGTCGCGCGCAGCGAGGGGACGAGGCACGCCGTTCCCGCGACGAGCGTCAGCAGGCACGAAACGACGGCGAACGTTAAGGGGTCCGCGCCCGGCGTCGCGTAGAGCAGCGACGCGACGAGCCCGTTGAGCGCGAGCGCCCCGGCCACGCCTATCAAGAGCCCGACCAGCACCAGCGTCATCCCCTGCCGCATGACCATCCCGACGATTCTCGTCCGCGACGCGCCGAGCGCGATGCGGATGCCTATCTCGCGCGTCCGCTGCGTCACGGCCAGCGCCATCACGCCGCTGATGCCGGCCGCCGTGATGGCGAGCGCGACGAGCGCGAACAGCCCCAGCAGCCACGCCGTCAAACGCGGCGACGCGACCGAGTCGTCCAGGACTTGCTGTAAGGTCTTGACCTGATCGACGGCCGTCTCGTTATCGACTTCGTGGACCGCGTCGCGCAGCGTCTTCGACATCGCCAGCGGGTCGCCCTTCGTCTTGACGACGAGGATGTTACCGAACGCGAGTTGCGCGACGGGGCCGTATATCTCGTCGGCCGGCTCCTTGTCGAGCCCGTACTGGCGGACGTTGCCGACGACGCCGACAATCGTCACCCACGTCTGCCCGTTGTCGAAGGAGACGCGCTTGCCGACCGGGTCTTCCGAGCCCCAGCGGTGGCGCGCGGCGGCCTCGTTGACGATGGAGACCTGCGGCGCGTTCAAATCGTCGGCCTCGGTGAACGCGCGTCCGCGCAGCAGGGGCACGCCGACGGCGCGGAAGTACGCGGGGCTCACGGCGCGCGCGTCGAAACGTGGCGCGGCCTGCCCGTCGTCCCGTGGCCTGCCTTCAATCAACACGCTGATGCCGTTCGGCCTCTGCGTGAGGCCCGCCGGGTTGAGCGGGTAGGTCGAAGAGATGGCGGCCTCCGCGACGCCCGGCTCGCGGTTAATCCTTTCGAGCAGGCGTTGGAAGTATGCGGCGTATTGCGCGGTGGCGGCGTTGGGGTTGTTGGGGTCGGTGTTGATGAACCTCGACCAGTTCGGCGCGAGGCGCATGACGAGCGCGTTGCCGGGGTTGAAGCCGGGGTCAACCTGTTGGAGCTTGATGAGGCTCCGCAGCATCAGCCCCGCTCCGATGAGCAGCGTGAACGAGACGGCCACCTGCGCCACCGTCAGGAACCCGCGCACGCGGTTCTTCCCCGCCGCCGTCGCACGCCCGCCGTCCTCCTTGAGGGCGGCGGCGAGGCTCTGCTTCGCGCCCTTGCCGAACGAGAGCGCCGGCAGCAGCCCGAAGACCAGCCCCGTCCCGACCGACAGCAGCATCGCGAAGAGGAGGACCGATGAGTCGATGCCGATCTCCGCCGTGCGGTTCGTAAACCTCGCCGCGAACGAAGTGAGCAGCGGCAGTCCCCACGAGGCCAGCAGAATCCCCAACGCGCCGCCGCCTAACGAGAGCAACGTGCTCTCGGTCAACATCTGCCTGACGAGGCGCGCGCGGCTCGCGCCGAGCGCCGTCCGCATCGCCATCTCGGGCTGCCGGCGCAGCACGCGCGCGAGGTTGAGGTTGGCGACGTTCGCGCACGCGATGAGCAGCACGAGCCCCGTCGTCGCGAGCAGTATCAGGAACGTCGGCCGCGCCTGCTGCGTCAGAGCCTCGCCCAAACCCGCGACCTGCGCGCCGTAGCCGATGTTCTTCGGATAGTTGTCCGGGTAGGTCGCCTGAAGGTTCCCCGCGACCGTGTCGATGTCGGCCTGCGCCTGCGCCTGCGTCGCGCCGGGTTTGAGCCGGCCGAAGACGACCGAGAGGAGCCGCGCCTGCCGGTTCTCGATGGTCTGCGGGCTTGAGCGGAACGGGCAGTTGACCGTCGGCATGTACACGTCGCTCTGCGAAGGGTACTCGGGAATCGGGGGCAGCACGCCGACGACCGTGTGCGGTCGGTTGTTCATGCGGAAGACGCGGCCGACGATTGCGGGGTCGCCGCCGTGGCTGCGCTGCCAGTACTGGTGGCTGAGCATGAGCACGGCCTCGCCCCCCTGCTTCTCATCTTCGGGCGTGAACGAGCGTCCGAGCAGGGGCTTCACGCCGAGCACGTCGAAGAAGTTCGCGGAGACGACGCCCGTCTGCACGCGCTCCGGCTCGTCGCGGCCGTAGAGGATGAAGTTCATCGAGTGGTGCTCGACCATCGACTCCATCGTCTGGTTCTGGTCGCGGTAGTCGAAGAACTCCGGGACCGAGAAGCCGAGACTGCTCGCGTTGTTGAGCCGCGCCTGCTGGCGCACGACGACGAGCCGCTCGCCCTCGCGATACGGGAGCGGCCTGAGCAGCACGCCGTAGATGACGCTGAAGATGGCCGTGTTCGCGCCGATGCCGAGCGCCAGCGTCACGACCGCCGCCAGCGTGAAGCCCGGGCTCCGGCGCAACACCCTCACCCCGTAACGCACGTCGCGCCACACCGACTCGAACAACCCGCCGCCGCCTTCCGAGTTCTCTTCTCTCACACCGCACCTCCTTCTTAAAGCGCGCGACCTTATACCTCAACCCGCGCGGCGTCGGTTCAACTTTGCAGTGAACGGCGGCCCGTTTGCAGTGAACGGCGTTGAATTTGCCGGGAGCGCGGGCGCCGACGGCAAACTTTTGGTGGGGCCGGCCGCCGACCTGATGTAGGATGGGCCTCTTCGCGCAAGGGTGTTCGAGAGGAACCGGCTTCATCCGCAGAAGACAGACCCCAATCTCAGAAGGTGTTGAGGAACATTATGAGAAAAGCTTTCGGCACACTCGTCTCACTCGCGCTGCTGTTCGGGGCGCTCCCCTTACGCGCGTCGGCCGCGCCCCCCGTGCAGGACGCGGAGACGCGCGTCGTCGATTACGTACGCGGCGCGTCCGGCCAACCGCCCTCGAACCAGGAGTTGTCCGCGCGTGCGCGGAAGGCGGCCGACGCGGCGCGCACCGGCGCCCTCCCCGCGTCGCCCTCCGCTGCGGGCCAATCCGGCCCGCCGGGCGGCACGGTCCCGCCCGCCGCCGGACAGGTCACCAACGTCAAAGCCTACGGCGCGAAGGGCGACGGCAAGGCCAACGACACCGCCGCGATACAGAGCGCGATCAACGCGGTCGGGGCGGCGGGCGGCGGCGTGGTCTTCATCCCGCGCGGCACCTACAAGGTCACCGGCCTGACGGTCGCCGCGAACTACGTCCGGCTGCTCGGCGAGGGCTGGGCCACGCAAATCGCCATGAGCAACGCGACGGGCGACACGATTACCTTCAGCAACGGCAGGACGGGCTTCACGCCGCTGGAGGATGCGACCTATCTCACGGGCTGCGGCGTCGAGAACCTGCGCCTTGAGCCGTCGGTGACGCGCACCTCGGGCTCGGAGATAGTCGCCTACCGCTACAACAAGCTCTACCTCAACAACCTCTGCATCCAGAACGTGTTTCAGGGGATGCTGCTGGGACGCGTGACCGACCTCGCCATCACCGCCTACGTCCAGAACTTGAGGATGCGGCAATACATCGCGTTCGGCGTGAAGATGGTCAACGTCATCGAGCTGTACGGCGACGGCTGGGCGCTGGACAAGTTCGACCAGACCAACAACACCTACTCCATCTGGCTCTCGGGCCTGACCTCGACCGTCTGCCTGACCAACTCGGACATCGTCAACTCGATGGTCTCGACCGCCGCCAAAGAGACCACCAACAACGTCATCGCGCTCTACATCCACGACGACACCGGTCAGTCGGGCGCGATCCTGCTGTCGAACTACTTCACCAACTGCCTCTTCGACTCACACTCGCGCGGCGTGCGCGGCGACAACGGCACGAACAACTACTTCACGACCTGCTTCTTCGCCGACCGGAGCGTCGCGGGTCAGCCGATACCGGGCGTGGGCGTCACCATCACGGCGGGCACCGATTGGAGCTTCGTCAACTGCTACGCGATGAACAACGGCGGCCCCGGTTACTACGTCGGCGGAAACGGTGCCGTGACCATCATGGGCGGGGGCGTCTCCGGCAACAACTACCAGGGCTTCCCGAGCACGAACTCTTACTCGGCCGGCATCATCCTCGACCAGTCCGACGGGGGTAACGCCCGCGTCATCGGGGTCTCCATCAACAAGAACACCGGCATCTTCCCGACGAATAACCAGCAGTGGGGGATTTGGATAACCGCCAGCGCCGGGGACTTCACCATCGAGAGTAACAACCTCCAGTGGAACAACACGGGGGCGATCAACAACCTCGCCGGGATTGGCCTCAACAAGAGGATTCGCAACAACCGGGGCTACGCCACGGAGAACTCGGGGCGCGCGACGATTCCCACGGGCTCGACCACCGTGAACGTCACACACAACCTCGGCGTCACGCCAAGCAGCCAGCACGTCAGGATTACCCCGATCTCGGCGGGCAACAACGTCTTCTACTACGTGACGGCAACCAGCGCGACGACCTTCACTGTTACGTTGAGCGGCAACCCGGGCGCGGGCGGGTTCCAGTTCGGTTGGAGCGTCATCGTCCAATGACGGCGGGGCCGACGGCCGTATCACCCATGTGTGACGGGGCGGGCGCTCACGTGCCATAATGCGGCCCGCCTTCAAATACTCTTGGGAGATAGCATGTCGCTCTACAGCGCGGTCAAACGCCTCGTCCCCTTGCGCCTCAAGGTCGCCGCTCATTCTTACTTCGCGCGCCGCCGCGCGCAGCCGTCGTTCGCGGAGCGCCGCGCGACCATCCAACTCCACCAACCGCTCGTCGCCGCGCACCCGGCCATCGGGCGCGTGGGGCTGCCACACTTCTCGCTCTACGTGTTGACGACCGGCTACATCGGGCAGGAGCTTTCGGGCGGGAGTTGGGAGCCGCACGTCACGCGGGTCGTCGAAGGGCTGCTCAAGGAGGGCGACACCTTTCTGGACATCGGCGCCAACGTCGGCTACTTCACCATGCTCGGGTCGCGGCTGGTCGGGCCGAGCGGGCGCGTCATCGCCGTCGAGCCCAACCCGCAGAACGTCCAACTGCTCTGCGCGAACATCCTTGAGAACGACGCGAGCAACGTCACCCTCTTCCCGCTCGCCGTCTCGGACTCCGAGGCGGTGCTCAAGTTCGTGGACGACGGCTCCAACGCGGGCGTCGTCAACGAGTGGACTCAGGAGCAGTGGAAGCGTTTCCACTTCCTCGTCCCTTCGGCCCGGCTCGACGACCTGCTGGCGGGCCGGCGCGTGGACGCCGTGAAGATCGACGTGGAGGCGCACGAACCCGTCGTGCTGCGCGGGATGGAAGAGACCATCCGCCGCCACCGGCCGACCATCGTCACGGAGTTCCACCCGTGGTCGATGGGGATTCACAATCGTGAGGAGCCCGCGGACTACCTGCGGCAGTTGCGGTCTTACGGCTACAGGCTCTCGGTCATCACCGAATCGGGTGAGCTGCTCGACACGCCGAGCGAAGAGGCTGTGATGGACTACTGGCGCTCGCTCGGCGCGGAGACGGCCCACCTGGACCTGCTGGCGAGACCGGAATGAAGTAGCGGTTAACGGCTTTGGGAAAGCTCTTCGACGGCGCGGCCGACGACCCAGCCGCAGGCTTCGAGCGCGCGCCGCGACTCTTCGGCCCCGCGCCCCGTCTTCGACATCACGAGCGCGACGCGCAGGTCGCCGCCCGCCGCCGCCAGAGCCTCGCGCGCGGTCGCCTCGTCCGTCCCCGTCTCGGCCGCGAGGATGCGCTCGGAGCGCGCGCGCAGCTTGACGTTGCTCGGCCGCATGTTCGTCATGCGGTTCCCCGTCACGTAGCCGAGCCGCACCATCGTCGCCGTCGAGAGCATGTTCAAAACCAACTTCTGCGCCGTCCCCGCCTTCAGACGCGTCGAGCCCGCCAACACCTCCGGCCCGACCAAAGGCACTATCGAGACCTCCGCCGCGCGCGTGATGGGCGAGCCCGGCACGCACGTCAAGGCCGCCGTGAACGCGCCCGAGGCCCGCGCGAACTCGACCGCGCCGATGGTGTAAGGCGTCCGCCCCGACGCGGCGATGCCGACCAGCGCGTCACTGCCCGTCACGCCCCGCGCCTCCGCGTCGCGCGCCCCCGCCTCGCGGTCGTCCTCCGAAGCCTCGGTCGCGCGGTAGAGCGCGTCGTAGCCGCCCGCGATGATTCCCTGCACCAACTCCGCCGGCACGCCGAACGTCGGCGGACACTCCGAAGCGTCCAACACGCCCAGCCGCCCAGACGTGCCCGTGCCGACGTAGAAGAGTCGCCCGCCCTTACTCAACCTCTCGACAATCCCTCCGACGACCTGCTCAACTTCAGGCAGCACGCGCCCGACGGCGACGGCCACGCCCGCGTCCTCCTCGTTCATCAGGCGCAGCACGTCCACGGTCGGCAGACTGCTCAGCTCGCGCGTCCGAGGGTTCTCCTGCTCTGTTAAGGGAAGCTCTGTCTGACCTTCGTTGGACATCAATCTCAAGCTCAACCGGCGAGCGCCAGTTGCAACTGCTCGCCCGCCATGCGCGCGGCGGCCTCGGCGGGCGCGAGCACGGGCGGCGCCAGGAACGCGCGCGGCGCGACGCCCGCCAACTCCTCCGTCAACGCGTCGAGTATCAACCCGCCCGCCGCGAAGACGCCTCCGACGTACGCGACCTGAAACCGCTCGCGCTCCATCTTCAAACGCCTGATGACGGCCGCCGCCGCCACCGCCAACTCGCGCCCGGCCTCTTCGACAATCTCGCGCGCGACCACGTCGCGCCGCTTCGCGGCCTCGACCACGCGGCCGCCGAAACCCGCGATGCGCGTGTTCGTCATGTTCGGCGCGTAGACCGCCGTCGAGAGGTCGTCCGCGACCGTCACGTTGAAGTATTCGCACGCCGCCTCGACCAGAGAAGTCTTCCGCCCGCGCCCGTCGGTCGCGCGCGCCACGGCCTGCAGGGCGCGTCGCGCGATCCACGACCCGCTCCCCTCGTCGCCCGCCACGGGTCCCCACCCGCCTGCGCACGTCTTGCGGCCCCGCGCGTTGATGCCGCAGCAGATGGAACCCGTCCCCGCGATGATGACGACGCCGGGCTTCCCCTCGGTCGCGCCGTAGAGCGCGATGTCCGCGTCGGTCACGACCTCGACGGTCTTGACGCCCAACTCCACGACGGCCGCGCGCATGCGCTCGCGGATGTCCGCGCGCCTGACCCCCGCGAGCCCCACCTCGGCCGCGACGATCTCGACGCGCCTCACGCCGGCCTCCGCGCACGCGCGGTCCGCCGCGTCGCGGATGGCGCCGGCCGCCTCGCCCACGCCGACGCGCAGAGGGTTGGAAGGCCCGGCCATCCCCACGCCCAGGACTTCGCCCACGCCGTCGGCGACGACCGCGCGCGTCTTCGAGCCGCCGCCGTCCACGCCGAGCACCAGCGTGCGCGCGGCGAGTGCCGGCGTGCGTTTCGAGTGGAGCTTGACTGGGCGGCGCCTGGCCTTCATCGGGGACTTCGGTCGGCGGGGGCACGGGCCGTGAAGGCCCCGCGCCCGGAAAATTTTTGTGCAATCGTAGCGGAAGTTTGATTATAATCAAAACTAAAAGATTTTATTTCTACAATAACCATCCCTGATACCGGAGTGCCAGATGGAGATCAGACAGCTTAGGGCCTTCATGGCTATCGCCGACGCGCGCACGTTCACCGCCGCCGCCCAGCGCATACACTACACGCAGGCCGCGCTCAGCATGCAGATCAAGCAACTTGAGCGCGAGGTCGGCGTCCCGCTCTTCACGCGGATGCCGCGCCGGGTCGTGCTGACGGAGGCGGGCGAACGGCTGATGGCGCGCGCGCAGCACATCCTGCGCGAGCACGACGCGGCGCTCGCGGAACTGGCGGAGCTGGCCGGGGCCAAGCACGGGCGCCTGCGCCTGGGGAGCGCGTCGGGGATGGTGAGCGCCGACTCGCTGCCCGCGATTCTGAAGAGACTGCGGAAGGCGCATCCGCACGCGGAGGTGTCGGTCACGTCGGGCACGAGCGAGGAGCTGGTCAAGAAGATTCTCGCGGGCGAGACGGACGTGGCCTTCATCTCGCTGCCCGTCCAGGCGCGCAACGTCGAGACCGAGTTGTTAAGTCAGGACCAGCTCGTCGCCATCGCGAGCCCGCGCCACGCGTTGGCGGACCAGCGCGTCGTGAGTTCCTTCGCCCTCGCGGGCGAGAAGCTCATCCTCGGCGAGCGCGGCGGCAACACGCGCCGCCTCATCGACGAGTTCTTCGCCGAGGCGGGGCTGAAGCCGACCGTGGCGATGGAGTTGAGCCGGCAGCAGGCCATCAAGAACATGGTGGCGGCCGACATGGGCGTCGGCATCGTGCCACTCTCGGTGGTGCGCGACGAGGTGGAGCGCGGGCGGCTGGTGCGTTGGTGGATTGAGGGCGCGCGCATCAACTGGGAGATGGGGCTCGCGCGCCTGAGCGGCGGCTATCTCTCGCCCGTCTGCCAGACCTTCGTCGATCTCTGCCGCGAGCACTTCGCCGCCGACGCGCCCGTCTCCGAGCCGAAGCGCGGCCGCGCCGCGAAGAAAGCGGGACGCAAGGCCGGAGCAAAGCAGAAGTCTAAGGCGTGAGGCTCAAACGAGATATCTCTTCATCAACTCGTCCCAATGTCCTTGTGCTTTAAGAATCAGCTCGCAGACCTCGCGGACGGCGCCGAAGCCGCCGGGGAGTCGTGTGACGTAGTGCGCGGCGGCGCGCGTGTCGGGGGTGGCGTCGGCGACGGCGACGGCGAACGCGCAGCGGCGCATGAGGGGAATGTCAACCACGTCGTCGCCGACGTAGGCCGCGTGCGCGGGCTCGACGCCGGCCTCACTCATGAGCGACTCGAACGCCTCGATTTTGTTGAGCGCGCCCTGCCGCACGAACGAGATGCCGAGGTCGGCCGCGCGCAGCTCGACGAGGCGTGACTTCCGCCCCGAGATGATCCCGGAGCGCAGCCCCGCGCGGTGGAGCATGACGAGCCCGTGCCCGTCGTGCGTGTGAAAGCTCTTCAACTCCTCGCCGCCCTCGACCGGCGTGATGCGCCCGTCGGTCAGAACGCCGTCGCAGTCCAGCAGCAGCAGCCTGACGCCCGCCGCGCGCCGCCCTACCTCGTCCAGCTCGTCCATAGTTTTTTAAGTATACAGTATTGATGACGGCGGACTTGTGCGCTAAGATGCGTGCCGCCAAGCGATGCATCTTCTGCGCGACACGCGGCAGGAGTTGTGTTGTGAAGGGAGCCCCGCCGGTGCCTGCAAGCGTCGGCGGGGCTTCTCTCTTCCGGGAGGCGCCGCGTGTCCGAAGAATTAGTCGCGCGTCCGAAGAATTATGTTGACAGCCCCGGTGCGCTGGAGTAGATTCCTTCGCGCGCGCCCGGACTCCCCAGATTCTCAACACAATGCGGACTACCGATAAAGCTCTCCACGTCGCTAGTCTCACTTGATTAAAAGCTTTGACAGCCCCACACACTACGCAACGATAGCGAAGACCCCGCGGACACTTGCAGGTGCCGGCGGGGCCTGTCACACAACACAATCCCTGACGCGTATCGGCGCGAAAGATGCATCGCTTGGCGGCACGCACCTAGCGCTCACGACGGCAGGACACAACCCACGAAGGAGTTTCCCTGCCGTTATGCGCAAAGCACGACGACACGCCATCAAGCACCGCCCACACGACCTGCCCCGGTCCGCTGTAACCCGGACAGACTTTAGCCTTTCAACTCATCCGGCGGAGTGCGACCACGGGGGCCGCTTCGGCCCCGCGTCGGCGCTCGCCAGCTACGAGTAAGTAACGGCGCCGCGGCTGTCCGCCCGGTGCCCCGCGCCTCGGCGCGGGGCGGGGCGGGCCGCCATCGCGCCCGCCCGCTTGTGCCGTCAGGAAGGTGCCCATGTCAAAGAAGACGAAGAAGAGAGCCCGCGCCGTTGTCCCGGCCGCGCCGCCGCGCCGCCGCAAGAAGCTTCCGAAGTTGGCCGCCGCCGCGATCATCGCGTGCGCGCTGTTGACCGCCATCGCGGCCCCGCGCTGGGACCCGTTCCGGCGCGCCGTCGGGCTGAAGCCGCTCGCGCCCTCGGCCGCGCCGCAGGGCGGCGGGGGCGGCCCGCTACAGCTCGCCAAGGAGTACATCTACGCGGGCGGGCGCCTGGTCGCCACCGAAGAGCCGGCGGCGCAGGTGCCCTACGGCGGCTCCGCGCGGCCGCTGCCCGGCGTCGTGCAGGCCGAGGACTTCGACGAGGGCGGCGAGGGGCTCGCCTACCACGACACGGACCCCAACGACAACGTGATGAACGGCTACCGGCCCGACCCGTCCGGCGTTGACATCGAGGGGTGCGGCGACGCGGGCGGCGGCTTCAACGTCGGGTGGACGTGGGCGACCGAGTGGATGGAGTACACGGTCAGCGTCGCCTCGGCCGGCACGTACGACATCGGCGTGCGAGTCGCCTCGGGCAACGGCGGGGGCGGGACGTTCCACGTCGAGATGGATGGGGCGAACCTGACCGGCGCGCTGACCGTGCCGAACACGGGCGGCTGGCAGACCTACCAGACGGTGTCGGTGACGGGCGTCTCGCTCACGCCCGGCGTCCACGTCATGCGGCTCTCGCTCGACACGGCGGGTCCGCAGGGCGGCGTCGCCAACTTCAACTACATCAGCGTCACGCCGGGCACCTCGGGCTCCGCCCCGTCGAACCTGCTCGCGACGGCCGCCACGACCACGCAGGTCGATCTGACGTGGACGGCGCCCGCCGGCTCAATCGCGCGCTACGAGGTCGAGCGCAGCCAGAGCGTCGCGGGCGGATGGTCGGCCCTGAACACGCAGGTGACGGGGACGAGTTTCAACGACACGACCGCCGCCGCCAACACGGCCTACCTCTACCGCGTGCGCGCCGTCTTCACGAACAACTCGCCGAGCCCGTACAGCAACAGCGACCTTGCCACCACCGTGCTCTTCTCCGACGACCCGCTGACGGTCGGCGCCACGCCCGTCAAGGCCGCGCACTTCTACGAGCTGCGGACGGCGGTCGGAGCCGTCCGCACCAACGCGGGGCTTTCGGCCGCCTCCTGGACGGACGCGACGCTCGCCGGGGTCAGGATCAAGGCCGTGCACGTCGAGGAGTTGCGCGCGCGCATCGACGAGGCGCGGACCTCGCTCGGGCTCTCGGCGTCCGCCTACACGGACGCGTCGCTGCCGGGGGTGTCAGTCAAGAAGGTGCACGTCGATGAACTCCGGCAGAGGGTCAAGTGATGCGGCCGCGTCGCGCGCGTCACACGCGCGGGGGTAAGCTGACAGAGGAGAATCCGACGATGAAGAGCAACGTGGAACTCGGGCGCGGAGCCCACGGCCGTGGGCGGCTCGCCGTCGCGGCGCCGCTGGCGCTGCTGTTCGTGCTGGCGCTGCCCGCGGTCGCCGTCGCGCAGTGGACGACGAGCGGCAACAACGCCACCATCACGACGCCGAGCAACGTGAGCATCGGCACGACGACCGCCGACAGACCCTTCACCGTGCAGGGGCAGGTTCCGACCATCGGCGGGGCGATGACCATCATCCGCACCACGGGCTCGAACCACGGGAGCGGGCTCGCGCTCGACGCGGCGGGCACGGGCAACAACAACCTCGGCTTCCTCGTCTCGGGCACGCGCAAGGCCGCCATCTCCTGGGACAACTCGCGGAGCTTCCTCGGCCTACTCAACACCACCTACTCCGACAACGACTTCTCGTTGCGGCTTCTCAACAACGGGAGCTTAACCTTCAACGATGGCGCCGACGGCACCGAGCGCGTGCGCTTCACCGTCGCGGGTAACGTCGGCATCGGCACCGCGAGCCCCTCGACGAAGCTCCACATCGGCGGCCAGGCGGACAACCTGTTCCAGGTCGTCTCGACCGGCACGGGGGCCACCGACACGGTCGCGAACTTCGTCAGCGGCGCGGGCAACATCATGATCGTCAGGGCCAACGGTAACGTCGGCATCGGCACGACCTCGCCCTCGCAGATTTTCCAGGTTCACGGCTCCGGCACCTTTTCGGGGATGCGCGTGACGACCACGGCGACGGGCGCGACCATCAACGACGGCGTCAACTTCGGCTACGACGACTCGGCCGCTTATGGCGCCTACGTCTGGAACCGTGAGGCGTCGGCGGTTCTCTTCGCGACGAGCAACACCGAGCGGATGCGGGTGGACGCGGCCGGCAACGTCGGCATCGGCACCAACACCCCCGCGGCCAAGCTCGACGTGAACGGGAACGTGAACGTGACGGGGAACGTGACGGCGACGGGCAACATCTCGGCGAAGTACCAGGACTTGGCCGAGTGGGTGCCCTCGACGCAGAAGCTCGCGGCCGGGACGGTCGTCGTGCTCGACACGCGGAACTCGAACCACGTGCTTGCCTCGACCACGGCCTACGACACGCGCGTCGCGGGCGTCATCTCGGCCCGCCCCGGCATCTCGCTCGGCGAGGCCGGCGAGGGCAAGATGCTGGTGGCGACGACGGGCCGCGTCAAGGTCAAGGTGGACGCCTCGCGCGCACCCATCCAGATCGGCGACCTCATCGTCACGAGCGACGTTGAAGGCGTCGCCATGAAGTCGGAGCCCGTCTTGCTCGGCGGCCGCCAGATGCACGCGCCGGGCACCATCATCGGCAAGGCGCTCGAACCACTTGAGAAGGGCACGGGGGAAATCCTCGTCCTGCTCAGCCTTCAGTAAAGAAAGAATCAAGAAACGAATATGAGAACGACGCGACTTAGAACGAGACTCGCGGCCACGGCGGCGGCGGCCCTGCTGCTGCTCGCCCTCGAACTCTTCCGCCCCTCGGAGGCGCGCGCGCAGTGGACGACGAGCGGCACCAACAACATCACCACGACGAACAACGTCGGCGTCGGCACCACCAACCCGCAGGCGGCCGTCCACGTCGAGCGCAACGTTGACGGGGACGCGAACTTCCTCGTCATCAACAACGGCGGCGGCGCCAACTCGCGCAGCATCTTCCTGCTCGGCGAAGGGACCAGCAACGCCAGATACGCCTACCTCGCCTACTACGGCTCCAACCACCCGACACGGGCCAACAGCACCGTCTTCACCAACACCGGGGCGGGCGGCTTCAACATCTCCTCCTTCGGCGGGCAGAACTCGACGGGCGGCACGATCACCTTCAGCACGTCGCCCGTCGCGGCGCAGGGCGGCAACGACGCGATTGCCGAGCGCATGCGCATCGCCCCCAACGGCAACGTCGGCGTCGGCACGACGGCGCCGATTCGCGGCATGCAAATCTCCGGCGGCAACGGCACGGTCGGCGCCGAGTTCGCCATCGCCAACACGGGCATGTCGGCGACTTACCGCAACTTTAACGTCTGGGGCAACTCCACGGCGGGCACGGCCGGACAGTGGTACCTCCGCGCGCTCAACGACGCGGGCACCGCGAGCGGGCGCGACTTCTTAGCCTTCGACAACGCGACCGGCGGCGTCGGCATCGGCGCGACGGGCAACTTCTACGGCTTCAAGCTCACCGTCAGCGACCCCACGGCCGGTACGGGGCTGAGCAACTTCCTCAACCTGTCGAACTACGTGGATGCCGACCTGAACTTCAAGATCACGCAGTCGGGCGCGTCCTCCAAGTACGCGCTCGTCACACCCTCGGTGGCTAACGTCCCCATCGTGCTGAGCACCAACAGCGGGGGCCGGGTCGGCATCGGCACGACGGCGCCCGCGACGGCGCTGCACGTCGTCGGCGACATCACCGTCAGCGGCAACATCAACTCCAAGTATCAGGACGTGGCCGAGTGGGTGCCCTCCGTGCAGAAGCTCGCGGCCGGCACGGTCGTCGTGCTCGACGCGGGCAAGACGAACCACGTCGTCGCCTCGACCACTGCTTACGACATGAAGGTCGCGGGCGTCGTCTCGGCCGAGCCCGGCATCATCCTCGGCGTCGGCGGCGACGACAAGCTGAAGGTGGCGACGACGGGCCGCGTCAAGGTCAAGGTCGATGCCTCGCGCGGCGCCATCAAGGTCGGCGACCTCCTGGTGACGAGCGAGGTCGAAGGCGTGGCGATGAGGTCCGAGCCCATCAACATCGGCGGTCGCCAGATTCACGCGCCGGGCACCATCATCGGCAAGGCGCTTGAGCCGCTTGAGAAGGGCACGGGCGAGATACTGGTGCTGCTCAGCCTCCAGTAATCAATCGTAGAGACATAGAGGCACGGCGTTAAGGATTGTAAATTTACAATCCTTAACGCCGTGCCTTCGTCTCTCTATCTCTGTTCTCTTTATCTCACCTCGAAGATTGGAATCTCCGCGAGCTTCCAACCAGCGGGCGTACGCGCGAAGACGTAGACGGCCGGGCCTTCCGACGAGCGGCTGTTGACGCGCGTCGAGAGGACCACGTCGGCGGCGACGCGGTTGGGGTCGAGTTGTTCCGTGCGCACGACGCGCGTCTGCCACTGCTCCGGCGGGATGCCCGAGAGCCCCTTCGCGAAACCGGTCAGCTCGCCGCCGATGATCTGCGCCTCAATCTCCGCCTTACGCCCGCTCCTGATCGCCGTGTCGAGGCTCGCGACCGCGGCCTTAATCTGCTCGTCAACGGGCGGCGTGCCTGCCGCCGCCTCCGCGCGGATGCGCGCCGCGCGCGCCGCGAGCGTCGAAGCGTACTCGGCCTCCGAGTCGGCCGCCGCGTCGAAGAGCCTGACGGCGTCCGCCGGCCGGTTGCGCTTGAGTGCTATCTCGCCGAGGCCGATGTCGGCCCACGCGAGCGTCGCCGGCACGGGCAGCGGAGCCGCGCGCGCCGCGTTGAACTCGCGCTCGGCCTCGTCCAACCGGTTCTGTTCGAGCAGAGCGCGAGCGAGCACGATGCGCGCCTCCTCGCTCGCGGGCACGCGCGCCAGCACTTCGCGCGCGAGCGACTCGGCGCGCGCCGGCTGCTGCCCGAGTTGTATGCGCGCCTGCTCGACGGCCTCGATGATGCCCGGCCCCTGCGGCACCACGTCGTTCGCGAAGTTCGTCTGCGGGTAAAGCTTCTCCGGGTCAACCTCGACGCGGACGATGCGTGAAGATGTCTTGAACTGCGCCTCGCCGAAGTCCTTCGCGGGGACGCGCGCGGTGGTCGTCACGCGCTCGCCACGGTCGGTCAATGCCTGCACCGTCACCTCAACGTCGAACGAGCCCGTGTTGCGCAGGTTCGAGACCCACGCGCCCCCGCGCTCGACGGGGAGGCCGACCAGCAGGTCCGTGTCGGTCGGCAGGTCGAAGAGCGAAGCCATGAGAAGGCTCACGCGGTCGCCGCCGGCCTGCGCGAGGCGCGCGCGCAGGGCCGCGAGCGTCCAGGGCTGCGCGAGTTGCCCGCGCAGCGCGCCGGCGAACGCGTCGCGCCCGACCGCGTTCGAGAGGATGCGCCAGACGAGCGCGCCCTTGTTGGTCGCGGCGTTGAAATACGTGTCGAGCGACGGCGTCACCTTCGCGAGCGGCGCGTCGCGCGCGGCCACGGGCGCGTAGAGCAGCGCCGTACGCATCCACTCGGCGTCGGCCGCCTGCTTGCCGAACTGCTTCTCGACAAAGAGCGCGGCGAGGTAGCGCGGCAGCCCTTCGCGCAGCGCGCCCGCGCCTTCGCCCTCAACGCCCGCCGCGCCGCCGACCCACAGCCGCGCCACCGCGTCGGCCACCTGCGTCGCCGTGACCGAGTCGAGCTTGCCGCGCGTGAAGGCCGCGTTACTCAACAGCAGCGTGCCGCCGAGGTCGAAGCCCGCGCCGCGCCTCACAGCGACGAGCCGCACGGGCACGTCGGGCGCGGGGCCGAGCAGTCCCGCGTAGAAGGCGCGCGCCGCGCCGGCCAACGCGACGAGTGACCCCGCGTTCTTCCGTTCCTCGTCAGTCGCGCCGGGGCGCAACAGCGCCGTGATGCCGCGCGCCTCGCCCGAACCCTCGACCGTCTCCCAACGGCCGGTGATGAAGAAGGGCTGCGCGTTGAGCGGCTGCTCGAAGTTCGTCCCCGTTGCCCTGCCCGAAGAGACGACCGCGTCGCCCGAGGGCAGCCCCGTGATGTTGAGCTTGACCGGCGCGAAGTCCGCGCCGCGCGGCGCGACGGGCGTGTTCGGCGCGGGGTACCACTGCGAGAGCGGGAGGAACTGCGAGCCGAGCGGCGAGACGGCGGCGAGCCCCGTGTTCTCCGCGACGGGCAGACGGTATTCGAGCGTCGCCGTGACGCTGCCGCCGACGGAGACGGGCGCGGGCAGAGCGATCTGCGCCGTCTGCAACTGCGCGGCGGCGTCGCGGCCGGGGTTGAAGGTGGCCGTCTGGCCGCCGACGCTCGCCGACTCGATCTTGGCGGCGGGGTTGAGGCGCAGCGTCAACGTGCGCCCGGCCGCGCCGCCCACATTGCGCGCGCCGATGGTGGCGCGCACCGCGATTGAACGCGCGTCCCCTGAAGCGCCCGCCGCGTTGACGCTCACGTCGAACGAAGTGACCTGCCACGCGGGCAGGTTCGCCCCGGGCTGCCGCGCGCGCGCGGGGAAGACGAAGGCACAGATGAGAAGGATGAAGGCGGTCAGCGTCTTTGTCATAGTCAGAGTCACAGTCCGGACGCAGCGGCGTCGGAGGCTTCGCCCGTCGTGGCGCGGCGGACGAGTTCGTGCAGGTCGCGCAGGGTCCTGAGCAGCGCGGCCATGCGCGCGAGCGGCAGCGCGTTGGGGCCGTCGGAGAGCGCGCGCTCGGGCGCCTCGTGCACCTCCATGAAGACGGCGTCCACGCCGCAGGCCACACCCGCGCGCGCGAGCGGTTCGATGTACTCGGACTGCCCGCCCGTTGCACTCCCCAGGCCGCCGGGCAGTTGCAGGCTGTGCGTCACGTCGAAGACGACCGGCGCCCCGAAACTACGCATGATGGGGAACGAGCGCATGTCAACGACGAGGTTGTTGTAGCCGAACGTGTAGCCGCGCTCGGTCAACAGAAGTTTTTGACACCCGGACGCGCGCGCCTTGTCCACGATGTTGCGCGCGTCCTGCGGCGCGAGGAACTGACCTTTCTTGACGTTGACCGCGCGCCCCGTCTCGCACGCGGCGACGATGAGGTCGGTCTGGCGACAGAGGAAGGCGGGTATCTGCAAAACGTCCGCGACGCGCGCCGCTTCTTGAACTTGAGAAACGTCGTGCACGTCCGTCAAGACCGGCAGGCCCGTCTCCTCCCTGACCGCGCGCAGGGCTTCGAGCCCCTCGCTCATGCCCGGCCCTCTGTAAGAAGAGCCCGACGAGCGGTTGGCCTTGTCGTACGAAGCCTTGAAGACGTAGTCGAGCCCCGCGTCCCGCGCGCGCTTCTGGCACTCGCGCGCCATGTAGAGCACGTGCTCGCGCGACTCCACGACGCACGGCCCGGCGATGAGCGTCAAACGCCCGTCGCCGAAACGCGCGCCGCCGACCTCGAAGGGTTCCATCTCAGTCCGTTTCAGATTCTCGCTCAACGCTTCTCTTCCCTTTCGGTTTCAACGCCCGCCCGTCTTCTCGCGCGCGGCCTGCCGGCGCAGCTCGCGCAAAATCTTCTCGGCGGTGCCACGGTTCTCGTCGCGCGGCGCCTGCTGTAAGTAGGTCTCGAACTCCTTGATGGCCTCGTCCGTCCTACCGGCCAGTCGGTAGATGCGGCCGAGGTTGTAGTGCGCGAAGGCGAAGTCGCCGCCGCGTTGGTTGACGGCCTCGCGGAAGGCGCCTTCGGCGCCCGCGAAGTCCTCCCGTTGCACGAGCGCGACGCCGAGACGGTAGTAAGCCTCGGGGTCGCGCCCCCCGTTCTGCTCGATGGCCTTGCGGAAGGCTTCGGCCGCGTCGGCCGCGCGCTCCGGAGTTTCAAGAAGGACGCTGCCGATCTGGTAGTAGGCGTCCGGGTAGTTGCCGCCGTTCTGCTCGATGGCCGCGCGGTATGCTTCGACGGCTTTCCCTGTCTCGCGCTGCTGTTGTAAGACGAAGCCGAGGTTGTATTGCGCGGTCGGGTAACGTCCGCCGCGCTGCTCGACCGCCGTGCGGAAGGCAGACTCGGCCTCGCGGAACTGACCCTTGCGCATCAGCGCGCGCCCGAGTCGGTTGTGCGCCGAGGGGAAGTCGGGCTGAAGCGCGACGGCCTGCCGCAGGTCGCGCACGGCCGCGTCGTAGCTGTGGATGGAGAGGAAGTACGTGCCGTTCTCGTAGAACTCGGCCGCCGTGCGCGGCTGTTCGACGCGCGAGCCGCGCGGCTCGCCTTCGGCCGACGCGAGCGTGCGCCCGAGCGAGTCTTCCGCCTCTTCGCCCGCGCCCGCCGCCTGTACGTCCGCGAGCGCCGCGCGGCGCGCGGGAGAGCGTCGCAATATCACCGCGCCGAAGACGAGCAGCAGCGCGGCCGAGATGATGACGACGAAGGAGAGCGGGTGCGTGATCAACTCCTTCCAGTCGCGCGCGCGCCTCTGCCCCGCGACGCCCCGCGCGGGAGTCCTGACCCGCACACTCTCATCAACCTTCGCCGCGTGCGCGGACGACATTGACTGTGATGAAACTGACTGACGACCGCCGCCGTCGCTCACGTCCGAAGCGCCCGCAACGGCGCCCGCGCCCGTGGGTCGGCCAGACGTGTCGGGCGTCTCTTCTTCGGTGGTGGGCAGGCCCAGTTCCGTCGTCTGCGCGGCGGCGCGGCTGCGGCGCAGGCGCTCGATGTCGATGACGAGCCGGCCCGAAGGCGTCTCGGTGCCCGCGTCGCGCAGCGTCTCGATGGTCGGCGCGCTGAAGCCCGCCGAGTGTTCGAGCCCGAGCCGCTCGGCCACGGCGAACAACTCGCGCCGGAACTCGCCCGCGTCGGCCGGCCTCGCCTCGGGCGCCTTCTCCAACGCATGGAGCACGACCGCTTCGAGCGCGGGCGGTATCGACGCGACGACCTCGCGCGGCGGGCGCGGGCTCTCTGAAGAGTGCGCGAGCGCGAGCGCCAACGGCGAGACGCCCGAAAACGGCGTCTGCCCCGTCAGCATCTCGTAGAGGATGACGCCCAGGCTGTAAACGTCCGACGAGGGCGTGAGCTGCGCGCCGTCGCACTGCTCGGGCGACATGTAGCGCGGCGTGCCGATCATGACGCCCGTGCCCGTCAGAGTGTCCACGGGGTTGAACTCGCCGTCGTCGGCCGCGATCTTGGCGATGCCGAAGTCGAGCACCTTGACGATGTAGGGCGAGTCGGGGCGCTGGACGAGGAAGATGTTGCCGGGCTTGAGGTCGCGGTGGATGATGCCCGCCTCGTGCGCGGCCTCGACCGCGGCGGCGGTCTGGAGCATCAGCGAGACGGCGCGCGCCGGGTCGAGCGGCGCGTCGCGCGCGAGCACCTCGCGCAGAGGCTTCCCCTCAAGCAGCTCCATCACGAGGTAGACGAGCCCGTCGCGCGTCTCGCCGAAGTCCGTCACGGCGACGGCGTTCGAGTGCTGCAAGCGGCCGGCGGCGCGCGCCTCGCGCCGGAAGCGCTCCTTGGCCGCGTCGTCGGTGACGAGCCGAGGGCTCAAGACCTTCACCGCGACGTGGCGTTCTATTAGAAGATGCGTCGCGCGGTAGACGGTCCCCATGCCGCCCTCGCCGAGCCGCTCGTCGAGCCGGTACTTATCATCGAGGACGAGCCCGAGCATCCCGTCCTCGGCGCGCGCGAACGCGGCGTCGGGCATGGTCGCGTCGGCGCCGAGCGGAGTCCCGTCCACGGGGCAGACGGTCTCGCCCGCGTCGAACTGCCGAAGACATTTCGGGCACCTGAGCATAAGCGTGACGTAGGGGAGTGCTTGAACTTGCCCGTCGATTTTACCGCAAAGGGCGCGGAGAAGTCGCAAGGAGCGCAAAGTTTTTCTCTGCGTCCCCGGCGACCTCTCCGCGCCCGCCGCGGTTAAAGGCCGTCACGCCGAATCACTCGGTGTTCGGGTTGGACTCTTCCTTGACCTCGGCCTCCTCTTCCCGCTCGACGCCGGGCATGGGCGAGCCGGGCGGCGGCTCGCCGTGAATCTTCGTGTTGGTGCTCTCTATTTCGGGCTTCTCGTGCTCGCCCGTCATCGTCCCGAGTCCCAGATTATCAGCCATCTTTATGATCTCCTTTGTGTTCGCGCGCCCCGCGCTTCAGTGCGCGCCGCCGATTGCATCGACGACACGCCGCAGGGCCTTGAGGTGCCGCTCCTTGAGCGGGATGCTCTTCCCTTCGACGATTACCTCGGCCCTCTTCGAGGCGGCGAGGCGTCTGAACTCTTCGATTGTCAGGGGGACATCCAACATCTGTTCCACGTACTCCGTGTTCGGCTTGGGGATGTCCGTCTTGAATTTCTGCGTCTCGACAGACGACTTGACGTTGGTGACGCCCGCGCCGTCGGCGTTGATCGAGACCTCCGCTTCCTGTCCGTTCGCGAGCCCCGGCACGGCGCGGCTCGTCGAGACCAGACGGAGCGTGACCTTCCCCGGGGGCGTGAAAACCTTCCCCGGGAAGGTGAAGTAGAGCGAGAACCGCTCGCCCTCCGGCCGCACGCCGAGTGATGCCGCGAGCAGGGATTCGGCGCCGCTTGAGTTGCCCCAACGTCCCGTCAGTCCCACCGCCACCATGTGGACGCTCGTCACGTCGTTGGCCGCGTCGTAGAAGGGGAACAGCGCGGCCTTCTCAAACTTCTTCCTGACCTCTTTCGGAATGCCCTGCTCGTTCTGCGCGGCCGACCGCGAAGGCGCGGCGGCGATGAGGCAGAGGACGCAGAGGGTGAGCGTCAATAAACTTCTCATGGCACGAGTCCTCCCGTGTCAGTCGTCGCCGGCCAGAACCTGCGCGCGCTCGTGCGCGAGCGGCTCGGGCTCCTGCTCGCCCGCGCCCTCGACCGCCACGTCGTCGCGCATGCGGTTACGGTACGCCGCCCGGACGAAAGACGCAAACAGCGGCTGGGGCGCGAGCGGCTTCGACTTGTACTCGGGGTGGAACTGGCAGCCGAGGAACCACGGGTGCGCGTCGCGCGGCAGCTCGACCATCTCGACGAAGCGGCCGTCCTCCGAGATGCCGCTGAAGACGAGGCCCGCCGCTTCGAGTTGCGCGCGATACTCCGGGTTGAACTCGTAGCGGTGGCGGTGGCGCTCGCTGATGAGCGCCGCGCCGCCGTAGACTTCCTGCGCCAGGCTCCCTTCGCCCAGACGACACGTCCACGCGCCGAGCCGCATCGTCCCGCCGAGGTCTTCCACGTTGGCGAGGTCGCGCAGCTTGAAGATAACGGGGTGCGGCGTCTCCGCGTCGAACTCGGTTGAGTCGGCGCCGCTCAGGCCGCAGACCGCGCGCGCGTACTCGATGACGGCCGTCTGCATGCCGAGGCAGATGCCGAAGTAGGGCGTGCGCGTCCGGCGCGCGTAGTTGATGGCGCGAATCATCCCCGACACGCCGCGCTTGCCGAAGCCGCCGGGGACGAGGATGGCGTCGTAGTCGCGCAGCCGCTCCTCGTAGTCCTCGTCCATCAGACTTTCACTCTCGACCCAGCGCACGTCCACGCGCAGGTTGTTCGCCACACCGCCGTGCGTGAGCGCCTCGCGCAGAGACTTGTAGGAGTCTTCCAGTTCGACGTACTTGCCGACGATGCCGATGGTGACGTTGCCCTTCGACGGGTCGCGCACGGTCGCGACCAACTCGCGCCAGCGCGTCAGGTCCGCGTTGGGCGCGCGGTCTTGCAGTCCCAAAGCAGAAACAATCTGGTCGTCCAACCCCTGTTCATGAAACGCGAGCGGCACGGCGTAGATGGTGTCAACGTCTTCGGCGGCGATGACGGCCTGCTCTTTCACGTTGCAGAAGAGGGCTATCTTCGAGCGAAGGTCGCGCGAGAGCGGGCGCTCCGAGCGGCAGAGCAGGATGTCAACGGCGATGCCTATCTCGCGCAGGTCGCGGACGGAGTGCTGCGTCGGCTTCGTCTTCAACTCGCCGGCGGCGGCGATGAAGGGGACGAGCGTGAGGTGGATGAAGACCGCGCCGTTCTGCCCGTTCTGCCGCTCCTCGTTCCCCATCTGGCGGATGGCTTCGAGGAACGGCAAAGACTCGATGTCGCCGACCGTGCCGCCGATCTCGACTATCACGACATCCGTCGAGTCCTTCTCGGCGACCGAACGCACGGCCCGTTTAATCTCGTCGGTGATGTGCGGGATGACCTGGATCGTCTTGCCGAGGTAGTCGCCGCGCCGCTCCTTCTCGATGACGGAGAGGTAGATGCGGCCGGTCGTCCAGTTGTTCGAGCGCGAGAGCCGCGCGTGCGTAAAACGCTCGTAGTGTCCGAGGTCGAGGTCCGTCTCGGCCCCGTCGTCCGTGACGAAGACCTCGCCGTGCTGGAAGGGCGACATCGTGCCGGGGTCAACGTTGATGTAAGGGTCGAGCTTGATGCAGGTCACGCTCAGGCCCCTCGCTTCGAGCAGGCAGCCGATGCTCGACGCCGCCAGCCCCTTCCCCAGACTCGACACCACGCCGCCCGTCACGAAAATGTATTTAGGCATCCCCTCCCCCTTCGTCAGTCGGCCTCGGACGTTTCTTCTCGGCGCCGGGCTCGTCGCCCTCGCCCTCCTCTTCCTGGTCGTCGTAATAACCCGCCCGCAAGTCCTGCTGCACCGCGATGGCTTGCTCCGCCTTCGGGTTGACGAACTTATCCAACGCGCCCAATCCCGCGACCGCGACGCCCCGCGCCGCCCCCTTCGCCTCCGCGACCCGACGCTCGTACTCCTCCGCCGTCAACGGCTTCGGCTTCTTCCCCAGGTACGAGAGGCCGACGAGCGCCCCGACGACGACGAACACGATGATGCCGAGCCCTATCCAGTCGCTCATGGCTCTCCTTTCAACATCTCGCGGACGCGGCGCAGGTCGTCCGCGGTGTCAACGCCGATTGACGGTGACGCCGCCTCGACCACACGTATCACGTACCCGCGTTCGAGGACGCGCAGTTGTTCGAGCGATTCGGCGCGTTCGAGCGCCGTCTGTGGCCAACGCGCGTATTCTAACAAAAAGGCCCGGCGGTAAACATAAAGCCCCGTGTGCTTGCGGAACGTCGCGAGTAGGTCGGGCTCGACTTCGAGCGCCACGGCCAGAGAGCCGTAGCGCCGCGCCGCCTCACGTGGATAAGGCACGGGCGAGCGCGAGAAGTAGAGCGCGCGTCCGCGCGCGTCCACGACGACCTTAACGACATCCGTGCTCAGAACGTCGGCCGCCGTCTCGATGGGCTCGGAGGTGGTGGAGACCGAGGCACTCTCATCTTCGAGCAGCGCGCCGACGGCGACCTCGATGGTGTCGGGCGAGATGAGCGGCTCGTCGCCCTGCACGTTGACGACCACGTCGCAGTCGATCTTTTCGGCGGCCTCGGCCAGACGGTCGCTGCCCGACGCGTGGTCTGGGCTCGTCATCAGCGCCTCGTGGCCCGCGTCCGTCACGGCGTCGTAGATGCGCGCGTCGTCGGTGGCGACGACGGCGCGCGAGACCGACGGGGCCGACAGCGCGCGCTCGGCGACGTGGACGACCATCGGCCGCCCCTCTATCTCCAACAGGGGTTTTCCCGGGAGCCGGCTCGAAGAGTATCGTGCGGGGATGATTGCGACGACCGTGGGATTTGGAACAGGTGAGCCCGTGTGATTCACGGGAGTACAACATAACTCAGACGGCGGCCGGTGACAAGGGGAATCGGTGAAGAGTGAATGATGAATAGTGAACGGTGAAGAGCGGGCAGGTTTACGCCTCACCATTTACTATTTACCATTCACCATTCACCCTTTTCCCGCTTGTCACCCGCCACCCGGTGGGCTACCATCGGGCAGTTCCACTTTCATGGTTACGCCGTCACAAAGCAGGAATTCGGAGGGCGAGAGGGCGCCGCTCAGGGCTGTCGAGAACATCCTTGAGCTGGTGGGCGAGACGCCGCTGCTGCGCCTGTCGCGGTTCGCGCCGCCGCCCGCCGCCGAGTTGTTCGCCAAGCTCGAATACATGAACCCGGGCGGGTCGGTCAAAGACCGCGCGGCGCTCGGGATGATTCTCGACGCCGAGCGGCGCGGCGTGCTGAAGCCCGGCGCGACCGTCGTCGAGCCAACGGCCGGGAACACAGGGATAGGGCTCGCGCTCGTCGGCGCGGCGCGCGGCTACCGCGTCGTGCTCTGCGTGCCCGAGGGCTACTCGCGCGAGAAGATGAAGATCATGGAGGCGCTCGGCGGGCGCATCGAGTACGTCCCGGCCGAAGAGGGCATGGAGGGCGCCGTGCGCCGCGCGCGCGAACTGGCCGCCGAGACGCCCGGCAGCTTCATCCCGCAGCAGTTCGAGAACCCGGCCAACCCTCGCTTCCATCAGGAGACGACCGCGCGCGAGATAATCGAACAGACGGACGGAAGAATCGACGCCCTCGTCTTGGGTTGTGGCTCGGCCGGCACGTTCACGGGCATCACGCACGCCGTCAAGCAGGTCAACTCGGAAGTCTACTGCGTGCTCGTCGAGCCCGAAGGCTCCATCCTCGGCGGGGGTGAGCCCGGCCCTTATCGCTTGGAAGGCATCGGCCAGCGCGAGTTCATCCCGCCGAACCTCGACCGGGACTTGGCCGACGAGGTCGTCGCGGTCTCGGACGTGGAGGCGTTCGCCACCGTGCGCGAACTCGCGCGCACCGAAGGCGTGCTCGGCGGCGGCTCGACCGGCGCGGCGGCGGCGGCTGCGAGGAGAGTCGCCGAACGCCTGGGTCCCGGCAAACGCGTCGTCACGCTCTTCCCCGACGGCGCCGAGCGTTACATGAGCCAGGGAATCTTTGACTAACGATGAACGCTGAACGCTGAACTTAAAACAAGATGCCTGTCTTACAGTTCATCGTTCAGCGTTCATAGTTCATACTTCCAATTATGGGTTTTTCAACTAAAGCAATTCACGCAGGCAACGAGCCCGACCCGACGACGGGTGCGGTGACGGTGCCGATCTATCAGACCTCGACTTATCAGCAGGAGGGGTTGGGCAAGCCGCGCGGGGGTTACGAGTACGCGCGGACGCAGAACCCGACGCGCCTCGCGTTGGAGCGGAACCTCGCGGCGCTCGAAGGCGCGCGGTTCGGCTATGCCTTCGCCTCGGGGATGGCCGCCATCGACGCGACGCTGCGGTTGATTAAGGCGGGCGAGCACGTCGTCGTTTCAGACAACACTTACGGCGGGACGTTCCGTTTGTTTAGTCGCGTGCTGGCCGACTACGGCATCGAGTTCTCGTACGTGGACACGACCGACCCGCTCAACGTCGAGGCGGCGATGAAGCCGAACACGCGGATGGTCTTCGTCGAGACGCCGACGAACCCCGTGATGATGATCACGGACCTCAAGGCCGTCTCGGACGTGGCGCACGCGGCCGGCGCGCGCGTCGTCTGCGACAACACCTTCATGTCGCCGTACCTGCAAAGGCCCATCGAGTTCGGCGTGGACATCGTCGTGCACTCGACGACGAAGTATTTGAACGGCCACTCGGACAGCGTCGGCGGCGCCGTGGTGCTCAACGATGAGAAGGACGCGGAGAAACTCGCCTTCATCCAGAACGCGGTGGGCGCGATACTTTCGCCGTTCGACTCGTGGCTTGTGCTGCGTGGGACGAAGACGCTGGCCGTGCGGATGGAGCAGCACGACGCGACCGGGAGGGCGGTCGCCGCGTTCCTCGAAGAGCACCCGAAGGTGCGGAAGCTCTACTACCCCGGCTCGCTCTCGCACAAACAGCACGAACTGGCGAAGCGGCAGCAGCAGGGTTTCGGCGGGATGGTCGCCTTCGACGTGGGGTCGCTGGAAAACGCCCGCACTGTGTTAGAATCCGTCCGCCTCTGCACGCTGGCCGAGAGCCTCGGGGGCGTCGAGACGCTGATTTCGCACCCGGCGACCATGACGCACGCCTCCGTGCTGCCGGAAACGCGCGCGCGCCTCGGCATCACCGACGGCCTCGTCCGCATCTCGGTCGGCCTCGAAGAGACCGAAGACATCATCGCCGATTTAGATCAGGCACTCAGCAAGATTTGAGTAAATAGTAAATGGTGAATAGTAAATGGTGAGCAGAACTCATCGCTGCTCTTCACCATTCACCATTTCCCATTTACCATTCACCACCATATGTTCGTAGAGCTCTACGCCAAGACCAACGTGGGCCGCGTCCGCGCGGGCAACGAGGACAACTTCCTCGTGCTCGACCTGTCGGGGCAGGGCGCGTGGACGGGTTCGGACGGCGAGGCCATCCCCGACGGGCTCGGGCGCTTCGAGGTCGGGCCGAAGGGCGTCGTCCTCGTCGTCTCCGACGGCATGGGCGGCGCGCTGGCCGGCGACGTGGCGAGCCGCATGGCCGTCGATACCGTCCGCGAGATGCTGCTCGGCGGCGAGGGCGAGGACGGCGAAGGCCCCTGCGACCCCGACGCGCCGCTCGTCGAGTGCCTGCGCAACGCGACCGACTACGCCAACTTCGCCATCCACCGCCGCAGCCAGGAGGACCCGCACTGCTCCGGCATGGGCGCCACGCTCACGGCCGCCGCCGTCACGCACGACGGCGTTGGACTCCTACAGGTCGGCGACAGCCGTGGCTACGTCATTCGCGGCGGCCGCATCAAGCTCGCGACCAAGGACCAGTCGCTCGTCCAGCAGCTCGTGGACGTGGGGCAGATCAGCGAGCAGGAGGCCGAGACGCACATGTTCCGCAACGTCATCCTCCAGGCGCTCGGCGCGCAGCCCGAGCTACAGCCGGTGACGGGGCGCGTCAAGCTCTGCCGGGGCGACGTGCTGCTGCTGTGCAGCGACGGGCTGTCGGGCAAGCTGCGCGGCGAGGACATGCTCCGCATCGTGGAGGAGTCGGGCGGCGACCTCAAGCGCGCCTGCGAGGCGCTGGTGGACGAGGCGAACGAGCGCGGCGGCGAGGACAACATCACCGTCGTCCTCGCGCGCCTCGAAGGCGACGACCTGCCCCCGCCCGCTGGCGACCGCATCACCGTCGAACTGCCCGCGCAGGAGCCCGACGACACCATCGGCCACGAAGACGAGACGACGGAGCGCCTATGATTCGGCGGCTCGCGCCAGCCGCCCTCGCCTGCCTCGCGCTCGCGCTGCTGGTTGCGGGCGTCTTCGAGGCGCGCGTCCAACGGCAACAGGACGAGTACGTCCGCGCCGTCACGCGCGAGGCGCTCGCGGGCGTCCCCGACGACTTCGACGCGAAGGTTACGGCGCTTCGCGACTACATCCGTACTCACGTCCGCAACATCCAATTCGCCGGCCTGACCCGCCCGTTCCTACGCGACACCGCGACCGACACGCTGCGGACGGGCAAGGGTCGTTGCGGCGAGGCCGCGCGCGTCTTCGTCAACATGGCCCGCGCCGCCGGCATCAACTCGCAGCGCCTCTACCTTGAAGGCGAGAAGTCGCACGTCGTCACCGCCGTCGTCCGTGAAGACGGCGCCGTGCTCGTCGTCGATTCCTCCGCCGACCCGACCTACTTCCAGAACCTTGAGCCGCTCTCAACCGTTACGCGCCGGGCGGAGTTTAGCACCTACTCGACCTGGCGCCGCACGCGCGCCCTGCGCGGGCTCCCGCCCAACTTCGTCAGCTTCGGCCCATTCGCATACCTCTTCGAGAACCCGCACGCCCTCCTCGCCTGCCTCTGCCTCATCGGCGCGGCGGCGTTCTTCGCTCTCGCGGCGTACCTCTACTTGAGACTCCCGCGCACACGCCCGCGAATCTCCCTGAAAGGGATTACCGTTCCCGCCGCGTTGAAGCGTGAGGGTGTTTAAGACAGTCTTCAGGTTGTCGCGGCCGTAAGGCTCTTAACTCTTAGTGTCGCCGTCGGACAGTTCACGCCCGCGCCAGTCGGGGAGGGTGCCGGCGCGGCGAACGTAGATGGAGGCGCCCTGGAGTCGCTCGACGACGACGCGGTCGCCGGCTTCGAGCGGCGGCTCGCCCTCGGCCGGGTAGGCCGTCCAGATCGAGCCGTAGACCTTGACGGCGCCTTCGTTCAAAGCCCCCTGACTCGAAGTGACGACCGTCCCGACCTGACCGGGCAGCGACGCCGCGCCCGTCTTCATCCCCTCGGGCTCGTCGCGCGCGGCGAAGTAGTTGACGAAGATGGTGCGCGAGAGCGCGGTGAGCGCCGACGAGACGACGATGAAGAGGATGAACTGCGCGGCGAGCCCCGCCCCGAGGAAGGCCGCGAGCGCGGCGGCGAGCGCGCCGACGCCGAACCAGAGCAGCACGAAACCCGGCGTGAAGACCTCGGCGATGACGAGCACCACGCCGAGGATCGTCCACAGAATCCACGTCCAGTTTTCGCCCATCTTGTGCGGCCCTAGCCTTTGAGGAAGTTCTTCATCACGAACCAGACGTTGGCGGGGCGCTCGGCGAGCCGGCGCATAAAGTACGGATACCACGTCTTCCCGTACGGCACGTAGACCCGCACGTTATAGCCCTCGCGCGCCAGCCCCTCCTGCAAGTCGCGCCGCACGCCGTAGAGCATCTGAAACTCGAACTTGTCCTTCGCGATTCCTTCCTTCGCGGCGAACTCCTTCGTCGCGCGGATCATGTTCTCGTCGTGTGTGGCGATGCCGTGGTAGACGCCGCTCTGGAGCAGAATCTTCATGCAGCGGACGTAGTTCTCGTCCACGTCCTTCTTGTCCGGGAAGGCCACCTCGGGCGGCTCGTTGTAGGCGCCCTTACATAAACGTATGCGCGCCGGGATGGCGAGCATGTCGCGCACGTCGTCCTCGGTACGCCTGAGATAAGACTGGAGGACGATGCCGACGGTGTTCAAGTCGAACTCTTCGCGCAGGCGCTTGAAGATGTCGAGCGTGACCTGCGTGACCTGCGAGTCCTCCATGTCCACGCGGACGAAGTTGCCGCGCCGCGCCGCCTCTTCGACTATCGCGCGCGCGTTGCGGTAAGCCAGCTCCGGGTCGAAGGCGAGGCCGAACTGCGTGAGCTTGATGGAGACGTTCGACTTAATGCCCGACTCGTCGATGGCGGCGAGCACGCGCTTGTACTCGCGGACCTCGCCCTCCGTCTCGGCGGCGCTCGTGACGCCCTCGTTGAGGTGGTCGAAGGTCGCCGTGCAGCCATGTGCGTTGAGGTCGCGGATGGCCTTGACGGTCGTCGCGATGTCCTCACCGGCGACGAAGCGCTCGGTCATCCGGCGGAAGGGTTTGAAGCGCGTGGCGAAGTCCTTGAGGCCCTCACGGCGCGAGAGAAAGAGGAGTGTGCTCCTGGCAACCATCGTTTAGTGTGTCTGTCCTTACCCCTGGATTTGATGCCGAGAAATTTGCGGCCGGCGCCTACGCGCTGTGGTATGCTTCCACGCGTTTTTCCCGCTCGCGCCGTTCCAACAACAGTCGGAGACAGAAGGACGTTTGCGCTGGAAGCTGCTCATCGCCGCCTCGCTGCTGGCCGCCGCCGCGGGCGCCGGGGCGTTCTACGCGGCCTGGTACTTCCTGCTTGCGCCGTGGGGCGGATGGGGCGCGCCGCTCTGGGCGGCCGTCCTGAGCCTGCTCGCGCCGCTCGGCGCCATCACGTACGCCGCCATCTTCGTCCACCGCCACACCCCGCGTCGGCGCCAACTCCAGGCCGCCGCGACCGCGCTCCTCGCCTCTTTGATCACGCTCGCGGCGCTCGCGCTCGTCCCCGTTCTCACCGGCCGTCCCGCGCCCGAACTGCTCCCTTCGCCGCCGACGAAGAACACCTGAAACTCTCTAACTGAGCATACCATTTATCACTCGCCGCCGCCTTTCAACCCTATCTGCTCCTGCACGGGCTTGAGGGCTTCGATGACGAAGCGGACGTGCTCGTCGAGATTGACGCCCAACTCTTCGACGCCCTGCCGGATGTCTTCGCGGTTGACGGTGCGCGCGAACGCCTTGTCCTTGAGCTTCTTCTTGACCGAGGAGACTTCGAGGTCGTCGAGGCTCTTCGACGGCCGCACGAGCGCGCAGGCGACGAGGAAGCCGCACAGCTCGTCGGTCGCGAAGAGCGCCCGCGCCATCGGCGTGTCGCGCGGGACGCTGGTGTACGGGGCGTGGCCCATGATGGCGCGGATGATGCGGTCGGGGTAGCCGCGCCCGCAGAGGATGTTCGCGCCCTTGTAGGGATGCTCCTCCATCGTCGGGAACATCTCGTAGTCGAAGTCGTGCAGCATCCCCGTGATGCCCCACTCGTCCACGTCCGCTTCAGCGCCGCCGTAGCGCGGGGCCGCCGCGCGCATCGCCGCCTCGACGGCCAGCGCGTGCTGGCGCAGGCTCTTCCCCTTCGTGTACTCGCAGAGCAGCTCCCAAGCCTCTTCGCGGGTCGGCACGGCCTTCTCTCCTGAAACGTCTGGGCTGAGAATACCTTCGGCGGCTAGTTTCTCACGCGGCCCGCGCGCTTTCAAAGCCTTGCGGCGGGAGTAGCTTGCCGCCCCCCTCCCCTTCAATTACAATGGCGCGCAAGCGTCCCACGCGCCGCCCCTTTAAGCGATGAAACCTTATTTCTACGCGGTTCACTACGCTGCCCTGGCCGGTTACGTCGTGGCCGCCATCCACGCCGTCCTGGCCTTCGTCAACAAGCGCCGTTCCGCCGAGCGGACGACCCTCTACGCGCTCGCCTTCGCCTTCGCCGCGCACACCGCCGCCCTCATCCTCGACTGGGTGCGCGACGGCCACTACCCGCTCTTCAGCACGACGGAGGCGCTCTCGTTTTTGGGCTGGACGCTGGTCGTCGCCTACTTCCTGGTGACGTACCGCTACCCTCTGCGCGTGCTCGGCGCCTTCCTGTTGCCGGTCGTCACGCTGCTCGTGCTCGCCTCGCAACTCGTCTCGCCGGACACGACCAAGGACCCGAGCACGGTCACCGACGGCAGCGGCTCCTGGCTCTTCCCCGTCCACGTCACGCTGCTCATCTTCGGCTACGCCTCGTTCTTCGTCGCCTTCGCCGCGAGCGTGATGTACCTGTGGCAGGAGCGCGAGCTGCGGCTCAAGAAGTTCAGCGCCCTCTTCCACCGTCTGCCCTCGCTGACGACCGTGGACGACGTGGCCTCGACGGCGGCGAGCATCGGCTTCACGCTGCTGACGCTCGGCATCATCACGGGCGTCATCTGGTCGCGCGCGCGCAGCGTCCGCATGTTCCACAACGACCCGACCGAGTTCTTCGCGCTGCTGACGTGGGTCGTCTACCTCGCGCTCCTGCACTATCGCGTCCAGTGGCGCGGGCGCAAGGCCGCCTGGCTCGGCATCGGCGGCTTCACCCTCGTTCTCTGCACCTTCGTCGGCGCCGTCGTCCTCGGCGGCTTCCACGTCTTCAGGTAGTCCCGATGTCGCTAGTTCTCGTCGGACTCAACCACAAGACCGCGCCCGTTGAGGTGCGCGAGCGCCTCGCGTTCAGCGACGAGGCGTGCGCCGAGAGTCTGCGCGCGCTCGTGGACGGCGAGGTCGTGCGGGAGGGGTTGATCGTCTCGACCTGCAACCGCGTCGAGATTCTCGCCGCCTCCACGCGGCAGAAGGGCGAGGACGCCGTCGGGCGCCTCAGCGAGTTTTTGAGCGACGCGCGCTCCGTCCCCGTCGAACTCTTCAGCGGCCACCTCTACACGCACGCCGACGACGCCGCCGTCCGCCACGTCTTCCGCGTCGCCTCCTCGCTCGACTCGATGGTCGTCGGCGAGCCGCAGGTTTTGGGACAGGTGCGACACGCATACTCGCTCGCGGTCGAGGCGGGCACCGCCGGCCGCGTCCTCCACAAGCTCGTCCACCACGCGCTGCGCGTCGCCAAGCGCGTGCGCACGGAAACCGGCATCGCCGCCTCGGCCGTCTCCATCAGCTTCACTGCGGTCGAGTTGGGGCGGAAGATTTTCGGGTCGCTCAAAGGCGCGACCGTGCTGCTCGTCGGCGCGGGCGAGATGGCCGAACTCGCCGCGCAGCATCTCGCGGGCGCGGGTGCCGCGCGCGTGCTCGTCACCAATCGCACCTACGAGACGGCGCAGAAGTTGGCCGTGAGGTTCGGCGGCGAGGCCGTCGAGTTCGGCGCGCTCGAAGAGGCCCTGGCGCAGGCCGACATCGTCATCTGCTCGACGGGCGCGCGCGAGTACATCGTCACGACCGAGATGGCCGACCGCGCGCGCGCGGCGAGGAGAAACCGGCCCGCCTTCTTCATCGACATCAGCGTCCCGCGCAACGTGGACCCGGCCGTGGGGAAGTTGGGGAACATCTTCGTCTTCGACGTGGACGACCTCGAAGCGGTCGTCGCCTCGAACATCCGCGAGCGCGAGCGCGAGGCCGAGCGGGCGGAGTTAATCGTTGAGTCCGAGGTGATGCAGTTCCAGCAGTCCCTCCGCGCGCTCGACATCGGCCCGACGGTCGGCGCGCTCAAGGAGAAGCTGCGCCGCATCGCGCGGGAGGAGTTTGAGCGCCAGCGCGCCCGTCTCGGCGACCTGACGCCCGAGCAGGAGCAGGCCATCGAACAGATGCTCATGTCGGCCGTCAACAAGATTTCGCACCCCGTCATCCACCGCATGCGCCGCTCCTACGACGCCGGCGAAGAGAGCGAGGTGCGGGCGTGGCGCGAGAGCTTCGGACTTGAGGAGAACAGTGGTGAATAGTTAATGGTAAATGGTGAATGGTGGAAGACGATTACCATTCACTATTCATCATTCACCATTCACCGCTTTTAGTATGCGAGAAATCATCATCGGTTCGCGCGGGTCGAAGCTCGCGTTGTGGCAGTCGGAGTGGGTGAAGGCACGGCTGGAGGCGCTCGACCCGGGGGTCGGCGTCCGCATCGAGATTTTTAAGACGCAGGGTGACATACGCCTCGACGTGCCGCTCTCGACCATCGGCGGGCAGGGCGCGTTCACGAAGGAGTTGGAGGTCGCGCTGCTCGACCGCCGCGTTGACGTGGCCGTCCACTCGCTCAAAGACCTGCCGACGCTCACGCCCGAAGGACTCGCCATCACGGCCACGCCCGAGCGCGAAGACCCGCGCGACGCGCTCGTCCTGCGCGCCGACGCGGAGACACGGGCGGACTCCGTGAAGGGTCTGGCGGAGGGCGCGGTCGTGGGCACGTCGAGCCTGCGGCGCATCGCGCAACTCAAACACCTGCGCCCCGACGTTCGGATCAAAGACCTGCGCGGGAACGTGGACACGCGCCTGCGCAAGCTCGACGCGGGCGAGTACGACGCGCTCATCCTCGCCTCGGCCGGCCTGCGCCGCCTCGGCTTCGGTGGGCGCATCAGCGCGGCCATCAAACAGGAAGAGATGCTCTCGGCGGTCGGCCAGGGCTCGCTCGGCATCGAGACGCGCGCGGATGACGAAGAGGTTAACGCACTGGTCGCGCGGCTCGACGACTCTCGGACGCGCGCGGCGGTGACGGCCGAGCGCGCGCTGCTGCGTTCACTGGGCGGCGGCTGCCAGGTGCCCATCGCGGCGCACGCGACGGTCGCGGACGGAAGGCTTAGCCTCGACGGACTCGTCGCCACGCTCGAAGGCACGCGGGTCTTGCGCGACAGCCTCGAAGGAGACGCGGACAATGCCGCGCGCATCGGCGAGGAGTTGGCCGCCCGTCTGCTCGAACGCGGCGCGGGCGAGTTGCTCAGGGAGACGCCCGCGCAGATACCGAGGGCCGATGGGCGCGGACAAATCTAAACCCCTCGAAGGTCGCACGGTGATGATCACGCGCGCGCGCGAGCAGGCGGCGGAGTTTGCCGCCGAGCTGGAAGCGTACGGCGCGCGCGTCGTCGCCTGCCCGACTATCGAGATAGTCCCACCCATCTCCTACGCGCAACTGGACGAGGCGATTGAGAACATCTTCGGCTACGACTGGCTCGTTCTCACCAGCGCGAACGCCGTCGAGCACTTCCTCGCGAGACTTGAAGCCACGGGTAAGGACGTGAGCGAGCTAGATTCCTTGCGCGTCTGCGCCATCGGCGAGGCGACGGCCGCGCGTTTGGTCGAGGCGCACGTCCACGTCGATGTTATCCCTGAGAAGTCGCGCGCCGAAGGCGTCTTCGAGTCGCTCGAAGCATACCTCGGCGGGCGCGAGCAGTTCGAGAACCTCAACTTCCTCCTGCCGCGCGCGGCCGTCGCGCGCGACTTCCTGCCGCGCGCGCTCGAAGCGGCCGGCGCGCGCTGCGACGTGGTCGAAGCCTACCGCACCGTGCGGCCCGAGACGACCGACCGTGCGCGCGCCGAGGCGCTGCTCGTCGGCGGCGGAGTCGATTGCATCACGTTTACAAGCTCCTCTACCGTGCACAACTTTGCGCAGCTCTTCGACACGCGCGACCTCCGGCCGCTGCTCTCGGGCGTGCGCGTCGCCTGCATCGGCGCGGTCACGGCCGCGACCGCCGCCGAGTACGGCCTGCGTGCCGACGTGGTGCCCGCCGAATCGAACGCGCACGCACTCGCGCGTGCGGTCGCGGAGTTCTACTACCGCGCTTCGTAGCTCCGGGGCCGACGCCGCCCCCGAAACCTTTTTCCTTTCGAGCTAACTTGCTACACTCATTCCATGCCCAAGGGTCGTATCCTCATCGTCGACGACGAACCCGTGATAGCCGAGTCTTTGAGCGAACTGCTCGAAGGCTGGGGTTATGAGACTGCGGTCGCCTCGGACGGGCTGCTGGGTCTCGCCAAGGTCGAAGAGTTCCGCCCGTCGGTCGTCGTCTCGGACGTTTACATGCCGAACCTCGACGGCTTCGGGCTGCTGCGCGAGCTGCGCGAGCTGCACCCAGAGACGGCCGTCATTCTCCTCACGGGCCAGGGCACGGTCGAGATGGCCCTGCGCGCCATACAGGACGAGGGCGCGTTCCACTACCTCGAAAAACCGATCGACTTCGCCAAGCTCCGGCTCGTCGTCGAGCGCGCGGACGAGTACGCGGAGGCGCGGCGCGAGAACCTCGCGCTCCGGCTCCAACTGCGCGACCGCGGCGCCTTCGGCGAACTGGTCGGCGCCAGTGAGCCGATGCGACAGATTTACGCGCTCATCGAACAGGTCGCGCCCTCCTCCGCGTCGGTGCTGCTGACCGGCGAGTCGGGCACGGGCAAGGAGTTGTGCGCCCGCACGATTCATAATTTGAGCCCGCGCAAGAACACGGCCTTCGTCGCCATCAACTGCTCGGCCATCCCCGAGACGTTGATGGAGTCGGAGCTGTTCGGCCACGAGCGCGGCGCGTTCACCGGCGCGGCCGCGCGTCGCCTGGGGTGTTTCGAGCTTGCGAACGGCGGGACGTTGCTGCTCGACGAAATCTCCGAGATGCCTGTTTCGCTTCAGGCGAAGCTGTTGCGCGTGCTCGAAGACAGAAAGATTCGGCGGCTCGGCGGCTCTTCCGAGATGTCGGTTGACGTGCGCGTGCTGGCGGCGACGAACCGCGACCCGCAGGGGGCCGTCCGGGCGGGCACGTTCCGCGAAGACCTGCTCTACCGCCTCAACGTCATCACCATCGAGCTGCCCGCGCTGCGCAAGCGCAAGGAGGACATCCCTTTGCTCGCGCAGCACCTCGTCGCGCAGCTCGCCGAGCGGCACGGACGCCCCGCGAAACTGCTGAGCCCGACGGCGGTCGAGGCGCTCCAGTCGCACTCCTGGCCGGGCAACGTGCGCGAGTTGCGCAACGTCATCGAGCGCGCCGTTATCATCTGTTCGAGTGAAGTCATCGAGCGCCATCACCTCGCGCCCTACCCACTCGAACAGCGCTCGCAGAGTCGCGGCGAAGACACCATCACGCTCCCCGTCGGCACGCCCATCGACGAGGTCGAGCGGCGCATGATTCTGCGCACGCTCCAGAAGACCGAGAACAACAAGACGCGCGCCGCCGAACTGCTTCAAATCAGCCTCAAGACACTCCACAACAAGCTCCGCCTCTACCGCGAACAGGGGCTCCTGCCCGACCCCGAGGAGGCCGCGCAGCGCGTGCCCCACGGCGACCATGAAGACGCGCTCAGCGCCCGACGCGGCGACTGAATTCTCTTCCCTGTTACGAGTCGGCAGTTTCCGGTGACGAAACGGAAAGAACTTTCGCGCGCCGCGCCCGCGCCGGAGGATTGCTATCGACTTCACGTCGCGGCTGAACTACTATTCCCCGTCGTAGCAGGGCCGTTCACACTTCTGCACCACCCAAACAGGAGAGCAACATGCGTAGACTTTTACTGGCGTTTGCCTGCGTCGCCGCGTCGGCCGCGCACGCCTCGGCGCAGACCGCCGACGAGATCGTCGAGAAGTTCATCAAGACCGTCGGCGGCATGGAGAAGATTCAGGCCGTCAAGTCTTTGCGCCGCGTCGGCAAGTTCAGCGGCGGCGGCGGCTTCGAGGCGCAACTCGTCGAGGAGAACAAGCGCCCGAACCTCGTCCGCCAGGAGTTCATCATCCAGGGCATGACCGGCGTCTACGCCTACGACGGTCGCGGCGGCTGGAAGATCGAGCCGTGGAGCGGCAAGAAGGACGCCGAGGCCGTGGGCGAGGAGGAGTTGAAAGGTCTGGTCGAGGACTCGGACCTGGACGGCCCACTCATCAACTATAAGCAGAAGGGCGTCAAGGTCGAGTACGTCGGCACCGACGAGGTCGAGGGCACCGACGCCTACAAGCTCAAGGTGACGATGGCGAGCGGCGACGTGCGCTTCTACTACATGGACACGGACTACTACGTCCCCATCAAGATCGACACCAAGCGCATGATTCGCGGCGCCGAACGCGAGTACGAGACCATCCTCGGCGACTACAAGGAGGTCGGCGGCTGGTACCTCCCCTTCTCCATCGAGAGCGGCGTCAAGGGCAACCCCAACCGCCAGAAGATTACCTACGAGAAGATCGACGCCAACGTCGCGCTCGACGACGCGCGCTTCGCCCGCCCCGCCCCCAAACCGGAGCCCACCACGGCGCCCGACGCCTCGACCACCGCGCCGAAAAAGTCCGAGGAGAAGAAGGCCGCCGAGGCCAAGCCCCCGACCAACTAAGTTGAGGATTCCCCAATCATGAACAGAAGACTTTCGCGCTGGCTCTCGTCAACACTCTTCGGCTTAACACTCGTCGGCTTCAACGCTCTCGCGCAGACGCCGCGCCCCGCCGGGCCGCAGTCGAACGCGCCGGTCAAGGTCGATGCCGAGACCGTCTCTGGCTTAGGCGCGCGCAACATCGGCTCGGCGCAGATGTCGGGCCGCGTCGCCGCGCTCGACGCCGTGCAGGAGGGACAAAGGCTCACCGTCTACGTCGGCTCGGCCTCGGGCGGCGTGTGGAAGTCGGTCAACGGCGGCACGACCTTCAAGCCCGTCTTCGACAAGCAGCCCGTCCAGTCCATCGGCGCCGTCACCATCGACCCGAAGAACCCGAAGGTCGTCTGGGTCGGCACGGGCGAGGCGTGGACGCGCAACTCGGTCTCGGTCGGCGACGGCGTTTATAAATCGACGGACGGCGGCGACAACTGGACGAACGTCGGGCTCAAGGACTCTGAGCGCATCGCGAAGATTCTGGTTGACCCCTCGAACACGGACACGGTCTACGTCTGCGCGCCGGGCAAGCTGTGGAGCGACTCGGACGAGCGCGGTGTTTACAAGACGACCGACGGCGGGAAGAGTTGGACGAAGGTCTTGAAGGGCGGGAACCTCTCGACGGGCTGCTCGATGATGTCGATGGACAAGTCGAACCCGAAGACCATCTACGCGGGGCTATGGGACTTCCGCCGCAAGGGTTGGACGTTCCGCTCCGGCGGCGACACGCCCGAGAGCCCGAGCGCGAGCGGCCTCTTCAAATCGACGGACGGCGGCGCGACGTGGACCGAGTTGACCGAGGCGAGCGCGAAGGGACTGCCGCCGAAGCCGTGGGGGCGCGTGGCCGTGACGGTCGCGCCGTCGAAGCCGAACGTCGTCTACGCCGCGGTCGAGGCGGTCATCCCGAAGGACGGGCTTTATCGTTCCGATGACGGCGGCAAGACCTGGACGCAACTCGACCGCAGTCAGAACATGATCTGGCGGCCGTTCTACTTCTCGAACCTCATCGTTGACCCGAAGGACGAGAACAAGATTTATAAGCCCGACCTCTCGCTCATCGTCAGCACCGACGGCGGCAAGAGTTTCTCGAACATCTCGGGCGGCACGCACGGCGACTTCCACGACGTGTGGATCAACCCGGCGAACACGGACCACGTCATCACGGGCGACGACGGCGGGCTCTGGTACAGCTACGACGGCGGCAACCGTTGGTGGAAAGCGCAGAACCTCCCCATCTCGCAGTTCTATCACGTGAGCGTTGACAACGAGCGGCCGTATCAGGTCTACGGCGGGTTGCAGGATAACTCTTCGTGGGTCGGGCAGTCGCAATATCCGGGCGGCATCGCCAACGCGCAGTGGGAGAACATGTACGGCGGCGACGGCTTCTGGATGTTCGCCGACCCTTCGGACCCCGACTACATCTACGCGGAGGCGCAGGGCGGCTACATCGGCCGCGTCAACCGCAAGACGCACGAGTCGCGCGACATCAAGCCGCTGCCCGGTTACAGGGAGGGCAAGCTCCGCTTCAACTGGAACGCGCCCATCCACCTGAGCCCGACGCAGAGGGGCACCATCTATCTCGGCTCGCAGTTCCTCTTCCGCTCGCGCGACCGAGGGCAGACGTGGGAGCGCATCTCGGGCGACCTCTCCACCAACGACCCCGAGAAGCAGAAGCAGGAGCAGTCGGGCGGCGTCACCGTGGACAACTCCGCGGCCGAGATGCACACGACCATCTACGCCGTCGCCGAGTCGCCCAAGAACCCGAGCGTCATCTGGGTCGGCACCGACGACGGCAACGTGCAGTTGACACGCGACGGCGGGAAGACGTGGACGAACGTCGTCGGTAATGTGAAGGGCATCCCGAAGAACGCGTGGGTCTCTTACATCGACGCCGGGCGCTTCGCCGAAGGGACGGCCTTTGTCACCTTCGACGCGCACATGTTCGGCGACATGAAGCCCTACGTCTACAGGACCGAAGACTTCGGCAAGACGTGGACGGCGCTCGTCCCCGAGGGCGCGCCCGTGCGCGGCTACGCGCACGTCGTCAAGCAAGACCTCGTCACCAACGACCTGCTCTTCGTCGGCACCGAGTTCGGCCTGTGGGTCACGCTCGACGGCGGGCGGCGCTGGGCGCAGTACAAGGGCGGCGACATGCCCTCGGTCGCCGTGCGCGACCTCGCCATCCACCCGCGCGACCACGACCTCGTCGTCGCCACGCACGGTCGCGGCATCTGGATCGTGGACGACATCACGCCGCTGCGCGCGCTCACCTCGGACGCGCTCGCGCGCGACGTTTTCTTCATCCAGGGCCGCCCGACCATCCAGTCCATCTCGGGCGGCGGCGGCTGGGCCAACGGCGACGCGGAGTTCACCGGCCCGAACCCGACGGGCGAAGCCGTTATCACCTACTACCAGCGCCGCCGTCACATCTTCGGCGACCTGAAGATCGAGGTCTTCGACCCGGCGGGCAAGCTTCTTAAAGTCATCCCGAGCAGCAAGCGGCGCGGCCTGAGCCGCGTGACGTGGGCGATGCGGCACGACCCGCCGAAGGTGCCGGCCGCCGCGACGCTCGCGAGCGGCGCCGCCTACGGCCCGCGCGTGATGCCCGGCACCTACACGGTGAAGATGACGAAGGACAGGCAGGTCTACACGACCGAGCTTAAGATCGCGCCCGACCCGCGCTCGACGCACACGGCCGACGACCGGCGGCAGCAGTTCGACCTCTCCATGCGGCTGCACAGGCAGCTCGGCGAGATGTCGTTCGCCGTGGACAGGATCAACGGCCTGCGGCTCGCGCTCGACGACCGCGCGTCGAAGCTCGCCGCAAACGACCCGCTGCGCAAGCGGCTGCAAGACGCCTCGGCGCGGTTGGACGAGCTGCGCAAGAAGATCGTCGCCACCAAGGAGGGCGGCGCCATCACCGGCGAAGAGCGCCTGCGCGAGTTCATGACGGAGCTGTACTCCAGCGTCGTCTTCTACGAGGGCCGCCCCTCGCAGACGCAGGTCGAACGCGCCGACGCCCTCGCCCGCGAACTGGCCGACGTGGTCAAAGACTTCGACGCATGGACCTCGAAGGAGCTTTCGGGTCTGAACGCGGAGCTATCGACGAAGAGGCTCGAACCCCTGAAGACCATCGCGCGCGAGGAGTGGGAGAAGGTCAGCAATCGGCCCACCTCCTCGCCGTCGCCGTCGGCATTAAGACAGATGCGCGACGAGTTCTGACGAAGGCTCGGAGGGGAAAGGACGCGCGACACTCGTCCTTTCCCCTCCGAGGCACTCGTCCCCACTTTCGTCGCGCGGACCTTCCAACCGCCGCGCGGGGCTACCCGTACAAATAAAAAGCGCCGCCGAGGCGGCGCGGGTTACATTCGGATGCCCGGCGATAGAGATGAGGACGAGCTAAAAGAAATCCAACTCATCCGCCTGCCTCAACTCCCTTTCTATCCTCTCCTTCAGCGAACGACACGCTTCGGTACCTAGATAGAGTATGGAAAGCTGTGCTATCACCTGATTGACTTTGGCAAAGTTGAGCGGGTCGTTGAGGTCCGACCGTGGGTCATCGTCCACCAGAACGGGCTCCGGGCCGTCCCACACCTCCATCGCATCGACCGCCTTCCCGCGCCCCCCGCTGCAATGAACTATCGGCTCTCTTTTTAAAGCAAGCAGGTCTATCAAGTAATAATGTTGATTGAAGACGAGGGCAATGCCCGCGGCCCTGGTCACATTTCCGCTCTCGAATATTTTCCGGTAATCCCCTCTTTTGAATTTGTAGCTGGTTCCCATCCCGTCGCTGTGATACCCCTCGCGCTTGAGAAACTTATACACTTCCTTGTTCGAGATAAAATCTTCATCTTTGAGGTGCTCCCTGAAGAAGGTGTAAGGGAAAATTATTGCCTGGCATGAAAAGCTGATGCTCTTGCGGAAATCGACATCCCTCCGGTTGACCTGGCTTTCATTCACCCGCCGGTAATGGCCGTCGTAATACTCTAAGTATTCGGAGATCAGGTCACGGATGACGGTGTTGCGAAACGTCTTGTAGTCTATGTCGTAGCAGAGGTCCAGGACGTGTATGTAGCGCGGCAGGAGGGGGCTTTTGCACATGCTGCGGAGAATCTGCCCCTGTTTACTCTTGGTGTCGGTGCATATGAATTGCGCGGCAAAGTATTCCTGGATGGCTTTATGACTCCACCGGTAATAATCGCCTTCGCAGATGAACAGCGGCACCGTGCTGACCAGGTCTTTGAGCAAGTCGGTCTCTTTGAACTGGATGGTCGGGTTAAATTTCTTAACGTCCGAGAGGTATTTAAGTAGCTCGTCCTTGTCGTAGCCCGTGGTCCCCTTTTTTACGGTAAACATCCCCAGCGTCCTTATGACGACGTGGAACAAGTCTATGTCGAGCTTACAGTGTTTGGGCCTGATGAAAGCCCCCTTCGTCAAATCGTGCGTCTCGAACAGCGCGTCATATATTTGCCTGTAAAATATGTGCTTCCGCAGCGGGATGATGGACTTATATTCGTACGTCTTAAACAACAGGGAGACGAGGAGGGGGTTTACGAGAAACCCCTCGTAAGACTTCGAGTCGGCGCCCTGGAGTCTCTTCTTAAGTTTGTTGGCGATGACGCCTTCCGGGTCGTACTTGTCGATGAGGGTAAACGCCTGGTCGCGTTTGAGCGGCTCTATCTTGAATTCCCGAAAGGTGTAGAAGGACGCTAAAGCCGTCTCCTCGCGCGAAGAGATGATGAACGAATTTTGCCAGGCCTTGGAGATAAACGTGTGTAAATCCCTGGTTACCGTCTCGCGCTCGGTGAAAGGTATTTCGTCGTACCCGTCGAGAAAAAAGATGAAGTCTCCCCGCCGTATAAGCCTGTGGATGAACTGCCGATCATACTCCTCATCTATAGGGTTCAACTCGCTGTGAATGATGTCGAGTACGCTTCTGTCTTTCGTCAGGTAGCGTAGCTCGATAAAGATCGGGATGCCCACGTTCTGCTTGATGGCGGATAGGTATAGGAACCGCAGCAGGGTCGTCTTACCCATGCCGGCCGAGTCTTTGATGATGATCTTTTTATAGCTCGGGACTAAATCCTTCCTATAACTGTCAACGACGAATGGAGCCCTGTCGTGCGTTTTGACGGTGAGCGGGATGTATAAATCTTCCAACCTTTTCTGCTGGTTCGGGAACACTATCGTCGTGATATACGAATGCTGTTCGTACGTGCGCGTGAGATATTCCTCGAACTTGCTCGACAGGGAGTGTTCAAACACTTCCCGATCGACTTTGGACCGCTCTACGAGTTCTTTGAGTTTGGGCTTGATGTAAGTGTCGATGACCGCGCCGGTGAGCGGCGAGATGAGAGAGGCCACATTCTTCGCGGTTTCAAAGTCAAAATTCATATCGCCCTCGGATAAAATCCGCGCGTGAGCTTAACCGACCGGCAACTACACGCCGCGTTGGAGTGTCCGCCGTTACCGACGAGGTCGAATTATTACAACTGCGGGCGGTAAATACAATTCTTACTAGAAGCCTCCCGTAATTCCGCTAGAAGGACTCCTTCGCGGCAGTTCGCGGTCGAGCGTGGGCGAGAAGGATTAACGACAGGGATACGGAGGCGCGGCCTGAAGTATTATCATTGTCTTCAGGCCGCGCCGCGCCGCCGCTGTGGCTAATCCTTCCGCCCGCGCGGCGATATTACTTCCTCCCCAACAACTCCATCACCGCGGCGTCGAGTTGCGAGTCCCTGTCCGTGTAGCTCTCGCCGATGGGGCGCTCGACCGGCACGTCCACGGGGCGCGGGTTGCGCTCCATGTTGACGCCTTCGGCGGTCTCGACGCGGACGAAGGGGATGCGGAAGACCGTCCCGTCCATGAGCTGTATGTCGGCGGTGTAGATGATCCAGCCGGAGGTCGGCTCGCCCACCACCTTGCCGAGCTTCATGCTGCGGTAGCCCTCCGCGAAGTCCTCGGCGTCGGAGAGCGAGTACTGGTCCGTGATGAGCACGGTCGGCAGTTCGAGCGCGCGCTGGCCGAGGTACGGCCGCGCCGGGGCGGCCGCGAAGCCGCGCGGCGTCATCCGCAGGTAGCTACGGCGCGCGAGCACGTCGATGGCGTAGACGTTGACGAAGCCGCCGTTGTTGTGGCGCACGTCAACCACGACGCCCTCCTTCGACTGGTTCTCCGCGTCGAGGTCAACGTAGAGCTGCGCGAGCGACGCCGAAGACATGTCGTACATGTGCACGTAGCCGAGGCGGCCGCCGCTCGCGCGCTCGACGTAGGCCCGCCGCTCGTCAACCCACTTGCGGTAGCGCAGCCCCTTCTCGACGTTGTTGTTGACCGGCCGCACGTCTAAATCTTTCTTGTCGGCGCCGTCGGCCGTGGACGCGACGGTGAGCGTGACGCGGCGGCCGATCTTGTAGTTGAGCAGCTCTTCGAGGCTCGCGCGTGCGTCGAGCGCGTGGCCGTCGATGGCGACGACGTACTCGCCCGTCTTCACCGCGCGCGATTTGTCGGGCGCCGCCGCGTCGCGCGCCACCGCCGCCGGGCCGAGCGGGACGACATCGCTCACGCGCAGCCTGCCCGTGCGCTCGTACTCCGCGCGGTCGAAGTCGAGCCCGAGCCGCCCCGTCGTCGTCTGCGCCGGGCCGGCCGGGGCGCCCGCGCCGAGGTGCGAGGCGTTCAGTTCGCCTATCAACAGACGCATCAGGCGCCGCACCTCGTCGGGCGTGCGCGCGCCCGCGACGTACGGCTCGAACTCGGCGCGCAGCGAGCGCCAGTCAGCGCCGTGGTACTGCGGGTCGTAGAAGTTGTCGCGCATCAACTCCCAGCCCTGCTCGAAGACCTCCAGTTTCTCGCGCGCGAAGTCAACGTCCAACTCGGCGGCGACCGCGAGCGTGCGCGGCGGCTGTCGCTGGTCGAGCGGCGCGACCTGTATGCGGCCGTTCTCGATGTAGAAGACCTGCTGGCTGTCGGGCGAGAACTGCGCGTCCACCTTGAAGCCGGGCGTGGACGTGAGTTGTCGCGCGATGGCAGGCTCGCGCGACAGTTCATCGAGCGGATAGAGATATATGTTCGGCTGGCCGACCGCGCCCGCCAGCATCAGCAGGTACTTCCCGTCCGGGCTCACCGTCTGGTAGTACACGTCAACGCCCACGGGCAGCATGCTCAAGCGGCGGCGTATGCCGTCGAAGACGATTTCAACCGGCTTCTTCTCCACGCCCGCCGGTCCCCTCCCCGCCGGAGTCGGACTTGGCGTCGGGGAAGTTTCAGCCGGGGAAGGCGCGGGCGAAGGTGAAGGCGTTGGAGAGGGCGTCGGCGTGGGCGTGGGCGTCGTCTGCGGGATGTTCTCCTGACGGCGCATCGTGGGCGAGACGGTCTTGGGCGTCTCCTCCTTGAAGAGGTCGCGGAACTGGTCTTCGCGGAAGCGCGGCGTGCGCGGGATGAGGTCAACGCGCGCCACTTGACCCGACTCGGTGCGCTGCCCCGTGTCGAAGAGGATGAAGGTGCCGTCGGTGCTCCAGGAGACGGTGTTGCTCCCGGCGTTGGCGAGGAAACTGACGGGCCGCCCCTTGCCGTCGCCTTCGACCTGCGCGACGTAGACGTTGCGGAAGAACTTCTGCCCGACCGACATGTACGCGAGCCACTTGCTGTCGGGCGAGAAGGTGAACGGGCGGTCGGGGCTTAAGGGAGGACGCGAGAAGGTGCCCGCCGCGACCAGACGCTCCTGCTTCGTCTCGGTGTTGAGCGCGCGCAACTCGCGCCCCGCGCGCTGGAAGGCGATCCACTTCCCGTCGGGCGAGAAGCGCGGCGTGTCGTCGGCCTCTTGAGCATTGGTCAACTGCGTCTCGGCGTTGGTGGAGAAGTCGTAGGCGAAGAGTTGCGCGTGCCCGTTGCGCTCGGAGACGTATGCGAGCCGGCGGCTGTCGGGCGACCAGACGGGTTGCGACTCGGGCGACGCCGTGTTCGTCACGCGCACCGCGTCGCCGCCGTCCGTGGCCGACGCCGCGAAGACTTCGCCGCGCGCGACGAACGCGACCTTCTTCCCGTCCGGCGCGAGCGCCAGGTCCTGCAACTGCTCGGTCTGCCGCACGCGCTCCACGGCCGGCCCCGCCGCCGCGCCGCGCAGGTTGATGCGCACCTCGGAGGCACGCCCCGAATCAGTCTCCATGCGCCAGACGCCGTAGCCGCGCTCGAAGACGATGGTGCGCCCGTCGTACGAGATGCTCGGCCACAGCACGCGCCCCGAAGTGAACTTCGTCAACTGCACGGGCCGCCCACCGATGTTCATCTTCCAAATGTTCTCGGCCCCGCCACGGTCGGACATGAAGTAGAGACTCTTCCCGCCCTCGCCCCACATCGGCCAGACCTCTTTCGCGTTGCCGTCGGTCAGCCGTTCGTACTTCGAGGTCGAGTGCTCGCGCATCAGCATGATGACCGACTCGTCGATGTGCGAGCGGCCGTGCCGCCACCACTGCCCGTAGCCACGGCCGACGAACGCGAGCGTCGAGCCGTCGGGCGCGGGCGCCGCCCCCCACTCGTTCGCGTAGCGGTCGGCCGAGACCTGCATCGGCGTGCCGCCCGCGACGGCGACGCGGTACACGTCGTTGCTCGCGCCGATGTCGCGCGCCGTCGAGGAGAAGTAGAGCCACTTGCCGTCCGGCGACCACGCGTCGAGTTGTTCGCCGCCGTCGTCGAAGGTGACGCGCCGCACCTCGCCCGAGGCGAAGTCGAGCACGTAGATGTCGCCGTTGCCCGTGCGCGTCGAGATGAAAGCGAGTTGACGGCCGTCGGGCGAGTAGAGCGGCTTCAACTCGGTCGCCGGGTGCGAGACGAGCAGACGCGCCTCGCCGCCCTCGGCCGGCGCCGTCCAGATGTCGCCGCCGGAGATGAATGCAATCTCTTTGCGGTCGGGCGAGATTGAGGGTTCGTAGAGGTAAGGCCGGGGCTCGGCCTTTGGCGGCGCCGCCGCCGCTTGGGCGCGAACCGGCGCGACTCTCACGACCGACAGAAGGAGCAGCGCGACGAGCAGGCACGCGCGGGGAGATTTGACTGGGAACATTCGACCTCCGAAGTTTTGGAAGAAAAGCAACGGCATGAACGTGCGGCTTTCAAACGTGCAGTGAATATACGTGCAACAGGTTCTTGAGTTCAAAGACGCGCGCCCGCCGGTTCGAGTTACACCGATTCTCGCTTGCTATGCGTCCGCCGCGGATGCTACTTATCCAACTCATGCCGGTTCTGCTCATCTTCGTGGACGGCCTCGGCGTCGGCACGCGTGGGCGCCACAACCCGCTCGACGCGCTCGGCGAGGCGGCCGCGCCGCTCGCCGTCTTCGAGGACGAGGAGCCGTCCTTGCCCTCCGGCGGCCTGCTCGCGCGCACGGATGCGCGCCTCGGCGTCGAGGGCCGCCCGCAGAGCGCGTCGGGGCAGACGACCATCCTGACGGGCGTCAACGTGCCCGCGCAACTCGGTTACCACAAGCAGGGTTTTCCCAACGAGCGGATGCGCGAACTGCTGCGCGAGCACTCGCTCTTCCTCAAGCTCAAGCGTCTCGGCCCCGGCCCGGACCTCTTCGTCAACGCATACCACCCGCAGTTCTTCGCCAAGCGCCCGCGCTGGGTCGCGGCCACCACGGTCGCCGTCGAGGCCGCCGGACTACCCTTCCGCACGTTCGAGGATTTGCAAGAGGGGCGCGCCGTCTACCACGACTTCACCAACCGCTTCCTCGTCGAACGCGGCGTTGACATCCACGAGCGCACGCCCGAAGAAGCCGCCTCAGTCCTCGCATCACTCGCGGCCGCGCACCGCTTCACGCTCTACGAACATTTCATCGCCGACCGCGCCGGCCACGACCAGGAAGAGAAAGCGGCGCACACGATTCTCAGCGAACTCGCGCGCTTCGTCCGCACGGTCCTTTCACTCACAGACCTCGCGCGCACGACCGTCATGCTCACGAGCGACCACGGCAACGTCGAAGACCTCTCGACGCGCAACCACACGCTCAACGCCGTGCCGACGCTCGCGTGGGGGCCCGCGCGCGAGACGGTCGCGCGCCGCGTCCGCACGCTCGCCGACATCACACCAACGATCCTCGAAATCCTGACCGGAGAGAGCGCCACGAAGTGACCCCAACAACTGACGACACACGCGCCGAGTCCGCCGTCGAGCTCGGGCCTGACGGACAGCCCATCAACGACCGCCGCGAGATATTCGGCTGGATGCTCTACGACTGGGCCAACTCCGCCTTCTACACGACGGTCGTCGGCGCGCTGCTCGGCCCGTACCTCATCGCGCTCGCGCAGGCCGACGTTGGGAAGACGGGCGTCGTGCTCGACCTCGGGTTCCTCGGGGCGGTGACGGCGCAGTCTTTCTATCAACTCTTCGTCGCCGTCGCCGTCGGCTCGCAAGTCCTGCTGCTGCCCATCGTCGGCGCCATCGCCGACTACTCGAACTTGAAGAAGAAACTGATGGCAGTCTTCTGCTACGTCGGCGTCACGGCGACGTGCCTTCTGTTCTTCGTGACGGGGAAACTGTACCTCCTGGGCGGCGTCCTCTTCGTCATCGCCAACCTCTCTTACGGCGGCGCCATCGTCCTCTACAACTCGTTCCTGCCGGAGATCGTGACCGAAGACCGGCGCGACAAGGTTTCGAGCCGTGGGTTCGCGCTCGGCTACCTCGGCGGCGGGCTCCTGCTCGCGCTCAACTTCGTGATGGTCGGCGTGGCGCCCGCGCTGCTCGCGCCCTACGGCTACGCGGAGGGCGCGGCGCGCGGGCTTGCCGTCCGTCTGTCGCTGCTGTCGGCGGGCGTCTGGTGGGGCTTCTTCGCCTTCTTCGCGTTCCGGCGTTTGCGCGCGCGCAACATGCCGAGAGAACTGCCGCCCGGCAAGGGTTATCTGAGCGCCGGGTTCGCGGAACTCTTCGACACGTTCCGCGAGTTGCGCCGCTTGCCGCACACGCTCAAGTATCTCGTCGCGTATCTGCTCTACAACGACGGCATCCAGACCGTCATCGGCTCGGCCGCCCTCTTCATCGCCTTCGAGCTGTTCCCGGGCGGGCTCGACAACCCGGAGGCGCCGGCCTTCGTCCTCAGCATCTTCCTCTTCGTGCAGTTCGCGGGCATCGGCGGGGCGCTGCTCTTCGAGCGCATCGCGCGCCTCGTGGGGACGAAGCGCGCCATCATCGTCTCGCTCGTCATCTGGGTGGGCATCGTCGTCTACGCCTTCGCACTCTTCCAGACGCGCGCGCAGGCGTGGGTGATGGCGGGCGTCATCGCCGTCGTGCTCGGCGGGTCGCAGGCGCTCTCGCGCTCGCTCTTCTCGCAGATGATTCCAGAGGGGCGCGAGGCTTCGTTCTTCGGCATCTACGAAGTCTCCGAGCGGGGCACGTCGTGGCTGGGGCCAATCGTCTTCAGCGTCGTCGTCGCGAGCACGGGCTCGTTCCGCTACGCGATCCTCTCGCTCATCGTCTTCTTCGCCTCCGGCCTGCTGCTCCTCCTCTTCACGGACACCGCCCGCGCCATCCGCGAGGCCGGCAACGAGCCGGCGCCGACGAGCGACGAGTGATGAAGAGCAGATGGCAGTAGGCAGTTAAAGACGTATTGTCTTAACTGCCTACTGCCATCCGCCTACTGCCTACTTTTTTAGAGCGTGAAGTTGAAGACGAGGTAGCCGGTCACACGCACGGGCTTGCCGTCGATGACGGTCTGGTTGAACTTCCAGCGGCGCGCGGCCTCGATGGCGGCCTGCTGCAACTGCTGCGGCCCCTCGGCGCGGATGACGGACTCGACATCGCCCTTCTCGTTGACGACGAGAAAGACCGTCACGTTCCCCGTCACGCGCGCGGTGCGCGCGAGCGTCGGGTAGGACGGCGAGGAGCGCGACTTGGACTTGCCGACCAGCGAGCCGACGGCGACCGGCGCGTTATCCGCCCTCCCTTCGGGCGCGGAGGCGTTGGGCTGCGCCGTTGACTGCGCGGGGGCCGTGTTCGCGGGAGCCGCGTTGGTGCGCGGCTCGCTTGGGGGCGGCGCCGCGTTCTTCTTTGCGTTGTTCGTCGGCGCGGCCGTCGCGGCGGACCTCGACGCGGGCACGGTCGGCGGCGGGGTCGGGCGCGCGGCGGGTATCGCGCTGATGCTGGCGATGCGCGTCTCGGAGGAGAAGAGGTGCTGGCGCGCTTCGGAGACTTCGGTCTGCCAGCGCGCGCGGTCCTGGTCGTGGCGCGAGATGCGCAGGCGCACCGTGGCCGCGTCTTCGAGCAGCGCCGCCGCGTCGAGCCCGCGCGCGCTGTCGTTCCCACCCTTCAACTGCTCCGCGTGGAGCGTGCGCGCCTGTGCGACCACGTGCTCAAGCAGCCCGCGCAGGTGCTCGATGTCGCCCGCCGCGTCGCCCGGCAGCTCCGACGTGTCGGAGACGTTGACGCCGAACGAGCGGTAGCGTTCGAGGTGCGTGCGGACGGCGTTGACGGTCTGGCCCGCGAGCGCGAAGTAGAACTGCGTCGCGGCGTCGTTGGCACGGTTCGCCGGCCGCGCCTTGAACGCCTCTTCGAGCAGCGCGGCCGCGCGCTGGTAGTCGGGCATCTCGACGAAGATGGCCATCAGCAGCAGCCGCGACACGTCCCTCACCGACTCGTCCTTCGTCGTCGTGCGCAGGTTCTCAAGCTCCGTCGCGGCGGCGGCGAGCTTACCAATGGCGGCGAGCGCGCGCGCGCGCGACAGGCGCTTCTGGACGGCCTCGGCCTCGGCCGCGCCGGGGTCGGGCGTCGGTGTAGGCTGCGCGTCTGTGGCCTGCGTGGTGACCTGTGCTTCGGGCGCGGGCTGCGGGCTCTGCGCCTGCGCGGCGAGGGGAGCGACGACGCTGAGAGACAGAAAGAGAATGATGCCCGCCGACGGACGGATAGGGGATAACTGGCGCGATGAATTCACTATAAATAACTCCGTAAATTCAAAAGCGAGCAATAATGCTCGCCTGAAACCACACAACAATTTAGAGTCACATTATGCCCCCTCGCGTTGCGCCGTTCAAGTAGGCAGTAGGCAGATGGCAGTAAGCAGTTGCCGCGTCAGCGGCTCTGCCAACTGCCTACTGCCTACTGTTAATTCCCCGCGAGGCTGCGGGTGATGCGCTCGCGGATGGCGCGCGCCTTCTGCTTGATGAGCGCCTCGTTGAGGGTGAGCAGGCGGCGCTCGCGCATGACGACGCGCCCCTCGATGACGACGGTGCGCACGTCCGAAGCCTTCGTCGCGTAGACGAGGTGCGAGTAGACGTTGTAGCGCGGCGTCTGGTGCGGGGAGTCGAGGCCCACGATGACGATGTCGGCGCGCTTCCCCTCTTCGAGCGAGCCGATGTCGTTGTCCATGTGGAGCGCGCGCGCGCCGCCGATGGTCGCCATCGCCAGCGCCTCCTCGGCCGTGACCACCTTCGGGTCGCCCGACGAGAGCTTGTGCAGCTTCGCCGCGTAGTCCATCGCCTCCCACATGTCGAGGTCGTTGTTCGACGCCGCGCCGTCGGTGCCCAACCCCAACAGCACCCCCTCCTTCAACATCCGAGGCACGGGCGCGACGCCCGACGCGAGCTTCATGTTCGACTCGGGGTTGTGGACCGAGCCGACGTGGTACTGCTTGAGTAACTTTATTTCGTTCTCGGTCAGGTGGACGGTGTGCGCGGCGACCGTGCGCAAGCTTAGGAAGCCGATGCGCGCGAGGTATTCGACGGGGCTCGCGCCGTGGTCGCGCGTGATGTCCTCGACCTCCTTGCGCGTCTCGGCGACGTGCGTGACGACGGGCGCGCCCGTCTGGTCCGAGAAGGAGCGCACCTCACGCAGGTGCGCTTCGGAGACGGTGTAGGGAGCGTGCGGCGCGACGGCCGGGGTGATGAGGCGGTTGCCCTTCCAACGCGCGACGAAGCTCTTGACGTAAGCCATCGCGTCGGGCCACGTCTTGTTGTCGGGGACGGGGAAGTCGATGACGGTCTCGCCCAGCAACGCACGGACGCCCGCGCGCTCGGTCTCCTCGGCGATGGCGTCCTCGAAGTAGTACATGTCGCAGTAGGTCGTCGTCCCGCCGCGTATCATCTCGGCCAGGCCGAGCTGCGTCCCCGCGCGGACGAACTCCTCGGTGACGTTCTTGGCCTCGGCCGGAAAGATGTACTTCGTCAGCCACTCGTTGAGGTCGAGGTCGTCGGCGATGCCGCGAAAGAGCGACATGGGGATGTGCGTGTGGCCGTTGACGAGGCCGGGGATGACCGCGCGTCCGCGCGCGTCGATGGTCTCGCGCGCCGTGAAGCGCCCGATGATTTCGCCCCTCATCCCGACGGCGACGATGCGTCCGCCCGAGACGGCGACCGCGCCGTCCTCGATGACGCGCCGCCGCGCGTCCATCGTCACGACCGTCCCGCCGCTGACGATGAGATCGACGCGGCGCGGTCTCTGAATCGCCGCGGCCGTGGCGGGCGCGGCGAAAAGAACAGCCTGCGCGAACAGTGCGCAGGCGACGAGTAGGCGAAAGAATTGTCTGCTCATATCAGGGGGTTTATATTTTCTTCTTCTCTATCATCCGGCAGGCGGGGTCGATGAGCTTGAGCATCATGTGCGTCTTCACTTCCTCCCAGTCCTCGTCCCCTTCGGCCTTGTAGACGTAGACGGCCCCGCCCTTCACGTCGAGGTAGACGGCCGAGCCGAGGCGGTACTCGCGCTCCTTGCAAAGAATCTCAAGGTCTTCGACGACCGTCTTGAACAACACGTCGGGCTTGCCGGGCAGCGGCCTCGGCTCGTCGTAGACGGTGCGGAACCTGACGCGGCCGAAGTTGCCGAAGGTGAAGGGCACCTCCTCCATCTCGATGACGGCGTCGTCGTACGTGTAGACGCGCACCCACTTGCTCTTCTGCCGCGCCGCGCCCGCGCCGGCCAGCGCGAGCGTCAGGAGGAGGAAGGCCACGGTTCGCATAACAACCTTCCCGCGTTATTTCTGCTCGGCGCCCGTCTCTTCGAGGAAGCCCGCGTCGAAGGGGTGCGGCAGCAGTTCCTTCATCTGGTACGTCTCTGTGTCGCCGCGCAGGTTGGCGAGGACGACGGGGATGTCGCCGCAGAACTCCCAGATGACCTGACGGCACGCGCCGCAGGGCGGGGTCAGACGCTCGGTGTCAACGACGACGCAGAGCCGTTTGAACTTGCGCTCGCCTTCGGAGAGCGCCTTCCAGATGGCGACGCGCTCGGCGCAGATGGTCTGCTCGTAGGCCGCGCTCTCGACGTTGCAGCCCGTGTAGACGCCGCCCTCGGCTTCGAGCGCCGCGCCGACGCAGAAGTTCGAGTAGCGCGCCAGCGCGCACTGCCGCGCGCCGGTCGCGAGTTTGATGATCTCTTCCAGACTGTCCTTACTCACTTACCCTCCCTGCTCCACGTTGAGACCCACGCCGACCGACGCGGCGGAGGCGCGCTCGCTGCGCGCGTCGGCCAGACGCTCGCGGATGCGCCCCGAGATGAGACTGATGCTGACGAGGTTGTGGCCGCCCTCGGGGATGATTACGTCGGCGCAACGCTTCGACGGCTCGACGAACTGCGTGTGCATGGGGCGCACGGTGGCGAGGTACTGTTCGATGACCGACTCGACGGTGCGGCCGCGCTCGGCCACGTCGCGACTGAGGCGCCGGATGAAGCGGATGTCGTCGGGCGTGTCCACGTAGACCTTGATGTCCATCTCGTCGAGCAGACGCGGCTCAGCGAAGATGAGGATGCCTTCGATGATGATGATCGGCTGCGGCTCGACGTGCAGGGTCTCGGCGCGGCGCGAGTGCGTCTTGAAGTCGTAGAGCGGGAGTTCGACCGCCTCGCCGCGCTTGAGCGCGCGGAGGTGCTGGATGAGGAGGTCGTTGTCGATGGCGTCCGGGTGGTCGAAGTTGACGACGTTGCGGATGTCGAGCGGGAGCTGGTCGAGGTCGCGATAGTAGGAATCCTGCTGAAGGAAGACGACCTCGCCCTTGCTCACCGTCTCCAGAATCCGGTTCGCAACCGTCGTTTTACCTGAACCTGTCCCGCCGCAAATCCCAATAATCATCAGACGCCTCGGTGCAACTTGTTATTGCAACTTCGGGATGACTCTGCGAAGAAGCTCCGCGAAGGTCTCGCGGACGCGCTCGCCGGTCTCGATGACTTCCTCGTGGTTGATGGGCTTGTCCAGCACCCCTGCCGCCATGTTGGTGATGCAGGAGAGGCCGAGCACGCGCAGGCCCATCTGGCGCGCGACGATGGCCTCGGGCACGGTGCTCATGCCGACGGCGTCGGCGCCCAGCAGGCGCAGCATGCGTATCTCGGCCGGCGTCTCGTAAGACGGGCCGGTGAGCGCCGCGTAGATGCCGCGCCTGAGTTCCAGCCCCATCTCGCGCGCCTCGGCGATGGCCGCCTCCTGGTACTCGCGGTCGTAAACGTCGGTCATGTCGGGGAAGCGCGGGCCGAAGCGCGGGTCGTTGCGGCCGAGCAGCGGGTTCGTGCCCATCAGGTTCAGATGGTCGCTGATGAGGATGAGCGCGCCCTGCTCGTACGAGTTGTTCAAGCCCCCGGCGGCGTTCGTCACCACGAGGCTCTTCGCCCCGAGCAGCCCGAGCACGCGGATGGGGAACGTCACCTCTTCGAGCGTGTAGCCCTCGTAGAAGTGAAAGCGGCCCTGCATCGCCGCGACCGTCACGCCGCCCGCCCGGCCGACGACGAGGCGGCCGGCGTGCCCCTCGACCGTGGGGCGCGCGAAGCCCGGAATCTCCGCGTAGGGTATCGCCTGCGCGTCTTCGAGGTCGTCGGCGAAGGCGCCGAGTCCGCTCCCCAGAACGAGAGCGACACGCACGTCCTCGCCCGCGCGCGCGTGTATGAAGCGCGCGGCGTGCTCGGCGCGCTCGTAGAGCGTCTCGGGGTGCTGGCCTTCCTGTGGAGTCACTTGTCCTGCTCGCCCTTATCCTTTTCGTCGAAGAACATGATGTTGAAAACTAACACGACCGCGCCGATGGCCGCCAGCAGGAAGAAGATGATGGCGATGGCGGGGTAGCCGAGTATCGTCCACGTTGACTCGACCCGCATCATCAGCGCCGCGCCGACGATGAGCGCCGCCAGCAGCAAGCCCACCGTGATGCGGTTCGCGATCTTGTGGAGACTGGCGAGCAGGCTGTGCTCGTCGATTACGTCGGCGTCGATGCGGATGCCCTGCGTCGTCAAGGTGTCTACGAGTTGGTTGACGCGCGCCGGGAGTTTATCAACGAACTCCTTCAACTCTAAGACAGTCCCGTAGAGGTTGCCGGCCGAGAGGCTCTTCCTGAACCGGCGCTCCATGATCACGTCGGCGTAGGAGCGGATGCCGAAGTTCGGGTCGAACTTCGGGTCGAGCGTGTGGACGACCTGGTCGAGGTTGAGGAGCGCCTTGGCGATCATCGTGAACTCGGTCGGCAGACGGAAGTTCGACTCGCCGGCAATCTGCTGGATGCGCAGCACGACGCGGCCAGAGTCCAAATTCTCTAACTGCGCATTCTGGTTCTCAAGCACAAGGTCGGCGACGGCGCGGCGGAACGCCTTCTCGTCGAAGCCCGACTTGGCCTCGCCCATCTTGATGGTTACGTCGGCCGCGTCGTCGCCCTTGCCCTCGCTGATGGCGAGGAGGAGTTGGATGAGTTGCTCCTGCGGGCGCGGCGCGATGCGCGCGACCATGCCGAGGTCGATGAGGGCGATGCGGCCGTCGTCCGTCAGGAAGACGTTGCCCGGGTGCGGATCGGCGTGGAAGAAGCCGTCGATGAGAATCTGGTGGAGGTACGCTTGGAAAAGATGCTGCGCGAGTTGATAACCGTCGATGTCTATCTTGGCGAGCGGCGACAGTGAAGTAATCTTCTTGCCGCTGATGTAGTCCATCGTCAGCACGCGCGACGTGGTGTAGTCCTCGACGGGCTGCGGGACGATGATGCGGTCGAACTCGCGCAGGTTGTTGGCGAAGATGACGAGGTTGCGCGCCTCCAGGCGATAGTCCAGCTCGCGCAGGAGGTTCTTGCGGAACTCGTCGAGCAGCGGCGCGAACTCGTACTTGCGGCCCGCCTCGGTGTGCGAGTCGAGGAAGGAGGCCATGTCGGAGAGCACGTCCATGTCCTTCGACATCTCCTCGCGGATGCCGGGGCGCTGCACCTTGACGACGACCTCGCGGCCGTCGCGCAGCGCGGCGCGGTGCACCTGGCCGAGCGAGGCGGCGGCGATGGGGCTCGACTCGAAGTAGGAGAACGCCTTCGAGATGCGCACGCCCAACTCGTTCGCGACGATCTGCTCGACCTCGGTGAACGGGAAGGGCTCGACCCTGTCTTGCAGGCGCGTGAGGGCCTCGATGTAGGGCTGCGGCAGCAGGTCGGCGCGCGTCGAGAGGAGCTGCGCGAGCTTGATGAAGGTCGGTCCCATCCGCTCCACGTCGGAGGCGAGGTTCTCCAACGTCTCGGGCGCGACCTGCACCTCGGGCTGCGACCCTTCGATGGCCTCTTCGAGCCCCGCGCTGCGGACGAGGTCGGCACGGCCGTACCGCATGAGCAGCATCGCCATGTCCTTGTAGCGCTTCAGGTGTTCGGGCTTGAGCGAGAGAGCCATAAGTCAGTAGGCAGTAGGCAGACGGCAGTAGGCAGTTTTAGAAAAACTCCGCCGCGTGCGGCCGTGCGTCAAGAATCCTTTTGGCAAAAACTTGTTTCAGATTTTCCGCGTGGGACTACTTTACTACTGCCTACTGCCATCTGCCTACTGCCTACTTCTCCTTCTGATACGGGAGGCCGAGGGCGCGGGGCGCGCGCGAGGTGCCGATGAAGCCGGCGAGGACGACGATGGTCAGCACGTAGGGGAGTATCTGGACGAACTGCGTCGGTATCTCCTCGCCGCCCCAGATGCGGACGCCCTGCAACTGGATGGCGACGGCCTCGGTGAAGCCGAAGAGCAGGCAGGCGAGCATCGTCTGGACGGGGCGCCACTTGCCGAAGATGAGCGCCGCGAGCGCGATGAAGCCACGGCCGGCGCTCATGTTGCGCGTGAAGAGCGACGACTGGCCGATGGAGAGGTAGGCGCCGCCAATGCCCGCGAGCGCGCCCGAGATGAGCACCGCCGCGTAGCGCATCAGGTTGACGCTCACGCCCGCCGCGTCGGCCGCCTCCGGGTTCTCGCCCACCGCGCGCAGGCGCAGGCCGAACGGCGTGTAGTAGAGCACGTAGTAGGTCAAAGGCACGAGCAGGACGGCGATGACGATGGGCGTCCACGGGATCAACTGCTCCTTCGGTATCTGCGGCGTCGAGCCCGAAGAGAGGAAGAAGGCGCCGCTCAACAACGCCGGTACGCCCGTCAGAAGGATGTTGATGGCCGTGCCCGAGACGACCTGGTCGGCGCGGTAGCGGATGCAGGCCACGGCGTGGATGCCCGCGATGGCCGCCCCCGCCAGCACCGCCGCGACCAGTCCCACCAGGGGGCTCTCCGCGTACCAAGTCACCGCCGCGGCCGTGAACGCGCCCGCCAGCATCAACCCTTCGAGCGCGATGTTGATGACGCCCGCGCGCTCCGAGAACAGCCCGCCGAGCGCCGCCAGCAGCAGTGGCGTCGCCAGCCGCATGGCCGACAGCAGAAGGCCGACGTTGAAGATGTCTGTCAGATTCATAACCGTCGGTAGTCCGTCTTAAACTTTCGAGCGCCTCAGCATGCTGAAGCGGTTCGACATCCAGCGGAAGTTGACGCCGACCGCGACGAAGAGGATGACGAGCGCCTGAAGCACTTCCACCAGGTCCTTCGTCACGTGCTCGGAGAAGGCGTCCACGAAGATGCCGCCGCGCAGGAGAACGCCGAAGAGCAGCGCCGCGAGGATGACGCCGAGCGGGTGGTTCCGCCCGAGCAGCGCCACCGCGATGCCCGTGAAGCCGTAGCTGGCCGAGAACTCGTGGTAATAGAGGTGACGGTAGCCGAGCACCTCGTTGATGCCGACCATCCCCGCGAGGCCGCCCGACACCGCCATCGCCAGCACGATCTGCTTGCGCACGGAGATGCCGCCGTACTCCGCCGCCGAAGGGTTCGCGCCCGTCGCGCGTATCTCGTAACCCCACTTCGTCCGCCACAGGAAGACGTAGACGAGCAGGCACGCCAGCAGCGCCAGCAGGAACGCCGCGTTCACGGGAATGCGCGAAGGCAGCCCCGGCACGAAGTCGCCGAGGCGCGGGATGTGCGCCGCCGCGCCCACGGGGACGCTCTGCATGATGGGGTCGCCCGGCGCCTTGTAGTAGTACTGCGTGAAGTAGCTGATGAGGGAGACGGCGATGAAGTTGAGCATGATGGTCGTGATGACCTCGTGCGCCCCGAACCGCGCCTTGAGCCACCCCGGGATCGCGCCCCACGCCGCGCCGACCGCGATGGCCGTCAACACCGCCAGCGGCACCAGCACCACCGCCGGCAGACTCGTCGAGCCGTAGACGATGGGGCTGCCGTCGAAGCCCTTGATGACCGTCCCGCCGAGTTTGATGGAGACCCACGCGCACGCGAACGCGGCCACGTAGAGCTGCCCCTCCGCGCCGATGTTCAGCAGACCGCAGCGGAAGGCCACGGCCACCGCCAGCCCCGTGAAGATGAGCGGCGTCGCGTAGAAGAGCGTGTAGCCGATGCCGTCCGGCCACGTCAGCGCGCTCCCCAGCAGCAGCCCGTAGACCTCGAACGGGTTGTCGCCGATGACCCACACGATGACGCCGCCCACGACGAACGCCACCAGCACGGCGATGACGGGAAAAAGGAGTTCGCGGAGAAGTTTCATGATTTGAACGATGAAGTATGAACGATGAACGATGAACTGTAAGGCAAGTGGTCTTCAGTTCATTGTTCAGCGTTCCGAGTTCTGACTTTCGTCCCCGCCCCCCGTCATCAGGAGGCCGATCTCTTCCTGCGTGGACTGCTTCGGGTCCACCTCGCCGACGACGCGGCCGTGGTAGAAGACGAGCAGGCGGTCGGCGAGCGAGGTGACCTCTTCGAGTTCGGCCGAGACGAGCAGGATGGCGCAGCCCTCGTCGCGCAACTCGACGAGCTTGCGGTGGATGAACTCGATGGCGCCGATGTCCACGCCGCGCGTCGGCTGCGAGATGAGCAGGAGCTTCGGGTTCAGACCGAACTCGCGGCCGATGATGAGCTTCTGCTGGTTGCCGCCCGAGAGCGCCCGCGCCGGTAGGTCGGGGTTCGCGGGGCGCACGTCGAAGTCCTGAATCATCTCCCGCGCGCGCGAGCGGATGCCGCGCAGGTCGAGGAGCGGCCCGACCGAGACGGCCGGCTTACGATAATGGAGCCCGAGAATCGAGTTCTCCGACAAGTCGAAGTCGAGCAGCAGGCCACGCCGGTGCCGGTCTTCGGGGACGTGCGCGATGCCCATCTCGTAGCGCTGGCGCGCGTTGGCCTTCGTGATGTCGCGCTCGCGGAAGATGACCGCGCCCGAGACGCGCGCCTGCGGCACGAGCCCCGCAAGCGTCTCTATCAACTCGGTCTGCCCGTTCCCCTCCACGCCCGCGACGCCGACAATCTCGCCCGCGCGGACCTGGAACGACACGCCGCGCAGGCCGCGCTCGCCGGCCCCGACCGTGACCGACAAGTCCCTCACGCTCAAGACCGTCTCGCCCGGCCGCGCCTCCGGCTTCTCGACGCGCAGGAGCACGTCGCGGCCGACCATCATGCGCGCGAGTTCGGCCGCGTTCGTCTCCTTCGTCTTGACGCGGCCGACGACGCGGCCGTCGCGCATGACGGTCACGTCGTCCGAGATGGCGAGCACCTCCGAGAGCTTGTGCGTGATGATGATGACGGTCTTGCCCTGCTCACGCATGCGCCGGAGGATGGCGAAGAACTCTTCGACCTCCTGCGGCGTGAGGACGGCCGTCGGCTCGTCGAGGATGAGCAGGCGCGCGCGGCGGTAGAGCGCCTTCAACAACTCGACGCGCTGCTGCTGCCCGACCGAGAGGTCGTGAACGAGCGCGTTCGGGTCCACCGACAAACGGAACTCGTTCGAGAGCGCGCGTATCTCTTCCGACGCCTTCGACAAATCGATCGCGGCGGCCGAGCCCGGCTCCGCGCCGAGCACGATGTTCTCGGCCACCGTCATCGTGTCCACGAGCATGAAGTGCTGGTGGACCATGCCGATGCCGAGGCGGATGGCGTCGTGCGGCGTCTGTATCTGGCGCGGCTCGCCGTCAACGACAATCTCGCCCGAGTCGGCCGTGTAGAAGCCGTAGGCGATGCGCATCGCCGTCGACTTCCCCGCCCCGTTCTCGCCCACGATGGCGTGAATCGTCCCCGGCTCGACGCGGATGTCGATGTGGTCGTTGGCGAGCACTTCGCCGAAGCGTTTAGTTATGGCCCTGAGTTCAAGCATGTGTATCGGTTGGCCGTCCTTCGGTAACGGCGGCTAGTCCCACCACTTCTTCGTCCTCCACTGCTGCCGCAGGGCCACAGCCGAGCCTAGTAGCTGGGGCGCCAGCAGCCAAAAAGCGAATTGGCTCCATCCCCCCCACTCCGGGGAGACCATCGTCCACGTCCATAACTTGACTGCGGCCCAGCACACGAGGCAGACGAGCAGTATGTCGAAGACCGCGTCGATGAGCTGATAAGGGCGCGTCGGCCGCGCTGGCGCCGTGGCTTGCGCCGCGGGCGGCTCCGGCATGCCGAAGGGTATCAGCGGCAGTTCCACGCCGCGCTCCGTCAAAATATTCTCGGCCGCCGTCAGCGCCTCCGGGCGGTACATCGCGCGCTCCACCGTCAGGATTCGCAGGAGCCGCTCCTCGTCGTAGTGGGCGAAGAGTTCGTACAGACTTTTCTGCCCGGTGAGCACGGCTACTTCAACATGGCGTCCGTGACTTTAATCTCGCCAGAGATGATCTTCTGCTTGGCCTGCTCGGCCTGCTGGATAACGTCGGGGCGGATGAGCGTCTGGTTGAAGTTGTCCATCGCGTAGCCGACGCCGTCGGCCTCGACGCCGTAGGTGTGGAAGCCGCCCTGGAAACGCTTGTTGACCACGTCGGAGACGATCTGGTAGACGGCGTTGTCCACGCGCTTGACCATGCTGGTGAGGACGAAGCCGGGCTTGACGCCGTTCTGGTTCGAGTCCACGCCGATGACGAAGCGGTTGGCGCGGCCCTGCGGGTCCTTGCCCGCCTGCTCGACGGCGTCGAAGGCGCCGAGCCCCGAGTTGCCGGCGGCGGTGAAGATCACGTCGGCGCCTTTGCCTATCTGCGCGAGCGCCAGTTCCTTGCCCTTGCCCGGGTTGTTCCACGCGCCGTCGGTAACGCCGACGTAGTTGACGATGACCTGCGCGTCGGGGCGCGCGGCCTTCGCGCCCTCCTCGTAGCCCTTGGCGAAGCGGTGGATGAGCCCGATGTCCATCCCGCCGATGAAGCCGAGCACGCCCGTCTTCGACTCCTTCGCCGCGATCATGCCGACGAGGTACGAGCCCTCGTGCTCCTTGAAGACGAGCGAGGCGACGTTCGGCAGTTGGCTCGCGCCGTCCACGATGGCGAAGTTGAGGTTGGGGTAGTCCTTCGCGACGATCTCCATGATGGGCGCCTGCGCGAAGCCGACGCCGATGATGAGGTCGTAGCCGCGCTCGGCGAAGGCGCGCATGGCCGGCTCAATCGAGGTCGGGTTGCCCGGCTCCACGTCGCGCAGGAGGATGCCTAAGCTCGGCTTCTCGCAGGGCTTGCCGTCGGGGTGGTTCCCGGTCTCGGCGCACTTGACGCCGTCGTAGGCGGCGGCGTTGAAGGAGCGGTCGTCCTTGCCGCCGATGTCGAAGACGATGCCGACGCGGATTTTGCCGCGCTCTTCCGCGCGCAGGTCCTGACCGCACGAAGTGCCCCCGACCAGGAGGGCGCACACGAGGACGACGACCAGCAACACTTTCAACTTCATTGCGCGATTACTTCCTTGATGAGTTCCGGCACGTGGTTGGGGGCCGCGTCGCCGACCGTGTACGCGGCGCGGATGCGCGCGGCGGCCGTCTCGGCGTGCGCGCCCCCGCGACAGTAGAGCAGGCCCAGCGGCTCGCCCGCGCTCACCTGCTGGCCGACGCGCGCGCGCGCGTGGTAACCGACCCCGAAGTCTATCTTGTCATCGACGCGCACGCGCCCGCCGCCGATGGCGGCCACCGCGCGGCCGACCTCCGACGCGTCAATCGCCTCGACGTAGCCCGCGTGCTCGGATTCTACCCTGACTTCCTGAACCGTCAAGTCCGAGAGCCGCCGTGGGTCGTCGCACACGCGCGGGTCGCCGCCCTGCTCCTCGACGTTGCGGCGGAAGCGTTCGAGCGCCGCGCCCGACTCCAGCGCGCGGTTGACCTTCGCGCGCGCCTCTTCGAGCGACGCCGTGACGCCCGAGAGCGCGACCATCCGCGCGGCCAGCTCGACCGAGAGGTCGCGCACGTCGCGCGCCTCGTCGCCCGACTCGCCGCGCATAATCGCGATGCACTCCTGCACCTCGTTCGCGTTCCCGACGGCCGCGCCGAGCGGCTGGCTCATGTCGGTCAGAAGCGCCTCCGTGTGGACGCCGCACGAATGTCCCGTGCGGACGAGCGCGCGCGCCAGGGCCTTCGCGCGCCCCTCGTCGCGCATGAAGGCGCCGCTGCCCGTCTTCACGTCGAGCACGAGCGCGCCCAGTCCCGCCGCGAGTTTCTTCGACATGATGGAGGCGACGATGAGCGGGATGGACTCGACCGTCTCGGTCGCGTCGCGCAGCGCGTAGAGCTTCTTGTCGGCGGGCGCGATCTCCGCCGTCTGCCCCATCATCGCGTAGCCGACGCGCCCGAGGATGCGCCTGAACTCAGAGAGGTCGAGGTGGACGCGGTAACCCGGTATCGCTTCGAGCTTGTCGAGCGTGCCGCCCGTGTGGCCCAGGCCCCGCCCCGAAATCATCGGCACGGCCGCGCCGCACGCGGCGACGAGCGGCGCGATGACGAGCGAGGTCTTGTCGCCGACGCCGCCCGTCGAATGCTTGTCGGCCTTCGGGAGCGCAACGTCCGAGAAGTCGAGCACCTCGCCCGACCCGAGCATGGCCTGCGTCAGCGCCTCCATCTCGACGGTCGTCATCCCCGTCAGGTAGACGGCCATCAGCAGCGCCGACGCCTGGTAGTCGGCCCACGAGCCGTCCACGACGCCGCGCACGAACGACGCGACCTCTTCGCGCGAAAGCTCGCCGCCGTCGCGCTTCTTACGAATGATGTCCTGCGGACGCATACTCATCTGTCTTCAGACCCGCCGCCGTCGGAGTCGTTCAGGAACTCAAGCACGATCCGGTTGAACTCTTCGGGCCGCTCCATGTTCGGCAGGTGCGCCGTCCCCCTTATGACTTCGAGCCGCGCGCCGTGGATGCCCTTCGCCAGCGCGTCGGCGGCCTCAAGCGTCCGCGTCGTGTCGAGGTCACCAACGACCACGAGCGTCGGCACGCTCACCTCGTTCAATCTCCCCGCCGCTTCGACGCTCGACGGTTGCTCTTCTCCCACGGATGCATTGAGCGCGGCGAGGTTCATCTCACGCACAAGCTCGCGCACGACCTGTTCAACCTCGCCGGACGAGCGGCGCGGGCCGTCAACCCAGATTTGCAGTTCGAGTTCGTTGACACGTTCCACGTCGCCCGCCGCGTCCGCACGTTCTATCTCCTCATACTGCGGAGGCGGCGGCGCCGCGTACGCGTATCCCGAGACGGCAGGGGCGACGAGCACCAATGAGTCAACCACGTCTGGGCGCTCCAACGCGAGGTCGAGCGCAATCTTCGCGCCCTGCGAACATCCGACGAGCGTCACGCGTCCGAGGTTCAAACGACTCAAAAGGGCTTTCAAGTCTTCGACGTGGGTGAAGGCGCCCGCGCCTTGAGTCGTTCGGCCGAAGCCGCGCCGGTCGTAGCGCAAAACCCTGCGTTGCGCGGCGAACGCGTCGAACTGTCCGTCCCACATCCTGCCGTCGCAAATCCCCGCGTGCAGCAGCACGAGCGGGCGCCCCTCGCCGGCAAGCTCGAAGTGCAGACTCGCCCCGTTGACCTCCGCAATCCCTCGCGTGCGACTCATCCCATACTCACGCGCGTTCGAGGAGGACGACGGCCTGCACCGTGACCGCGCGCCACTCGCCGACCGCGTCGAGCCCTTCGCCGGACTTGGCCTTGACGCTGACGCAATCAACGCCGACGCCGAGCACTTCGGCGAGCCGCTGCCGCATCTCCTGCACGTGCGGGCGCAGGCGCGGGCGCTCGATCAACACGGTCGCGTCGGCGTTGACGACGCGGTAGCCGCGCTCGCTCGCCAGCCACATCACGCGCGCGAGCAGTTGCAGACTGTCGGCGCCCGCCCAACGCGGGTCGTTGTCGGGGAAGTGTTGGCCGATGTCGCCCTCGCACATCGCCCCGAGCACCGCGTCGGTCAGCGCGTGCGCCAAGGCGTCCGCGTCCGAGTGCCCCTCCGCGCCCCGCTCCGAATCTACGCGGATGCCGCCGAGGACGAGCGGCCTCCCCTCGGCCAGCCTGTGCGTGTCGTGCCCGATGCCGATTCGGTACATAGACTTCAGTAGGCAGTAGGCAGAGGGCAGTAGGCAGTTGAAAGCCTTACTGTCGAGACTAGGATTAATCCCTCGACTCTATTTATGCGGGGTGCACTGCCTACTGCCATCTGCCTACTGCCTACTTTTCAGCCCTGATACCTGAACTTGCTGACCAAAACTTCGGCAATCGCGAAGTCGCGCGGGTTCGTGATCTTGATGTTGTCGGCCCCGCCCTCGACGACGCGGACCGGCTCGCCGAGCCTTTCGACCAGCGCGCTACAGTCGGTCACGTCCGCGCCGAGCGCGCCCGGCTGCTCGTATGCGCGGCGCAGCAGTTCGAAGCGGAAGCACTGCGGCGTCTGCGCCTGCCAGAGCCGCGCGCGTTCGAGCGTGCGCACGACGCGGCCGTCCTCGACCTCCTTGACCGTCTCGACGGCGGGCGCGGCCAGCACCGCGGCGCCGTGCTCCTCTGCCTCGCGCACCGTGCGGTCGATCTCGGCGGGCGTGACGAAGGGCCGCACGCCGTCGTGCACCGCGACGACTCCGACGCCCTCCCCGAGCAAGGCTTGCAGCCCGCGCCAGACGGACTCGGCGCGCGTCTCGCCGCCCGCCACCGCTTGCGAGACCTTGCTCAGGCCGTGCCTCGCCGTGAGAGTAAGAAACTCCTCGCGGGCATCGGCGGGCAGGACGACGACCGCCTCACTGACAGTCTCGCACAGCTCGAAGCGCGCGAGGGTGTGGATGATGATTGGGATGCCGGAGATTTCCCGGAACTGCTTGGCCCGCGCGCCGCCCGCCCGGCTCCCCCGCCCGGCGGCGACGATGATCGCTACGTTCATACGTGATGAGTGATGAATGATGCGTGATGAGATTGAGAAAAAGGCACTGCCTTTTCTTATCACTCATCATTCATCACTCATCGCTCAAGATTGTTCCGGCTCCGCGCTGCGGACGGGGGCGTGCTGCTGGCGCGGCTCGCGCTGCTGGAATGAGCGGCGCGGCTGTTGGGTGGTGTGGATGTCGCGCGACTCGCGCTGGTGGCCGCCGTTCTCGGCGTCCTCCCAGAGGCGGCCGAAGATCATCTTGCCGGCGGTCGTCTGCAAGACGCTCGTCACGGCGATGTCGGCGTTCTTGCCGATCATGCGGCGCGCGTTGTCCACCACGACCATCGTCCCGTCGTCGAGGTAGGCGACGCCCTGGTTGTACTCCTTGCCCTCCTTCAGGATGAAGACGCGCATCGCCTCGCCAGGCAGCACGACGGGCTTGAGGGAGTTCGCCAGCTCGTTGATGTTCAGGACCTGTATGCCGTGAAGCTGCGCAACCTTGTTGAGGTTGAAGTCGTTGGTGACGACCACGCCGTCCAGGCTCTTCGACAGTTCGAGCAGCTTGAGGTCAACTTCCTTGACCGCCGGGAAGTCCGTGTCCACGACCTGTATGTCGAGCGACGCGTTGCCCTGGAGCCGGTTGAGCATGTCGAGACCGCGCCGGCCGCGCTGACGCTTCGAGGAGTCGGGCGAGTCCGCGACCTGCTGCAACTCGCGGAGGATGAACTGCGGGACGACGATGGTGCCGGAGAGGAAACCGGTCTCGGCCACGTCGGCGATGCGGCCGTCGATGATGACGGAGGTGTCTAATATCTTCACGTCGCGGCGCGTGGCCTTGTCGCTAAAGATGCCGCCGAGCGCCGTGAGGTCCAGGTAGTCGCCCTTCGCCGCGCCGACCATCAGCCCGACGTAGGCCATGATGAAGGCGAGCGCGAGCGTCAGGAAGACCTTCGTGTGCGCGGGCACGGCCCCCGTCTCCTGGTAGGAGATGAGGAACCCGATCAGCACGCCGCCGACGATGCCCATCATCGAGCCGATGCCGGCCCCGATGAGCGTCTTCAGAGACGCCTGCTGGATGCGCATCTCGAAGAGGATGATGACGGCCGCGATCAGGAGTGCGAGCAGCGCCGAGACACAGTGGGTTGGAATGCCGAGCAGGGGCCAGTTGACAAGCGACGTGTGCTTGATAGGGTCAAGCAAGTACCCCGCCCCGATGAGGATTCCAATGAAAACGAGCCGTATGAGAACCGTGTTCGTCCGCATGACGCCGGAGATATTAACACTTTATCCGGCGTCTGTCTCTGACGAAAACGGGGTTTTACGAAGCGCCCCGAGCGGTCTCGGACCGAGGCGCCACGGCGCTCATCTCAACCGCGCAGCGGCGGTTCTGATACTTGTTCCGCCGCGACCACGTGAGGCACTCCGGGCACACGTCCGCCTCCGCCTCCGGCGCGACGACCTCGTGCGCCTCGCTCAACTCGTACCCGCACACGGCCGCGACCGACGCGAAAGGTTTGATTAAAGACTCCTGCCCCAAGTCGTGAATGAAATGTACAGACATGCTCTAACCCTCTTGTCCTCAAAATTGATCTGTAAAAGTTTCTAGAACAACTCGTCCAACGCCTCCTCGACCGAGCGCACGCCGACGATGCGGACGCCGAGGAGGCGTTCGAGCCCCGCCGTGTTCGAGGCCGGCAGAATTATCTTCTTGAAGCCGAGCGCCTGCGCTTCGCGCGCGCGCGCCTGCGCCTGCATCGCCCCGCGCACCTCGCCCGTCAGTCCGACCTCGCCGAAGACGGCTGTGTGCGGGTCAACGGGCAGGTTCTTGAAACTCGAAGAGATGGCGGCGATAACGCCGAGGTCAGCGGCCGGCTCGTCAATCTCAAGGCCGCCCGCGACGTTGACGAACACGTCGTCGCCGAGCAGATGAAACCCGACGCGCTTCTCAAGCATCGCGATGAGGAGCGCGATGCGGTTCGCGTCGAAGCCCTGCGCCATCCGCCGCCCCGTCCCGTACTTCGAGCCCGAGACGAGTGCCTGAATCTCCACGAGCACCGGCCGCGTCCCCTCCATGCACGCCGTCACGACCGAGCCGGCCACGCCCTGCGGCCGCTCCTGCAAGAACATCTCCGAAGGGTTGGCGACCGGCACCAGCCCCTCGCCCGTCATCTCGAAGACGCCGAGTTCGTTGGCCGCGCCGAAGCGGTTCTTCGTCGCACGCACGATGCGGTGGTTGTAGTGGCGCTCGCCCTCGAAATAGAGCACCGTGTCCACGATGTGTTCGAGCGCCTTCGGGCCGGCAATCGACCCCTCCTTCGTCACGTGGCCGATGAGGAAGACGGGGATGGTGCGGTTCTTCGCCAGCATCAGGAACTGCCCCGCCACCTCCCGCACCTGCGAGACCGAGCCGGGCGCCGACTCTATCTTCGAAGAGAAGACCGTCTGAATCGAATCGACGATGATGGCACCCGGCTCGTTCCGCTCGACTTCATCCAAAATGTTCTCAAGGTTCGTCTCCGGCAAGAGGTAAAGGTTCTCCGCCTCGACGCCGAGCCGCTCGCCGCGCATCTTGATCTGCCGCTCCGACTCCTCGCCCGAGACGTAGAGCACGCGCTCGTTCTGCCGGCTCAGTTGGTCCGCGACCTGAAGCAGCAGCGTTGACTTCCCTATCCCCGGATCGCCGCCGATGAGGATGAGGCTGCCCGGCACGATGCCGCCGCCGAGCACGCGGTCGAACTCGGTCACGCCCGAAGAGACGCGCGCGTCGTCCTGCGACTCGATCTCGCCGAAGCGAACGGGCTTCACCTCGCGCAGGCGGAACCCGCCGCGCGCGGCCATCCCCTTCGACGCCCCGGCCGCTGCCCTGGCGCGCTCCTCCACGAACGAGTTCCACTCGCCGCAGTCCGTACACTTCCCAAGCCACTTGCTCGAATGCTTCCCGCAGTTCTGACAGACGTAGACCGTCCCTGTTGCTTTAGCCACTTTTCAAATCTTCCTTGTCTTAAATTAACCGACAATACTCGCTTATTCCGCCGCCAAAGTTCGAAACATTTTACCACCCCGCGACGACCGCTTCAGCCGTACGAAGCGCGACGGCCGCCCCCGTTCGCTTGACACGAACTGGCGGCGGCCGGTTGAGTTTTTCGGCCGTTTTCTACAGCAAATCCTTGATTCGCTCCGTCGGCCGACCGAGCACTGCGCGGTCGCCGCGCTCGACGATGGGGCGCTGGATGAGGTCCGGGTGCTCCACCATCAGGCGTATCAACTCGTCGTCCGAAAGCTCTTGCTTGCCGAGCCCGAGTTCCTTGTAGACGGCCTCGCCCGTGCGCATCAACTCGCGCGGCGCGATGCCCATCTTCTTAATCAACTCGCGCAGCTTCGCCTCCCCGATGGGCTCAAGGTAATAGTTGACCTTCTCGAAGTCCACGCCGCTCTCGCGTAACAGCTTGTCGGCCTCGCGGCACTTCGTACAGGTCGGCTTCTCGTAGACCGTTATCTTGTCTTCCATCCCTACCCCCTTTAAGGAAAGATTCCGCGCACGCTCGTCGCCTCGGCGACGCGGGCGACGGCGACGATGTAAGCGCCCGTGCGCATGTCCGCGCGGAAACGTTCGGCCGCCGCGTAGACCCCGGCGAAGGCCGTGCGCATCGTCTGTTCGAGCGTCTCGCGCACGCGTTCCTCCGTCCAGAAGTAGCTGTACTGGTCCTGCACCCACTCATAGTAACTGACGGTGACGCCGCCCGCGTTGGCGAGGATGTCTGGCAGGAGGAAGACGCCTCGGTCGAAGAGGACGCGGTCGGCGCCGGGCGTGACGGGGCCGTTCGCCAACTCCGCGACGATGCGCGCGCTCACGTTGCCGACGTTGGCGAGCGTGATGCTGTTCTCAAGCGCCGCCGGGCACAGGATGTCGCAGTCAACCTCAAGCACCTCGTCGCGCGGGATGGGCTCGGCGTTGTGCAGGCCCGCGATGGTGCCCGTCTCGGACTTATGTCGGAGCGCGGACTGCACGCCGATGCCGTGCTCGTTGTAGACGCCCGCGAGCGAGTCCGCGATGGCGACGACGCGCGCGCCGTCCTCGCTCGCGACGAGGCGCGCGAAGTTGGCGCCCGCGTTGCCGAAGCCGTGGATGGCGACGCGCGCGTCCCGCAGGTTTATCCCGCGCACGCGGCACGCCTCGCGCACGGCGTAGAGGCAGCCGCGCGCCGTCGCCTCGCCGCGCCCCTGCGAGCCGCCGAGCGCGATGGGCTTGCCCGTCACAACACCCAACTCCGTGTGGCCGCGCACCATCGAGATGGTGTCCATGATCCAGGCCATCGTCTGCTCATCGGTGTAAACGTCGGGCGCGGGGATGTCGCGGTCGGGGCCGATGATGGGCGCGATCTCGAAGGCGTAGCGGCGCGTCAGGCGTTCAAGCTCACCCTTCGACATCGACTTCGGGTCACACACGACGCCGCCCTTGCCGCCGCCATAGGGGATGCCGACCGTCGCGCACTTCCAGGTCATCCAAGAGGCGAGCGCCTTCACCTCGTCGAGCGTGACGCCGGGGTGAAAGCGGATGCCGCCCTTCGCCGGGCCGCGCGCGATGTTGTGCTGCACGCGGTAGCCCTCGAAGACGCAGACCTGACCGCCGTCCATCTTGACGGGGATGGAGACGATGAGCTGCCGCTTGGCGTTCTTCAAGACCTGACGCATCGAGTCGTCAAGGTCGAGGTAGTCGGCCGCGGCGTCGAACTGCTGCTGCGCGATCTTGAAAGGGTTGAGTTCCTCGGCGGGCGTGGTCGTCGCGGTTTGAAGGCTCATAGGGTTCGTCCTCTCGTTCGGAGTTTCCCCCCGGCTCGTTTCGGGCAGGGTTCAAAGTTACAAGTTCAAGGTTCAAAGTTCAAGGTCGAGGCAGTAGCCTTTTTGTGGAACCGGCGCGGCGCGTTGGTTTCTAAGTGAGGGAGTCCCGAGCGACCCGCTGGCACCGGCGCGATGGAGGACACGAGACGATGTTCAGTAACCTGATCGAGTCGGGGTCGCACGCGGCCGACCTCAAACGCAAGGGCAGATTCTTTCTCGCCACCACGGCCTTCTACGGACTGCTGCTCGCCTTCGCGGGCGTCGGCAGCATCTACGCATACAACGCGACGCTCGAATATAACCCCGAGTACGAGTTCATCTCGATGATGCGCTTCCCGCCGGCCGAGACGCGCGCCGTCGAGCCGCGCCGCGAGGAGCAGCGCACGGCCGCGAGCCCCGCGCGCTCGAACCAGGTCATGATGCGCACCGAGATTTCGATGCATACGCCGTACGCCGAACGCGTCGCGAGCCGCGAGACGCCCGAGACGCCCCGAGGCGCGGCCGTCATCATCGGCGACCGCAACATCACGCCCACGGAGGTCGGCGGCCCCGTCGGGCCTCCGAGCGATGGCTTGCACGGCTCGGCCATCACCGGCGGCCCCACGGTGACCGTGGTCGATCCGCCGCCGCCTGCGGCCGTGCCGACCCCGACGCCCAAACCGACGCCGACGCGTCCCGAAGGCCCGGTCAGACTCCCTTCGACGCTCATCTCAAGCAAGGCCATCGACAAGCCCGCGCCGCCGTATCCGCCGCTCGCGAGGGCCGCGAACATGCAGGGCACGGTCGCCGTGCAGATCGTCATCGACGAGCAGGGGCGCGTCATCTCGGCGAAGGCGACGAGCGGCCCGCCGCTGCTCATGCAGGCGGCCGTGCAGGCGGCCTACCGCGCGCGCTTCACGCCGACCGTCCTCGGCGGCCAGAACGTGAAGGTGACCGGCAGCATCACGTACAACTTCGTCCTTCACTAAAGCCGACGACAACGACGACGACCGTCTCGACCCGCCCCTTCCACTTGCCCCGCACGCGCGACGCGGATCACCTCGCGTCGCGCCCCCTCCTCAAGGCGCGTGCGACGTGCGACTCCGAAGCACGTCGCACGCGCCTTAACACTTCTTCGAAATAATTTTTTTAAAGAGGCGGAACATAAGCGCGCGGCCTCGCGTTAATGAACCCGAGACGGGCTCCGAGAGGTTGGGGGCCGAGGGTTGTAAGGCGCGCCCCGCGCGGGGCGAAAGGCAATCATACAAGGGCGGGCGTGCGCATCAACGCACGCGTCTAATCAAGGAGAGTTGTGATGAAGAGACTTCATAAAGCAATCATGAGCTTCGGCATCGTCGCAGTCCTCGTGTCCGGTTCGTCGAGCGTCTTCGCCAAGTCCGAGACCTCGAAGGAGCGCGCCGTCAGCGGCGCCATCGTCCGCATCGACCGTAGCACCCGCACCATCACCATCCGCGAGCATGGCACTAACCAGGAGCTTCAGGTCAAGGTGCCCGCCGGCAGCGTGCTCCGCACCAACCAGGTCGGGCTCCCCGCCACGGGCTTCGAGCAGCTCCTCGTCGGCATGTACATCCGCGACGTGCGCGTGCAGTAACTTCGACGACAGTTCGACCTCGAACGCACCAACGCCGGAACGAAGAGAAGGGTTTCGTTCCGGCGTTGGTGCGTTTACGTTTAATAGACGCTCGTATCCGAGACCGTCTTACGTTCCCCGCACATGTATTCGCGGGACACGCGCGCTGACGCCGCAGGTGATCTCGTAGGAGATGGTGCCGGCCGTCCGCGCAAGGTCTTCGGTCGGGAGCAGCAGCCCGCCGTCCGCGCCGAGCATCGTCACCTGGTCGCCGACGCGGACGCCCTCGACGCCGGTCACGTCCAGGAGCGTCAGGTCCATCGAGACGCGCCCGACGACCGGCGCGTAAGCGCCCTTGACGATGACGCGGCCACGGTTCGACAGCGCGCGCGCGTAGCCGTCGGCGTAGCCCGCCGGCACGGTCGCCACCGTCATCTCGCGCGCGGCCTCGTAGGTGCAGCCGTAGCCCAACGTCTCGCCCGCGTGCACCTGCTTGAGCAGCGTGACGCGCGTGCGCAAGGACATCACGGGTCGGAGCGTGAGGGCGGGCACCTCCGGGAGCGGCGGCAGCACGTCGCGCCAGAGCCCGTAGAGCACGCCGCCCGGCCGGACCATGTTGCCGCGCGTCTCGGGGTGCGCGAGCGTGGCGGCGGAGTTCGCCATGTGCTCGAAGGTCGGGTCGTAGCCGCGCGACTTGAAGGCCGCGACCGCCTCGCGGAAGCGGCCCAACTGTTCGACGGTGAAGCAGTCGCGGCTCGGCTCGTCGGCCGCGGCGAAGTGCGTCATCAGTCCGTCCACGCGGATGTGCTTGAACGCGCGCAGCGCCGACGCGAACTCGGCCGCCTCGTCGTAGCGCGCGCCGAGCCGTCCCATCCCCGTGTCCAACTTCACGTGCACGTCCGCGACGACCCCGGCCGCGCGCGCCGCCGCGTCGAAAGCCGCTGCCTCGTCGAGCCGGTAGACGACGGGGACGATGCCCTCCGCGACGCACACATCGGCCTGCCCCTCCCAGAAGCCGCCGAAGCTCAGCACCGGCCGCGTCACGCCCGCGCGGCGCAGGACCAGACCCTCCTCCGGCGACGCCACGCCGAACCACGCCGCCCCTTCCGCTTCGAGCCTGCGCGCGCACGCGGCGGCGCCGTGGCCGTAGGCGTCGGCCTTCACCACGCCCATCACCCGCACGCCCGGCCCGACGCGCTCGCGCACCGCGCGGAAGTTCCACGCCAGCGCGTCAAGGTCAATCTCGGCCCACGTCGGGCGCCCGCCCGCCAAAACGGAATCGCTCATCAAAGCCCCGCCGCAAGGATTATTCTTGAGAAGAACGTTGTGCGTCAGTCTCGCACAAAACCGCTCGCGACTGACACAACGGTCGGTTGAGATTGCCACGAATCATTCTCGTAAAGATATCGCAACCGGATGCTGATAAGTTGCCGACACATTCATTCTTTGTGAACAGGACTGAACGTTGCGGGCGGCGCCCACGCCTTGAGGGGCGCCGGCCCGCGTCGGACTTTCAAACAGGGGGGTAGACATGGCGACTGGAACTAAGAGGCAGGAGCAGGGGTCGGGACAGCAGACGGAGGCGGCCGGGCAGACTTCACAGGCGGCGCCCGAGCTCGTCGTTAAGGACGGGCTGACGGGGCCGGAGGCGCCCGTCAACGGACGCGAGTTCGGCGGCGACGGGCGGCAGGACGCGCTCAAGAGGTACGTGGACGAGGAGCGTTTGGCGCGCGGGCTCGGCTGGTTCAGCATCGGGCTCGGGCTCGCGGAGCTTTTGGCGCCGCGCAGCGTGGCGAAGGTCGCGGGCATGCGCGGCAACACGACGCTTATTCGCATCTTCGGCCTGCGCGAGATCGCGAGCGGCATCGCCATCTTCACGCAGGGCAGGCGCCCGGCCGAGGCGGTCTGGTCGAGGGTCGTCGGCGACGCGCTCGACCTCGCGTGCCTGGGCGCGGCCTTCGCCTCGCCCGACAACGACAAGGCGCGGCTCACCTTCGCGACGGCGAACGTGCTGGCCGTGACGGCGCTCGACGTGCTCTGCGCGAAGCAGCTCAGCGCGGACCCCGAGGGCGAGAGGACACAGAGGGGGGGCATTCCCGTGAACAAGAGCATCGTCATCAACGCCTCGGCCGAAGAGGTCTACGGGTTCTGGCGCGACTTCGAGAACCTGCCGCGCTTCATGCGCTACCTCGAATCGGTGCGGGTGACGGGCGAGGGGCGTTCGCACTGGGTCGCGAAGGCGCCGGGCGGCAGCGTCGAGTGGGACGCGGAGGTAACGGAAGACCGTCCGAATCAGCTCATCGCCTGGCGCTCGCTCGAAGGCTCGGAGGTTGAAACGTCGGGCTCGGTGCGTTTTGAGCCGGCGGTCGGCGGGCGCGGCACGGTCGTCCACGTCCAGCTCGACTACAACCCGCCGGCCGGCGCCGTCGGCGCGCTCTTCGCCAAGCTCTTCGGCGAAGACCCGGGCGCGCAGATGCAGATCGACCTGCGCCGCTTCAAGCAGGTCATCGAGTTGGGCGAGATCGTCGTCTCCGACGGGACGTTGGTCGGCGAGGGCTACACCGAGCAGAGGCCGGCGCAGCCGCTCGGCGTCGGCATCGGCGCGGGGCAGCTTCAGAAGTAGTTGACGGCGGAATAAGGGGGACGTATGAGAGCGAACTGTTGGCATGGCAAGAAAGACGTAAGGGTCGAGCAGGTGCCCGACCCGAAGATTCTCAACAAGCGCGACGCCATCGTGAAGATAACTTCGACGGCGATCTGCGGCTCGGACCTGCACCTCTACAACGGGTTCATCCCGACGATGCAGTCGGGCGACATCATGGGGCACGAGTTCATGGGCGAGGTCGTCGAGGTCGGGTCGGAAGTGCACGACCGGAAGGTCGGCGACCGCGTCGTCGTCTCCTTCCCCATCTCGTGCGGCAAGTGCTTCTTCTGCGAGAAGGAGCTCTACTCGCTCTGCGAGAACACCAACCCGAACGCGTGGATGGCCGAGAAGATGTTCGGCCACTCGACCTGCGGCATCTACGGCTACTCGCACCTGACGGGCGGCTTCGCGGGCGGGCAGAGCGAGTACGCGCGCGTGCCCTTCGCGGACGTGGGCACGCTCAAGATTCCCGAAGGGCTCGACGACGAGCAGGTCCTCTTCCTCTCCGACATCTTCCCGACCGGCTACATGGGCGCGGAGATGTGCAACATCCAGCCCGGCGACACCGTCGCCGTCTGGGGCTGCGGCCCCGTCGGCCAGTTCGCGATGGCGAGCGCGTACCTTCTGGGCGCGGAGCGCGTCATCGGCATCGACCGCTTCCCCGAGCGCCTCAAGATGGCGCGCGAGGGCGCGAAGGCCGACACCATCAACTACGAGGAGGCCAACGTCTACGAGACCCTGATGGAGATGACGGGCGGGCGCGGCCCCGACGCCTGCATCGACGCCGTCGGCCTCGAAGCGCACGGCGCGGGCGCGCACGGCTTCGAGTACATCTACGACCGCACGAAGCAGGCGCTCATGCTTGAGACCGACCGGCCCATCGCCCTGCGCGAGGCGATCATGGCCTGCCGCAACGGCGGGACGGTCTCGGTCATCGGCGTCTACGGCGGCTTCATCGACAAGTTCCCCGTCGGCTCGTTCATGCAGCGGAGCCTGACGATGAGGACCGGCCAGTGCCACGTCCAGCGCTACTGGAAGAAGCTGCTCGGCCACATCCAGAACGGCGAGATCGACCCCTCGTTCGTCATCACGCACCGCATGAAGCTCGACGACGCGGCGCACGGCTTCAACATCTTCAACAACAAGGAGGACGACTGCATCAAGGTCGTTCTCAAACCTTAAATCCGCGACTCAACCGTAAACGCGCCTCCCCGCGCCGGGAGCGCGGACATCCCTGCCCGCCATGAGCGCGAGAGCGCGAATACAACGAAGCGCCGACATTCAACCTTGAGTGTCGGCGCTTCACTGTCAAGCGTGCTCGCGCACGCTTTGGCGGGCAGGATGCCCGCGCTCCCGGCGGGTTGACGCGTTCCCTTCCCGCTCATTTATACTTCCGAGGCTCTTCCTTCTTTCAGACCGTCGTCACCCCTTATGGCGTTCAACAAAGTCCTGATTCTCTCCGCCTCCGCCGGCGCGGGGCACATGCGCGCGGCCGACGCCGTCGAGCGCGCGTTCAAGCAGATGAACGCGGCTTCCGAAGTGAAGCACGTGGACACGCTGCAATACACGAACAAGCTCTTCCGGCACCTCTACTCCAAAGCCTACATCGACCTCGTCAACAAGTCGCCGGAGTTGCTCGGCTGGTTCTACGACCACCTCGACAAACCCTGGAAGAACGAGCGTCGCCGCCTCGCGCTCGACAAGCTCAACACGCGGCCGTTCGTCAAGATGCTTCAGGAGTACCGGCCCGACATCACCGTCTGCACGCACTTCCTCCCCGCAGAGATCATCTCCTGGCTCAAGGCGAAGCAGCGCGTCAGGTTCCGGCAGGCCATCGTCGTTACAGACTTCGACGTGCACGCGATGTGGCTCTGCCATCACTACGAGCAGTACTTCGTCGCGATGGACGAGACGCGCGAGCACCTCGTCCGGCTCGGGATTCCCGGGGCGAAGGTGACGACCTCCGGCATCCCCATCGACCCCGTCTTCGCGGAGCGGAAGGACAAGGCGTCGATGCGCTTGAAGCACGGCCTCAAGCCCGACGTGACGACCCTCCTCGTCTCGGCGGGCGGCTTCGGCGTCGGCCCCGTCGAGCACATGCTCGAATCGCTCGCGGGGATGAGACACCCCGCGCAGATCGTCGCCCTCTGCGGCCGCAACGCCGAGTTGAAGTCGAAGCTTGAGACGGCGAGTAAACGTCTGCCGCCCACGCACCACGTCTCCATCAACCCCGTCGGCTTCACGACCGAGATGGACGAGTACATGAGCGCCGCCGACATTCTGCTCGGGAAACCCGGCGGGCTGACGACCTCAGAGGCTTTGGCGAAGGGCCTGGTCTTCGTCATCGTCAACCCCATCCCCGGCCAGGAGGAGCGCAACTCCGACCACCTGCTTGAGAACGGCGTCGCCCTCCGCTGCAACAACCTGCCGGTGCTCGCATACAAGCTCGACCGACTCCTCGACGACCCCGCCCGCTTCGCCTCCATGCAGGCCGGCGCCCGCGCCCTGGCCCGCCCCGACGCCGCGCGCGACATCGTGAGTAAGTTACTCGAACTGCAACAGGACGGGTAAAGCTCAGACGAAATAACCACGGAGACACAGAGACACGGCTCGTTGAGAATTATCTCAACGAGCCGTGTCTCTGTAGTTAATCTTCCAGACGCGCGGCGACTACTCGCGCCACATGTTCTCGAACCGCGTGAACTCTTTGAGGAAGGCCAACTCGACAGTGCCCGTCGGGCCGTTACGCTGCTTGGCGATAATCAGTTCGGACTTCCCCACGTTCTCCTCCGTGCGGTTGTACTGCTCCTCGCGGTAGATGAAGGCGACGAGGTCCGCGTCCTGCTCGATGGAGCCCGACTCGCGCAGGTCGGAGAGTTGCGGGCGGTGGTCGGCGCGGGCCTCGGGCGCGCGCGAGAGCTGCGACAGCGCCACGAGCGGCACGTTCAACTCCTTCGCCAAGCCCTTCAGCTCGCGCGAAATCTGCGACACCTCCTGCTGCCTCGACTCCGAACGCCGCGACGAGCCCGACATCAGTTGCAGGTAATCGACGACGATCAAATCGAGCCGCTTCTGCTCCGCCGCCAGGCGCCGCGCCTTCGCGCGCATCTCCAGCACGGAGATGCCCGGCGTGTCGTCGATAAAAATCCTCGCCTCCGCCAGCGTCCCCAACGCCCCGGCGAGGCGCGCCCACTCGTCGCGCGACAGGTAACCGCTCCGGAACTTTTGCGCGTCCACGCGCCCCTCCGAGCAGAGCATACGCATCACGAGCGACTCCTTCGACATCTCCAGCGAGAAGACGCCGACGACCGCGCCCGCGTGTATCGCCGCGTTCTGCGCGAGCGTCAGGCAGAGCGAGGTCTTCCCCATCGACGGGCGCGCGGCGACGATGATGAGGTCGGAGGGCTGGAGGCCGGAGGTCATCATGTCGAGTTCGGTGAAGCCGGTCGTGAGCCCCGTCAGCATGGCGGAGCGGCCGGCCATCTCCTGGACTTTTTCGAGGAGCTGGTCGGCGACGGGCTTGATGTGCGCGAACCCTTGCCGCGTGCGCTCGTCGGCGAGCGCGAAGATCATCTGCTCGGCGTGGTCGAGGATGATGGTGGCCTCGTCCTCGCCTTCGAGCGCCTCGCTCGTAATCTTGTTGGCGACCTTCACGAGCTGCCGCATGAGCGAGTGGTCCTTGACGACCTTCGCGTAAGCGGTGACGTTGGTGAAGTGCGGCAGGCCGTAGGTCAGCTCCGAGATGAAGGTCATCCCGCCGGCCTGCTCAAGCACGCCCTCGCGGCGCAACTCTTCGCTCAGGAGCAGCGGGTCGATCTCTGAACCGCGTTCACTCAGCGAAGTCATCGCGCGGAAGACGAACTGGTGCGCGCGGACGTAGAAGTCCTCCGGGCGCAAAAGCTCGATGGCGTGGTTGACGAGCGAGTTGTCGAGCAGCACCGAGCCGAGGATGGCGCGCTCGGCCTCCGCGCTGTGGGGCAGCGGCCGCTCTAAGAGTTGTTCGCGTGACGGGTCGGCTATGTACTGAGCCATCGGGAGTTCTGGCCTGTGGAAAACTGACGTGGTCTAGACAGGCAAAGGGCGCGTCCCTTCCATGCCCGCGGCGCGGTCGCGCGGGAGCGCGGAGGGGTCGCGCCGCCGGTCTTTATACTACAAGCCGCGAGGCGCGACAACAATCATGTTGACGCGCCCCGTTTTGAAGTCCGAACTAGGAACGCTGAACTGAAGGCATTTTGTCTTACAGTTCAGCGTTCAGCGTTCCTAGTTCATCGTTCAGTTTATGCCTCGGCCGCTTCGGTCGCCTCGTCGTTGGGGCCGTCGCCGGGGGCGGGGGCCTCGGCGGCGACCGCCTCGGGCGCGGCGCCGGCGGACTTCGCGCCGCCCTCGCCCGTGACGGTGACGGGGATTTCGACGTTCACCTCGCGGTGCAGGCGCACCGAGACGGTGAACTCGCCCGTCTCCTTGATGGGCTCGGAGAGGTGCACGCGGCGGCGGTCGATCTCGTAGCCCTTCTCCTTGAGCGCGTCGGCGATGTGCATCGCCGTCACGGAGCCGTAGAGCAGGCCGTGCTCGCCGACCTTGCGCTCGAAGTTCAGACGCAGGCCGCCCATCTGCCCGGCCTGGGCCTCGGCCGTGCCGCGCTCCTTCGCCTCTTTCTTCAGCAGCGCGGCGCGCTCGGCCTCGATCTGCTTGACGTTGCCGGGCGTCGCCTCGACCGCGAGCTTGCGCGGGAGCAGGAAGTTGCGCGCGTAGCCGGCCTTCACCTTGACGATCTCGCCGCGGGCGCCGAGGTTGTCCACGTCCTCGCGCAGCAGTACGTTAGTCGTTGCCATCTTTCAGAGTACCTCCTTCTAGTCCGCGGTGTACGGGAGCAGCGCGATGTTGCGCGCGCGCTTGATGGCCTCGGTCAGCATGCGCTGGTGCGCCGTGCAGACGCCCGAGATGCGGCGCGGCAGAATCTTGCCGCGCTCGGGGATGAAGTTCTGCAACAGCTTCACGTCCTTGAAGTCGATGAGATCGACCTTGTCCACGCAGAAGCGGCAGACCTTGCGGCGACGCATGCGCCCCCGGCCGCCGCCGCGCCCGCCGCTCTGCGGCCGTCGCTCCTGCGGTCCGTCGTCCTCGTTGTCGAAATCGCGCTCTCTCTCAATGTTTCTCGACATCTCTCTTCTCTCTCTTCTTTGTAACGCGGGGGCGGCCGCGCGGCTCGCCTCTCTTATCAGGAGAGGGCGCGCTGGCCTTCGACCCGCCGACCCTTAAGTTAAAGGTGACACGCGCTCGGCGTCCCTTACGCGTCGTCGTCGCCGGAGCGTGCGGAGGCAGAGCCACCGCCGCCGGCAGCGGCCGCGACGAACCCGGGGCGCTTGGCGGCCTTGCGCTGGCGGCGCGCGCGGAGCTTCTCGGCGCGCTGGCGGTCTTCGTCCACGCGCACGGTCATATAGCGCATGATGGCGTCGTTGACGCGCATGCGGCGCTCAAGCTCGGCGATCTCGCCGCCGGTGCCCTCGACCTCGAAGATGACGTAGACGCCCTCGTTCTTGCGTCCGATACGGTAGGCGAGCTGGCGGCGGCCCAACACCTCGTTGCGCGTGACCGTGCCGCCCTGGTCGGTGACGACGGCGCTGAGGTTCGTCGTCAGCTTCGTCATCTCCTCTTCCTGCGTGTCGGGGTCAACGATAAAGATGACCTCGTAAACTCTCTTCTCTGCCAAATCATCCTCCTTTTGGATGTCTAGCCTCTGCCGTGTCGGTAGAAGCAAGAAGGAAAAGGGTTAGTGAATGGTGAATCGTAAATAGTATTCACCAACTAACCGTTGTACAGCGACATTGCCTTGTCAATGCCGTCGCGTATGACGGCGCGGAGCGCATCGGCGCCCCGCTCCAGAATCTTTTCGACCTCCTCGCGCTGCCCCTTCGGGAAGCGTTCGAGGACGAAGCCGGCTGTGTCCCCCACGGGGTGCTCCGGCTTGATGCCGACGCGCAGGCGCGGGAACTGGTCCGTGCCGAGCGCCGCGATGATGTTCTTCAACCCCTTCTGACCGCCGCTCGAACCCGAAGGCCGGAGGCGGATGGAGCCGAAGGGGAGCGCGATGTCGTCGCTGACGACGACGAGGTCGCTTGAAGGCTTTAACTCCGAGCGTTTGCGCAGCAGGCACGCGACCGACTCGCCGCTCAGGTTCATGTAGGTCTGCGGCTTGACCAGCTCGACGGCGCGCCCCTCGACCTCCGCGCGCCCGACGAGCGCCCGGCACTCCGCCCGCTTCACCTGCGCGCCCGCCTGCCGCGCCAGAAGGTCAACGAGCATGAAGCCCAGGTTGTGGCGCGTCCACTCGTAACGCTCGCCCGGATTGCCCAGACCGACGATGAGCATGGGAAGCAGTAGTCGGTAGGCCGACTACTCCTCGTCTTCCTTCTTGCCCTTGCCGATGACTTCGGGCTCGGCGACCTCTTCCTCGGGCGTGCGCTCCTCGACCTGCTCCTCGCGAACGACGGCGACCGTGGCGACGGCCGTCTCGGGGTCGGTCACGATGGTGATGCCCTCATCGACCTTGATGTCCGAGACGTGCAGGACTTCGTGGACGCCGAGGTGCGACACGTCAACCGTGATGAAGTCGGGGATGATGCTCGGGCGGCAGCGAATCTCGACCTCGCGCAGCAACTGTTCGAGGATGCCCCCGCCCTCCTCCGTGCCCGCGGGCTCGCCTTCGAGTTCGAGCCGGACGGAGACTTCGATCTCCTGGCCGCGCACGAGGCGGCGCAGGTCGGCGTGAATGAGCCGCGTCTTGACGGGGTCGATCTGCCGGTCGAGGAACATGACCTCGTTCGGGCCGACGCCGTCCACGTCGAGCGTGAAGATGGCGTTGTGCCCCGCCCCCGACCGCAGGATGGCGGCCAGCTCCGCGAGCGGCGCGGCCGCCGCGATGGGCTCGCCCTCGCCGCCGTAGATGGTGAGCGGCACCATGCCCCGCGCGCGCAGCCGCCGCGAGTCGTTCTTGCCGCGTCCAGCGCGCAGCTCGGCGCGCACCGTTATCTCTTGTCTCTCTGCCATGATTGCTCCTTAAAGCCGTGAACGGTAAACCGTGACAGGTGACGAGTGAAAGCTTTTATCCGGTCACCTGTCACGGTCTGCCTGTCACGTAAAGTGTTTGCCCTCCGCCTCACACGAAGAGCGAGGAGACGCTCGTCTCCTCGTGGATCGACTTAATCGCTTTCGCCAGAAGCGGAGCGATGCTCAAAACGTTTATCTTCTTCTCCTGGCACGCCGAGTCGCGCAGGGGGATGGTGTTCGTCGTCACGATGCGCTCGATCTCCGACTCGGCCAGCCGTTCGCACGCGTGCCCCGACAGCACCGGGTGCGTAAAGCACGTGTGGATGCGCTCGGCGCCCTCTTTCCTGAGCGCCGCCGCGACCTTCGTCAGCGAGCCGCCCGTGTCGCACATGTCATCAACTATCAAACAACTCCGGCCCTTCACGTCGCCGACCACGTTCATCACCTCGGCCACGTTCGCCTTCTCGCGCCGCTTGTCGCAGAGCGCGAGCGTCGCGGGGCTCCCGTCCTCCGACGTGAGCCGCTTGGCGTAGGCGCGCGCGCGCTCTGCGCCGCCCGTGTCGGGCGCGACCACCGTCAGGTTCGGGAGCTTGTGGTCCGTGTAATGGCCGATGAAGGCCGGCGCCGCGAAGAGGTGATCCACGGGGATGTCAAAGAACCCTTGAATCTGCGCCGCGTGCAAATCCATCGTGAGCACGCGGTCGGCGCCCGCCGTCGTAATCAGGTTCGCGACGAGTTTGGCGCTGATGGAGACGCGCGGCCGGTCCTTCTTGTCCGAGCGCGCGTAGCCGAAGTAGGGGATGACCGCCGTCACGCGCTCGGCCGACGAGCGGCGGAAGGCGTCGAGCATCACCAACAGTTCCATCAGGTGCGCGTCGGTCGGCGGGCACGTCGGCTGCACGATGAAAACGTCGGCCCCGCGCACGTTCTCCGTGATCTGGAAGTTGAACTCCCCGTCCGAGAACCTGTCGGTCGTCGCCAGCCCCGGGTCGCAACTAAGGTAGTTGCAAATCTCCTGCGTCAGCGCCCGGTTCGCGTTCCCCGAAAAGACTTTGATGCCGCCGGTTGTGCTCATCGTTTAAGTGATGAGTGATAAGTGATGAGTGATAAGTAATAGAAGAGACCGGTGCCCCTTCTTATTACCTATCACTCATCACTTATCACTGTTACTGGGGAGGTAGGACTCGAACCTACGAATGCCGGTTCCAAAGACCGGTGCCTTACCACTTGGCGACTCCCCAATCCCGGTTTCAAACCCCGCCGCCCGGCATGAGAACCGCCGCGACGCGGCCGAGCGCCGCGAGGTACTCGGCGCGTGTCAGCGTCTCGCACGCGAAGACCTTCCAGCCCTTTTCGGCTTTCAGAATCTCACGCGCGCGCGATGCTTTCCCCTTGCTTTCAAAGACTCCGAAGACGCTTGAGCCGCTGCCCGAGAGCATGACCCTGCCGGCGCCCGCCTCAACCAGCCCTTCGCGCGCGCGACCGATCTCGGGGTAGAGCCGCACCACGACGGCCTCGAAATCGTTCGACCACACATCACAGAGTGAATCGGGGAAATCGGCCTCCGTGCGCGAAACAGAAAGGTTAACCAGCGGTCCGACCTTTGTCAAGGCGGGAGCGCCTAGCGCACTGTAAGCCTCCGCGGTCAAGACGTGGACGCCCGGCGCAACGACGACGAGGTGCATTTTCGGCGCGTCTTCGAGCGGCTTGATGTCGGTCCCCGTGCCCGTCCCCAGGGCCGTCCCGCCCGTCAGAAAGAAGGGCACGTCCGCCCCCAGACGTGCGCCGACCTCCGCCAACTCACCCGCGTCCGTCTCTATCTCCCAGAGGCTCGCGAGCGCGGCCAGCGTCACCGCCGCGTCCGCCGAGCCGCCGCCCAGGCCACCCCCGGCCGGAATCAACTTCAACAACTCGACGCGCGCGCCACGACTCACGCCGAAACGTTCGCGCAGGACCGAGGCCGCGCGCAGGACGAGGTTCGATTCGTCCGTCGGGATTGCGGGGTCTGAACAGATGAGTTCGAGCGTTCCGTCGTTGGTGGCTTCGAATGAGAGTGTGTCGCGGAGGGAGACGGTCTGGAAGATGGTGCTTATCTCGTGATAGCCGTCGGGGCGCCGGCCGTGGACGCGCAGGCCGAGGTTGATCTTGGCGAAGGCCGGGACGTTTATCTTATCTGCTGACACTGAGAGCGGCCGGCGCCTCCTCTTTTGAATGCGCCGGCCGCCCGGTAGCTCAACGTTCTACGCGTCCCGTGGCCTTAACGCCTCATGAAAACCTGTGTGAAGTAGTACGTCCCGTCCGCCGCGCGCGCGATGCCGACGGCCGCGTGCGTGTACTCGCCGCTCAGGGCGTTCTCGCGGTGCTTCTCCGAAACCATCCAGCGCTCGACGGCGAACGCGGTCGGGTCGTCGTAGCCCTGATTATACGCGATATTCTCGCCGATAGTCCTCCAACCGTGGAGGCCGAGCGTCTGTGCCCGCGCCCTCAGGTCGAGCCCGTCGCGGTCTACGTGGCTGAGGTAGCCGCCCCGAGCCATGCTCTCCGAGTGGTAACGCGCGAGCCTTACGAGTCCGCCGTCCCATGCGAG
>DASVGG010000089.1:0-42154 GCA_036379655.1 Pyrinomonadaceae bacterium
CTTCGGGCCGGTGCTGACGATGCAGGTCTTCGACACGGAGACGGAAGCGGTGCAGCTTGCCAACGACAGCGAGTACGGGTTGTCCGCCAGCGTGTGGTCGCGTGACGTGGACCGGCCGCCGCGCGTGGCGCGCGCGCTGGAGGCCGGGACGGTCTGGATCAACGACTGGGCCAACATGCACGACGAGTTCGAGGAAGGTGGCTTCAAGCAGAGTGGCCGGGGTCGTCTGCGTGGGCAAGCAGGTCTGGATGACTTTCTTGAATGCAAACACATCGCCTTCAAGCCGGGGACGATCAGGCATTAAAGGCGCGCCGGGTCGAGCCTTACTTCAACACGGCCGTTGAGGGCGTTGGGTCGGACCCGAGGAGATTTCCGATGCAGCCGAACGACGTAGTCTTCCTCTTCGATGTAGACAACACCCTGCTCGACAACGACCGCGTGACGGCGAACCTCCGGCTCTTCCTGGAGCGCGAGGTCGGACCGGAACGCGCCGGGCGCTACTGGGCCATCTTCGAGGAGCTGCGAGCCGAACTCGGCTACGCCGACTACCTCGGCGCCTTGCAGCACTACCGCGCCGAGTACCCGTACGACTGCCACCTGCTCGCGGTCTCGACCTATCTCGTCAACTACCCCTTCGCGAACCGCCTCTTCCCGAACTCGCTCGACGTAATCGAGCACTGCCGGCAGTGGGGGCCGGTCGTCATCCTCTCGGACGGTGACGTGGTCTTCCAGCCTCGGAAGGTCGAACGCTCCGGCCTCTTCGAGGCCGTGGGCGGCAACATTCTCATCTACATCCACAAGGAGCGGGAGCTGGCCGACGTGGAGCGCCGCTACCCGGCCAAACATTACGTGATGGTGGACGACAAGCTGCGGATACTGGCGGCGATGAGGCGGAGTTGGGGCGCGCGGGTGACGACCGTCTTCCCGCGCCAGGGCCACTACGCGCTCGACCCGGCGGAGACGGCGAAGCACCCTCCGGCGGACATCACCGTCGAGCGCATCGGCGACCTGCTCAACTACGACCTCGCCGCTTTGTGCAAGGCGACACCGGCCGACGGCTGACCCGTCTCCTGATTAATTACTCGCGGGGCGCGACGGAGCCTCTCGGCCATTTTCACGAGGTCGGCCAGAGAGCCGGCGTTCATCTTTTGCATCACCTTGCCTCGGTGGGCCTTCACGACTTTGCCCAACAGTTCAATAAAAGATGCATAAAGTGTGCATCGATGCATCCTGGTGGGCGAATATGGACATTTCTGAATTGTTAGGCAAAGCTGTGTCGGGCCATACAAATCCAGTCGTGAAAGGCAGCAGCGATGACGGAAGATAAAAATCAAGAGAGGTCCGGACCCCTGGAGCGAGTCGGGGAGGAAATGAGCGAGGCCGAGATCGACCGCAACCTTCAGGAGACGTTTCCCGCCAGCGACCCGCCGTCGTGGACGCTCGGCACAGACCATCACCGTGAGTCCACAACTCCGGCGGAAGAACCGACCGCGCAAGGGGAAAGCGAGTCACCGCCCTCTCAGACCTGATACTAATCGAAGGGACTCCCTTGCCCGGACGGCTGCCCCAGTCACTGGGCTGGTGAGGGTTTCACTTCGCCTGCCGTGGTGGGTTCACAGTTGAGCCGGTCGTGAACCCAGGTAGAATCTTCTAACCAAAGGTTGCTTGATCGCGTAGGTCGGCGCCGAGACGCCGTCACGTCTAAGGCCCTCGCGGACCTTACGCGCGCGTGGTGTCGAGTAAGTCAGGGGTAGAGCAGGAAGGGCTTGCGGCTCTCGCGGAACTCAGCGGCCTCGCGGTCCCACTCCTCCAGGAGCGATTGGAGCCGGGCGCCTTCGATGGCGAGCCTCACCTTGTCCGACCCCGTGAGGCGGTCGATGGTCGCCGTCCAGGCGAAGTCGCGCGGGTGCCGGCGGCGTATCTCTTCGATGAGCAGGAGCGAGGTGCGGACGGGCCGGTACGCGCGCCGGTCGGTGACGGCGAAGCGAATCGCGGGGATGGTCTGCCCCTTGTGCTTGGCGGCCGTCGGCGCCACCGTCATCGTGATGGCCTCGAAACGGACGCCTGGGAGCCGCCGCTCGTTCATCACGCGGGCGACCTCGGGCGCGTCCAGCCACGGCGCGCCGATCTGCTCGAAGGGGCGGTCGGTGCCTCTGCCCTCGGTCAGGTTGGTGCCCTCGAAGTAGACCGAGCCGGGGTAGCTCGTCAGCGCGGCCAGCGAGCGGAGGTTGGGTGAAGGGTTGACCCAGGGCAGCCCGGTCTCGTCGAACCACCGCGAGCGACGCCAGTTCTCCACGCGCGCGACGATGAGGTCGCAGCCGATGCCGTACTTGCGATTGAAGAGCGTCGCTAACTCGCCCACCGTCATCCCGTGGCGCGCGGGGATGGGATACATCCCGACGAACGATTTGAACCTCGGGTCGAGCAGCGCGCCTTCGACGACCTCGCCCCCGATGGGGTTGGGGCGGTCAAGGACGACGAACGGGATGCCCTTCCTCGCGGCGGCCTGCATCGAGAGGGCCATCGTGGACACGTAAGTCCAGGTGCGACCCCCCACCTCCTGTAGGTCGTAGACCACTACGTCAACGTCCTTCAGCATCTCCGGCGTGGGACCGCGATCCTCTGTCTTGTAGAGGGAGTAGATGGGGACGCCCGTCTTCGGGTCGGTCTCGTCAACGACCTGCTCTCCCGCTTCCACCGTGCCGCGAATGCCGTGCTCGGGGGCCAGCAGGGCGACGAGCTTCAGGTGCTTGTGTTTCGCGATGAGGTCGATGTCCGTGTTCCGCGAGCGGTCGATGCCGGTGTTGTTGGTGATGAGGCCGACGCGCTTCCCGCGAAGCGCCCGAGGCACGTCGGCGAGAAAGGTCTCGATGCCCACCCTGACCGGTAACACGGAGGCGTGCGCCGTCATGCTCGCGGCCGGCGTCGCCACACACGCGACGAACAGCAGAGAGGCAAGTGTAAGGGCTTTCAGACGTGGACGGACACGCGCGCCAGGACCGCGAACGAAGGCGGAAGCGGCGGCCCCGATGATGTATGAAGATGGCATGGCTACCAATCGGATGTAGGATTTGACGAACGCCCCGGCTCAAGTTCGGCGACACATTCTATAACAGATTCGTCGGCGGCTTCTGCCGCGACGGTAAGCTTTTGCAGTGGCGGGCGGCGTGTCAGCTCTCAACCCATGACGACGGAACTGAGGGAGACGGGCATCAGGGTGGTGGGTGACATCCCCTTGGGGCACGCACTTCCGTCACTTCTACGAGACCAAAGAAGACCTGCTCGACATCATGGTTCCGTATTTATGCGGGGCACTGCGGCTAGTTGTTGAATGTCGCGCGCCCGTCGCCTGAAAATTCAATTAACAGTAGACCCGTGTAGGCGACGCGCTTACCGTCCGCCTCCATGGGCGCGAACTCCCATTCGCCGGCCGCGTTCAAGACCGCACAGTGAAAAAGAGGATGCCCCCGCAAGATGCGCGCGCACTCAACCCAACCTTCACCGTTCACCGAGACCCGGACAAGAACCTTACCCGGCCAACGGCGCCGAGCCACGATAGATGGGGCGACTAGACGGACGACCTTTTGCTTCAGCTTGAGCCCTACGTCGGGTAAGTTGCTAATCTGACTTTCACATTTCACCCCGCACGACCTGAGCCACGGGCGCTGCTCGTCGGAGGCGCTCTCAGGCATCGCGGGCAAAGACCAGATGGCGAATCCGCCGCCCGACTCGTCCCCGTGCATGAGCAACCGTCCGCCGTCCGCGCTCAAGGCGACTACGTAATTGCCGGGCAGCCTCACCATCAACTGCTCGGTACGAACGTCCCATAACTCGGAACTGTCGGCCACTATCGACTCGCTCATGCGGTCGGTCGCGCGGTACCTGACCTTCTTTGACTCTATGAGCCCGCCCTCCGGTGAACGCCACGTCTTCCTTATGGCGACACCTTCCGCGAATGAATGTGTGCTCAAGCGCCCGTCGTCGGCGAGAGTCGCGAACCGGCCCGGTAGAGCACGTTTGTGTTCGGCCGTCTGTGCGTCGTAGACGTGTATCTCGTCTCCGCCCGCGTGACCCGAGATGAGCACACGGCCGTCCGGGCTGAAGAAGAGCGGGCGGACTTCGCCGTCGTCACCCCTCGGCGTGTGTATGTCTCGCAGAAGCTTTCCGTCCGCCACGCTCCAAAGCTTGATTGTGTTCGGCCCGACGCCCGCGGCCAGCAGCCGGCCGTCGGGGCTGAGCGCGAGGGCGGAGACCTTTTGCACGCCGTGTATGGTGCGCCGAAGCAGTCCGCGCTTCACGTCCCAGATGTTGATCTCGCCGACATACTTGTCTGTCAGCCAGCCGTTACTCGCCAGCAGGCCGCCGTCCGCGCTGAAGGAGAGCGCGCTCACGAAACTGACCCAGTACTGCCCCTTCTCACCTAGCCGGCGCAGGGCTCGGCCGCTCGCGGCATCGTAAAGCAGGACCGAGTTTGTCTCCCCGTTTATGGCAAGGGTCTTGGCGTCGGGACTGAAAGCGGCAACCTCGAAGTCGTCTGTGAAAGGAATACTCGACAGACGCTTGACGCCGAGGGCGAAGGCCAGCGCGGGAGACGCTTCACCCGTACCGCGTGCGAGTGTCGCCGTGATGCTCTGGGTGGTGTCACGCCGCACCTCCACCTGCTCGTTCTCGTAAACGAGGTAGCTATTGTTACCGAGGGCCTCGCCGACGCGAACGGAATGCGTGCCGACAACTATGCGGAAAGTGACGCCGGGGCACTTGCCCCTTTTCGCGCCGTCCACGTAGATCGTCCCCGTCGGGTGAGGGGCGTTGCCGAGTTGGCACCTGACGGCGAGCGTGCCTGTTGGCGGGAGGTCTACCCTCTGACCATCGACGGGCAGGACCAAGGCGCATACCCAGAGAACGAGCAGAGTCGTGTGCTTGAGTCGCAATGTTTCCTCCGCAAGATAAGCCGGCGCCAACTCCGGAACGTTCCGGCACGGGAAACCTTGCGGGACAGTAACCCACCTCGCGGCCGAGCAGGGAATTGGTGGCGAGATAAATCTCGCCCATCCCGCCCGCGCCGAGCGGCTTTCGTAGCGTCCCAGCCTCGTGTTAGGCGCGAGGGGCATACCGGCGACGGCGATGCGGGCCTGCGGCTTCTATTATTTGTTTGGTGTCACCCGCCGCGCCGGTTAACCGCCGGGGGCTGCTGCGGGGGGCGTTTTCGCGTCGAATCGACGATGGAGATGATGAGAACCCCGCCGATAAAAAACAGAACCATGATCGAAACCACCGTCGCCGACACGATTGTGAGCGGCCCCGCGAGCCAGGGCGACATCCCCGTACGCTTCTGTAAGACGTGTGCCAGCAGGCCGCTCGCCACGCTCGCAATGACGATGGTGATTATCACCAACACGAGGTTGCCGACCAGTATCGTCCGGCCCTGAGACGTGTTGTAGCCGTTCGCGCCGACGAGCATCATGAACATCCAGAACACGCCGACTACAATCAGAACCAGAGCGGTGATGATCGGAACGACCACTCTCATCGTCATGACGAATACCCCCTCGCCGCGCGCCGCTGTCGCGCAAGGCACATGCAACCGCTAGAGGATATTAACTTCGATTGGGAAATTCTTGAGTCAAGTGACGGGTAGGAATTCGCGGCCACTTTGTAAGGAATTCAGAGTGGTGACTACGCGGCAACGCGTGCGCATCCCTCCTTTCAAGGGATACGTGTTTTACGAACGCGCCATGCTGTTCAGAGTTAATCCCTGCCGATTGCCGGCCCCAACTGGTTGCCGCCCTCGGCGCCGAAGAAGCGCATTCGGTATTCGGCGGACTCGATGAAGGCCCTCACCATCTCGGCGCGGCGGACGCGGCCGAGTGCCACCGACTCGCCGCGCACGTCCTCGCCCGGCAGGCTGAACTGGTTGAGCTTCCCGAGCCAGAAGTCGTAACCGTCGAAGTTGAAGTCCGGCCCGTCGTCCGGGTTGCGACGCAGGTAGCCGAAGTACTGCATCAGCACGAACGCGGGGTTATAGAGCGCGTTGTAGACGGGCGCGCTCTCGACCACGCTGCCGAGCGCCGCCGCGCGCCCCTGCGCGTTGCCGGGGCCGTAAGCGTTGACGGCCGAGGCGCGCTCTCCGTCGGTCGGCGTGACGCCCGCGTTCGCGAAGAGCTTGTCCACGAAGTCGGCCGCCGGTTGCCCCTGCGGGAACCGCGCCACGAACTCTGTCTGCGCGGCGAACTCTTCGAGGTACTTCTGGCGGTTCGCCGCCAACCGCTGCTGCCAACCCGGCTGACCGACAACCACGCCCTCCGCGAGCCGCCGCTGGTCGCCGAGAAAGACCCGGTAACGCGGTGTGAACTTCTCGTTCCCGAAGGCGGCCTTGTGTGCGCGGATGACGAGGAAGCCGGTCTGCTGGAACTCGATGGAGAGGAAGAAGGACGCCGACACGTCCGCGCGCCGGCCGGTGAGGCAGCCCGCGCTCGCGCCGCACTGTTCGATGGCTTGCGTCCAGAAGTCTTCGCCCGTCTGGTCTGCCTGGCGATAAAGGAAGTCGTGGTAGTGCGTGCCGACGAAGGTGCGCGCCTCATCAATCGGATTCGTCGAAGGCTCCGTCGTGTCGTCCGTGATGGTGAGCGTGGCCGTGTTCGGTGTGCCGAGCGCCGTGCCGCACCGTCAGCTTCTCCGCGCCGGGGCCTTCGATGGAGACGCCCTCGGTGATGTCGGGCAACGCCTGCGTCAGGTTGATGACGCACCTGCCCGTCGCCGGGTCGCAGCCCGGGTCGGTCGCCGGGATGTTGAACTCGATGATGTCCACGCCCGCCACGCCGTTCGTCGCCCGCAGCGCCGCCCGCAGAGTGCACTGGTCGCCGGGCGTTAAGATGTCCGTGTCACAACGGCTGACGAGGCCGACCCCCGCGGCGTCGCCTGTCGTGTTGACTTGATAAAGCACCCCCACCCGCGCGGGCGTCGCGCCGCCGAGAGCGATGAGCTTCCGCGACCAGTTCGCGCCACGCGGCGCGGCGAAGGCGACGGGCGGGAGCGCGAGGAGCGCGGCGAGCGCGAGCCCCAGCCACCCTGACCCGGCGAGACGTTGGCGTGACGACGCGTGAGACCGGCGGTTGTACATCTTGTTCACCCCTTAGAAAAGCGGCGCGAAGCCGGTCAGAGTGTTCCCGTAGAAAGCCTCGGTCTTCCACGCCGCGCGGTCCCAGGGTCCGTCCTGGTCGCCGATGATGAGCACGGGAAAGACGGAGCGGTCGCCGCCCAGTTTGTTGGCGGAGGCCAACGCGTCTTCGGGTTTCCCGTCGGGGCCGGCCGTGAACTTGATGGAGCGCGCGAGCCGGTTGTTCCACAACACCTTCACCTCGTACGCGCCCGGGTTCTGGTCGAGCCGGTGGAGCGGCCCGAACAGGCCGGGTTCCGCGCCCGTCTGGTCCCACCCCTGCACGTTGAAGAAGCGGCACCTGACGCGCGTCCAACGCGCCTTCTGGGGCAACGTCTCCGTGATTGACAGTGAAGGTTCGTGCTGCGTCTCCGGGTCGCAGACGGGCTTGCCGACCTCGCGCCCCTCGAAAGAGAGCTTGCCCACCTCCTGACCCTTGTAGAACAGGTGCGGCTGGAAGCTCCCGTTGTAGTCGCCGCGCGCCCAGAAGGCGACGTTGAGCGTCGGCCTCTTCCAGCCGACCACGTCGGCCGGGGTGAGGAAGACGTAGCCGATGGGCAGGTTCCAGTCGTGGTTGACGTAGTAGACGAACAAGTTCGCCTTCGGCCCGTTGGAGCGGGCCTTCTCGACCTTCATCCGGCCGTTGAAGAGCGTCGCGTCGGCGCCGGTCAACTCGTTGCGCAGCTTGATGGAGAAGTTGACGGGGCCGGTGTAGGTCGAGCCCTTGTCTTCGGGAATCTGTCGGCCCCCACATTCGGTCTTTAACCAATAGCCCGCCTGCTTCTCTTCGGTCTTGCAGTCGAACTTCACCCACGGCCCCGCGCCGGGGATGTTGAACTCGGCGTAGAGTTGGCTTCCGCTCGGGATGGGGCCTTTGACGCGGAACTCCATGCGCGGCACCCAACTCCACGTGTCGAAGCTCCCACGGTAGACGTTGAAGGTGTAGGCGTTCACCTGCACCGAGTCCTTGGCGACGGTCGGCTGCTCCTGACCCGCGACGGGACGCGCCTGCGAGAAGAGCATGACGAGCAACGTCAACGACAAAATGGAGCGGCGCGGGGTCGTTTGAAATTCTAGGCGCATCGCGACCCTCCCTTCTTGCAGGGACGCAGCGCGTGCGTCGAGACGAAGTGCGCGACCTGACGGCCCATCCTCGCGCCGACCTCGTCGGCGGTGCGGAAGTGAATCCCCGAGTAGACGCGCGCCTCGATGACCTCGCGGGCGGCGTCGTCGAACGTGTCCCACTGCCGCGTGATGCCCGACAGCGTGACCGTGATCGGCGCGCCCGTCCCCTCTCCGAATAGCGACTGGAGGATGTATGCCATCGCGCTGCTGTTCGACGTGTGCCCGGAAGGGTACTCGGGGTGCCTGGGTGTCGGGTGAAGCGGCTGCCAGGCGGCGTCGCCCGCCGTCAGGTCGTTGCCGTCCGAGTCGCCGCCACGGATGGCGAGCTGCGGCCGCCAGTAGTTGTGTTCGTACTTCGCGTCCCAGCAGGCGACGCCGGCATCCGAGGCGGCCAGGTAGAAGAGCGCCGCCGCGCGCGCCGCCGACGACAGGTCGAGGCCGCGCGCTTCGACGGCCTGGCGCAGGACGGGGTTCCAGATGGCGGTCGGGGAGGCCAGCCAGAACGTGGCGATCTGCGTCTGCTCCTGCGTCCGCGCGGGGCTGCCCGCCGCGCCGATGATTTTGATCTCGTTGTAGTCACGCGCGTACCGTTCGCTGTCGAGCGCGGGCGGCGCGTCGGGGCGGAACTGCGAGCCGTTGCGCAGCACGAACGGGGTCACGTCGCCCCAACCGGGCAACAAGGCTTGCGCGCCGGGCGTGGCGTTGATGGGCACCCAGACGCCGGGATTGCCGGCACCCGGTGCCGTGTAAGGGAACTGTGCCGCAGCCGAGTTATCGTTGGCGCGCGCCGCCAGCACGGCCGCCGCCGCCGCGCGGCCGTACTCGACGCCGGGGTCGAACTCCGAGAGCCCGTGCGTCGCGAGCGATGTCGCGAACGCGGCGTCGAGCGAGGGAGACTGGTTGACGGGGAGGTTCTTCAGCGCGTGATGTGCCGCCGCGATGGCCGCCGCCTCGGGCGAGGCGCTCGCGGGCGCGTTGCCCGGCGAGAGGTAGGTCGCGTACTGGCCCGTGATGCCGTTGACTGCGTCGTGAACCGCGACCTGGATGATAGCCATGACACGCGTCTGCTGGACGGGGGCGAGCGCGGGCGCGGCCGACAGGGTGCGCGTGGCCGCCTGCTGGTTCCACTCCATGACGACATCACTCGTGATTTCCTCCGACGCTGCGGACGGACTCCGGCCCCATGCTTTCCAGGGGGCGGCGTTGAGTGCCCGCACCGTCTCGGGTGCCTGGTCAACGGACAAGTCCGGGCGGGCGAGGTGTCCCGCGCCGCACACTTGAATAATCGCCGCGTAAGCCGTGACCGCCGAGAGGACGGCGCCGAGGCCGATGGCGCTCAAGAGCCTTCCGCTCCGTGTTCTGAGTTTCATGTCCGATCTCCTTCTCGCCGCCGCGCGTGCCGTGAAGACACAATCCCGAGTTTTGTTTGTTGGCCGGGGGTGCCGTACATATAATGTGCAGCGCACCAGACCGGTTCATCGACTGACGCGGCGGACGGTACTCCGGGAGGTTTTGGAAGTCCTTAAAGAGCCCCAATTTTTCCCCAAAAGTTCTCCAAAGAGACTCCGGCAGACTTAAGGAAGGGGCTAAATGGTCAGGCAAGCCAGGCGCATCTACGAGTTCGGCCCCTTCCGCCTCATCCCCGAAGAGCGGCAGCTTCTGCGCGACGACCAGCCCGTGCCGCTCACCGACAAGCCTTTCGACCTACTGCTCGCCCTCGTCGAGAACAGCGGCCGCCTGATCAAGAAGGGCGAGCTGATGGAACTGGTCTGGCCGGACGCCTCCGTGGAGGAGGCGAACCTGTCTGTGAACATGAGCGCGGTGAGGCGGGCACTCGGGGAGGGACCGAACGACCATCAGTACGTAGAGACGGTGCCCCGCCGTGGCTACCGTTTCGTGGCGGGTGTCAGGGAGCACTGGGACGAGGGCGCAGAGCCCACCGGCCGCGAACTCGGCGATGTGGAGGCGGTCGCCATCCCCGCCGCCGAAGGCGAGCGTCAGACTCCGGACACGTTGTCGTCCACGGCTCCGCGCGTCTCTTTTCGCCGCTGGCCTATTATTCTGGTCGGAACGCTGCTGCTCTCGGCCCTGTTCCTGGGGTTGAGTGTGGGCGGATTACGCGGGCGCCTGCTCGGCGAAGGCGAGCCGGTTCGCGTTCGCTCGCTGGCGGTGCTGCCGCTGGAGAATCTCTCCGGCGACGCCTCGCAGGACTACTTCGCCGACGGGATGACCGAGGCACTGATAACCGACCTCGCCAAGCTCGGCGAGCTGCGGGTGATGTCGCGTTCGTCGGTGACGAGGTACAAGGGTGCGCGGCCGTCGCTGCCGGAGGTCGGCCGCGCCCTGAACGTGGACGCGCTGCTGACGGGCTCGGTCGTGCGTTCAGGCGAGCGCGTCCGCATCGCCGTCCAGTTAGTACACGCGGCGACGGACAGAAATCTGTGGGCCGACAGCTACGAGCGTGATCTGCGCGACGTGCTGGCGCTCCAGCGGGAGGTGGCGCGCGATGTCGCCAGCGGAGTCAGGATTAAGCTGACACCGCAGGCGCAGGCGCGCATCGGGGGCGCGCGACCGGTTAACCCGGAAGCCTACGACCAATACCTCCGAGGCAAGTACTATCTCTATCGTCAGAACAGGGAGAATAACGAGGCGGCAATCGTCTCCCTTGAGCGCGCAGTGGTCGCGGACACGACTTTCGCGGCGGCCCAGGCCGAACTGGCTCAAGCCTACGTGTGGAAGCTCTTCTTATTCACCCCGAATGAGGAGCGTTTGGCGGAGAAGGCTTTCGTGGCGGCGGAGAAGGCGCTCGCTTCAGACCCGGACGCGGCCGTCGCCTATCTGGCCCGTGGCCGTCTCCTCTGGACGCCCGCCAACCACTTCCCACATGAGAAGGCAATCCTCGAATATCGCCGCGCGCTGGCAATAGACCCGAGTTTGGACGAGGCTCGGAATCAGCTCGCGCTCGTCTATGGACACATCGGGGCTTTTGACGAAGCGATCCGGGAGGCACGCGAAGCAGTCGAGACCAACCCCAACAACAACCTGGCCCAACTCCGCATCGGACAAATCTTAAACTTCCAGGGGAGGTATGAGGAGGCGCTGTCCGTCCTGCGCGCCATCCCGCAGGAGGCCAACCCGGCACTGGTCGGGCATCAGGTCGCCTGGGCACTCTTCAACCTCGGGAAGGGGGAGGAGGCGGCCGCCATGCTGGAGCAACTTTTAAGAGATTATCCGGAGGACAGCGGCGGCCTTTATACCAGCATGCAGGCGGTGCTGGCGGCCTCGGCCGAGCAGGAGCGCGAGGCGGAGGAGAAGATCAAGTCGGCGATAGAAAGGGGAAAGGGATACGGTCACTTCCATCATACGGCCTACCACATTGCCTGCGCCTACGCGCGGATGAATAAGCCCGAGCAGGCGATGAAGTGGTTGGAGGTGGCGGCCCAGGACGGGTTCCCGTGCTACCCCTTGTTCGAGAAGGATACCAATCTGGACAGCCTGCGCCGGGACGCACGCTTCGCCTCATTCCTGGTTAAGTTGAGACAGCAGTGGGAGTCTTACAAGATCATATTGGGAACTACTCCAAGGTAATCTGACCTCGGAAAGGCCCGTGGAGCATCGACTGCGCAATAGTCCCCGGGCCTCCGGCCGAGCCGTTCACAATACAGCCATGCCGCCCCTCGTCAGCATGGCTGTGCCGTGAGCCCATCGTGGCGTCCGAGTCTTTATAGCTGCGCGACCACGGCGTTGGTCGCCGACACAAGCTGTGCGGCTTCGGCGGACGGCAATCCACCCTGACTCTTCAGCTTCTCGACCTCCGTGATGAAAGCGCCGAGTTGCTGTTTCGCGGCCGGGTTGTTTCCCTGGTTGAGAGCGGCGAGCGAGTCCTCCATGTACTTCGCGAGTGAGTCGAACCCCTGCGGCCCGAGGGTTCCCGCGTCGCTCAGCGTCTCAAGGCGTCCGACGATTAACTGAACCTTTCCCGAGAGGCTCGTCGGGTCGGCGGTCATCTTCATGAGGAAGGCGTCCCGGACGCCGATGAGCGTCTGGCCAGGGTCGATCCGGCAGGCCGTATCCCTCATGGCATAGACGCTGTCGCCGATGGGCGCGAGGTCGAGGGCGATGTCGAAGCGGCGGCTGCCGAACTGGCGCGTCCAGATGACGTTGCCGTCGAAGTCGTACATCCTCACGTAGGCGTCGAGCTGGTCGTAGAAACGCCCGAACCGCGTCCGGCACTCGCTCAAATCCGACTGGGACCCGACCGGGTGCCGCCCGGCGAACAACCCCGACAGGTTCGAGCTGACGAACACGCCCGCGTCGGACACTCGAACCCTCTTACCCCCGGTGAACGCGGTGCCTTCAGACCCGCGCCGGGGCGCCTCCCGGTTCGAGGCTGCCGCGCAGCCTGTTGATGTCGCGCTGCGGCGGCGCGCCGAACAGCTTCTTGTAGTCGCGGCTGAAGTAAGCCGGGTCTTCGTAGCCGACGCGGTGGCCCGCGCTCGCCGCGTCGAGGTCTTCGCCGAGCATCAGGCGTCGCGCCTCCTGAAGCCGTATCTGCTTCTGGAATTGCAGGGGGCTCATCGAGGTGACCGACTTGAAGTGGTGGTGAAAGCCCGAGACGCTCATTCCCAACTCGCGCGCCATCTCTTCGATCTTAAGCGGCTCATTGTAGTGCTCGCGCAGCCGCCCTATCGCACGTGAGATGCGGCGGGTGTCTCCCCGAGAAGAAGCCAGGAGGTGGCCGAGCCGCGCGCCCTCACCGCCCGCCAACAGCCTGTAGACGATCTCACGCTTGATGAGCGGCGCGAGGACTTTCTGGCCGCCCGGATTATCGGCGAGCCTGACGAGCCGGACGACGGCGTCGAGCAAATCCGCGTCTACCGGGTTGACGCCTATCGCCTTGACGCTGGCGTCACTTTTCCGGGTCTCGGCGCCGGCCTCCACCATGACGGAGGCGACGAGCGCCGGGTCGAGGTCCAGCCTCATGCCGAAGTAGGGCCGCTCCTCCGACGCCTCCTCCACACGGAAGATGATCGGCAGGTCCACCGTGAACAGAAGGTAATGGCCCGGGTCGTAACGGAGAACATCCTCGCCCACCAACACCTGCTTGCCGCCCTGGACGACGAAGCAGAAGGCGGGCTGGTAGAGGGCGAGCGTTGACTCCATCGGCCTGGTCAGGTGTGCCAGGAAGAGGCCGTCCAACGCCTCGCGCGCGCCGTGCCCGGGGAGGGCCCGCGCCATCCGTTCGAGCAGCTCCTCCCTGTTGCCCCGCGCCCTCCGCGCCTCGCGAGTATCTTCTTCACGATTCATGAACTCATCTTAAACCCTTCTTCCCCTCACGGGAACGCCACGCTCCGAAGTTTTGCAGGAACGTACAATTATTCTCGACAATCGTCATACCGCCCCGCGTCTCAGCGCCCGTAGAATCACACTAACTCAGTAGGGCAAAGAAGATCGCCGCCGACAAGACTGAGAGGTGTTTGGAGAAAGTGAAGGTGAGAGCGGCCGGCGGGGCCTTGGGGAGAAGGAAGGGGAATCATGAAAAATGTTGTGCTGAATAACGGCGTGGAGATGCCAATCCTGGGGTTCGGCGTCTACCAGATAGCTGACGCCGAGGAGTGTGAGAGAAGCGTATCCGAAGCTCTACAGACGGGCTACCGGCTGCTCGACACCGCCGCCGTTTACATGAACGAGGAGGCGGTCGGCGGCGCTATCAAGAAAAGTGGTATCGCGAGGGAAGAGGTCTTCGTCACGACCAAGCTCTGGGTCTCGGACGCCGGCTACGAGAGCGCGAAGAAGGCTTTCGACAAGTCTTTACAGCGCCTTCAATTGGACTACCTGGACCTGTACCTCATCCACCAGCCCTACGGCGACATCCACGGCTCGTGGCGGGCGCTGGAGGAGCTGTACAGGGAGGGCAGAATCAGGGCGATTGGCGTCAGCAACTTCCACCCCGACCGGCTGATGGACCTCATCGTCCACAACGAGGTGGTGCCGGCGGTCAACCAGGTCGAGACGCATCCCTTCCACCAGCAGGTCGAGGCCCGGCAGTTCATGCGGGAGAACAATGTTCAGATTGAATCCTGGGGGCCGTTCGCCGAGGGCAGGAACAATATCTTCCAGAACGAACTGCTGCTCTCCGTCGCCGGGAAGTACGGGAAGACAGTCGCACAGGTCATCCTGCGCTGGCTGACACACAGAGAAGTTGTTGTCATTCCGAAGTCGGTGCGGAAGGAAAGGATCGTCGAGAATTTCAACATCTTCGACTTCGAGCTGAGTGCCGAAGACATGGCCGCCATCGCCACGCTCGACACGAAGCAGAGCCTCTTCTTCGACCATCGCGATCCGGCAATGGTGAAGGTTTTGGGTGAATTCAAACTCGAAGCCTAAGACCGCCGCCGCGATTGAAGGACGCAAAGAAGGTGCTGAAGAAAAGAGATTGAACAGGTGAGATATGAAAGAGATTAAGGAAATAAATAAATCTGAGCATCAGGAAAATGTCGGCGCTGGCCGGCGCGGCTTTATCGCCGGGACGCTCTTTGCCGCCGCAGGTTCAATCGCCCTGGCGGCTTCGCGGAATCAGGCAAGCGCCCAAACCGGAAGGCGGAATAATACGAAGAGCGTCGCTAATTCTTCGGTCGGGCGAAGGAGGCTGGGCAAGTTGGAGGTGTCGGCGGTCGGGCTGGGCGTTCAGAACATGAGCCGCACCTATCAAACGACCGTGCCGTACCGCCCGGAGATGATCAACATCATCCGCGCGGCCTTCGACCGCGGCGTCACCTTTTTCGACGCGGCGGAGGCGTATGGCCCTCATGAGGTGGAACGCATCCTCGGCGAAGGCGTGGCGCCGTTCCGAAACAAGGTCCAGATCGCGACCAAGTTCGGCTGGAACATCGACCAGGAGACGGGCCAGCGCCGCCCCGGGCTCAACAGTAAGCCCGAGCACATCAAGCGCGTGGTCGAAGGGATGCTCAAGCGCCTGCGCACCGACCGCATCGACCTCCTCTATCAACACCGGGTTGACCCCGAAGTCCCGATTGAGGACGTTGCCGGGGCGGTCAAGGACCTCATGGCGCAGGGCAAGGTTCTGCACTGGGGCCTGTCCGAGATGGGGCTTCAGACGCTGCGGCGCGCTCACGCCGCGCTGCCCGTCACCGCCGTCCAGAGCGAATACTCCATGCTCTGGCGTGGACCCGAGAGGGAAGTCATCCCGACCTGCGAGGAGCTTGGAATCGGCTTCGTGCCTTGGAGCCCGCTCGGCGTGCAGTTCCTCGCCGGCTGGATTGACGCGAGCACGCGTTTCGCCCCCGGCGACATTCGCGGGGTCGAGTCCCGTTTCTCGCCGGAGAATCTGCCGCACAACCTGGCGCTCCTGGAGCTTGTTAAGAGCTGGGCCAAACGTAAGGAAGCCACTCCCGCTCAAATCGCGCTGGCGTGGCTGATGGCGCGGAAGCCCTGGATCGTGCCCATTCCGGGGACGACCGTGATGGCGCACATGTCGGAGAACAGCGGCGCGGCCGGAGTTCGCTTCACGCCCTCTGAAATCTCGGAGCTGAACTCGGCGGTCAGGGCGATTGAAGTCAAGGGGCAGCGCCTGCCGGACGCGGTGCTGGTCTTCTCGGGCGTCGAGGCGCCGCCGAAGAAGTGAATGGTTCGCGAGCCGGGAGAACATGACGCGGAAACGTGACTCGGACGGAGCGGGCTGGAAGTGTCCGCGAAGATGAACGGGAACATGGACGAATGGTTCTGAAGGAAGGAACGGAGAATACCTGTATGAAAGCATCACTTCTCGCTCTGTGCCTCTTAATCGTGAGCGTGCAGGGGTCGGCCGCACAACAAAAACAAGGAGAGCCAACAGCCGAGAGTCGCACGAAGGCGGAACAGGAAATAGTTAGTCTCTCCAGGGACAAGTGGCGCTGGATGTCGGAGCGCAAGGTTGATTCACTGGACGCCCTCTTCCACGACGAGGCCGTCTTCGTCCACATGGGTGGGACCATGTCCAGGAAGCAGGAACTCGATGTCATCAGGAGCGGGGTGATTCAGTACAAGAACGCCGAGGTCCAGGAGGTGTCGGTGCGCTTCATCGGCGAGACCGCCATCCTTCTGAACAAGATTCGTCTGGTGGCCGTCGTCGGCGGCAACGAGGTCGTCAACCCCTTCGTGGTCACGGAAGTGTACGTGAAGCAGGGCGGCGCCTGGAAACTAGGCTCGCTGTCGTTCACCAGGCTGCTCGGCCCGTAGCGACACCATTTTTGCGTAACGCAGTGCGTCCGAGTTCGGCAACTATATAAAGGCGAGCGAATTTTCGGGCTCTCTACGTCCGTGAGTTGGTGACTTAGAGAAGGGGTCTTGAATCACCTTCGACGAGTTCGGCGGAGATTATCTTAAGGGGGCGCGGGGGCGACTAAAGTTTAGACGCCCCCGCGCCCCTTACCCTCAATGTCAATCGCCGCGCCGCCTAGCGGTACGAGCCGCCGACCGCCGGCAGGTCGTACGCGCGCGCCAGCGCGTTCAGCTCATAGCGGAGCGCCGCCCACGCGCGCTCGGTTCCGTACCTGAGACGCCGCCGGTGGATGACGGCGTTGATGTCCGAGGCGACGTTCAGACACCTGCGGACCTCGTCGCGATTCGCCTGCCACGTATCGCGTCGGTCGAACTCGCGGCGCAGCTCGTCCGTCGCCGACTCAAGTGCTTGCGCGCGCCGGTTCAGGTCGTCTTCGCGCCGCGTGCCGTCGAGCCGGCTGCGGTCGAGCGCGTCGTCGAAGCTGGCCGTGAAGCCGTCCACGCGCGTCTCGACGCGCCTGATGATGTCGCCCACCTGCCCCTTCGTCAGGCCGCCGCGTCGAGAACGACGCTGCGCGTTCGCGTCGCCCGCCGCCGCCCCCACCGTCGCGGCCAATACGACCGCAACGACCAGCACTCTCAACCAATAGTTCTTCATCGCTTCCTCTCCTTTTCCGTGGTTGTCGTCACATTAAATTGAGGAGAGTTGCGCCGTGCGGGTCGCGTACAGCTTCGCCGGATTCGCGGCCCCGTCCGTTTGACGCGGTGAGCGCCGAAGAAGTCTTAAAAAGTCTCCTGTTCGGGATTGCCGCCCGAACGAAAGACGCCCAACTGCCGAGAGGCGTTACGGCGTACAGATTTCGCCCGCGTAGACGGAGTAGCCTCCGTCCTCCTGCGTGAAGGTGCCTGTCTCCAGCAGTCTCCCCGAAGCGTTCGTCCAGCGGCCCGTGCCGCCCGTCACGGTCGTGACCGTCGCGTGCTCGCCGCGTCCGCCCGGCGTGGTGTTGAAGGTGCCCGCGTCTTTCAGGAAGAGGTCGCCGTCCTTCGTGTGAAGGACGAGGTCGGCCGTGAACGTAATGACGCCTGTCGTCGCCGTGTCGCCCGACGGAGTGAAACTCGTGGCGGAGGCGATGAAGTCTCCCTTCAACGCGCCGTCGAAGCGACCCACCGAACACTGGCCGAGCGGCGAGGCACATTCAGCGCCCGCAAGAGGCTGATCCGTGATGTGACCGGAGACCGTCTGGCATTTCGCCTTCGACGGCTTCTCCCATGCCGCGACGCCGCGCGCCGCGCCCGCCGACAGCATCAGGGCCGACAGAATGATGGTGATCGTGATTGCAGCTCTTCTCATGTTTCCTCCTGATTGTCCGTGATGGTTCGCTTAGTTGCCGTCGAGAGAGAAGGCGAGCAGGTCGCCGGTCAGTGTGAAAGTGGGAGAGACTGTCTGCCCGGTCGCGGCGAGCGAGAGCAGGCAGAGGAGCAGGCGCTTGATGCCGGAACGCGGGCTCAAGCGTCGAATCGTCGTGTGCATCGGTGTGGCCTCCTGAAAGCGATTGAAGAAATGCGATAACAACCGGGTAGAGGCGTGAAGGCCGTGCGGTATTACTATCCACGTAAAAAAAACGCCCGACCGTCGGGTCGCGCGTAAAGGCGTTCGCCGGGAGGACGCTTCTCTGTATGTGTTGCTTTAAGCGACGCCGAGGCGGTGACGACTTCGGCGAGTCAAGAATAATTAAGGCAGGGCACGTTTGAGACGGGAGGGCTGCCGCAGGCTCCGCAACAGGTCACGCGCGACCTGCGAGCGTGGGTTCTCTTTGAGCAACTCTTTCAACTCCGCCTCCGCCTCGTCAAGCAATCCCGCCTGTGCGTAAGCGACGCCGCGCGCGAGCCGCGAGTGCGGCGCGGCCTTCTCCAAACGCGTCAGCCTGTCGTCCGCGTCCGCGTCGAGCACACGGAAGCGTGCCTGTGGCGCGGGCGCGGCGGGCGCGGTGACCTCCGTCCCGTCCTCCAGGGTCGCCGTCACCTGCCATGAATAGACCGCCCCGCGCGCGAGCGGCGCGGTCGGCGTCCACGATGTTTGATTGAGCGCCCGGCTCTGCGTCACGGGCCTGAATTTCGCATCGACGACGGCGACGGTATAAGACCTTGCGCCCGCGAGCGGACTCCAACTGAGGGCGGGTCTCGTTTCGCGGACGACCTTGCCGACCGGCCAACGTGGCGCGAATGACGCGCCGACGTTGCCGCCGCTTCCCATCAAAGTGCCGCCCTCGTCTTCCGCGAGGCCGCTTAGTGCGGAAGCGGGCTCTATCCTTCGCGAGCGCAACGCGCGGCTCACCGCCAGCCGCGCGTCGGGCGGTGCTCCTTCCAGACCTTGCAGACGCCCACGCCGGTCGAGGGTCACATGCGAGCCTCCGTCGTTAAGAGCAACGAGTTCCGACGCGGGCGGCGCCGGGTTGATGCTCGGAGATGCGACGTTCGAGGGACGGCCGGAGTTATCAACGGGCGGCGCGGAGTTCGTCTCGACGGGAGGCGGCGTCGGAGAAGGGACATTCGTCTGCTCCGGCGCGACAGACGGCGTGGGCCCCTGATAAGTCTCCGGCCCGACGCGCGCCGATTCATCAACTCGCGGCGCGCCGCCGTCGCGGGTCGCCAACCAGACGCCTCCCAACGCGACGAGGACGAGCGCGGCCGCGACCGCCGCCGGGAGCGGCCGCGCGAAGGAACTGAGGAGCGCGACGAAGCGTCGCCAGGTCGAAGGGGACTCGTCGCGAGCGGGACGTGCCGCCGGCTTTAGCTCCACGTTCGCGGCAAGCCCGGCATACTGCCGGAGGTCCGCGAGGTCGGCGGCGCAGTCGTCGCAAAACGAAAGATGACCGTCGGCTATCTCACGCTCCACCTCGTCGAGTTCGCCATCAACGTAGAGGGACAACTGTTCGTACGGCAGATGAGAGTCCGCCCCGAAGGCGTCGTCCCGCGCCAGTTGGTCGCGGAAGCCAAGGAGCGCGGCGTCCACCTCGACCGCCGCCGCGAGACGCGCGCGACAGTCCGCGCAGTCGGCGACGTGAGTCTGAGCCGCGAGCGCCTCGGCGGCTGAAAACCGCCGCGTGCGATAGAGCTCAATCGCCTCGCCCGTCAGATGTTCCGTGACGCTCATGTCGTTAAGTACACTTCACCCGTCGATTATTTAGAGGCGGTTTCGGAGACGATATTACCATCCGGTTTCCTTTAAATTTTTTCTCTCCCGCGCGCCGTCAGAAAGCCTTGACGCGGCGCGCGAGCCGCTCCCGCGCGGACTTGCGCAGGTTGATGACCTGCTGGCGCGTCAGCCCGAGGTGTGCGGCGATGCGGTTGTCGTCGAGCGGCAACTCCTTCCACAGTTCGGCGAACGCGCGGGCCTCAAGGCCCAACGCCTCGGCCAGCGCCTCCGGCGTCACGACCCCGACGATGATCCAGAGATCGACGATGCCGCGCCCCCCTTCGTCGCGGAGGTTGAGCAGCAGCGCGGCGCGCTGGCGCGGCGGCAACTCGACGATCTCGTCCCAGAGCCGCTTGAGGTGCATGCGGCTTTCGACCTCGGCCGTGGCCGCCGGTTGACTGGCCGCCAAATGCTCCGACGCGCCGTCGCCCCTGTCGGAGTCTCGCCCTGCGTCGAGTTCGACCTCCTCGTCCGTCACGTTCCACCAGTCGGCCACGACGCTCGTCAGCAGTTCCAACGCGACCGGAACGCCCGCCCACTCGAAGACGGCGCTCAACAACTCGTATGCGTGCTTGCGGTCGTGCCAGTGGCGCTCCTCGCTCGCGCCGCGCGCGAAGGCACGCGGGTCTTCCCGCAACTGTTGGAGGCTGCCGTAGGCGGAAACTTCCGCGCCCCGCGCGTCCGGCCGCCAGCGGTCGAAGCCGCAGACCCACCCGCCGTCCGTCGTCTGCCAGAGGGCGAAGCCGTCGCGATGCGTCAGCAGGTAGCGCAGGCCGTTCTTCAGGCGGCGGCGTTGCGGGTACATGCTGCTGATGTGTCGGTCGTAGGCGTTGTAAGCGGCGGCGGCGACGTAGGCGTTGAAGTCGGCGATGGGGCGCGTCGCGTAGTCCGCGCGGAAGTTCCGCAGGCGCACGACGAGTTGCAGCATCACCTCGCCGCGCACGTCTTCGGCCCTGGCGAGTTCGTCGGTGCGGCGCGAGAGGGCGCGTGCTCCGCCGGCCTTATGCCTGATGACGCGCGCCACGGTCGGCTCGGCATGCTCCGTCAGGAGACGAGACAGTTGACGCTCTGCCTCCGCCTCGTCCGAGGCGTTGATGAAAGGCAGCAGCAGTTCGTCAACCCGTGTGGTCTCCATCCCCCCAAGCCCGCGCTAAGTTTGCCGGCACTATAACCGACGCCCTTTATAAAGTCAGACATTTCCGTGCGACGTTTCCGCCCGGCGAAAAAAAATCGTCGCCCGTAGTAATAAGCCCGCCCGCCTCGCCTCTCACCCTGCGTACGAGTTGATAACGCCGTCACGGCCGCGCCCCCTTTATAAGAATTCGCCGGGCGCGACGCGGCGAAAGATAAACCACGGGCCTCTTAAACGAGGACGAACCTCATAAAGGAGTAAGGATCATGCGCAGGACTCATAAGCTTCATACCTTCGTCAACAGGTTGCTCGCGCTGTCGCTGACGGCGCTGCTCATCTCCGGCGTCGTTTTGGCGGCGCGCGCGCAGAGCCTCCAAAGTCCCTTGCCGAGGCCCCGCACTTGTGCCGCGCCCGCCACGGGGATGTTGGCGTGGTGGCCGGGCGACGGCAACGCCCAGGACATCAAGGGCGGCAACGACGGCATACTGGACGAAGGCGCCGGGTATTCAATCGGCAAGGTCGGGGCGGCGTTCGACTTCAACGGCCAAACCGGCTTCATGTCCGCCGGGGTGCGCGGCCTGCCCGTCGGCAACGCGCCGCGCACCGTCGAGACGTGGGTCTACACCACGGCCGACTCCTGGGGGCATAACAGGCACACCATCTTCGAGTACGGAGAGAGCGGTTTCCGGCGAGCGTTCGGCATCGACATGGAAAACTACCCGGAGATCGAGGTGTACACGTTCAACGACGACCTGTATGTTGACACGCACGCGCCGCTCGAAGGATGGCTGCACGTCGCCGCGACCTACGAGAACGAAACCCTGAACGTTTACGTCAACGGGGTTCTGCGCGGGAGCAAGCCATATCCGGGCGGCATCGACACCGCGCCCTCCAAGGTGGCCATCGGAAAGTCTCCGGCGGCCCTCAACGGGGCCACGTACCTCGGGCGCATCGACGAGGTGAGCATCTACGACCGCGCCCTGACGCCGGAAGAAGTAGGCTCCATCTACAGCGCCGGGGACGCGGGGAAGTGCAGGTACTCGGTGAGCGGTCGCATCACCGACACTTGCGGAGTCCCCCTACAGGATGCCACCGTCACGGTGCAATCCGGGAAGCTCACCCGCTCGACCACGACCGACGCCGATGGTAACTACCTCTTTCGACGGCTGCCTGGCGGCGGCGACTACGTAATTACTCCGCAGGTGCCCGCCGACCAGAGGGGAGACTTCGCCCCGCCCTTCAGCGCCTTCGCCAGTCTGAGCGCCGACCAGACGGCCGACTTCTTCTTCCGCCCGTTCCGCCGCGCCGTGATGTGCACGCCGCCCTTCGACTACGTCAGCGACCTTGAATGGGTCGGGACGCCCATCAACGCCTATCAGGAGGTGCATCGCGACGCGAGCGTGGGGGACGGTCAAGGGCATGTTAATCCGATCACCCTGAACGGCGTCGTCTACCCGAAGGGGCTCGGCGTCCACGCGAACTCCGAAGTCATCTACAACCTCTCCGAGCGGTACTCGTCGTTCATCGCGGACGTAGGTGTTGACGACGAGGTGACGGCGGACGGCTCGGTAGTCTTCCTCGTCATCGCGGACGGGACGGTGATCTACAACAGCGGCCCGATGTTCAGCGACTCGGCGACGCAAACCATCAACGTCAACGTCGTCGGCGTGCGGGAGCTAAGGTTGAAAGTGACCGACGCGGAGAACGGTGACAGGAGCGATCACGCCGATTGGGCCAACGCACGGCTCGTGCGTTGAGACTTCGTCGTCGAGAGACCGCGCGACAAACGAGCGCCCCGCCGCACTGTTGAAGGCGGCGGGGCGCTTCGACTCGTTTAGAGTTCGCCTCGGTGTTCAGCCTCTCCGTTGCAAACGCCGACACCGGAACATAGAATCCTCCGACTTCAGACAGGAGACCGCCTCATGTCCTACGCCCATCTTCAACGAACCCTGACCATCGTCGCCGCGTTGTGCCTGCTCTCGTCATCCGGTTCGGCCCTGCAACAGTCACCGACGGCGGCGACGCCCGGCACGGTGCTGAGCGCGGCCGTGGAAGAACTGGCGGGCGCGTTGGTGGCCGCCGGTTCGGAGGACGAGCGCGAGAGTCTGCTCGCGGCGAGCCCCGAACTGTTGACGGCCGACTTGCGCAGGTCGCTTAGCGCGCGCGGCGAGAAGCTCAGGGCCGACGGCGACTACGCGCGTGCGCTCGCCTCGTACCGGGCGGCGTTGAGCGTCGCGCGAAAGCTTGACGACGCGGAGGGGGTCGCGCAGACGCTCGCCAACCTCGGCGGCGTCTACCGCGTGCAGGGCGATTACGCGAAGGCGATGGAGTCTTACGACGAGAGCGTCAAACGCTGGGAGGCCCTGGGCCGCCCGGCCGGGATGGCGCGGACGCTGACGAGCATCGGCGTCCTCCGCTACTTTCAGGGAGAGTACGACGCGTCGCTCGCCGCCAACCAGGCCGCCTTAAAGCTGCTCGAAGGCTTGGACGATAAGGACGCCGCCGCCGTCGCGCTCAACGGCATCGGGGCCGTCCACCGCGAGCGGGGCGAGTACGACCTCGCGCTCGACTTCTACCAGCGGAGCCTGCGCGTCGCGGAGGAGCAGGGGAACAAGCTCAGAATCGGAACCGCCCTCAACAACATCGGTATCCTCTACACATCGTGGGGCGACTACGCGCGGGCGTTGGAGTATTACCAGCGCAGCCACGACCTGCGCGCCGCGCTCGGCGACAAACTCGGGATGTCGATCTCGATGCTGAACATGGGGGACATCCACCAGCTTCAAGGGAACTACAACCTGTCGCTCGACTATTTTCAGAAGAGCCTCGTGCTCCGCGAGGCCCTGAATGATAAGGAAGGCATCGGCAACGTTCTGAACGCGCTCGGCGAAGGCTACCGCCGGGTCGGCCGCTACGACCTCGCGCTGGAGAGTCTGCGGCGCAGCCTTTCGTTGCGCGAGGCTTTAGGCAACAAGCCACGTATCGCGCGCACGCTGCACAACCTCGGCAACGTGCTCCTGTCGCAGGGCGACGCATCCTCGGCCCGCCAGTTCTACGAAAGGGCGCTGGCGCTGGAAGAGGGGGCGGGCGATAGGGAGCGAAGCGTGGACACGATGAACATGCTCGGCGTCGCCTACGAGACGCAGGGTGCCAGTGAGAAGGCCGTGGAGACGGCCGCGCGCGCCGCGTCGCTCGCCCGGCGGATAGGCTACCTGGGTGGACTCTGGCCGGCACGCGCCGTGGCGGGCCGCGCACACCGCGCGCTCAAACAGACGGACGAAGCGCGCGCGGCGCTGGACGAAGCCATCGACGCAATCGAATCCGTGCGGGCGCGGGCCGCCGGGGGCGAGCAGGAGGGGCAGTATTTCTTCGCGGATAAAATCTCACCGTATGCCGAGATGGTCGCGCTCTTCGTGTCGCAGAACCGCCACGAAGAGGCTTTGCAATACGCCGAACGGGCCAGGGGACGTGTGCTGTTGGACGTGCTCCGCGCCGGCCGCAGTAAGATCGACAAGTCGCTGACGCCGGTCGAGCGCGAGCGGGAGCGGACGCTCCGCCGCGAACTCTCCGCGCTCAACGCGCAGGCACAGCGCGAGGCGGCGCAGGCGCGCCCGTCAGCCGCGCGCCTGGCGGACCTGAACGCGCGGCTCGACCGCGCGCGCCTCGACCTCGACGCATACACCAACGCGCTCTACGCGCTCCACCCCGAACTGCGTTTGCAGAGGGGCGAAGCGCCACGGGCGTCTCTGACGCAGTTGAACGAACAGCTCGGCCGCCCGGACACGGCCCTCGTCGAGTACGTGGTCGGCGACGAGCAGACCTTCCTCTTCGTCCTCAACGGCGCGGGTCGGGCGGTGGCCCCGGCGTTGAAGGTCTACACGCTGAACGTGAAGCGGCGGGAGTTGCTCGACCGCGTCGGGCGTTTCCGCCGTCAACTCGCGGAGCGCGACCTGCTGTTCGGCGGCGCGGCGCGCGCACTCTACGACCTCCTCCTGGCTCCCGCGCGCGCGCAACTCCAGGAGAAGACGGCGCTCGTCATCGTCCCCGACGACGCGTTGTGGGAGCTACCCTTTCAAGCCCTACAGTCTCCCTCCGGCCGCTACGTGCTGGAAGACCAGGCCGTCTCCTACACGCCCTCCTTGAGCGTGGCCCGCGCGGTCATCCTGCGGCGGCGCGGTCGGCCGTTGAAGCCGTCGTCCGTGCCGAACCTGTTGGCCTTCGGCAACCCACTGCTCGGCGGGGGCGCCGTCCGCGCGGAGCCCGTTGGGATGATGTCCGGAGGAGCGGGCGCGCTGCCCGAGGCCGAGCGTCAGGTCAGGACTCTGGGGCAGCTTTACGGGGAGGCTCACAGCAGGGTCTATACGGGGGCCGAGGCGCGCGAAGACCGCTTCAAAGCCGAAGCCGGCCGCTACCGGATTCTCCACCTCGCCGCCCACGGCGTACTCAACGACGCCAGCCCGATGTACTCACACATACTGCTGTCTCAGGGGGCGACGGACGCCGCCGAAGATGGGCTGCTGGAGACCTGGGAGTTGATGAACCTGGATTTGAACGCCGACATGGTGGTGCTCTCGGCCTGCGAGACGGCGCGCGGGAGCGTCAGGCCGGGTGAGGGGATGGTCGGGCTCTCGTGGGGCTTTTTCGTCGCCGGCAGCCCGACGACGCTCGTCACCCAGTGGAAGGTCGATTCCTCCGCCACGACCGAGTTGATGTTAGGTTTTTACCGCCACCTCAAGGCCGACGCGCGCGGCCCCGAAGCGTCTCACTCCCCACCCCCGTCGAAGGCCGCGGCCTTACGCGAGGCATCTCTCAAGCTCATCTCAAGTGAACGTTACGCACACCCATTCTACTGGGCCGGCTTCGTACTCATCGGCGACAGCTATCAGTGAAGCACCTACGACGGGCTCACGCGGCACCCACGTAACGCCATCGCCAGAAAGCCGAACGCATGGCCGCGCGAGCGGCACGGCTTCCGGACGCCGCTTCATCCCCTTGTCAGGCGGCGTGTACTACATACCAAAGCTCTGCTTAAGAATATTTCGCGGCCATCTTTTGGACCGTGTTTGCCCCGCGCAACGTTGACTTCCGGCCGATGGCCTTCTCAAGCACGGCGTTTGAAATCTTGGATGCGCTCTGCTTCTTACGGCAGAGCCAGTAAATCTCACGCCCATGAATATGAAAGTCATCAACATCCGTTCTCAACGTCATCAGCCTTTGACCTGATTTATCGTCAAGCCCGTCGCCGAGGAAAGCAATATTCAACGCCGCGCCCCCGTCAAGCTCGGATTGGCTGAACGGTTTGTAACTCGCGACGACCGCCAGCTCCGCGTCCGTTCTAATGAACGTGGCTACTTCATAGCCGAGCGCCTCGCGCAGCCTGCTCTCTATTTTCCGTTCAAGAGCTTGAGCGTTCCTCGCCGCAGTCTCGAACACGACGTTGCCGCTGGCGATGAAGGTTTCGACATTTGAAAAGCCGAGTGATTCAAAGAGGCGGCGCAAAAAATCCATCTTGACGGTGTGGCGACCGCCGACGTTGATGGCCCGCAGGAACGCGATATACCTGTGCATAGAATTCGATACCTTAAGGAAGCCGCCGCCCCGAGCCGCTGCCGGAGCCTGAGCATTGTCGTGTCGGCGGTCGGGCGCGGGCCGTTGGTATGCGCGGCTTTATGACCCCTCTTCACCTTCTTTTTTACCTTCTGTTGATTTAACCGTCAGGTCGTTATGATGCTCCTCGACAATGGTTTCCTTCCCCTTTTCCGTTTCGATCTCAATAGACCTCTTTTGCGAGCCGAAGTAGAAGCCCACTACAACTAACGCTAAATCCTTGAGCGTTCCTATCCCATCATTGATGCCCCCTAAAGCGGCGACCGCGAAGGCGCCGATAATAATTAAAGCGATTAGTGTTTGAATGTTCCAATCGAAATCCAGAACCTTGGACTGTAGATTGACTCCCCATCTACTGAGCATCCAATCAATGATAACGAGGACAAGAATGAGTTGCAGAAAAGGCCGTATGAATGACCAGCCGTTGACTCCAATGGCCGCGATTTGCACTGCCACCTGACCGAGTACCTGTTTTCGTTGTGCATCTTCGTCATAAATAGAGCCAACGCTTAGAGCCGTATAAGCGATAAGGAAAAAGACAAGCAGGAAAATGGTTAGATAGATAATCCACCTTAAAGCTTTAGGCATAGACTTTCTCCTTATCCATTCAAATCCATGAACCACATCGAACCGTTATTCCGGCGGCTTCGCATATAGCCGCGCGGCGAGTCTCTTTATCTCGGCGGCGGACTTCGAAACGAACTTGAGGTCGAGTGCGTCGCTCCGTGAGAGGCGGCCTTCGCCAGCGCGTTGCTGAGGACTCGCGGGCGCACGAAGTCTTCGCGAATCTGCGCCGTTCGGCCTGCCGGCCCGAGGCGTCGGCGGCGAAGAGTGAAGCGAGGGCGCACGTCGCGACGGACAACGTCGCGAGTCTGAACGCGGAGTTCATCTCTTAACCCCTCCCTCTATCAACGGCTCCGAGGCGTTGAATTATATAGTAAGCTTAGCCGAAGGATGACCAGATTCTGCCGCGCCTTCATGCTCGTCGTTCTTCTGTCTTCGGCGTCGGCCGCGCAGACGCGGGGCGGGCAGGTCAACTTCCGACGTTTGGAGCAGGCGGCGGCGGCGCTCGGCGCGGGCGAGTTGCAACGCGCTGAGTCGTTGCTGGCTGCGGTGCTGGCGGCCTCGCCGCGCGACGCCGACGCGCTCAACCTTTTAGGCGTCGTGCGTGCGCGGCAGCGGAGGGGCGCGGAGGCCGAAGGGTTGTTCCGCCGCGCCATCGCCGCCGAGCCCGCGCACGTCGGCGCGCGCGTCAACCTTGGCGAGCTGCTTCTCGTGGCGGGGCGTGGGAGCGACGCGCTCGAAGTCCTGCTCGCCGCGCACGCGCTCGCGCCCGAGCGTGCGGACGTTAACCTGAAGCTCGCGTCGCTCTACGCGGGGCGCGGCGAGCATGAGCGCGCGCTCGAACACCTGCGCCGCGTCACGCCCTCATCTGCGGACGGCCAATACTTCCCGCTGCTGCTCAAGTCGCTCCTCGCCCTCAAGCGACACGAAGACGCGCGGCGCCTCGCGCGCGAGTTCGCGGACTACCCCACGGCCGACGGGCGCGCGCGCGCCGAGTTCGCCGTCATGCTCGCACGTGGCGGGTTGGTGGAGGAGTCGCTCGGACTGCTTGAGAATGCACGCGCGCGCGCGCCGCGTTCGTTCGATCTGCTCTTCGCGCTCGGCTTCATCAGCGCCGCGACGGGTCGGCACGAGAAGGCCGAAGGCTACCTGGCCGAGGCTTTGAACGTGAAGCCCGACGACGTGGAGACGTTGCGCGCGCTGGCGAGCGTGGCGCGCGCGCGGGGTGAGTTTGAGAAGGCGCTCGCGCACCTCGTCCGCGCGCGTCGCGTCGCGCCGGAGTCGCCGCGCGTGCTCTACGACTTCGGTGTGACAACGCTTCAGATGGGTCTGCTGCTCGACGCGCTGCCCGCCTTCGAGCAGTTGCACCGCGCGCACCCGCGCGAGCCCGCCTACCTCTACGGGCTCGCGGCGGCGAGGCTCAAGAAGGGAGAGAGGGCCGAGGCGGTGCGACTGCTGAAGGACTACGTCGTGCTCCGACCGCAGGACGCCGCTGGCTTCTACCTGCTCGGCGCCGCGCTGCACAGTCTGGAACAGACGGCCGAGGCGCGCGCCGCGCTCGAACAGAGTCTCAAACTCAGGCCGGACGTTGATACAGAGTACCTGCTCGGCGAGACGCTGGCGGTTGAAGGAAATCGGGATGCGGCCGTCGAGCTGTTCCGTCGCGTCGTGCGTGCGCGACCCGAACATGCGGCGGCGCACGCCGCGCTCGGGACGGCCTACCGCGAGCAGGGCGACTTCGCGGCGGCCAAAGCGGAGCTTGAACGCGCCGTCGAACTCGACCCCGAAGACCTGCGCGCCAGTTACCAACTCGGCCTCGTCTACGCAAGGCTCGGCGACAGGGAAGGGGCGCGGAAGATGTTCGCGCGCGCAGACGAGTTGCGGGGCCGCGAGCGCCGACGCGAGAGCGTCATCCTCAAACTGATAGACCCGCCGCCGCCGTGAGGTGAAGGCAGCGTTTGACCGAAGCGGGGCGAGTCCATAAGATGCCGTGTGTTAACGGTAGCAGGGGCGCGGCCGGCGCCCGTCACGTTCTATCTCCTCCTCGCTGTTACGTAACCCGCACCGCAAACTAAATGGCCCAAAGTATTCCCCCCAGCGAGCGCCGCGCGCAGGTCATCTTGCAGGAGTTGTTGCGGACGGGGAAGGTCACGGTCGGCCCGCTCGCCAAGCGTCTGAAGGTCTCGACGGCCACCATCCGCCGCGACCTGGGCGAGCTTGAGGGGCGCGGCCTGCTGCGTCGCAGCCACGGCGGCGCCGTCACCATCCAGCCGCTCCTCTACGAGCCCTTCCGACACATTTCCAACTACCAGGAGCAGGAGCGCCAGCGCATCACGGAGAAGCGACGCATCGGCCTCGTCGCGGCCGAGTTCGTCGGCGACGGCGACTTCCTCGCCATCGGCGCCGGGACGACGGCCACGCAGGTCGCCCGCAGCATCTCGCTGCGCAAGGGGCTCACCGTGCTGACGAACGCCATCAACGTCGCGATGGAGTTGAGTCACCGCGACGACCTCAAGGTCATCGTCACGGGCGGCTTCCTGAGCGGCGACTGGTTCGCGCTGGTCGGGCCGGCGGCGATTCAGAGCGTCGGCGAGATATTCGTCGATAAGGTCTTCGTCGGCGTGGACGGCATCCACCACGAGCACGGCCTGACGACCAACTACCCCGACCAGGCCACCATCCACCGCGCCATGATGCGACAGGCGCGACGCAAGATTGTCGTCGCGGACCACCGCAAACTCGGCGCCATCGCCTCTGCCCTCATCTGCCCGATTGACGGCGTTGACATCCTCATCACCGACAAGGGCGCGACCGCCGAAGCCATCGCGCCCTTCGTCGCCGGAGGCATCGAGGTGCGGAGGGCTTAACCTCTATTTAATAACCGAAACCGTCGGCCACCCTTCCCTGTCCCAGACGATGTCGTTGATGCGCAGCGTCGGCGTGCCGCGCCATTCGGTGTCGTAGGCGTGGTAGACGAGTTTGTCGCCCCGCTTCGTCCGCAAGACCGCGCAGTGGCCCGGCCCGGCCCAACGCCCGCTCCCTTCAACGACTAACGTCCCACCGCCTTCCGTCATAAGTTTCCCGCTCCTGTCAACGTACGGCCCCGTCACGCGCCGCGAACGCCCGACGCGGACGTGGTAGGTGCTCTTCGCCCCACGGCAGCAGAAGTCGAAGGAGACGAAGAGGTAGTAGTAGCCGTCCCTTCTGACGATGGCCGGCGCCTCAATCGCGCCGGGCAACTCCTTCGACCGTGGGCGGCTCGCGAGCGCGTAGAGCGTCTCGTCCTGCGTTGAGAGCTTACCCGTCGCCGGGTCTATCCCGCGGAGCTTGATGCCGCCCCAGAAGCTGCCGAAGGAGAGCCACGGCTGCCCCGCCTCGTCGATGACGATGTTGGGGTCGATGGCGTTCCAGTCGTCCGCGCGAGTCGAGGCGATGACCTTGCCCTGGTCCTTCCACGCGTAGTTCTCGCTCGAAGGGTCGAGCGTCTGATTCGTCACGAGCCCGATGGCGGAACGGTTGCTCCCGAAGGTGGAGGCCGAGTAGTAGAGGTGGTATCTGCCGTTGAAGTAAGAGATGTCCGGCGCCCAAAGGCCGCGCAGCCCCGGCACCTCCTCGACGGCCCACTGCGGCAGGTGGCCGAACACGTCGCCGCAGAGCCGCCAGCGGACGAGGTCTTCCGAGCAGCGGACGCTGATGCCCGCCCTCGTCGAGAAGAGGTAGAAGCGCCCGGCCTCCTCGATGACGGTCGGGTCGTGGACGTTGCGTAGGTCACCGGATAACTCGGCCGCGCCCTGACCGTTGGCGGCGCTCGGGAGCAGAAGCAGGAGCGCGGCGAGCAGAAGTGCGCCGCGCGGGAGGCGACGTACGTTAACGTGCGTTTTTGCTTGATTGGATTTTAAAGGACTTGACTTCATGTTTATTTGTAGTGTAAATGAACAAACAGCAACAGGCTTCCAGGGAATTTGAATCCGCGACCGTTCGACGGGCCGGCTCAACGCCGGCTCAAGCCGTGCCTACGTGTCGGCCGCCGGTCGCGGTTCGTTCCTTCCCGATTCTATAGCTCAGTTTAAGTTATGCGTAAGCGGTTGTCGCCGCACCCGGGCTGCTCTTCCGGGGCGTCAGGCGACCCGCTCCCGGCGTCCGGTCTTCCCCGTGATTCGGCCGCCGTCTCCGAAGTCCTACAGTCCGACTGACCCAATGGGTGCTCGAACAAGCCACCGGGAGGCGTGCATGAAATTCCACAGGTTGACTTTCGCCACACTACTGATTCTTATCCTCGGGCTGGGGGCGTCCGCCCTCGCCCAGAGCGACCGAGGCACGATCACCGGACGGGTGGTTGACCCGACCGGCGCGGTCGTCCCCGACGCGAAGGTGACGGTCACCAACACCGAGACCAACACCCCCGCCGAGACGAAGACCAACGACGAAGGCAACTTCACCTTTCCGCAACTCCCGGCCGCGCCCTACCGCCTGACGGTCGAGGCCGCCGGCTTCAAGACCGCGACGATTGACGAGGTGCGCGTCGGGGTGCAGATGACGCGCGGCGTCGAGGTGAAACTGGAAATCGGCGGCGTCGGCGACACGGTCACCATCTCGGCCGACGCGGCGCCGGTCATCCAGACGGACACGCCCGTCTCGCAGCTCAACGTCACCGAGCGGCAGGTGAGGGAACTGCCGCTGCTCGTCTCGGCCGAGAGCGGCGGGCGCACGCCCCTCTCGTTCATCTTCCTCGACAGCAGCGTCGTCTCGAACGACCAGGTGGGGACGGGCGGCAGCAGCGGCAGCGCCGGCACGAACGCCACCAACTTCCGCATCAACGGCGGGCAGGGGCTCGGCGCCGACATCCTCATCGACGGCGCGCAGACGCGGCGCGGCGAGAACGGCACCTTCTTCTCGGAGGTCGCGCCGGGGCCGAACGCGTTTCAGGAGTTCACGCTCTCGACCAGTTCTTACTCCGCCGAGTTCGGCAACTCGACAGGCGGCGTCATCAACTTCACCATCAAGACCGGCAGCAACGACCCGCACGGCGAGTTCTACCTCTTCCACCGCAACGAGGCGCTCAACGCCAACATCGACCGCAACCGCATCCTGAACCAGAACAATGCGAACTGCGTCAACAACAACGTCGGCTGTCTGGAGAAGCCGCTCGACCGGCAGTTCGACTACGGCTTCTCCATCGGCGGCCCCGTCGTCCTGCCGCGCTTCGGCGAGGGCGGCAAGCACTGGTGGAGCGGCCGCAACAAGACCTTCTTCTTCTTCAACTACGGCGGCTACCGCATCACGCAGAGCGAGTCGGTGGACATCACCGTGCCGACGTTGAAGATGCGGCAGGGCGACTTCTCGGAACTGCTGACCGACCCGTACGTGCTCGGCTTCTTCGGCGGCCCCGTCCAGATTTACGACCCGTCGCAGCCCGTCGGCTCGCGCACGGCGATACCGGGCAACCGCCTCGACCAGTACCTCGGCGGCGCGCGCATCTCCAACATCGGGCGGAACTTCGTCAATCTCTTCCCACTGCCGAACCAGACCGGGCCGAACGGCTCGACGGTCTTCCGCAACTACCGCGCGACGACGACATCCGGCTCGCGCACGAACTACTACGTGACGAAGCTCACGCATAATTTGACCGACCGGCAGTCGGTCAACTTCAGCTACACGTTCCGCGAGTTGCCGAGCACGAAGGGCGGGTTCCCGCGCTTCCCCGAGCCCTTCGTCGCCGAGGGCGTGTGGGACCAGTTGTTCAAGTCCTACTACGCACGCCTCCAGCACGACTGGACGTTGACGCCGACCTTCATCAACCACTTCAACGCGGGCTTCTCGCGCTCCGACGTGTCGAACCGCAACTTCACCTTCGGCGTGGGCCGGAGCAGCGACCTCGGGTTGAGCCCGAACGCCACGCAGGACTTGGGGCTGCCGCTCATCGGCATCCCCGGCTACGGCGACGCCGTCGGCTCGACCGACCCGCGCGCATACCAGGGCGGCGGCTCGACCTTCTTCAGCAACAGGGTGCGCGATAACTCCGAGCACCTGAGCAACGTCGCGACGATCCTGCGCGGCCGCCACACGTTCAAGGCCGGCGGCGAGGTGCGCATCCAGCAGCTCAACAACGCGGCGCGCTTCGACATCGGCGGGCGCATCAACTTCCGCAGCAACCAGACCGCCAACACCAACGACTTCAACCAGGGCTGGCCCATCGCCAGCATGCTGACGGGCCGCCCCGAGTTCGCCTTCAACTCGAACCAGACCATCGACCCGGCGCACCGCTTCTTCTCGACCGCCTACTTTTTCCAGGACGACTTCAAGGTCACGCCGAAGCTGACGCTCAACCTCGGCCTGCGCTACGACTACGGTCGCCCGCGCGAGGAGGCGCGCGGCCGTTATCGCGGCTTCGACCCGGACGTGCCGAACCCTGCGGCGGGCGGGCGCCTCGGCGCCATCGTCAGCGCCGACGCCTCGGCGGGCGGCATCCAGGCCGAGAACTTCGGCCTTGTTAACCCGGACAAGTCGAACTGGGGGCCGCGCGTCGGCTTCGCCTACGCGCTCAACGACAAGACGGTCGTGCGCGGCGGCTACGGCATCTACTACGCGCCGGTCATCTACAACGACTTCGGCAACGCGGGCGCGCTCGGCTACAGCCCCGGCTCGGTCGTCATCAACGGCGGCCTCGACGCAGGCATCACGCTTGAGAACTTCCCAAGCGTCCCGCAGCCCGACCCGACCACGCAGGCCGTCGGCGACCTGAACCGAACCGACGTTGACTACTTCACGAAGGACTTCAAGACGGGGCGGACGGCGCAGTGGAGCCTCGACGTGCAGCGCCACCTGCCTTGGAACTTCGCCCTCCAGCTCAGCTACATCGGCAGCAAGGGCTCGCGGCTGCGCTCGGGCTTCAACCAGATCAACAAGCTGCCCTTCGACGCGCTCAAGCTCGGGTTGCCGCTGCTGTCGAAGCCGCTCGTGGACGTGACGGCGACCGAGCGCGCCTTCGCCGCGAGCCTCGGCTTCAACCTGCCGACCAACCCCGACGCCATCTACCCCGGCTTCAACACACAGGGCGGCGACTTCTCGCGTTCGGTCGGGCAGGCGTTGCGGCCCTATCCGCAGTACGGCAACATCATCAACCGCCTGGAGAGCGAGGGGCAGAGCATCTATCACGCGGGCAAGATCGACCTCCAGCGTCGCTTCTCGCAGGGCATACAGTTCGGGCTCTCCTACACGCACGCCAAGCTCATCACCGACGCGGCCGAGGACGTGTTCGGCAACTCGCCGCTGAACGGCGTCGTGCAGAATCCGTTCGACCGCGCGTCGCTGCGCTCGATCTCGGCGAGCATCCCGCCGCACTCGCTCGTCTTCAACTACATCCTTGAGCTGCCGTTCGGGAAGGGCCGGCGGTTCCTGAGCGGCGGCGGCATCACCGACCGCGTGGTCGGCGGGTGGCAGGTCACGGCCATCCACCGCTACCGGAGCGGGCCGGCGCTGGTGCCGTTCATCGCGGGCGGGCAGAGGGAGTTCCTCCAACGCATCGGCTACCTCGGCAACCTGCGGCCCAACATCGTGAGCAACGACTTCTACACGAACAACCCCGGCGGTCCCGTGGACGTGCGCTTCCTGAACAGCGCGGCCTTCTCGCGGCCCGTCGATTACCGCGCCGCGCCGACGTTCGCGGACCCGACCCCGCAGGACCCCAACCGCCGGACGCAGTTCCCCATCGGGAGCCCGGAGTACAGGGCCTTCTACTCGAACCCGAACGTCTTCTTCGGCAACGCCGCGCCGTCCTACAGTGAACTGCGCGCCGAGCCCTTCATGACCGAGGACTTGAGCATCCTGAAGAAGACGAGGATTACCGAGACGACCTTCTTCGAGTTCCGCTTCGAGTTCTTCAACCTGCTCAACCGTGGGCGCTACGGCATCCCGAACCTGAACCTCGACGACGGCAACTTCGGCATCGTGACGCGCAACGCGGACATCTTCCAGCCGCGCCGCGTGCAGGTCGGCGGGAGGTTCGTCTTCTAACCCAACCCTTCAACCGAAGAGGGGCGCAGAGTGTGTGGCCGAAGCAACCCCTGCGCCCCTCTTCCATTTTTCGGCGTGACGTGATGCGACGCCGCCCCGCACGGGCCATGCTCTTCGGGCACTCATTCAAGGTTCCACGCGCCGCGCTGCTGCTCGCGGCGCTCGCGGCCCCCGCGCCGTTGTTGTGCCGCGCGCAGACGCGCCCGCGCCCGGCCGCGCAGGGCGCGCGCAACGCTTCGGCGGCGGCGGTCGCGGAGGGCGTCGCCGCCTTCGAGCGCGGCGACCTGGACGGCGCGCGAACATCATTCAACAAAGCACTCGCGCTGAATCCGAAAGAGGCCGAGGCGCATAAGTATCTCGGGCTCATCGCGGACGGCGCGGGCGACCTACAGACGGCCGCGCGCCACTTCGCGGAGGCCGCGCGACTCGCGCCCGCGTCGGCGTCCGCGCGTAACAACTACGGCGTCATCCTGCTGCGGCTCGGCCGCGCGCGCGAGGCCGCTGCGGAGTTCGAGGCGTCTTTGCGCGCGGACCCGCAACAGCCGAACGCGCTCGTCAACCTCGCGCAGATACACTTCGGCGCGGGCTCGCCCGAAGACCTGCGCGCGGCGGCCGACCTCTTCGCGCGCGCCGACCGCATCGAGCCCGACGCCGAGATCGCGCGCGCCCTGACCGTCATCGCGTTGCGTCGCGGCGACACGGCCTCGGCCGCGACTTACTACCAGACTTACTCCGAGCGCATCGCGTCGGCCGGCGCTGCGGCGGGCGACGCGCGCACGCGCGCCGAACTCGGCGCGGCGCTGCTCGAAGCGGGACTGTTGAAGGAGGCGGAGGCCGAGGCAGGCGCCGCCGCGCGGCTCGACGCCTCGAACCCCGACGCGGTCATTCAACTGGCGCGCGTCCAACTCGCGCGCAAAGACATTCGCGGCGCGGGCCGGACGCTCGAAGGGGCCGTCGCGCGCGGGGTCGAGTCGGCGCCGCTCTACGCGCTCCTCGCGGAGGTGTACGAGCAGGCGGGCCACCCCGAGAACGCCATCCCCGCGATGCGGCTCGCCATCCAGAGCGACCCGAAGTCCGAGAAGTATCGCTTCGCCTACGGCCTGCTGCTGACGAACGCCTACGCGCCGGCCGCGGCCGTCATCAGGCTCGAAGAGGCTCTGAAGACTTTCCCGGACTCGCCGCGTCTCTGGTTCGCGCTCGGGCTCGCGCACTTCAAGCAGGACAAGGACCAGGAGGCGTTGCGCTCGTTCGGCCACGCGGCGGCGCTCGACCCGAAGTTCGCGCCCGCCTACGCCTACCTCGGGCTGTTGAGCGTACGCAGGGGCGAGGTCGGGCAGGCGGTGGCGCTCTACGAGAGGGCGTTGCGGATGGCGCCGCAGTTGTCTGTGCTTCACTACTTGTTGGCCGAGGCGATGCTGCAACAGCCGGAGTCGGACGCGGCGCGCGTCGAGACACATCTGAAGCAGGCCGCGCAGCTCGACCCGACCTTCGTCTCGCCGCGTCTCTCGCTCGCCAAGCTCTTCATGCGGGGCGAGCGTTGGGCGGACGCGGTCGCGGAGTTGGAGAAGGTGACGGCGCTTGAGCCAGACTCGGCCGACGCCTTCTACCAACTCGGGCGCGCATACGCGCGGCTCAAGCGCACGGCCGAGGCGCAGGCGGCCGTCGAGACTTTCAAGCGGCTTAATGAAGGCAAGAAGAAGCAGGAAGAAAGCGAGTTGAGGGAGGTAGTCCGCCGGCTCGGTAACGTGCGCTTCTGAGCCGGAGGGCGGCGAGTTGCCATGAGAAGAAACGTGAAGGTTAACGTGCGCGCGCTCGCGGTCGTCCTGATGCTCCTCGCGGCGTGCGTCGGCGCCGCCGGTCAGCAGCAGCCGGCGGTCGATGAGTGGAAGGACGAGTTCGACGGCGACAAGCTCGACGAGACGAAGTGGGAGCGTTACACGTTCGAGGGCGGCGGCGGCAAGGCCGAGGTGAAGGAGAAGCAGTTGAGGCTGCGCGGCGGCGAAGGTTCGCGCTCGGGCGTGCGCGGCCGACAGTCTTTCAACGGCGAACGCTTCTTCGTGCAGGCGGCGCTCGCGAAGGTGGGCGAGCGCGCGCCGCAGGAGGGCGAGCAGGGGATGCAGGCGGGGACGGCCGTCCTCACCGTGCTCTTCGGCGGGAGCACTTCAAACCGCGTCGAGTGGCTGCTGCGCAGCGACGGGCTCTTCGAGGCGTGGGTCAGCGTGGACGGCCGGATGGAGCGCATCGACAACCGCAAGCTCGCGACGAAGGCGAAGTCTTTGTGGCTCGGCATCGGGCGGCGCGGCGACCAGCTCTTCTTCATGGTCAACGACAAGGTCGCGTTCGAGCACACACAGCGCGGCATGACTTCGGGCTTCAAGGTGATGCTCTACGGCTTCGGCACCTCCGAGAACAACTGGGACTCGGTCAGCGTGCAGACGCTCAAGCAGTGAACGCGGAATCAACACGGGGCGCGTGAGAACATGACAAAGGTCGGGAGGCGAAAGTTCATCGGCGGCGCGGCGGCGTTGACGGGGGCGTTGGCGGCGGCGGGCGCGCGCGGTCTTGCGCGTTCGGCGCGCGCGGCCGACTCGCGCGTCGAGGTGCTGGTCGGCGAGGAGATCGGCACCGTCAGCCGCGACATCTACGGCCACTTCGCGGAGCACCTCGGCGGTGTCATCTACGACGGCATCTGGGTCGGCGAAGACTCCAAAGTCCCGAACACGGGCGGCATCCGCACCGCGCTCGTCGATGCCTTGAAGCGCATACAGGCGCCGGTCATCCGTTGGCCCGGCGGCTGCTTCGCCGATAGCTACGACTGGCGCGAGGGCACCGGCCCTCGTGACAAGAGACCGCGCCGCACGAACTTCTGGGTGGACGCGCCCGAGTGGCCCGACAATGCGCCGAAGGATGGACCTTGGAGGTACGAGCCGAACCACTTCGGCACGAACGAATTCCTGCGCTTCTGCCAGCTCGCGGGCGCCGAAGCATACCTCGCCGCCAACGTGCGCGGCCTGGGCGCGCAGAGCTTCTACGAGTGGGTCGAGTACGTCAACTCGCCGGCCGGCACGACGACCGGCGCCGAGCGTCGAGCGTCGGGGCCGTTGGGTAATCGTGACCCTTACAAGGTTCGTTTCTGGGGCGTCGGCAACGAGTCTTGGGGCTGCGGCGGCAACCTCACGCCGGAGGAGTACGCGGCCGAGTACCGTCGGTTCACGGCGGCCGTCCCGCGCTACGGCGTTGACCTCAAGTTCATCGCCTCGGGCGCGAACGTGGACGACTACAACTGGACGCGCGGCTTCTTCTCGAAGACGGCCGAGAAGGGCTCGTTCCTCTTCGGCGGCATCTACGGCTGGGGCCTGCACCACTACGCGTGGAACGTCTCGCAGGGCAGGACGACCGACTGGTTCGCGGGCAAGGGCGACGGGCTCAAGTTCGACGAGGGCGAGTACTACGAGCTGCTGCGCGAGGCCGACCGCATGGAGTCGCTCATTAACCAGCACTGGACGATCATGGGGCAGTACGACCGGCAGCACCGCGTTAAGCTGGTCGTTGACGAGTGGGGCGCGTGGTACAGGAAGGGCTCTGAAGTCCACCCGACGCACCTGCTCGGGCAGCAGTCAACGATGAGGGACGCGCTGCTCGCGGGCCTCACGCTCGACACCTTCAACCGCCACGCCGATAAGGTCGCGATGGCGAACTGCGCGCAGCTCGTCAACTGTCTCCACGCGCTCTTCCTTACGCACGAAGAGAACTTCGTCCTGACGCCGACCTATCACGTCTTTGAGATGTTCGTCCCGCACATGGGCGCGAAGTCGGTGCGCGCGCTCTTCAGCGCGCCCGAGGTGCGTTGGACGCGCGCGGGCAAGCCCGCCGAGTTCTGGGGCCTCTCGGGCTCCGCCTCCGTCAACGGCAAGCAGTTGACGCTGACGGTGACGAACCCGCACATGACGGAGGCGCGCGAGGCCGAGATAGCCGTGCGCGGCGCGCGCGTCGCCTCCGCGCGCGCGCGCGTGCTCGCCGAGCGGGACGTGCACGCGCACAACAGTTTCGCGAACCCGCGCGAGGTGGAGCCGCGCGACGAGGCGGTGACGGCGACGACGACGGGCGCCCCCTTCGTCTACCGCTTCGCGCCCGCCTCCGTGACGCGCCTGTCGATTACGCTGACGTAAGGGGGTTTAAGAGTTATGGTCTGGGAAGAGCGATGGCACCCTCTGCGCGAGGAGTGGGTGATCGTGGCCGCGCACCGGCAGAACCGGCCGTGGTCGGGCGGCACCGTCGAGCACGGCGAGGAGGAGGAGCCCGCCTACGTCGCGGACTGCTACCTCTGCCCCGGCAATCTCCGCGTCTCGGGGCACCGCAACGACGACTACACGTCCACCTTCGTCTTCGACAACGACATGCCCTGCGCCTCGCCCGACGCGCCCCGCGAGTTGGAGAAGCCGCCCGGCATCTACCGCAACATGCCGGCCGAGGGGTTGGCCCGCGTCGTCTGCTACAGCCCGAATCACTCCTTGACGCTGGCGGAACTCGAAGTCCCGCGGGTCGATGAACTCTTGGCCGTCTGGCAGGAACAATACCGGGAGTTGGGCGCGAGGCCCGAGGTCAAACACGTCCTCATCTTCGAGAACAAGGGCGAGGCCGTCGGCGTCTCGAACCCGCATCCTCATTGTCAGATTTACGCGACCAACTTCGTCTTCAAGACGATTGAAACGGAGGCCCGCGTCTCGCGGAGGCATTTAGCGGAGACGGGGCGCGTGCTCTTTCAAGATATCCTCGCGGCGGAGCGCGAGGACGGCCGCCGTATCATCTACGAGAACGAGACGGCGGTAGCCTTCCTCCCCTACTTCGCGCGCTACGCGTATGAGGTCTTCGTCGCGCCGAAAGAGACGCGCCCGTCAATCGCGGCCTTGACGGATGAAGAACGAAGGGACTTCGCCGAGGCATTGCGGGCGGTGCTCATCAAGTTCGACAACCTGTGGGGGATACCGTTCCCCTACGTGATGCCGTTGCATCAGGCGCCGACGGACGGTGGGGACTACAGCGGTTTTCACTTCCACGTCGAGTTCCACCCGCCGCTGCGGAGGCCGAACCTGTTGAAGTACCTGGCGGGGCCGGAGATAGGGGGCGGCAACTTCCTCTCCGACACGTCGCCGGAGGAGAAGGCCGCCGAGTTGCAAGCCGCGCCAGACGTGCATTACAAGCACGCCGCGCGGGGTAATGTCTGATGGGCGTGGACGCACACGAGTTGCTGGCCGCGATTCGACGCATACACGAGCCATCTGCTGCCACCCCTACGACGTGTGCACGGAGCTGATCGCGCGCGAGGCGGGCGTCGTCGTCACCGACGAGCGCGGCAAACGTTTGCGCGCGCCGTGCCCGCGCGACGTGGACTCCGCGCGGCGTGAAGGTCTCGCCGGGTTAAAGAGCATGCAGGAAGGAAGGCGGCAGGCCGTCTACGAAATCGTCAGCGGCGACACGCGCGACCTGCCGGACGTGCGCGCCTTCGTCGAGACTTTGGGCGCGCTCGGCGGTCACACGAATGCCGAGCTGCGCGAACTCTTCGACCCGAGCGCGGAAGTCTTCGTCGCGCGCGCGCCCGGCAGGCTCGACGTGATGGGCGGCATCGCGGACTATTCGGGCTCGCTCGTCTTAGAGCTGCCCATCGCGGAGGCAACGCTCGTCGCGCTGCAAAGGGACGAGGAGCGACGCCTGCGCGTCTTCACGCTCTCGGAGGACGCGCGGGGCGGCTCGCTCTTCGAGATGCCGCTCGCGGACTTCGAGCGCGAAGATGGGCCGGTCAGTTATGAAGAGGCGCGGGGCTACTTCGAGCGCGACCCCGCGCAACACTGGGCGGCCTACGTCGCGGGCGTCTTCCTCGTGCTGATGCGCGAGCGCGGGGTGCGTTTCGATGAAGGAGCGCGCGTGCTCGTCTCTTCGCGCGTGCCGTTGGGTAAGGGCGTCAGCTCTTCGGCGGCGCTCGAAGTCGCTTCGATGAGCGCGGTCGCCGCGTGCTTCGGACTTGACCTCGACGCGCGCGAACTGGCGCTGCTCTGTCAGCGCGTCGAGAACCTCGTCGTCGGCGCGCCGTGCGGCGTGATGGACCAGATGACCTCGGCCTGCGGCGAGGAGGGACAACTGCTCGCGCTGCTCTGTCAGCCCGCCGAGCTGCGGGGCACAATCGCGTTGCCTTCCGACCTCGGCGTGTGGGGTTTGGACTCGGGCGTCCGCCACTCCGTCGGCGGGGGCGACTACGGCTCGGTCCGCGTGGGCGCCTTCATGGGCTACCGCATCATCGCGGAACTCGCCGGCCTGAAGGCCGAACCGCGCGGCGAGACGGTTTCAATCGAGGACGCGCAATGGGGCGGCTACCTCGCGAACCTGCCGCCCTCCGAATTCGAGCAGAGATTCGCCGCGCGCCTGCCCGAGACGATGGAGGGCGCCGACTTCCTCGCGCGCTACGGGGGCACGACCGACACCGTGACGCGCGTCGAGCCCGGGCGCACATACGCCGTGCGCGTCGCGGCGGCGCACGCCGTCTACGAACAGTTCCGCGTGTACATGTTCGCCGAGTTGTTGCGCGACGAGGTGACGCACATGCGCCGCCGCGCGCTCCTGGGCGAGTTGATGTACCAGTCGCACGCGAGTTACTCCGCGTGCGGTCTCGGCTCGGAGGGCACGGACCGGCTCGTCGAACTGGTCGTCGAGGCCGGCCCCGGGCGCGGTCTCTACGGGGCGAAGATTACGGGCGGCGGCAGCGGCGGCACGGTCGCCGTGCTCGGGCGGCGCGGGGCCGACGCGGAAGTGGCGGAGGTGGCCCGCCGTTACGCGGAAGAGACGGGGCACGTGCCGCACGTCTTCGGCGGCTCGTCGCCGGGCGCGTCGTCGTTCGGGCACGTCAGGCTGCGACCGGTTTCGTAGCGCGTCGGATAGCAAAGAGAGGACTCGATGAAGAAAGAACTGGGGACGTTCCTGCTGCTCGTGCTCCTCTGCGTGGTCGTGGCGGTCCTGAACCCGCGCTTCCTCGCGCCCGCCAACCTCCAGAACATGGCCCGCCTCATCGGCGCCTACGGGATATTTAGCA
>DASVGG010000090.1:0-101164 GCA_036379655.1 Pyrinomonadaceae bacterium
CTTCGGGCCGGTGCTGACGATGCAGGTCTTCGACACGGAGACGGAAGCGGTGCAGCTTGCCAACGACAGCGAGTACGGGTTGTCCGCCAGCGTGTGGTCGCGTGACGTGGACCGGCCGCCGCGCGTGGCGCGCGCGCTGGAAGTCGGGACGGTCTGGATCAACGACTGGGCCAACATGCACGACGAGTTCGAGGAAGGCGGCTTCAAGCAGAGTGGCCGGGGTCGTCTGCGTGGGCAGGCAGGTCTGGATGACTTTCTTGAATACAAACACATCGCCTTCAAGCCGGGGACGATCAAGCGTTGAAGGTGTAACCGACCTACGCAGGAGGTTCAGAGATGAGGATTTTCGTTGCAGGGGGGACGGGAGCGATTGGCCGTCCGCTGATCGCGGAATTGCTCGCCAAAGGGCACGCTCTGGTTGCTCTGACCCGCTCTCCGGAAAAAGCTCGGGCTCTGGTCGCAGAAGGCATAGAACCTGCGCTCGCGGATGTATTTGATAGCGATGCGGTCAAAGCGGTCGTCAGTCGCGCCCGGCCGGAAGTGGTGATTGAACAACTCACCGCCCTGCCCAGAACCTACACCCGCGAGTCGATGAGTGCCGCCGCCGACTTCAACACCCGTCTCCGTTTAGAAGGGGGCGCCAACGTGCTGGCGGCCGCGCAAGCGGCGGGTGTGCGGCGTTACCTGAGGCAGTCTATCGCCTTCTGGGCGGCTCCCGGCCCCGGATTGGCAGACGAAGAAACGCCTCTGGCATTTGATGCCTCACCTGCGGTCGCGGCAGATGCCCACGTAGTGAACGAGCTAGAGCAGCGCCTACTGGGAAATCCCAACGTGGAAGGGATCGCCCTGCGTTACGGCTTCTTCTACGGCCCCGGCACCTGGTTCAACCCCGACGGCGATGTCGCCCGGCAGGTGCGCCAGCGACAGTTCCCCGTCATCGGTGACGGCGAAGGCGTGGCGTCGTGGCTGCACATCGAGGACGCGGCGACTGCCACCGTCGCGGCGGCAGAGCAGGGCAACCCCGGGATTTATCTGATCGCGAACGACCAACCGCTGGCCGCGCGCGAATGGCTCCCCGCGTTTGCCCGTTGGGTGGACGCCCCGCCGCCGCCGCAGGTGTCGGTTGAGGACGCCCTGAAAGCCGGCGGCGAGGACGCAGTCTACTACGGGACTCGGATGCGAGGCGTGTCGAATGCCAAGGCGAAACGCGAACTCAATTTTCAGCCGCGACCGTTGGAGTGGCTCGGCGACACCGCCGCGACGCATGCCGATTAACAAGTGAACCCGCGTCCGTCATCTGAACCCGGGACACCAAGGAGATAGCAATGAGAGTCGTTAAAGCCGCCGCAGTCCAACTGAGTCCCGTCCTGTATAGTCGCGAGGGGACGGTCGAGAAGGTCGTGCGGAAGATACGCGAGCTCGGCCGCCAGGGGGTGCAGTTCGCCACGTTCCCGGAGACCGTGGTGCCTTACTACCCGTACTTTTCGTTCGTCCAGCCCCCCTACCAGATGGTCGCCGGGGATGAGAATCTCAAGCTGCTCGAACAGGCGGTGACGGTGCCGTCCCCCGCCACCGACGCCATCGGCGAGGCTTGCAGAGAGGCGGGGGTTGTGGCGTCCATCGGCGTTAACGAACGTGACGGCGGAACCCTGTACAACACCCAGCTCCTCTTCGACGCCGACGGCGCCTTGATTCAGCGGCGCCGCAAGACCACGCCCACCTACCACGAACGCATGATCTGGGGCCAGGGTGACGGCTCGGGTTTGCGTGCCGTCGATAGCAGGGTCGGCCGCATCGGTCAGCTCGCGTGTTGGGAGCATTACAACCCTCTGGCGCGGTACGCGATGATGGCCGACGGCGAGGAGATTCACTCCGCGATGTACCCGGGCTCCATCTTCGGCGACCTGTTCTCCGAGCAGACCGAGGTCAATATCCGGCAGCACGCGCTGGAGTCCGCGTGCTTCGTCGTCTGCGCGACGGCCTGGCTGGACGCCGACCAGCAGGCGCAGATCGGCAAGGACACCGGCGGCAGCACCGGGCCGCTCTCCGGCGGTTGCTTCACCGCCATCGCGGCGCCCAACGGTACCCTGCTGGGCGAACCCGTCCGCTCGGGCGAGGGCGTCGTCGTCGCCGACCTCGACTTCACGCTCATCGACAAGCGCAAGCACCTGATGGACTCGCGCGGACACTACAGCCGGCCCGAACTGCTCAGCCTCCTGATCGACCGCACCCCCACCGCGCACGTCCACGAACGTGCCGTGCACCCCGAGTCAGCCGCCGAGCGAGCTTCGGAGGGTCTTCTTACCAAGGTCGCCTGACCATAAAAGCTGGAGCGAGAGAAATGCCAACGAGAGAGGTCACAGTCCGAAGAGTCAGCTTTGTCTCGTCGAAGCCGTTCGAGGAGGTCGTCCGAAGGCTCACGGCGACCATCGGCCGTCCGGATATAAACGCGTTCCACCAATCGCTCGCCGCGGCCACGACCGTGGCCGAGCTGGAAGAAGTGGTTCGAGGCGCGATAGGCCCCTCAGACCTGATGGAGTTCGCCCGGTTGGACTCCGGCGAAGTCCTGCGTAAGGAGCGCGGCGGACAGGGGCCGAAGATGCTCCGGCTCGTCGTCGGAAATCCGCTCATCATGAAGGAGATGGCGAAGGCCGTCCCCGACGCGGCCTCGTACGCGCCCGTAACGATCCTCGTAGACGAGCGCGCCGACGGGGTGCACCTGTCCTACGACTCGATGGCGAGCCTCCTTGCCCCCTACGGGAGTCAGGCGGCCCTCGCGGTCGCCGTGGGGCTCGACGCGAAGATTGAGGGTCTGCTCGGGGCGGCGGCGCGGTGACAAATGACCCCTTCAGGAGGAAAGAACATGGAAGGTCCCATTCTGGTCATCGGCGCGGTAGGTCGCACGGTCACCGAACTGCTTTTGAGGCAAGGCAGAGCGGTGCGCGCGATGGTGCGCAATGAAGACGAACGCGGCAACATCAATTTTAGATGCGAGATGAGGCGACGATGACAAAGGCAGCAGTCGCGGTGGCGCCGATGAGGGTGGCGCAGGTTCCTGCGCCGGGGGAGGATTTCCAGATTGTCGAGCGCGAGGTCCCTGACCCCGGCGTGGGGCACGTGCGCATCAAGGTGCAGGCGTGTGGCGTCTGCCACAGCGACGTATTCACGAAAGAGGGGTTGTGGCCCGGCATTCAGTACCCACGCGTCCCCGGACACGAGGTCGTCGGCGTTATTGATGAAGTGGGCGCTAATGTTTTCGGGTGGACGAAGGGGCAGCGCGCCGGGGTCGGCTGGCACGGCGGCCACGACGGGACGTGCACCCCGTGCCGCCGAGGAGATTTTCGCAACTGCCAGAACCGGAAGGTGCCGGGCATCAGTTACGACGGCGGTTACCAGCAATACATGGTGGCTCCCGTCGAGGCGCTGGTGGCAATACCGGAAAGTCTGAACGACGTTGAAGCCGCGCCGCTGCTCTGCGCCGGACTCACCACCTTCAACGCGCTGCGGCACGGCGGCGCGTCGCCCGGCGACCTCGTCGCGGTGCAGGGCGTCGGCGGCCTGGGGCACCTCGGGATTCAGTTCGCGAACAAGTTCGGCTACAGGGTCGCGGCCGTCGGGCTCGGGGCGGAGAACGATGCACTCGCGAAGAAGCTCGGGGCGGCCGTCTACATCGACAGCGGGGCGACGGACGCGGCGGAGGAGTTGCAGAAGCTGGGCGGCGCGCGCGTGATTCTGGCGACCGCCCCCAGCTCGAAGGCGATGTCCAAGCTGTTCGACGGGCTGGGGACGAACGGCAAGCTCATGGTCATCGGCGTGGATATGAAGCCCATCGAGGTCACGCCACTCCAGCTCATCGGCGGGACTCGAACGATCCAGGGTTGGTCAACAGGGTCGCCGATTGATGCAGAGGACACCCTGCGCTTCGCCGAACTAACCGGCGTGCGCCCCGTGATTGAGACCTATCCGCTCGAACGGGCGGCCGAAGGCTACGCGCGCATGCTCAGCGGCAAAGCGCGGTTCCGCGTCGTTCTGACGATGTGAAGGAGGCGTTCGGTCTGCGCCGTCGCGCAGACTGATACCAGGGTATCGACCGATACCATCGTCTAATAGGTTCACCTTCAAGCCTGTGGTCTACTCGCCCCCGCTATCGCACCTCGATGAAGCGGGCGCGGGCGTTTCGATACCGGTTCGCATCGGATTGCCCTAACAAATGGTTGAACGACACACGTCGAAAGGAGTCACAGGATGAAACGGATCGCTCTACTGCTGGTCGCGGTTGCGATGGCGGCCGGCGTTGTCGCCGCCTGGGCCCGCACGCCAACACGCGCCGATGCGGAGCCTACCCCTCAGAGCGCGAAGGAGGTTCGCGGCGCCTCGCCCTACGCCGAAATCAAGAACGAGCCCACGCCCAGGCTGTTCGTGGACGACCCGCTTCCCGAGGGGCTGGCCCAGGGCATCGTCTGGATTCAGTGGCGGGTGGGGAATCTGCAAGTCGTGCCGGTCTTCGGGAAGGGCGCCGTGGGCGTTTCCCCGCGGGTCGGGCACCTGCACGTACACGTGGACGACGTGGGCTGGTGGTGGGCGGACGCGAGTGGCATCAATACGGTTGACATCGCCGGGCTGTCGGAAGGCCCCCACAAGGTGCGGCTCGAACTGGTGAACGCCAACCACGAGCCCTTCCCCGGACAGTCGAGGACGGTGACGTTCACAATACCTAAGGGAGCCTCGCTCTCATTGAATCATCGGCATGACGTGAGGTGAAGAGAATGGAGACACGTTTGGACTACGGCAAGGCCGCGCCGGGCTCGGTGCAGGCGATGTACAAACTGGAGAAGTACGTGCAGGAGTCGGGGCTGGAGCACTCGCTGCTCGAACTCGTTAAGACGCGCGTCTCGCAGATCAACGGCTGCGCCTTCTGCCTCGACATGCACACCAAGGACGCGCGCGCCGCGGGCGAGACCGAGCAAAGGCTCTACGGTCTGAGCGCGTGGCGCGAGTCGCCCTATTACTCCGAGCGCGAGCGCGCCGCGCTGGCCTGGGCCGAGGTAGTGACGCTGATCTCCCAGACCCACGCGCCGGATGAGGAGTACGAGGCCGCCCGCGCGCAGTTCGGCGAGGAGGAGTTGGTCAAGCTGACGATGGCCGTCATCGCCATCAACGGCTGGAACCGCCTCGCCATCTGCTTCCGGCCGGAGGTCGGGAAGTACCAGCCGCGCGGGAAGGCGTAGTAGCCGGGGCCGTCTTTCAAGCCCGGCTGGCGGGAGGTCATCTGATGGCTATTCGTTTGAGCAGGACGTTTATCTTGCGCAAGCTCCACCAACTCTCGGGGATCGTGCCGCTCGGCGCGTTCCTGCTGGAGCATTTCTACACCAACTCGAAGGCGCTGGCGGGGCCCGAGGATTTCAACGAGGCCGTTCGGAATTTGCAGGCCATTCCTTACATCCTCTTTATCGAGACCGGCGTCGTCTTCATCCCGCTCGTCTATCACGCCGTTTACGGGCTCTTCATCACGTGGGAGTCGCGGCCCAACAACCTGGCCTATCCGTACCCGCGCAACTGGTTCTACCTGATTCAGAGAATCACGGGCGTGATCCTCTTCTTCTTTATTCTCTTTCACCTCCTCAACTTTCGCTTCGGGCTCGTCCCCGGTCTGAACACAGTCTCGGTGGCGCATGCCCCGGACCGGGCCTTCGACATCGTGGCAGGCGAGTTCCGCATGCTCCCGATTTTGATCATCTATCTGGTCGGGGTGACGGCGACCGTCTGGCATTTCGCCAACGGCATCTGGCTCTTTCTCGTGGACTGGGGGTTCACCATCGGCGAGCGCGCGCAACGTCTGACGGGCTACGCCTGCATCGCCTTCGGCCTCGTGCTGCTGATGGTCGGGCTCAACGCCATGATCTCTTTCATTCGTCCGGGCGGGTTGCTGGGAGGGATTTTGTCCTGACGGCAGCCGGCGGAATCAGGCTCTATAGGTAAATGAAAGTTCAAACGGCGATGGGAGTGCTCGTAGAACTGCCCGGCTGGTTGCAAGCGGCCGGCTGGGGGGGCCTGTCCGCGTCCGGCCTGCTGATCGGGGCCGTGGGCGGCTACTACCTGTCCCTTCAGCACACCACCGTCGCCCGCACGATGACGTTCGCGGCCGGCGTACTCCTGGCCGTGGTGGCGGTGGACCTCGTGATCAACGCGCGCGGCGCGGCCAGCCTGCATTGGACGGTCGCGGGTCTGCTATGCGGCGCGGCGGTGTTCAGTTCCGTGAACTGGCTGCTCTCCCGCCGTGGGGCACAGCACCGAAAACGCTGCGGCGAATGCGTGGAGCAGCCGGATGAAGAGCAGCAGCCCGGCAGTGGATTGGCCATCGCGGCCGGCACGTTCCTCGACGGTGTGCCCGAGGGGATCGTGCTGGGGTTGAGCGTGCTGCACCACGGCGCGCCCGGCCCGGGAACGGTCGCGGCGTTCTTCCTGGGGAACATCCCGGAAGCCCTATCGAGCAGCGCCGGAATGCGCCGCGCCGGGCGGTCCGCGCGCTACGTGTTCGGCGTGTGGATTGGGATCGCCTTGATGATTAGCCTCGCGGCGGCGGTCGCCGGGTTTGCGCTCCGGGACACGGGGACGGCGGTTCGTGGGACGGTCGAGGCATTCGCGGCGGGCGCGATTCTGGCGCTGGTCTCTGAGACGATGATCCCGGAGGCGTTCCACGGCTCGCCGCAATTCAACGGCCTGCTGCTGGTCGCCGGTTTTGTGGCCTTACTGACCCTGCTGGTACTTAGTCACTGAAGTCATTGCCGGAGGTGCTGATGGCCGAAAAATTTATCTCTCGCGGTTTCAAAGGACGCGCGAGGGAGACCGATGGGGTACTCAAAGAACGCATACCGCCCGGCCAATTTGAAACGAAGGAGTTCCCGGTCTTGTCCGCCGGGCCGACCCCGCGAACGCCGCTGGAGCGTTGGGACTTTTCGGTCTACGGGGAGATCGCCGAAGACCTGAAGTGGACGTGGAACGAGTTCCGGGAACTGCCGCGCGAAACCGTGACGGTCGATATTCACTGCGTCACCAAGTGGTCGAAGCTCGACACCGTCTGGACGGGCGTCTCGGTCGATACGCTGCTCACGGGTGTTGACCTCGACGCACAGCCGACTGTCGGCTATCTCATCGCCTTTTGCGACGGCGGCTACACGACAAATTTGCCGCTCGCCGACATCCGCGGCGGAAAAGCGTGGGTCGTTTACGAGTACGACGGCAAGCCGCTCGAACCCGTGCACGGCGGCCCGGCCCGCCTGCTTGTGCCGCACCTCTATTTCTGGAAGAGCGCGAAATGGGTGCGCGGCTTCAAACTAGTCGGGGTAGACCGCCCCGGCTTCTGGGAGACGGCGGGCTATCACAACCACGGCGACCCGTGGAAAGAGCAGCGATACGCGGGCGATTAAAAGCATGGCGCGGCAGCTTCAATGGCAGCTCGGCACGGTGGTCGGAATCCGGCAGGAGACGCCGAACGCGAAAAGCCTGATTCTCGAAGTGCCGGATTGGGCCACGCACCTCGCGGGGCAGCACGTGGACGTGCGCCTGACGGCCGAAGACGGTTATCAAGCGCAGCGCAGCTACTCCATCGCTTCGCCGCCGGGAGAGAAACATCTGATGCTCACGGTCGAGCGCATCGAGGACGGTGAGGTCTCGCCTTACTTAACCGACGGGTTGCACGTCGGCGACCGCATCGAGCTGCGCGGGCCGATTGGTGGCTATTTCGTCTGGGACGCCCGCGAAGGGGAGAGCGACGGCCCCCCGCTCTTTCTCGCCGCGGGCGGGAGCGGGATCGCGCCGCTGATGGCGATGATTCGCCACCGCGCGAGTACGGGTAACAAAGTCCCGACCCGGCTCCTCTACTCGTCACGCTCCTACGAAGAGGTCATTTACCGCGAGGAGCTCGACCGTCTATCCGCGCACGACGCTACGCTGCGCGTCATCCACACTTTAACCAGGCGGCGGCCCCCGAACTGGACGGGTTACGGGCGCAGGGTTGACCGGGCGATGTTGGCGGACACCGCCTGGCGGCCGGCGGACAAACCGCTCGCCTTCACTTGCGGCCCGACCGCTTTCGTCGAGACGGTCGCCACGCATCTGGTGGAATTAGGCTACGAGCCGGAGCGCGTCAAGACGGAGCGGTTCGGGCCCACCGGAGGCTGAGCGGTATGACCTACCTTTAAAAAATACCGGCGTGAGTTCAACAAGCTCATCTGGCAACTCGCCTCGCCCAAATGGGGCTTCGACGACGCGACGTACCAGCGCGGCGCCGTCTCCTTCGATAACTCTGACCACGTCAAAATCGTCATCCACAATTACCGCTGGCGGCTCGGCCTGGCCGAAGGCGAGGCGCAGTATGACGGGCTCGAAAGGCGGCGCGCGGCGGGCCCCGTGATCGCCGTCCCGACTATCACCCTTGAGGGCGACGCCAACGGGGCGCCGCACCCGGACGCCAGTCCTTACGCCGGGAAATTCTCGGGCAAATACTCGCACCGTGTCGTCAAGGGCGATGTCGGGCACAACCTGCCGCAGGAGGCCCCGGAGGCGTTCGCCCAGGCCGTCATCGAAGTCGCCGGCTACTGATTCGCTGTTATATCGAGAGAGCCCCGAGGACGCCTTGAGAGGTTCCGCAGGGCTCGTGTGTTTTCGAATCTCAGGCGGAATCCGCCGTCGTGCCTCACCGCCGCGCGGGCTGATACCAAGGTATCGACCGATACCATCGTCTAATAGATTCACCTTTTCGCTTGTGGTCTACTCGCCCTCGGAATCACACCTCGATGAAGCGGATACGTGCGACGCGCAGTTTATTAGGGAGAACAGACCATGCGACTCGAAAAAGCACTGCAAACTGTTCGGGCGCGTATCGCGTGTCACCTGCACCCGCTCCCGCAACTACTCTTCACGCTCCTGGCGGCGGTCGCTCTGACGACGCCCGCCGCCGTGCTCGCGCAGCAACACGCCCAGACCGGCGGGCAGGTCGCAAAGGCGGCCGAGGTGCTCGCGGGCGGAGGCGAATCAATCCGCCCCTTTCGGGTCAGCGTGCCGGAGGAGGCGCTCGTCGATCTCCGCCGCCGCCTCGCCGCGACGCGCTGGCCCGACCAGGAGACGGTCGCTGATCGGTCGCAGGGCGTGCAGCTCGCGACGATGAAGGAACTCATCGGCTACTGGCAGACCGACTACGATTGGCGGAAGGCGGAGGCGAAGCTCAACGCCCTGCCGCAGTTCGTCACGACGATTGACGGGGTCAATATTCACTTCGTCCACGTCCGCTCGCGCCACCCGAACGCGCTGCCCCTCATCATGACGCACGGCTGGCCCGGCTCAATCTTCGAGCTGCTCAAGACAATCGGCCCGCTGACTGACCCTACCAGGTACGGCGGCCGCGCCGAGGACGCCTTCGACCTCGTCCTGCCGTCGATGCCCGGCTACGGCTTCTCGGGCAAGCCGTCGGGCACGGGCTGGAACCCCGACCGCATCGCGCGCGCGTGGGGTGTGCTCATGCAGCGCCTCGGGTACGAGCACTACGTCGCACAGGGTGGCGACTGGGGCGCCCCCGTCGCCAGCGCGATGGCGCGCCAGGCGCCGGAGGGTTTGCTCGGTATTCACGTCAACCTGCCGGCGACCGTGCCGCCGGAGGTCGCGAAGGTTCTTGCCTCCGGCGGTTCCGTCCCTGCGGGACTCTCCGAGAAGGAGCGCGCGGCGTTCGACGCGCTCGATACTTTCTACAGGAAGTACCGGGCCTACGCCGCGATGATGGGCACCCGGCCGCAGACGATCGGCTACGCCCTGACGGACACTCCGGCGGGCCTCGCGGCCTGGATGTACGACTACAACAACGGCGAGCCCGAGCGCCTGCTCAACAGAGAAGAGATGCTGGACGACATCACGCTGTACTGGCTGACGAATAGCGCGGCCTCGTCGGCGCGGCTGTACTGGGAAACTATGGGTCAGAGTGTTCTTCTCGCGGCCGCGCAGAAGACCGCCGAGATCGCGCTCCCGGTGGCCGTCACGGTATTCCCGGAGGAGGTCTATCGAGCCCCGGAGACGTGGGCCCGGCGCGCCTATCGCAACCTCGTCTACTTCCACGAGGCCGACCGGGGCGGCCACTTCGCGGCGTGGGAACAGCCGCAACTCTTCTCCGAAGAGATACGGGCCGCCTTCAGATCACTTCGGCCGGCACGCTGAAATATCAAGTTCCCAGGAGGAGTTTCACGTACGGGGCCGCGCCGCGAGCTGATGGGTCACACCTGTAGCATCGGCGCGTCTTACAGAAGCGGAGCCTGTAAGGGCTTCCCCTAACGAAAGGAGATAATGATGTCCAGCGTTGAAGTGAGCAAACAGAGCGAGGCGGAGCGGCGGGCCAAACCGGTCGATATGAAGCTCGAAGTCGTGGTGATTCCCGTTTCCGACATCGACCGCGCGAAGGCGTTCTACGAGAAGCTCGGGTGGCGGCTCGACATCGACATCGCGAACGGCGACTTCCGAGGCGTGCAGATGACGCCGCGCCACTCGCAAGCCTCGATCATCTTCGGCAAGGGGAGCACGGCGGCCGAGCCCGGCTCGGCGCAAGGGCTGGTCCTCGCCGTGGAGGATATTGACGCCGCCCGCGCCGACCTCGTCGCCCGCGACGTGGAGGTGAGCGAGGTCTTCCACTACGCGGGCGGCCCCTTCAACGAGACCGTGGAGCGCCCGCGCGTCGGCGGGCGCGACCCCGAGAATCGTTCCTACTTCTCGTTCGCCTCGTTCGAGGACCCGGACGGGAACGGCTGGCTGCTTCAGGAGGTCACGACGCGGTTTCCGGGCCGCGAATGGGAGAAGGCGCAGCCACGAGCCACGGACGTTGCGACCCTCGCGGAACTCCTCCGCGAGACATCGGAGCATCACGGCCGCTTCGAGAAGACGCACGGCGAGCACCACTGGTGGGACTGGTACGCGCCCTACCTGAGCGCGCGCCAGCAGGGGAGCAGTCCGGAGGAGGCGGCGGCCGCCGCCGACCGACACATGGAAGAGGCCCTTCAGGTCCTTCCCGATAATGAGCCGTAGCGAGGCACACGCGAAATGAACGAAAAGAACGGAGCGAGCCGCCCGTTGTTCGTCAACGGGCGGCAGGCGGAGGTGGCCGTGCTCGCGGGCGGCTGTTTCTGGGGCGTCGAGGACATCCTGCGCGAGGTGCCCGGCGTGCTCGACACCGAGGTCGGCTACACGGGCGGCCACCTCGCTAACCCTAAGTACGAAGACACGCATGACGGGGCGTCCGGGCACGCCGAGGCGGTGCGCGTGACCTTCGACCCGTCGGTGCTCAGTTTCGAGGAGCTGCTCGAAAGCTGGTTCTTCCGCCTGCACGACCCGACGACGCGCAACCGCCAGGGCAACGACACGGGGACGCAATACCGCTCGGCGATCTTTCCGCAGACAGATGAGCAGCGAGCCGTCGCGGAACGCGTCATCGCACGCGTCGGCGCGTCGGGGCGCTGGACGCGCCCAATCACCACCAGCATCGAGCCCGCCGCGATCTGGTACGACGCCGAGGAGTACCACCAGGACTACCTGCGCAAGCACCCCGGCGGATACACCTGCCACTACCTGCGCGATTAAGCCCGCTTTGAATGTGGCCGGGGGAAATCGAATGTTTGAAGGGCTCAAACATGACCGTCGACGCTTTATTGCCGTCGCGGCAATGCCCGTCGCCGTCGTCCCGTTCGACGCGGCCGGCTGTACGGTGCCGGCGCATACACGCTCGCGGCGGTCAGGAAGGGAAGCGCGATGAGCGAACTGCTTGGCGGCATTGTCGAGGCACGCGATGGTCGGGGAAAGCCCCGACCTTTACTTCATCTTAAGCCAGAGGCCGGCGGGACGGGCGGCGTGGGGGGCGGTCTCGGTCTGGGGCTGGCGATAGCACGTCACATCGTGGAGCTGCACGGCGGAAGGATCACGGCGCACAGCCGGGGCCACGGAGAAGGCTCGGTCTTCACCGTTCAGCTTCCGCGCGCGCCTACGTCGCATCCGTAAGGGCCAGTGCAAAATCTTAACTCGGAGGTCACATCGCGATGAGAGAGTTTGACGCGATCATCATCGGCGCGGGCCAGGCCGGCCCCGCGCTGGCCGGGCGGCTGACCGGGGCCGGCATGAAGGTGGCCTTCGTCGAGCGGAAGCTCTTCGGCGGGACGTGCGTCAACACCGGCTGCACGCCGACGAAGACGCTCATCGCCAGTGCCTACGCCGCACACCTCGCCCGCCGCGCCGCGGACTTCGGCGTCCTCGTCGAAGGCCCGGTGCGCGTTGACATGAAGCGGGTCAAGGCGCGCGCCGACGCCCTGGTCGCGAACTCACGCAGAGGAGTCGAGAAGTGGCTGCGCGGCATGGAGGGCTGCACCGTCGTCGAGGGCCACGCGCGCTTCGAGGGGCCCGACCGCGTCCGAGTAGGCAGTGAGCTTTTGACCGCGCCGCGCATCTTCGTCAACGTCGGCGGCCGTGCCTTCGTGCCCGACATGCTCGGCGTCACGGAAGTCCTGTTCCTCAACAACCGCTCGATGCTCGAACTCGACCGCCTGCCCGAACACCTCATCGTCGTCGGCGGCAGCTATGTCGGGCTGGAGTTCGCGCAGATGTACCGCCGCTTCGGCGCCGAGGTGACGGTCGTCGAGAAGGCCCCGCGCCTCGTCGCGCGCGAGGATGAGGAGATTGCTGAAGCCATCAGGGAGATTCTCGTCGGTGAAGGCATCAACGTCCGCACGAACGCGGAGTGCATCAGCCTCGCGCCGCACGCGCGGGGCGTCGAGGTCGGCGTCAACTGCCGCGAAGGCGAACCCACGTCGGTCGGCTCGCACGTCCTGCTCGCGGTGGGGCGCCGTCCGAACACCGACGACCTCAATCTCGAAGCGGCGGGGGTCGAGACCGACGCGCGCGGCTACGTCAAGGTTGACGACCAGCTCGCCACCAACGTCCCCGGCGTCTGGGCGCTCGGCGACTGCAACGGCCGAGGTGCCTTCACGCACACGGCCTACAACGACTACGAGATCGTCGCCGCCAACCTGCTCGACGGCGGGCAGCGGCGCTTGAGTGAACGCGTCCCGGCTTACGCGCTCTACGTCGATCCGCCGCTCGGCCGCGTCGGGATGACCGAGCGCGAGGCGCGCGCCACGGGCCGCCCGCTTCTCATCGGCAACCGCCCCATGACCCGCGTCAGCCGCGCCGTTGAGAAGAGTGAAACGCAAGGGTTGATGAAGGTCGTCGTGGACGCCGAGACGCGCCGGATTCTCGGGGCCGCCATCCTCGGCACGGGCGGCGACGAGGCGATCCACGGCATCCTCGACATCATGAACGCGGGCGCCCCCTACGAGGTGCTTGAGCGCGCGGTGCCCATCCACCCGACGGTCTCCGAACTCATCCCGACGATGCTGAGCGAGATGCGCCCGGCCCAGTAGGTCGATGAAGCGCCTAATACGCGAGGCGGACGCCGTCCTTTTCGTCACGCCCGAGTACAACTATTCAATCCCGGGCGTGCTCAAGAACGCCATCGACTGGGCGTCGAGGCCGTACGGCGACAGCGCGTGGTCGGGGAAGCCAGCCGCCATCATGGGCGCGTCAATTGGGACAATCGGGACGGCGCGGGCGCAGTACCACCTGCGGCAAGTGATGGTCTTCCTCAACATGTTCCCCATCAACCAGCCCGAGGTGATGATCGGCAACGCCTCCGAGCGGTTCGACTCGGAAGGGAACCTGACTGACGAGCAGACGAGGGGGTACGTCGGCCGTCTGGTTCAGAGCCTCGTGGATTGGACGCGCCGCCTCGGGCAGCAAGGAGCGAACTGAACTTCTCTCGCGTCCTTAAGTCAGTGCAGGGGGAGCCGGGAGCCGTGGACACTGAGACTAAGGTATCGACCGACACCTTCGTCTGATAGATTCGCCCGCAAGCCTGTGGTCTACTCGCCACCATGAACACCGGAGTGAGAATCATAAAGCGCGGCCGCGCCCGAGGCTTGCAGGGCTCGCCACCAGACCGGGATCAAAAGCCAAGGCGACAGACCGAGCGCGAAATCGCCGGTACGGTCAAGAGCTGGATCGCCGAGTTGGCGCAACGAAGGCGTTCCGAGGAACAATGCGTCTTCGCCCGCCTTAAATAAAGCTATATGGACAGACGACGAAATATGTTAATCGGGATCGTCGTGGCCGTGTTGGTTGTGGCGGGGGTGGTCTACGCCACGGGATTCTCAAAGCAATTGCTGAGACCCATTCGCGGCAACGCCGCCGAATATAAGAGTTCGGAATCCGCCGACGCCCCAGAGCTGGCGGCGGGCGACTGGATAAACTCGGGACCGCTGAGTCTCAAAGACCTGCGCGGCCGCGTGGTGCTGATCAAGTTCTGGACTTTCGGTTGCTATAACTGCCGTAACACGTTGCCCTTCGTCAAAGGCTGGGATGACCGCTACCGCGCGAGAGGCTTGACCGTCATCGGCGTGCACTCACCTGAGTTCGACGAGGAAAGAAATGTCGAACACCTTCGCCGCCAGGTCGCTTCACTGGGAATCAAGTACCCCGTGGTCACGGATAACGACTACCAAACATGGAAGGCTTACGACGTAGAAGCGTGGCCCACCACTTTCCTGTTAGATAAACAAGGACGAATTCGATGGAGCCACGTCGGCGAAGGGGGTTACGGCGAGGGAGAGCGAGTGATTCAGAAGCTACTGGCGGAATAATATCTGGAGACCGAGGCAACTACCTCGAAAGAGTGACGGAGGAGTAGCCTCATTTCGGGCATCCACTTTTATGGAAAGCCGCTACGCTCACCTTTATGCAGAGACTGTTCTCAATGTTTCCTCAGGGGGGGCCCGGCGTCGCGTTATTGCTGCTCAGGCTTTCGGTGGCGGCAGTCTTACTGTTGGATGCGGCTAATTGCTCAGGCTTATCTTCCATCCTTCTGCTCTGCGCCCTGGTTGTGCTCATGTCCGTGTCCCTGTGCATCGGTTTCCTCACACCGTACCTATCTGTTATTGCGTGCGCCGCCGCCGTCGTGAATCTGCTGATCGGCCCTAACTCGGGCAACCTCATCCACGTGTTTCCTGTCATCGACGCCGCGGCGCTCGCCCTCCTCGGGCCGGGGGCGTATTCGCTGGATGCGCGACTGTTCGGACGCCGCGTCACCGTGGTCACCCCCCGCAGAGACAGAGAGCAGCCTTAGCCTTCCGTCGCAATGGTTGACTCGAAAGGACTGGCCTTTATGGCGGCAGTTCGAGGGAGCAGGGTGCCTATGGCGACGCGCTGAGGGTAGTCGCGGACTAACACGATAGGGGGATATTCCACTCGTACCATTTAGGGTTTCGCCGCAGAGGCCAGGAGGCGCAAACTCTCTAAACAAATCGGGACTTAGCAGGAACACCGGGCAGGTGCTTTGACTGGGTTGTAAGAGAGTATGGGAGGTTCATCATGTCGCAAGTCTGGTCGGTCAACGGCGGCGCGAACGGTTCGACTCCGCATATCACCGGGGCCATCCCCGCATCGGGCGGGCGTTACATCGCGAAGGCCCACGACGGGCGAGCCGATCTATTTCGGCGTCGGCGGCAGGGGACTCAAGCGGATTCGGCGATGTCAACAGCCGCGTCACGAGATACGCCCATCGTCTTCGTCGTCGATGAAGATGTCTCGGTGCGCGAATCGCTGGAGTTGCTGACCCGCTTCGCGGGGTGGCGGCCGGAAGTCTTCGTGTCCGCGCGGGAGTTCCTCGCACGCCCACGCGCCCTGACGCCGAGCTGCCTCGTGCTCGACGTTTCTCTCCCCGACCTCAGCGGCCTCGACCTGCAAAGGCTCGTCGCCGACCGGACGGACATGCCGGTCATCTTCATCACGAGCCACGCCGACATCCCCGTGGCGGTGCGGGCCATGAAAGCGGGGGCAGTCGAGTTCCTGACCAAGCCGTTCAAAGACGACGCGCTGCTCGGCGCCATCCGGCAGGCCCTCAAACTCAGCACCGACGCACTCGGGCAGGAGGCGGAGATACAGGCGCTCCGCGACTGCCATGCGTCGCTCACCCCTCGGGAGCAGCAGGTCATGGCGCTGGTGGTCTCCGGCCTGCTGAACAAACAGGTCGGTTTCAAGCTCGGGATCAGCGAGATCACGGTGAAGGCGCACCGGGGCAGGGTGATGCAGAAGATGAAGGCCAACTCCCTCGCCGACCTTGTGAGAGCGGTCGAGAGACTCCGCCTCGCACCTTCAGCGAGCTCTAACACTCCGCCGGACTCGGTGACCCTGAGTCTCTTTGGAAGAAACGTCCTGTCCGGCTTAAATCAAAGCTCGTGTTTAGTCTGTTAGCATCGCGGCGACGCTTATTCAGAATTGCAGCTTGAGCGCGAACTGGATCGAGCGCGGCCCGCCAACTTGATAGAGGGGGCTGAAGCCGCCGTTGGCACCACCCGACCCCAGGCTGCTCGCCAGCGTTTGCGTCGAGCGGCCGAAGAGAGGACTGGTCAGGATATTGGCGGGGTTGCCGAAGCTCGGATGATTGAAGATGTTGAAGAACTCGGCACGTAAACGAAGACTCACCCTTTCGGTGACGTGAAATTGCCGCTGCAACGCGACATCCGCTTGCCAGGCTCCGAAACCCCGCAGCACGTTGCGCCCGAAATTACCCTGCGTCCCCGCGAGCGCGGCGGTAAAAGCCGCCCGATTGAAAATCTTGCCGCCGGGAAATTGCTCCCCATAAAGCTCAAGAGGTACTCCCGGGTTTACGTTCGGGCGGGGGGCGAGCTGGGTGCCCGCGACAGCAAAAGTTGCGCCGACAACATTAACGGGTGGAGCCGATCTGGCCAAAACGATACCGTCCAGCGACCAGTCGCCCAATATCGCTTTGACAAGTTTTTGCCATCCCGGAGAGGGTAGGTCATAAGTAACACCGGCGTTGAAGGAATGGCGGATGTCAAAGTTGGAATTCCCACGGTCGATATTCGCGCTGGAAATTTGGCCGGGCGTGTTGAGGTTCGTAGCAAGCGCATCGGTCGAGGCAATATCAATCGAGTGTGCCCACGAATACGATGCCAATGCTTGCAACCCGCTCGACAAGCGTCGCTGGAACTTCAGTTGTAGAGCGTGGTAGTCCGATGTCGCCGTGTTGTCGGTCAACGCCACGGACTGAAAGTTCGGATTCACGTTGAACAAGTTGACGATGCGAAGCAGGTCACGTCCAAGCGCCCCAACGTACGTCGCCGAGAGGCTCTGATTGCTTCCGATGGACTGTTCCAGCGCGACGTTCCACTGATACGTCCTCGGGAGTCTTAAATGAGGGTCGGCCACCAGGATACTGTTCACGGGTGGGTTTGTGTTGAAGGCAGGAGGAGCGGCGTTCTGGGGGCTGAGCGGAAACTGTCCGGGTGAAAAATTCTTGTTGGCAAGGTATGGAAAGAAGCTGGAGACTCCTCCCAGCGAACCCTGCCCGAGATCGTAAAACACGCCGAAGCCCGCGCGGAAGGCGGTACCCCAGTCGGGGCACACACGGAGTTGATAGGCGAGTCCAAATCTCGGCGCGACGTTCCCATAGGTCGTCTGGTAGAGCGGAGTGCCGCGAGGCGCTAAGGTCATCGTCGCCGGATTATTCAACCCCACCACGGTGAACGGATCGTCCGCCGAGTTCTTTCCTCTCAGCGGTGGATTCACGTCCCAACGCAAGCCGTAAGTCACCGTCAGCCGGGGCGTGATTTTCCACGTGTCCTGACCGTACAGCGAGAAGTTTTGTGACAGGAGCGCGTTGGTTTGAAAGGCGCTCGACTGAGCGAACGAGGCTGTTCCCGAAAGAGCACCTCCGGGGCTGGCCGACATGCCAGTGAATTGCGCGAATTGACGGTAGGCGGCCGGGCTGCTGAAAGGGGCGAGCCAGCGATAGTCCACACCAAACTTCAATTGATGGCCGCCCTTCGTCATCGACAGGTTATCAACAAGATTGACCTGACGCTGCTCGCTCGTCCCTTGCTTGCCCTGAACGTACTGGCCGGCGCCTGCGATGATGAGTATGAAATTGCTGTTTGTGGATGAGTAGCCGGAGGGGAAGAAGAGTGTGTCTGGAAGCGGCACGGCACCGCCGAAATTATCCATGACGAACTTAACGCCGATGCGGTGGTTGCTGTAGTTCGCCCGCACTTCGTTACTGATTGCCGGGTTGATGACTTGTGTGAGGCCGACTGTTCCGGTGTGGACGGAGGAGGACAACGAATTCGTCGTGCTGAGGACTCTGCCCGAGGAGAAGAGAGGGCCTCGTTGGTCTAAGCTGGACGGCGAGTAGTTATAACGGCCGAACCAGCTCAGCCTGGAGTTAACCATGTGATCCAGGCGAATGCTGTAAGCATCGAGCGTGGAAGGGTTGGTAAAGCTGGCGCTGAATTGCGCCAGTCCCGGCCCGAGCGCGGCGCCGTTGGCGACCGGAAATGCGTTCAGGTATGGACGCATCGCGGCCGGAGCCTGCTGCCGGGACGCGTTGTCGGGCACGGCGGTTTGCAGGCTCGACGGTTGGCGCAGCCGCAGCCCTTCATAAGAGAAGAAGAAGAACGCCCTGTCTGTACGAACCGGGCCGCCGACCACGCCGCCAAAGTCGTTCTGCCGTTCCGCGGGCTTCGGCAGATTATTGAAGTTCACGAACCAGTCCCTCGCGTCCAGTACGTCATTCCTGAAGTACTCGAACAGCGCGCCGTGAAAATCATTCGTCCCTGAGCGCGTCACGATAGAGACCTGTCCGCCGGGCGTGCGCCCGAACTCGGGCGCGAACGAAGACGTTTGGACGCGAAACTCCTGCATGGCGTCCACCGACACGAGGCTGTTCGTCCCGCCCGAGGCGCTGAGCGCGGGTAACGACCCGGACGCGCTTTGCATCATTGCAATAAAGCCGGTGACTCCGAAATTCGCGCTCACCCCATCGACGGTGAAGTAGTTGGCATCCGCGCGTTGCCCGTTCACGCTGAATTGTCCCTGGTCGTTGAACGCCGTCGGGGTCAAGACCACACCGGGCGTGAGCGTAATCAACGTCTGGAAACTCCGGCCGTTGAGCGGCAGCTTCTCGACGAACGCGCGGTTGACCACCGTGCTGACCGTGGCCGACTCGGTATTCACCAGTGGCGCTCCGGCTTCCACCGCGACCGCCTCAGAGACGGAGCCGATCGTCATCTCGAAGTCGATTTCGAGAGCATCCTGAACGTGAAGGACTACATCAGGCTTGATTAACTTCTTGAAGCCGGACTTTTCAATTTCGATGCGATAAGTGTGGGGCGGGAGATTCGGCAGATGGTATTCGCCCGAACCGTTCGTCGTGGTTTCGTAACGGACGTTAGTGCCGGCGCTGACGGCTATGACTCTGGCGTCAACCAGCAAGGCTTTCGCGGGATCGGTGATGCGACCCGCGAGCGAGGCATTTGTTGACTGGGCGCGAACACACGTAACCGTAGCGAGCAGGAGAAAAACGAATGCGGACACTCGGCGCATAGGTCCAATCCTCAGGGCAAATTGAGAGGGCGTGAGACTATTGTGCGGAAGGCGTGAGACTATCGTCGGACCCGGCGTTGTGTCAATCCCCTAATAAAGTGGCCTGTCCATCCCTCAATAGAGTGATGCTAATGGCTCCGGTTGCAAAGTACATCATCTGCTGCACAGACCGGGGTTGAATACACCCTGGGAGAATCGTATCGGCTGAAATAGCGATGAGGTAAGATGTGCGCCGCATGCAGGAAGCAAGCCGACGCAGACGACACGTCATCCCGCCCGGCCTCGTGCTGGCTTGCATCCTGCTGGCATGGTGCCCCTCTGCGTTCGCGTTGAATCCGACGCTGGACGTTAACCAGTACGCACACACATCGTGGAAGCTCCGCGACGGCTTTACCAAAGGCCAGATCATCTCGACGGCTCAAACGCCCGACGGTTATCTCTGGCTGGGTACGGAGTTCGGCCTGCTTCGCTTCGACGGTGTCAGGAACGTCCCGTGGCAGCCGCCAGCGGATCAGCAACTCCCTTCCAGTTACATCACGAGCCTCCTCGGCGCGCGCGACGGGACTCTGTGGATTGGCGCTTTGAAAGGGCTGGCGAGTTGGAAGGACGGCAAGCTCACACAGTACCCGGAGCTTGCCGGACAGGATATTTTCAAGCTCCTTGAGGATCACGAGGGCACGGTCTGGGCCAGCGGACGGTCGGTTACTAATGGAAAGCTCTGCGCGATTCGGAATGGCAGCGTCCGGTGCCACGGAGAAGACGGCGCTCTCGGCCGCGGGGCGTTCAATTTGTACGAGGATAGCAAGGGCAATCTCTGGGCGGGTGTGAAGGACGGGCTGTGGCGATGGAGACCCGAACCGCCACAGTTCTATCCGCTGCCCGGCGAGCCGGACGGCATCCAGGCTCTCGGCGAAGACGACGACGGCGCACTCCTGGTCGGCTGGAACGGCGGAATCCAACGTCTCGTTGACGGAAAACCCGAAGCGTATCCACTCCCGGATACGGTGGGACACTTCAGGGCCAGAAGGATGCTCCGCGACCGCGATGGCGGTCTGTGGATCGGAACACAGGGCCGGGGTCTTGTGCATGTACATCAGGGAAGGACAGATGTGTTTGCGCCGTCTGACGGCCTCTCAGGCGAACTCATTTACAACCTCCTTGAGGATCGTGAGGGCAATGTTTGGGTCGCTACCCGTAACGGCCTCGACCGCTTTCGCGACGTTACCGTCGCGACTCTTACTGTGAGCCAGGGCTTGACGCATCCTTCGGTCGGGGCCGTTCTGGCTGACAGAGACGGAAGCGTCTGGCTCGCCACGCGCGGCGGCTTGAACAGGTTGCATGACGGGCAAATCACGAGTTACGGCCGGCGCGGCGCACAGCCGTCGACCGGCAACGACAGGCGCGACGGGAGACAGAACGAATATCCGAACACTCTTTTTCAAGACGACCAGGGGCGAATCTGGGCCTCGACATCGCTTGGGTTCGGCTATCTGGAGAATGACCGCTTTATCTCCGTCAGCGGCCTCCCCGGAGGGCCCGTGACTGCTATCGCGCAGGACACAGACGGTAGTCTGTGGATTGCCAACGAGCATGTCGCTCTTTTTCAATTGCTCCGGGGGGCTGTGGTCAGACAGATTCCGTGGGCTACGTTGGGGCACAAGGATCATGCCAGCACGCTGGCGGCCGATCCGTTACAGGGCGGCCTATGGCTTGGATACCATCTTGGCGGCGTCGCCTATTTCAGTGAAGGTCAAGTACGCGCATCGTACGCAGCCGCCGACGGGCTGGGTGAGGGCCGTGTCAACCACTTGCGACTCGAACAGGACGGTACGCTCTGGGCCGCCACTAAAGGCGGGCTCAGCCGGTTGAAAAACGGACGTGTTGCCACCCTGACCAGCCGGCACGGTCTGCCCTGCGATACGATTCACTGGGCAACGGAAGACGACGCCCATTCATTCTGGCTCTACACGGCCTGTGGCCTGGTGCGCGTCGCGCGCGCCGAGTTAGACGCCTGGGCCGCCGCAGTGGAGCAAGGTAATGATGCCGGACGGACGCTTCAGCCCACGGTTTTCGACAGTTCCGACGGAGTAAGAATCCTTGCCAGTACCAGCCACTTCAGCCCGCAGGTTGCCAAGTCCTCCGATGGGAGATTGTGGTTCTTACCCTGGGACGGCGTCAGCGTCGTCGATCCGAAACACCTTTCCTTCAACCAACTTCCGCCGCCGGTACACATCGAGCATCTCATCGCCGACCGCAAGACCTACGGAGCCACTTCTGAATCAAGTGGACGCGTGCAACTGCCGCCACTGATACGCGACCTTGAGATCGGCTACACGGCGCTCAGCCTCGTCGCGCCCGAGAAGGTGCTGTTCCGCTACAAGCTGGAGGGCCACGACGCCGATTGGCTGGAGGCGGGCAATCGCCGCCAGGCGTTCTACAACGATCTTCCCCCCGGCGACTATCGCTTCCGCGTCATGGCCTGCAATAACAACGGCGTGTGGAACGAGGCGGGGACGTTTCTGGATTTTTCCGTCGCCCCGGCCTATTACCAGACGACCTGGTTTCGTGTGTCGTCCGTGTCCGTCTTTTTATTGCTGCTGGTCTCGCTTTATCAACTGCGGCTGCGACAGGTGGCGCGACAGGTGCGCGGACGCATGGAGGAACGTCTGGCGGAGAGAGAGCGCATCGCCCGAGATTTACACGACACTCTTTTACAGAGCGTCCAGGGACTGATCCTGAAGTTTCACGCGGTCGCGACGCAGATGCGCGGTGACGACCCGGCTTACGAAGCCCTGGAGAAGTCACTCGATCAGGCCGATTTGGTTCTGGCGGAGGGAAGAGATCGCGTCAGGAATCTGCGCGGGGTCACGGTGCCATTCGGTGGCTTGCCCGCGGCATTCCAGCGTGTGGTGGAAGAAACTCCACAAGGCAGCGACGTGACCTTCAAAACCGTGGTCGAAGGCGGCGTGCGAGAGTTACATCCCATCATCCGTGAGGAAGCTTATTGCATCGGACGCGAGGCGCTCGTCAATGCTCTGACACATTCCGCAGGCCGTCATGTTGAAGTAGAGATCACATACGAACCGAGGCAGTTTCGTTTGCGAGTCCGCGATGATGGCTGCGGCATCGACCCCGCGATTATCGAAGAGGGCCGCCCCGATCATTGGGGCCTGCGGGGAATGAGAGAGCGCGCCCAACGAATCGGCGCGCAACTGAACTTTTGGAGCCGTGCTGAAACCGGAACCGAAGTCGAGCTGACGATTCCGGGTGCCACAGCCTATCAAGTCCCCGGCGCTCAGAGGAAGAGGTTCTGGTTTCGCCGTCACTCCGGCATTGACGAGTGAGGGCGGCTCAAATCTCGATGATGCCACGCTTCAAAGCGATGGTCACGGCGTGGGTGCGGTCGTTCGCGCCAAGTTTTGAGAGAATATTTTTCATGTGAGCTTTGACGGTCTCTTCTGAAACGGTGAGGTGCAGAGCGACCACCTTGTTGGCATTCCCGGCCGCCACCTCTCGCAGCACTTCGATTTCGCGGCCCGTCAAAGCATCGTCCGTATGGTGCTCGGCCATTTCGACGGCGATTTCGGGAGGGATTCTTTTTTTGCCGCCGTGCACGATCCGAATGGTCTCGACCAACTCCTTCCGCACCATGTTCTTGAGCAGGTAACCGGAGGCACCCGCGTTGAAGGCCCGGACTGCTTGCGCGTCACCGCTGTAGGTAGTCAACACGATAATACGGGCGCCCGGAAACTCCCCGCGAATGGCTAGAATCGCGTCCGTCCCGTTCATGTATGGCATCTGCAAGTCCATCAGAGTTACGTCCGGACGGTGGGTGCGAAATTGCTCAACCGCTTCACGGCCGTTACCGGCTTCCGCGACGACAACCATGTCCGTCTCGTTGGCAAGCACGGCGGCTATCCCCTCACGCAACAGCGGGTGGTCGTCTACGGTTAGAATCCGAATGGGTCTGTCGGCATTCATAGTTTCTCACCAACCAATACCGGAAGACCGGCGAAACCGGGAACCCCTTGATCTGGTACTTGCTTCGCGATAGGCCCAATTATACCGCAACGATAAAACTTGTGGACGACTTATGGACTGCGGCGGGCTCCCATCCGACTGTCGCACACGATTCCAATCGACGTGACGATTCGGATGAGAACCCGCCGCCGCCCTGTTCCCGACGTGACAGGCTAGTCCTGCGCGAATTCGAAATCCCACGCAGTCTGCTGCGGATAGTCGTCGCCGCCGAAGTCGGTGCCCATGACAACTTCGTCGGCCTGGCCGATCAGCGTCAGTTCGGGGGCCTCGTACTCTTTCTGCATTGGCTCTGCCTCCTTTCTCCCTTTTGTTACAGACTCGGTCTGACCGTGAAGCTCATTCATGCGGCTCGGAGCACGTGTCCGGACAGCGCACCACCCGCGCGATTGCGTAGCCACAATTCGAGCAGGATGATCTGCCGCAACTGGAACTCGTTACACTCAAGCCCGAGGGTAAGGCGCTCCAGGCGCGAGAGGACGCTGGTGAGATTTACAAACCCTCGCTCTACTATCTGTAACCGCCTGGCCTTGAGGAGGGCGCGGGCCACCGGACGCAGCGCCTCCTGCCACGGAGCATTAAACAAGCCCTTGGAACGCCGCGCGCGCAACTTGTGGGGCCACAGCTCCGAGAAGGCCGAGCGCATCAATCTTCGCGGCTCACCCGGACGACAGAGAACGTCCGCCGGTACCGTCATCAGAAACTCGACCAGGGGCCGGTGGGCGAACGGGTGCGTGTAGTCCAGGTGTTGCAACGGCTCGCCCGGTTGCAGCAGGCGGAGTTCCAGCATCGTCGTTAGAGCGTGGAAATACCTCCGGCGTTCCGGTGGCGCCTGCATCCAGTCGTTCGAGAAGAAGCCCCCCGATTCGGAAAGTCCCGTCCGGTCGCCAAAGCCGGAGACAAGAGATGTCTCGGCGTTCTTCGGCGCGTATGAGCCGTCGGCGGCGACGTAGATCGCGGCGGGCGTCAACGCTGTCGGAAGAGATGCCTGAAGCGCACGCCAGAGAACCTTGTAGACGGGAAGCCGGAGAGTCTTGCTCCACGCGAGCGCCTCTTCACACGCCCGGCCGAGACGAAAGCGGCGCAGGGACGCAGCGACCTGAAGGCTATCGTCGAACCAGTTCCCCATCATGAGGTCGCCGTTCTGTCCCGTCAGGATTGTCTTTGCGCCGAGCCTGTCCGCCGTCATTGCAACCGACGTGCGCAGCGGCTGAAAAGCTTCGGGCATCGCATCGCCCGCTTGTGTTTCGGCGACGAGGGGAACGTCGTGCGTCGAAATGTGGACTCCCCCGATTTCGCAGTGCGATTCGACCTCGCGGACGAACGGCTCGTCAATCGAGTTCCGCCAGACGAAGCTCAGCCCCGTCAGACTCGAAGCGCCGACCGCGCCGCCCCGCATCAGTTGGTTTGCCATGCAGACGACGGACGACGAATCGAGGCCGCCGCTGAGTTCGGCAAGAACGGGTGAGTCGGTTTGCAGCCGGACGGCCACCGCCTCGCGAAACAGCGCGCGAAGCTGCTCCTCGTACCTGCGCTCGCTCCGGTAACGGATCGTATCGCCGACCGGCAGCTCCCAGAATCGTCGAACGCTCGTTCCCTCAGCCGACACACATACCGCGTGACCGGGGGGCACGGAGTAGATGCCTTGATACGGCGTACGGTTCGGGCATCCGCCGACCGTCAGGAATCCGGCAACGAACCGCTCGTCAAGCTCCGTGATGCCGGTCGCTTCCACGAGAGACTGTAAGCGGCCAGACCACAGCACGCGTCCCTGCTGCGCGTAGTAATAAAGCGGACGCACGCCCGCGAAGTCGCTCGCGAGAACGGCCGTACGGTTAACCCGGTCGCGAATGACCACACTCCAATCGCCGATCAAGTGAACCAAACCGTCGGTTCCCCAACGCTCGTAGGCGGCGCGCGCGATTGCCGCGTGGCCGGTGTCGCCTTGCAGCGAATCTCTCAACCGCAGCAGCAGGTCGTCGCTATTGTCGAGTCGGCCGTCCCAGTGGAGAACTTCGATTCGGCCACCGTGTTGGCTCCGGCCATCCGTCACGGTCAGTCCCTGTATATTCATTTTCGTCCTCTCCTGCTAAGCAACGTGCAGCAGCCTGAGCCGCTTCTGGTAGACCGGCGAGCCGTACACGACGCGGCCGTCTACCTCCACCCACGCGTGAGAGAAGAACGGCGACGGGCGATAGCCGATGACCAGCCGCGCGACGATGCCGTGCCTTCTGAGCAGGCGGACTGTACAGACTGAGCGTTGCAGGCACAGCACCGGCTTCCAGTAGAGACAAGTTGCGAGAAGTACCGCGTCGCAAATGGCCCGTTCCGATTCCTGGCCGGTCGGCTTCGCCGCAACAGATTGCTGCCTCAACTGCGACAGGATGCGCCCGGAGCCGTACAGCGAGACGATTACTTCGTAGCGGGCAAGCTCGTAAAGCACACCGAACAGCAGCCAGGCATGTCTTGCTCTGTTCATGACACAGCCCCCCGCTGAATCAGCGTATGCCGCTCAAGCTCTGCCAGAAAGCGAACCGTGTGTTCACGTGCGGTGGCGCTGGCGATGTTGTACTCGCCGCTGATCTCCTCCGCGATGGCTTCCGGGGAGAGCCGCCGCTCTACCCCGCGCCAGATGCGCGCGCCCGTCCCGTTGGAAGAGAACAAGCGCCCCTTGCCGGTGTGTAAGATCACTATTCCGTCGTCGTGAATAGAAGCAACAGCTTCGGGATTCGCGATAAAACTGAGATCGCCGATTGGGGGCGTCTTGATGGTTCCGGGCTGTGCGCTCATCGTGTGCTCCTCCTCGCTGTGAGCATCAACTCATGCTCGATGCCCACAAGATAGAGGTGTTCCGAGTTCGGCGACACCCCCGGAAACATAGAATTCAACCTGGATTTTTCTACAGGATTTTCGTAAGAGGTTTGGTGAGGAACCCGGCGTAGAGCAGTTCAGTCCTGATTAGAGACTCTCTCCCTTCGCCCGAGGAAGGTCTTGATTCTTTCAAATCGGGTGGCGCGCGCCGTTCGGAAAATGACACCGCCGGGGACGACGAGTGTTATCTCGGTTCCGGCGTTCGGAGAACTGACCAGCGTCAGTTTACTCCCGATTCGCTCGGCCCGCTCTCGCATGCCCCGCAGACCGAAATGGCCCTCCCTCCCTTCCGCGACGACGGCCGGCTCGATGCCGATGCCATTGTCCTTCACGCGCAGGGTGAGGTCTTGCGCGTAGCTGAGCGCGACTTCCAGGCGGCTCGCCGACGAATGCTCACAGGCGTTGCGAATGGCTTCATACCCGATGCGATAAATCTCATCACGGGCAATCGGGTGCATGTCTCTGGGGCCACCCGCCACCGAGAACTTAACCGTCATGGAGTGGTCTATCAAGCACTCTTCGGTCGCTCGCCGCAGCCCGGCCGCGAGGTCGTTCGTCTCGATGGTTGAAGTACGTAGGGAGTTGAGTGCCGCCCGCCCTTCCTGCGTGGCCTGTCCGAGCCAGCCCGAGAGCTTCTCCATCGCGCCCCGCATGTGTGCGGGATCGCCGGATTTTTCTAAGGCATCGTCGGCAACCAACTTGCTGCCCTGGACGGTCTGGAGCAGCGTGTCGTGAAGTTCCCGGGCGATGCGCGTGCGCTCGGCCAAACGCTCGTCGAAGCGGACGCTGATGGCTCTCGCAATCTGCCGCACTCGCAGATGGTAGATAACCCACACCGCGAAGAGGCCGGAGACAATGCAAAGCAACAGAAACGCCTTGGTTTGGTACCACGCGGGCGCGACCTGAAAGCTCAGCGTGGCGCCCGTTTCATTCCAAACCCCATCGCTGTTGGATGCGATCACGCGAAAGGTGTAGTGACCCGGCCGAAGGTCTGTGTAGAACGCCTGCCGTCGCGTCCCGGGTTCATGCCAGTCCGAGTCGTGACCTTCAAGTTTGTAGCGGAACCTCACCTTCTGCGGGACGGCGAAGCTCAACGCGGTGTAGTCGATCTGCAACTCGCTTTTCAAAGGAGGGAGGTAGAGGTCGCCCTTCGTGCTGTAGCTCTGATGATCCGAAACCAATTGCTCGATGAAGACGGGTGGGGGCACGCTGTTAACGTAAGAACGGCCGGGGTCGATCATTTGGATGAACTGATTGGTTGCGAACCAGAGTCGTCCGTCCGCTGATTTGGACGCTGGCGGGCTCATCTCCTGCCCCACGGACGGCTGAGCCCCATCAAGCAGGTCGAAAGTCTCTACGGCTATTTTGCTCTCCGGTGAGTTCAGCCAGGTCGCCAGGTCTGAGGCCGAGACTCTCAAGAGCCCGCATTGTCCATAGAGCCATAAGGAGCCGAGATTATCCTTGACGAGAGAGTAGACCGGAGAACAGGGTAGGCCGTTACTCGAATCCAACACACTGAGGCGCCCCTCCTTCCAGCGGTATAAACCTTTGTTGGTTGCCAGCCACAGGGCACTGTCGAAATGAACAAGCCAGTACGCGATGAGTCCGCTCTCGTTATGTGCCAGTGGAAAGGTCTCCATCTGCCCATCGTGATATCGAACCAGCTTGTCCCGGGTATCGAGTATCCAGATAGACGAATTCTCGTCCGCCGCAATGAGATTAGGACCGAGAAGCGAGTCGAGCGGGATCTCTTCTGTCACGCGCGCGTCTTTAACGCGAAAAAGATGCATTTGACCTTGACCACCTACGGCGCTCAAAGCCCAGACATTCGCGGCGGCGTCTTCGGTGATTGAATAGACAGTGCCGATGTGCTGTAAAGAACTGCCGTCCGACTTTTTGACATCGAAGAAGCGCCCATTCTCGAAGTACATCAGGGTGTCGTTAAGACCCATCCAGACTCGTCCGGTATGATCCGCCAGCGTTGCAGTTGGGCCGTGTCCCGGCATGCCGGGGCCAGTAGTGATTGCCGAAATGGTCCCGTCGGCATGGATAACATCGACGCCCCCCGCATTACTCACCCAGACAGAACCGTCACGCAATCCCACGACGGCACCGATGTCTGCCGAGCTGAGTCCTTCAGTGGTGGAGAAGGTCAGAACCGGGGTGTCACGGAATAGATCAATTCCTTTGTCGGTGAGAACCCAGACGTTGCCCTCCCGATCTTCATAGATGTCTCCCGCGCCTTTGCCGGACAGGCCATCCACGATTCCATAGTGGTCAGCAATCCCGTCATGAATGTGGTAGAGGCCATCCGATAGAGTTCCGACCCACAGCGTTTGCTTACTATCGACCAGTAGCGCACGCGCTCGAACGTTGGCGCCATCGAAGCCGGAGACCGCATAACTCGGCCACTTCCCATCCGAGTAGTGACGTAAGCCCATCTTGGGACCGGTTCCATCCAGTGCTGCCCACACTTCCCCGGAAGGCCCCGCGGCGAGCCGTGCTACTACGAGGTCTCCAACATATTTCCACTCCTTTTCAAAGTAAACAGCCGTAGCATCCGGCGACCAGCGGAAAATTTTGTCAGCCCCGAACCAGATGTTACCGGCACTGTCTTCCGTTAACCCCAGACCATAACGGGCGGGAATGCCCTCCTTGGCGCCGTAGCACTGAAAGTCTTCACCAACGACACGGCAGAGCGGCCCCCTTCCGTCTTTGAGCCGATAGCGCGTCACCCAAATTACTCCGGTATGATCTTCGATGATCTCGCTGATGCCTGCTCCTCTGAGGCCCGGGTAATTGAACAGTTGGTCATCCTTTATCCGGCTCAAGCCTCCCGAAGTCCCGATCCATAGACTCCCGTCACGTGCGGCACGAAGCACTTTAGGGCCCGAGTCAGGCCAAGCCTGACCCTGAGGAGGTGTCCAGGGACTGAACTTCACTCCATCGAATCGCACCAGGCCGTCGTCCACTGCAACCCAGATGTATCCATCGGTGGTTTGCGCGATTGCCTTTGGGTTGTTCACTAAGCCATCCTGCGTCCGCCATGCGGTGTGGCCATACTGTGAGATTTTCCGTTTCGGGTCGAGCGCGTGCGCCGGACGGCACACAAACAGGCCGAGGAAACAGCACCCAAAAACCGAAGCGAATAGTTTCAGCCTGCTCGCCATGCGGCTAATTTTATGACGCCAGGGTCTACCCCGAATCCCCCAAGAGAGTTATGCGGCGCTGCCTAAATTCGGGTTTCCTGACATTGCGTCAGACGTTGAGCAACCCGCGCCGGAGTGCAATCGTCACCGCATGTGTCCGGTCATTCGCGCCCAACTTGGCGACAAGGTTCTTGATGTGAAAATTGACGGTCGTCTCCGCGATTGAAAGTCGGTCGGCGATCTGCTTGTTGCGATAGCCGTCGTGAATAAGTCGGAGCACCTCCAACTCCCGAGCCGTGAGGTCTTCTTCGCCCAGATGCTCGGCGAGGCGGGCCGCCACCTCCGGTGGGACGTGCCGTTTGCCGGAATGCACCGACCGAATCACGGCGAGCAATTCATCCTTCGGCATGCTCTTCAGGATGTAGGCCGCGGCGCCCGCTCGCAGCGCCCGCTGTATCTCGCCGTCGCTGTCCGAGGTCGTCAACATGACAATGCGAGCCTGGGGAAACTCCCCTCGAATTGCTATCAGGGCGTCGGTGCCGTTGGTGCCCGGCAGGCGGAGGTCCATCAGGGTGATGTCCGGCCGATGCCGACGAAACTCTGCGATGGCCTCCACGGCGTTGGACGCCTGAGCGACAAGAAGCATGTCCGGTTGCGAGCCAATGATCGCACTCAGACCTTCACGAAAAACCGGATGGTCCTCAACGCTCAGGATGCTGATAGGCTTAAGGTCGACCATCGGTATTGCCTTTCCGCAAATTGATCGAGGTACTTAACTTCCGGGAGCAGCCAGCGCCCTGCTCACCCTGCTGGTTCCAGACTGGACTGCCATTTCGGCGTGGGGTTTTCCGACATTATACACGGGTATCCCTGTGATTCCTTTCCCCCCCGGGTTTCTGATACGTAACCGCTCGTTACTCAAAACTACCGGAGACGGAAGGGGCACACCTCATGAGGCTTGACCTCCTCCCCAAGTGAGGTGCAACTATAATGAGAGTTCCGCCGCTTGTTTAGAGCCGCACTTCGTCGCGAACTCAGCCGGCGTCAAGTGCTGCAAACTCCGGTGCGGACGCCGCTCGTTGTAATCTCTTCTCCACTCTTCGCTCACGCTCCTCGCCTCTTCCAGACTGATGAACCAGTGCTGGCTCAGGCACTCGTCTCTGAACTTCCCGTGGAAGCTCTCGATGTAGCCGTTCCGCATCGGCTTGCCCGGGTCGATGAAGCGCAAGTTGACGCCGCTCCTGGCCGCCCACTGATCCACCGCCTTGCTGACGAACTCAGGGCCGTTGTCCACGACCAGGTGGAGGGGCCGCCTTCCGGCGGCGGCGAGTCGTGCAAGCACCGGCACCACCCGCGCCCCCGGCAAGGAAGTGTCCACCTCGATGGCGAGGCACTCGCGCGTGTAGTCGTCCACGATGTTCAGCGTGCGGAAGACCCTGCCGTCGGCTAAGGTGTCGCGCATGAAGTCCATCGAGTACCGCTCGTCGGCCTGCGTCGGCAACGCAAGCGGCACGCGCTCGACCCGCGCGCGGGAGCGACGCCGCCGCTTACGCGGCTTGAGGCCCTCCTCGACGTAGAGCCGGTAGACCCGCTTGTGATTAACCTCCCAGCCTTCGCGTCGCAGCAGTGCCCACAGCCGCTGGTAGCCGTAGCGCGGGCGCTCGGCCGCCAACTCACGCAGCCGCCGGCGTAACTCCTCCGCGGCGGGGCGGCGCGAGCGATACCGCAGGCTGGAGTTGCCCAGGCCGAGGGCTCGCCCCGCGCGCCGCTCTGACACCCCGTAAGTCTGTCGCGGGTAGCAGGCCGCCTCGCGACGCGAGGCGGCCTGCACCACTTTTTTGCGAGCACGTCCTTGAGCATCCGGTTGTCGAGCGTGAGGTCGGCCACTGCGGCCTTGAGTCGCCGGTTCTCGTCTTCGAGCGACTTGAGGCGGCGGGCCTCGTTCACGTCGAGCCCGCCCTACTTCGCCTTCCAGCGGTGATAGGTCTGCTCGCTGATGCCGTGAGCGCGGCAGGCGTCGGCGACCCTCTGGCCGGCTTCGACGCCCTTGAGGATGTTGATGATCTGCTCTTCGGTGAACCTGGTCTTGCGCATAAAGAGTTCTCCTCGTCGGTTATCTTATGGGAGAACTCTCATTATCGCTGCACCTCTTTTCGGGGAGGAGGTCAAAGCGGCCGTTGTGGATGCGCCACGACCGGGCGCAGTCCCGGCGCGCCCCTCACCTCTCGTGCCTTCGTCGAGAACCTGAAGGGTACGCGCGGGAGGCGGGGCTCTCGCACATTCATCTGCACCAGACCCGGCACACCTATGCCCGCATTGTGGCCGAGGAGACGGGCAGCGCAGTTGCTGCGCCTCCTCGGCCGCCGCCCCGACCCGCTGCTGTTGGCGTTGGACTGGACGACGGGCAAGACCGCTTCGCGGTGCTCACGGCCGCAGTCTGCACCGGCACGCGCGCGATCCCCGTGGCCGTCTCGGCCTGCCGTAAGCCGAGTCTGGCGCGCTCGCAGAATCTCTGGGAGGAGACCTTCCTCCGCCTCACCGTAGACCGCCTGCGCGCGGCAGGAGTCTCGACGGTCTGGCTCTGCGACTGCGGCTTCCACCGCGTCAGGTGGCTGGAGAAGTTCATCGAGTTCGAGCAACAGTTCGTCGTGCGCCTGACCCGCGACGTGACGGTGCGGTTAGCTGATCGGGTCTGTTTACTCAAGAGTTTAGCGCTCGGGCCGGGCGAGCGGCGCGACTTCGGCTGGGTCTGGGTGCGCTCGGACCGGTGTTTCAGAGTCCGGCTCATCGGGGTCTGGGCGGTCGGAGCCAAAGAAGTCTGGTGGCTGGCAACGAACCTGGAGAATGCGGTCTCGAAGGTGGTCCCCTACTACGACCGAAGGATGGGGACGAGGAGCAGTTCCGCGCCACGAAGGGCTGCCGCTTCGGCCTCAAGCTGAAGTGGGCGCAGTTCACGAAGGCGGAGTATGTCGAGCGGATGTATCTGCTCGTCGGCGTGGCGCTGCTGCTCTGGACGGCGGTCGGGCGCGCGGCCGAGAGGGCGGAGTCGCAGGTGAGACTTGAGAGTAAGACGAAGGGGGCCCGACAGTCACTGGCGCGTATCGGCTCCTACTACTCGCAGCAGATGAACAAGCGACTCAGTCTGACGGCTCAGTTCGTGCGCTCTCACCTCCCGCCGCCACGCCTCAGACTCCTCAAGTGGCTCACCGCCCCACAAAAGTGCTAAGCGGTCAGAAGAAATTTTCATTGACAGTGGGGGCGGCTTGGAATAGTCTCCTGCGCGTCCCTTGGTGGCAGATTGTCCGGTAATTACTCACGGGTCATTTCAACACCGTTTTAGCCACTCAGGCAGGCTACCGCCCACAGGGCACTGGCCTCACGTTCATAACAAACAGAAGAACCGCAGACGTAAACTCCCGAGCGTCCGCGCGACAGTCTCCGGCTGCGGGTTGATGGTTCGCGCTCGCGCCTTTCGTGGCGAGTGTGCAATGCCCGTTAATCGTCGTGACGTGTGATAACGGAAAGACGTACGACTGCGCCGGACTCCCCAACGGGGACAAATGCGGTTCTGCCGGATCAGGAGCTACCGACGAGGCTCCGCACCTCCTGCACAGCCAAACCTCAACGCAAATTGAAATAGGTAGCCGGTAGCCCTCGGCCTTATCAGCCAAGGCCAAAAGTCGTGTCGCGCAACAAGGGTTCGCGTTATGTTGAGAACGTTCGTTGCCATCGCCGCCAAGGATCAGAAGTTCGTCTGCCGCGACCGAGGCGGTCAAATCATGCCCGACCAGCCCCGAACCCTCATGGGCATGTCCAGCCCCGAAGCAACCCAGACGTGACGCAACATGGAGCTGCTAAGACACGCCCCCAGGGTGGAGTACGAAGACGTAAGCGCCAGAGAACTGCTCGTGCGCAGGGCCATCAGCGACCTGATTCGCTCTCAGCGGAAGCGGTACCCCTCGGTCTTGACGCAGGAAAGGCTGGCGGACTTGTCCGAAATCTCCTTCGAGCACCTCAATCGGATTGAGAATCGTAAGGCGACGGCCTCCGTCGAAGTCCTTGACAGGATAGCCAGGGCGCTCGGCTTCACGCGTCTCTCGGAGTTTCTCGCGCAGGACGAGCAGCGGATCCTGTAGGCCCGACGCGCGCATTCTCTCCCCTGACACAGCCTGCGGTGTGCCTGAAGCGGGCCGGGCGTGCCTCGCCCCGCGGCCGCGCGCGGGGGCGCCAAAAACTTTGCATCTATGAAGTATAGGTCATACAACTTTGGTCTGGACTAACCTATAATCTACAACGCATCCGAAGTCAGCAGACCCAGACACAACGCGACGGCGCCGCCTCTCATTTACAGAGCATAACGAAGTATCACGCTAACGCCGCCGGTCACGAAGGGCGTCACGGAAATCGCCGCTTCGTCTTGACACCGCATCTTCCAACTCCGGCGTGATGAGTAAGTGGCCGGGGAGACCATTAGCAAAGAGCCCGCGGCGGCGGGCGGTCGCGGCCCACCTCCCGAGTAGCAGTCACCGACTTTCTTTACGCCGGGCGCGGAGCCCGGTGGGTAGGAGTGGTGTGCCTTCGTCGTCGTCGGCCACACTGCGGAGACGGCATGGACGTTATACAGACGACCCTGGAACTGATCACGCAGAGGCTGAACGAGTTCATCGGCAACGCGATTCCGGGGAACGAGGACTGGGTCATCCTGTCGAACCTTGTGGATCACGAGGGCCGCCCTTACGAGGGGGCGAAGAACAAGATGGTCGTGTTCCTGGCAAACATCCAGCACGAGACCGTCGTCAGCACCTGGAAGCGGACGGTGCCGGCGGGCGACACGTACGCGGCCGTCGCGCCGCCGCTCTACATCAACCTCTTCGTGCTCTTCATCGCCAACTTCTACGACAAGAACTACCCGGATGGGCTCGGTATGATCTCGCGCACGATCAGCTTCTTCCAGCAGAGCCCCTGCTTCACGCACGAGAACCTGCCGGGGCTCGACCCCATCATAGACAAGCTCACGTTCGACATGGATAACCTCGATCTGGTCGGGCTCAACTATCTCATCGGGATGACAGGCACGAAATACCTGCCCTCGGTCTACTACAAGATCAGGTTGATCCCCTTCCAGACCGGCGCGGTGCGGGCCGAGGTGCCGGTGGCGAGGGGAGTCGAGGCGCCGGGCGGACTCGACGAAGAGTCCGTGCGGCGGAGACCCTCGGAGGGCGTGGACGCCCGGAAAGGGCGCAAGTGAGCCGCATCAACCGCAGGGCGTTCTATCACCGCGTCATGCGTACGCCCAAAGGGCCGCCGCCCGCGGCGTCAGCGGGCGGCGAGCGCACGCGCAAGTTCTACTACGAGCGCCTGACGCAGGTCTCGATCCGCCACACCTACTATAACGCGGCGCGGGACGAGTGCCCGGACTTCGACATCTGGCCGACCCCGATGACCGAAACCCTGATGAGCGCGCTGGGGCTTCTCTACCGGTACGAGAAGACGGGCTTCTCCGTCCTCTACGACGTGCTGCGCAAGGATGTGCTGCTCAACTACCTCGCGCGGCAGCAGAAGCCGGACGGCCCTTTGTCCAGTGCGGGCGAGTGCTGGGCGCGCCTCTCCTTCGTGTGCGCGCTCAACAATCCGTACTTCATTAACTTCACGTCCATGCCCATAGACGCGAACCCGGCTGAGGAGAACTTCTACTTCACGAACCGTAAGGCGCACGAGGAGGACAACCATGTCCTCCTCAACCTCGGCGGCCACGTCACTGGCGACGAACTGCTCGATGTCGTGCCCAGGCAGGTCCAGATTCACCTCAGGCGCGGCGTCGAGGCGGTGCTCGTGCGCGACCTCTCAGGCGAAGTGGTCATCGAGCCCGAGTGCTGCCCGCCGGTGGCGGACGCGCCGCCCGGTGGCTGGGACGACACGTGCGTCGTCTACCTCGACCTCTCGGCGCTGCCCGAGGGCAAGTACAAGATTCAGGTCGTCGAAGGGATAGACTGCGAGGATGCGCGGCGGTCGGGGAGCGTCATACGCGAGTGGCGGGTGCTCTATACGACGCCATTCCCCGTGCCGCTCTGCTTCGTTGACCTTTTGTTCACCGACCCGAAGGGAGACGGGCGCGGCATCTACCCCGTGCTCTACCCTGAGGTGGACGGCGAGGGCGTCATCGTTCCCGTCCACTACGAGCTGAGGTTCCGCGCGCGCGCGACTTACTGGAACTACTTCATCGTACCGCAGGCACAGGCGGAGACGTTCGAGGGGTTGCGCATCGAGAGCGTGATGCCATCCGCGGTCGAGTTCGCTGGCCCCTGCTGTGTGACGCTGGCTAACGGCGCACGCGCCTACCGCTTCTCCTCCGTCGAGCAGCTCCGCCTGCAACAGCTATCGGAGTACAACTTTCGCCTGTGCGGCCGGCACGGGCTGATGACGCACGATGAAGTCCTCGTCGGCCGCCTGCCGGTGGCTTCGCCCAAGCAGGTCTTGCCACTGAGCGCGGAGGCGGCCTGCGCGGCCCTGAACGAGAGGCTCTGCCCGGGGGAGGAGCCGGACGGCCGCTGCCGCAGACTCATTGACTTCGTTTGTACGCCGGGCGGGCCAGGGCCGCCGGGCGGCGACGGCCCCGCTGCGCGTAACTACTCGGACACCTACGTGTACGTCTGACAACCCTCAAACCCTAACCGAAAGCGAGGTGCATATGGCTTTTCATGATCGGAGAACACCGGGCGTATACATCACGGAGTTGAGCGCCTTCCCCCCTTCAGTCGTCGGTGTCCAGACGGCGGTTCCCGCCTTCATCGGCTACACGCAGAAGGCGGAGATCAGCGGCAAGCCCGTCTACATGAAGCCGATCAAGATCGGCTCACTGGCCGACTTCGAGGAGATTTTCGGCTTCGGCTACGAGCCCACCTACCTGATCAAGGCCGCAACCGATAAGCAGATAGCGGATCGCACGTACGACTTCCAGGTACTCAAGAACGGCACGGACATCGAGCCCGAGGAGCTGTACTACACCCTCCAGCCGAAGGAGACGGCCCAGTTCAATCTCCACAACAGCCTCCGGCTCTTCTACGCCAACGGTGGCGGCAACTGCTACGTCGTCTCGGTGGGGCGCTACAAGTCGGCTCAGGAGTCCGCCGAGTTGGCTAAGGCCGAGGCGCAGCAGAAGGCGGAGACTTCCAAGAGCCGGGAGTCCGCGGCGCGGAGCCGCGCAGTAGCGGCCCGGAAGGAGGCGGCCAAGTCCGACAACCCGGAGGCGCGTGCAGCGGCCGAGGCAAAGGCCGCCGAGGCTGACGCCGAGGCTGATCAGGCCGCGACCGACGCTATCCCGACGCCGGTCAGCTCGGTGAAGCTCCAAGACCTCCTCGACGGGCTCGCTGTCATCCGTGACCAGTCGGGGCCGACGATGCTTGTCGTCCCCGAGGGCGTGCTGCTGCCCGGCTCCGACCCGGCCAAGCTCTACGTGTCGAGCGACTTCGGGACGCTCGTTCAGAAGATGCTGGAGCAGTGCGCCGCCCTGCAAGACCGCGTTGCCGTGCTTGACGTGTACGGCAGCGATTACGCGACCAAGACGAACCTCGAAGACCTCGAAAGCGTCTTCCGCGCGGAAGTCGGACAGAATTTTCTCAACTACGGCATGTCCTACTTCCCCTTCCTCTACACGAATATCGTCGGGGTGGGCGAGTACACCTACGAGAACCTGGACAAGGACGCGACGCCCAGCACCATTCAGGACATTCTGGGCTGGGAGAACTACAACCTCTACTTCGACAAGAAGAACCCGGCGGGGGACGGCGGCAAGAGGTACGTGTCCGTCAAGCAGCAGATAGACAACATGTACAACCCCGGCGACATCAGCGAGACGGTAGACAGTCTCAACCAGAACCTGACGGTATCGCTCCCGCTGCTGGCCGACATCGAGCGCATCCTGACCGCCAAGAACGACACGCTGCCGCCGAGTCCCGCGATGGCCGGCATCTACACCTTCGTTGACGCCACGCGCGGCGTCTGGAACGCGCCGGCCAACATCAGCCTCTCCTCGGTCGTCCGCCCGACCTTCAAGGTGGACGACGGGCAGCAGGCCGACCTCAACATGCCGATTGAAGGCAAGGCCATCAACGCCATCCGCGAGTTCACCGGGCGCGGCACCCTCGTCTGGGGCGCGCGCACCCTCGACGGCAACAGCAATGACTATCGCTACATTCAGGTGCGCCGCACGCTCATCTACATCGAGCAGTCGATCAAGGCCGCGATCAACGGCTTCGTCTTCGCGGCCAACGACGGCAACACCTGGGTCACGATCACGGCGATGGTCTCGAATTTCCTGCAAGACCTCTGGGCGCGCGGGGGCCTGATGGGCGCGACCGCCTCGGAGGCGTTCGACGTGCAGTGCGGCCTCGGCAGCACGATGACGCCGACCGACATCCTCCAGGGCTACATGATCGTCCAGGTGCGCGTGCAACTGCTCCGGCCCGCCGAGTTCATCGAACTGACGTTCAAGCAGAAGATGGAAGGGATCAGCTAGGAGGCGCGCGGCGCCGCGCACCCCGGCTGCGCCGGCTGACCCGCATCAACCCTTAACCCGAGACTAGGAGGCATCATGGCAGGAGAAGTTCAAGATAACATCTGGCCGCTACCAAAATTCTATTTCTCGGCCAGCTTCGGCGACGACAGCTCGATCAACTTTCAAGAGGTGGACGGGCTCAACACCGAGACGCAGGTCATCGAGTACCGCCACGGCAACAGTCCCGTCTTCTACCCGATCAAGATGCCGGGGCTGGGCCGCGTCGGGAACGTCACGATGCGCAAGGGCATCTTCATCAACGACGCTAAATTCTGGACCTGGTACAACGAGATCAGGATGAACACGATTGCGCGCCGCACCGTGGTCGTCAACCTGCTCGACGAGACCGGCAACCCGAAGATGGTCTGGACGCTCAACAACGCGTGGCCGACCAAGATCACGGGCACCGACCTCAAGTCCGAGGGCAACGAGGTGGCTGTCGAGTCCATCGAGATCGCCTTCGAGACCCTGACGGTCAGCGCGCCGTAAGGCCGCCGCCATGAGCGAGCAATACTATCCGCCGGGGGCGTTCTACTTCACGGTGAAGGTGTTTGGCTCCGCGCTGTTGCTCTCGGCCATCACCGACATTGATGGCAGCTTCCAGGAGGTCTCCGGCATCCAGTCTGCCTTCGAGACGGAGGAGGTGGTCGAGGGGGGCGAGAACCGCTACGTGCATCGCCTCCCGCGCATCACCAAGTACTCGAATCTGGTGCTCAAGCGCGGGATCGTCACGACCGACTCCTTCCTGTCGGAGTGGGCGGGGCTGACCGTCGGCTCCAGCCTCGCGCTGCCCGTCATCACGCAGAACCTGCTCGTGAGCCTGCTCAACGAGTCGGGTTGGCCGTCCATCGTCTGGGCCTTCTTCAACGCCTACCCGGTGCGGTGGGAGGTCGGCGCGATGAATTCGGAGCAGAATCAGATTCTGACCGAAACGCTGGAGTTCTCCTACACATACTTTGAGCGCGTCGTGCTCGGCAGCCCGCTCTCGGCCGCCGCCAAGCTCGCCGCGTTGACCGCGCGGCTGGCGTGAGGAGGAGATAATGCCGCTGGAGATCAACGAGATCGCCATCCAGATGCAGGTCGCCGACGACATGGACGACGACGATGACGATGACGTGCGGCGGCGCGGCAAGAAGAAGAAGGAGAAGGCGAAGCAGAAGACGAAGGAGCGCGGTGCGTGCTGCGACTTCGACCGCGAGGAGTTGGTCGAGGACTGCGCGCGCCGCGTCCTCCAAACGCTGAACAGGTTGCGGGAGCGTTAGAGATGGGCTTCTCGGGCGGCCTCGAAAAGATGCTGATCACCGCCTACGAGCGGAAGAACTTCACCGTCAAGGTGGGCGAGAGCCACGTCTACATCAATCCCGAGAAGTACTCGCACGCCTACGAGATCTGCTACAACAACGTGCAGACACAGGGCAGCCCCGGCGGCGAGCCCATCTTCAACCGCATACCCTCCGACCGGGTCGAGTTTGAGCTGGTCTTCGACGGGACGGGGGTCGTGCCCACGGCGATCCCCGGCGTCATCCCGTTCATGGACGATGGCATCACGACGCAGATCGAGAAGCTCAAGCTCCTGATGTTCACCTACAACAAGAACAGCCACAGCCCCAACTTCCTGGTGCTGGCGTGGGGGAAGCTCCTCTTCAAGGGGCGGCTCGAATCGCTCTCCATTACTTATACGCTCTTCAAGCCTGACGGCACTCCGCTGCGCGCGCGCGCCCACGCTGCCTTCGTCGGATTCAACGACGAGGTAGCGCTGGCGCTCAAGGCCAACAAGAGTTCGCCCGACATGACACACGAACTAGTCGTGAAGGCCGGCGACACGTTGCCTCTCATGTGCTACGCCGTCTACGGCGCGAGCGCCTACTACACGGCAGTAGCGCGCACCAACGGCCTGACCGACTTTCGCAACATCCCCGTGGGGACGCGGCTGCTGTTTCCCCCGCTCGGAGACGCCACACCGTGACCGCACCCTCGCCCGCCCTCCAGGACTCGTCGCTCCTCTCGTTCGTCGTCAAGGTGGAGGGCCAGCCGATCCCGTCCACCATCCAGATTGCCTCCATCGACACCTGGTCGGCCGTCAACAAGGTGCCCAAGGCGCGGCTCGTCATCTTCGACGGCAGCCCCGCCACGCAGAACTTCGAGCTTAGCAACCTCAAGACCTTCCTCCCCGGCAACAAGCTGGAGATCGCCGCCGGCTACGACAACAAGGAGACGAGCATCTTCCGCGGCGTGATCGTCAAGCAAGGCATTGAGATTGACCAGACACAGGGCTCGAAGCTCGTCGTCGAGGTGACCGACGAGGCCCTCAAGATGACGCTCGAACGCAAGAATGCCGTCTACGAGAAGATCAAGGACAGCGACCTCATCGGCAAGCTCATCAGTGCCAACGGGCTGGCGAAGAGCGTGGCCGCGACCAACACCGTCCACGAGGAGGTCATCCAGTTCTACGCCTCGGACTGGGACTTGATGCTGACGCGCGCCGAGATGAACAGCTTCGTCGTGATGGTCGAGGGCGGCAAGGTCATCGTCAAGGAGCCCGACACACAGCAGGCGCCTGCGCTGCGCGTCCAGTACGGCGAGTCCATCCTCGATTTCCAGGCCGAGATGAACGCTGCCACGCAGTATGCGCCGGCGGCCATCAAGAGCTACGCCTGGGACACCGCCACGCAGAAGCTGACCGAAGCCGGCCCCACGCAGGTCAGGGTCAAGGAGCAAGGCAACGTGACCTCCGACCAGCTCGCGCAGGTCTTCAAGGTCAAGAAGTTCACACAGCAGACAGGTGCGCCCATCGAGAAGAGCGCGACGCAGGACTGGTCTTCGGCCGAGTTGCTCAAGTCGAAACTCTCGAAGATACGCGGCTTCGTCAGTTTTCAGGGGAGCGCGCTGGCGGTGACGGGCAAGACTATTGAGCTGGCCGGGCTCGGCGACCGTTTCAACGGAACGGCCTTCATCAGCGGCGTCCACCACCACCTTGCCAACGGCCGCTGGACGACCGAAGCCGACTTCGGCCTCTCGCCCCGCTGGTTCGCCGCCGAGGCGCCGGAGATTGCCGCCCCCGACGCCTCGGGCCAGTTGCCGCCCGTCAAAGGGCTCCAGACGGGCGTCGTCAAGCAGGTGGCGAAAGACCCGGGCGGCGAGTTCCGCGTGCTGGTGAGCCTGCCGCTCCTCCAGGCCCAGAGCAAGGGCGTGTGGGCGCGCCTCGCGACCTTCTACGCCTCGAATAAGGTCGGGGCCGTCTTCTACCCCGAGACGGGCGACGAGGTCATCGTCGGCTTCATGAACGAAGACCCGCGCTACCCGGTCATCCTCGGCGCCGTCTACTCCAAGAAACTGGCCCCGCCCTACCCGCCCGACGAACAGAATACGAAGAAGGCGCTCGTCACGAAGAGTAAGCTTGAGATCATCTTCGACGAGAAGAACAAGGTCATCGAGATCAGGACGCCGAAGAAGCAGATCATCAAGCTGGACGACACGGCGGGCGCCATCTCCGTCACGGACAGCAACAAGAACGAGGTCTTGCTGTCGAAGAGCGGCGTCAGCGTCACGAGCGCGTCGAACCTTAAACTGACGGCCAAGGGCAACATCACCATCCAGGCCAACGGCAACCTGGCGCTGAGCGCCAAGGCCAACGCCACGATGGAGGGGTTGCAGGTCGCGCACACGGCCAAGGCGAAGTTCTCGGCCAAAGGCAACGCCGCGGCCGAGGTGACCGCTTCGGGGCTGCTCACCATCCGCGGGGCGATAGTCAAAATCAACTGAGGAGCGAAGGAGCGTCATGCCACCAGCAGCCAGGCTCACGGACTTTCACCAGTGCCCGCTTCAGACGCCGGCCTTCCCGGCTCCCATCCCGCACGTCGGCGGCCCCATCGTGGGGCCGGGCGCGCCGACGGTGCTCATCGGCGGGTTGCCGGCGGCGAAGGTCGGCGACCTCGCCATCTGCATCGGCCCGCCCGATGCCGTCGTCAAGGGCTCGGCGACCGTCAAGATTATGGGGCTACCCGCCGCTCGCATGGGCGACAAGACCGCGCACGGCGGCACCATCCTTCTCGGCTGGCCGACCGTCATGATCGGGGGATGAGCCGCCGTGAGCAGCAATCCAGACAGCTCATTCCTCGGCACGGGCTGGAGCTTCCCGCCCACCTTCTCACGCCAGACCTACTCGGTCGAGATGGTCAGCGACGACCGCGACATCCGGCAGAGCCTCTGGGTGCTCTTCTCGACGGCGGTCGGCGAGCGCGTGATGCTGCCCGAGTACGGCAGCCGCATCTGGGAGGCGGTCTTCCGCAACATCACCACGACGCTGACCACGCAGCTCGAAGACTACGTCCGCACGGCCGTCCTCTATTGGGAGCCGCGCATCGACGTGGACGCGGTCTTGGTGCAGGCGGACGCCTCTGTCACCGGCCTCGTCCTGATCACTCTCTCCTACACCATCCGCCGGACGAACTCGCGGAACAACTTCGTCTACCCCTTCTACCTGTTGGAGAAGACCATCCCCACGGAAACGCCCTAAGCCATGGACCCGCACGCCGGCAAGATCGTCATCAATGGCGCTCCCAGCCAGTACGACCGCTGGCTACCGGCCCTCGGCGCGGACTACGCGCAGGTGGACGGGCGCTCCTTTCAGGAGTTGCTCGACTTCGCCGTCAGGTACGGTCGCCTCATCAACTTCTACAGCCTGAGCGACGAGATAGACGGCGACTGGGTGCCCTTCTTCCTGACCGACCCGACGATGCTCCTCGCCGCCGCCGAGACGGCCGACCCGCGCGCCATCGAAGACGATTTCGCGCGGCGTTCGCGCGCGACGGCCGAGGCGCGCGACTTCAACCTCAAGTTCGAGCTGTTGCGGCGCGTCTTCGAGCTGATCCTCGGCCTTGCGCGCCAACTCAACCTCTACGCCGAGCGCCCCGAGCAGGGCAAGGCGGCCGACCAGCTCACGCACCTCCTCGACGACCTCATCGCGCGCGACCTCGGCGCGCAACTCCGCACGCTCCGCGCTTACGACGAGGGCGCGGGACTGCCCGGCGCCCTCGGCCGTCCCATCGGGTTGAACTACTCGGGCTTCGCGCCCGTCTGGGACTTGGGCACGGTCTGTCCCGACGGCTCGATCTACCGGGGGCGCACGGGCGACGCGAAGATAGACCACGCGCTCCCGCACCTTGAGCCGATCTTCCGCGCGTTCCTCTATGCGACCTCCGACCTCGAACAGTTAGCGAGAGCCAACTTCGACGCCACACTCGAAGAAGACGACCACAAGCCGCAGATTGCTCTCTACCTCGCCTTCGCGCGGCTCTTTCGGGCGGCGCAGGACACCGTCAACACCGTCCAGCGTCGCTACCTCGACTTCTACTATCGCGACATCCTGCGCGAGAGCCGCCGCGGGCCGCTCGCCGACAGCGTCTACCTCACCTTCACGCTTGCCGAGGATGACGAGACGCTCAGCACGACCGTCCCGCGCGGGACGCTTTTCCCGGCCGGGCAAGATGAAGACGACCGCGACATCCTCTACGCCGCGAATGAAGACCTCGCTGTCTCTGCCGCGGCGGTCGCTCAGTTGCAGACGCTGCGCGTCGTCAGCGGGAGCCTGTACAGCACCGACCCGCCCGACCCCGCGCGCGACGAAGACGCGCCGCCGGAAGTCGTCCGCCGCGTCCTCGCTTCAACCATCAACACGGATGTGGGGGTGGGCGAGGCGCAGGGGGGGTGGGCTACCTTCGGCGAGACGCACGCAGGGGCGTCGGAGGTCGAAGTGACAGAGCCGGCGACGTTGGGCTTCGCCGTCGCTTCAAACTACCTGCTGCTGACGGGCGGGTCGCGCACCGTCACGCTTGAGGTCGCCTATCCGGCCGCGTTCAAGCAGGACGTACTCGACCCCTCGCTCGCGCAACTCTCCGCCGCGACGGGGCTCAGCGCCGACGAGATTTTTCAACGCATCCTCGAAGGTGCCTTCATCCTCTACGTTTCGACCGCGACCGGCTGGTTCCGGGTCGAGGGCTACGGCGCCGCCACGGCGACCAACGGCGAAACGGAAGCGCCCTCCTTCGGGCTCTGGTTCGAGTTGCCGTCGAGTGTCCCCGCGGTCGTGGCCTATGACCCAGCGAACGAGGGGGCTGGAGCGGAGGAGGAGGCCGCGCTCGTCACTGACGACCCGCGCGTCAACGCGTCCGACCCCGCGCCGTCACTGCCCACGCTGAAGGTCTACCTGCGCCAGGAGCCGGTCAAACTCAGCGGTGACTTGGGCGTCGTCTACACCTACCCGCTCTCGCTGCTCGCGGAGATGTCCGTCACATCGGTCAGGCTTCGCGCCGAGGTCTTCGACCTCACAGACCTGCGGCTCACCAACACCGACGGCGAGGTAGACGCGAGCGCGCTCTTCCTGCCCTTCGGCGCGCTCCCGGTCGTCGGCTCGTTCCTGCTCGTCCAGCACAGGGAACTCTTCGTCAAGCTGCTCACCACGTTCCAGCTCGCCCTCCAGTGGTTCAACCTGCCTGCGAACGAGGACGGGTTCAAAGGCTATTACAAGTACTACGTCATCGGGCCGGACGGCCGTCGCGAGCCCGACCTCTACAACAATCGTGTCTTCCTGGGCCGCCTCGGCGTCGAGCACCCCGGCTACTGGTCGCTCGGAGAGGCCGACACTTTGCCGCCGCCGTCCAACGTATACCTCTTCCGCACCCGCGAGAACTGTGACGACCCGACGCCGACCGAGGCGGGCGCGCTCTGCGCCGACTCCGTTTTCACGCCGGAGGTCTACGCGCCCCTGCTGCCGAGCTACTCCGACCCCTACGCGAGCACCGGCAAGCTGCCGGCTTACTACAACCCCGACGAGAGCGCCGTCAAACTTGAGTTGACCGCGCCGTCCTACGCCTTCGGCAACGGCATCTACGCGCAGAACGTCCTCAACGCCGTCATCGAAGACCTGCCCGAGCCGCCCGCCACCTGCGAGGAGAAGTGCGCGGCCGAGTGCCAGCCGCTGGCCGACGCGGCCGCCTGCATCGAGGCGTGTCTGGAGTGCTTGAAGCTCTCGCCGCCGGACATCAAGGGTTGCATCAAGGATTGCCTTGAATGTCTCCTCTTCCTCGCCGTTCCCTGCATCGAGCGGTGCCTCAACGCGGGTGGCGCGCGGCCCGGCGGGGAGGTGCCGCCGTATGTCAGGGAACGCGTGCGGATGGTGATGGCGCTGCCCGCGAGCGAGCGCGAGCGCCTCATCCGGCAGCGCGTCGAAGAGTGCCGGGCGCTGCTGGAAGAGGACTCGCGCGTCTTGAAGTGCCTCAGACTTTTCGAGGCGGCGCTGTGCGTCGTGGGGTGTGCGTGGAAGTCCTCCATAGACGAGCTTGAAGAGTGCCTGAGCGGGTGCCATCAACTCCTGTTGGAGGCTTACAACGAGTGCAAGGAGTTGTGCGTGGCAGAGTGCGAGAGCTTGAAGAAAGAGTTGAGGTACCCAAACGAGCCTTACCTGCCGCAGGCCACGAAGCTGTCGGTCAACTACACCGCCGAGTGCACGATCATAACCGCGGATGGCACCGACGGCTGCGGCCAGTTCTTCCATCTCCTACCCTTCGGAGGTTACAGGCATGCCGTGGGGGGCGCCTCGGAGCCACCGACCCTGCTCCCACGCTTCACGTGCCCCGGCAACCTCTACCTTGGGTTCACGGGGCTCTTGCCGCCGCAGACCCTGACGCTGCTCTTCCAGATGATGGGCGAGGCTGAGGGCGCGGCCGGCGAGCAATTGCCACCGGTCGTGTGGGAGTACCTTTCGGACAACCGCTGGACGAGCCTGCGCCCTGCGCAGGTGCGCTCCGACAGGACGAACGGACTGCAACAGACGGGCGTCGTCAAGCTTGCCCTCCCAACCTTCGACCCGTCGAACAACACAGTCTTCTCCTCGGAGTTCCAATGGCTGCGTGCTGCGGTGGCGAGCGAGCCGGGGCGCTTCCCGCGCTGCGCCGCCGTCTACCCGCACGCGCTGTTAGCCACCTGGCAGAACTTCGACAACACGGGCGAGCACCTCGCGCGGCCGCTCCCGCCGCGGACCATCACCACCTCGGTCGAGGACTTGCCCGACATCGAGACCATCGACCAACCCATCGAGTCGTTCGGCGGCCGCCCGCCCGAGAACGCGCGTGACTTCGACGTGCGCGTGGGCGAGCGGCTGCGCCACAAGGATCGGGCCGTCCTCGGCTGGGACTACGAGCGACTCGTCCTTGAGCGTTACCCCGTGGTGTGGAAGGTGCAGGCGCTGCCCGCGCGCAACTCTCGGCACGGCGACGCGCCCGGCGAAGTTCTGGTCGTGGTTGTCTCCGGGCCGGACAGCTTGCAGGTCGTAGACCCGACTACGCCTATCCTGACCGGCGCGATGCTCGAACACATCGGGACTTACCTCGCGCAGCGCGCCAGCCCCTTCGTCCGCGTGCACGTCGTCAACCCCCTCTACGTCAGGATCGAGGTCACGGTCACGGTCGTCTTCGGCGCGGAGGAGGCGCAGGGGGCTGCGGCCGTGCGTCTGAACGACGAGCTGGTACAGTATCTCTCGCCGTGGTTTTACGACGCGGAGCGTGCGGCGAAGGGCGGCCGCTACGCCTCGGAGGACGACATCTCGGAGTTCATCCAGACGCGCCCCTACGTCGAGGCGATGTCCGACATCAAGTTCCGCTACGACCCGCCGCCGACGGGCCTCGACTGGTACTTCCTGACCTCGGCCCGGAAGCACTATATTCAAGAGGCGGGCGCGACGGGCGGCACGGGCGGCCGGGTCGGCTACTGAGCACGCGCGGAGTTGCAGAGGGAAGTTAAGAGACTATGAACACCTACGACCGGAAACAGAAGGCGAGCCACGAACGGGCCGCGGGCCGCAGCTACGCAGAGCAGGCGACCGGCGCCCACGCGCCCGCCCAGTCGGAGCGGCCCGAAGTCGCTACGCTCCAAAGGCTCCGACGGAGCCTGGACGGCGGCCCCCGCGTTCAATCGCAACTCGTGCTCGGTCGGACGTTGGGCGGCGCGGCCACACAGGCTCGGCTCGCCGCCACGCTCGGCTCAGTCGCACAGCTCCGCACGAGCGAGGAGGCGGCGCTGAAGACCGTACAGGCCAAGTGTGAGTCGGTGGCGCGTTGCGGCGAAGAGGATGACGATGATGAGGCGGCGCGGGCGCCGCTGGGAGAGAGTGTCGGGGCCGTGCAGGGGAAATTCCGGTCGGCGGCGGTCGGCGGGACGGGCGGCCGTCAGGGCGGACTGCCGGACGGCTTGCGCGCGGGCATCGAGGCGCTATCGGGCGTGGCGATGGACGACGTGCGGGTCGAGTACAACTCCCCGGCGCCATCGAAAATCAACGCGCTGGCGACGACGCAGGGCAAGAGCATCCGGCTCGGGCCGGGGCAGGAGCGGCACCTGCCGCACGAGGCGTGGCACGCGGCGCAGCAGAAGCAGGGGCGCGTGCGCGCGACGACACAGATGCGCGGTCTCGCGGTCAACGACAACTCGGCGCTTGAGCACGAGGCCGACGTGATGGGCGCGCGCGCCGCAAACTTGAAGCTGGACACGGCGAGACAGGAGACCGATTCCCAAACCTGAAATTCGGCAAACAGGAACAAGCCTGAGTCGGGGGCACAACCTCGCTCAGATAGAAAGGACGGCAGCCATGCAAACATTCGCATCGAAGCTCGCGCGGGCGGAGTCAACCCCCGGCGGCAACCCGCAACAGTTGAAACAAACTCTTCATGACAATGGCGCTCCGGGCGCGGAGCCGGGTGTCGCGCAGGACGAGATGCTGCGTGCGTTGAGTAACAGACCGCAGGCGCAGGCGACGGCGCGGCACCAGGAACTCTTCGACAACAGCCCGCGAGTCGCGTCGTTGGCCGCCTACCAGCAGGGAGCCAACAGCGGCCCGGCGGCCGTCGCGCAGGCGAAGTTCCGGAACAGTCTGCACGGCGGTCAGGTCGCGCAGCTCAAGCCCGGCACTTCGACCCCGGGAGCGGTCATTCAGCGGAACGGCGACGACAAGCCGCCCGAGCCGTCCTGGATGGATAAAATCAAGGAGAAACTGCCCTGGGCGATTCCGGGTGGCTTTCTCGCCTTCAATCGGGCCGTCATTAACCAGTCCGCTGAGCCTCTCAACTGGTTCGGGAAGGAGCAGGCAGCGGGAAGCGCCATGCCGGACTCTCAATTCGGAATGAAGGGCTATCGCCTCTTGCAAAACATTAAGAAGATCCGTGCCGGAGGCACAGGGAGATACCTCGCGATGGCCCCTGCGGCACTCACCACCGGATGGTTAGCTTCGCAGATGTACAAGAAGTATAACGAAAAGAGGTCTAACGAAATAGAGTGAGCGCTTGCGGCGGGTGACGAGGTTCAACGACCCGAACATCCGCCGCAATTTCTATTGAGCAAGCGTCGGGCGGCATGACAGCGAAAATAGCGGACTGAACCGACCCGGTGCGCGCACCGCAAGCGTTCTACCCGGACATGGGCAACACCTGGCCACCCGTGGAGGCGTGGGTTGCGGCGTGCGGCTGTGCCCGCATGGACTCAATCAGGACGTGAGGAGAGAAGCGAGTGGCTGATCCGGTCTTCATCGCGCGCGGCGAGCCAACGAACCCCGGGATGGACTACTACGCCCTGCGGGAGGAGGGCATCAATCTGCTCCAGCAGTGGTCGGGCGCCATCTGGACGGACTACAACGAGCACGACCCGGGCGTGACGACGCTCGAACAACTCTGCTACGCGCTGACCGAGCTCTCCTACCGCGCGGAGTTCCCGCTCACAGACCTGCTCGCCGACCGCACCGGCAAGATTGACACGCGGCGGCAGGCGCTTTTCGTCCCGCGCCGCATCTTGCCGTGCAACCCGACGACCGAAGCCGACTACCGCAAGCTCATCGTTGACCGCGTCCGCGGCGTCGCCAACGTCTGGCTCACGCCCTACAGCTCGCCAAACACCGACAGGTTCGTCAACGGGCTCTACGACATCGCGCTCTACGCGCCCGGCCTTGACCCTTGCGTGTGCGACGGCCAGCCTGACGAGGCGGCCGTCCGTCGCCGCACGCGCCGCGTCTATTGTCGCCATCGCGGCCTGTGCGAAGACTTGCACTCGGTCTACCTGCTCAAGCCGCTGCGCGCCGCCGTCTACGCCGACGTGGTCATTGAGAGCGCACGCGCGCCCGAGGCGACGCTTGCCACGCTCTTCTTCAATCTTGGCAACTTCCTGGCCCCGGAACTGCGCCGCCGCTCGCTTCAGTTCATGCTCGACCGAGGGCAGACGCCCGACGAAATCTTCAACGGCCCCCTGCTCAGGCACGGCTTCATCGAGAACGCGCAGCTCCAGCCGAAGGCTTCGTCCATCCCCATGCAAGAGATCGTCCGCGTGTTGGCGCGCGGCGCGGGTGTCGCCAGCGTCCGTAACGTGCGCGTGCGCACAGGCGAGGGCGGCCGCGGATACAGCGGCGACGAGTCCGTGCCCGTGCCCCGGAAGAGCATCCTTCAACTCGACACGCGGCCGGAACGGAAGAAGGGCGACTTCACCATCCGACTGTTCAAGGATGGTCGTGAGTACCGGCCTGACCCGCTGCTCGTCAAGCGCGAGTTGGACAAGCTGTGGGCCGAGTACCGCGGCACCTATCCGCTGGGTTCGCAGTATGAACGCTACTTCGCGGTGCCGCGAGGCCGCTACCGCGACCTGAAGCCCTACTACTCGATACAGAACCAGTACCCGATGGTTTATGGCATCAGCGACTATGGGCTGCCCGAAGGTGCGCCCGTCCCGCGCCGCGCGCAGGCCAAACAGTTGAAGGGATATCTGCTCGTCTTCGAGCAGTTGTTGGCTGACTTCTTCGCCCAACTGGCGCGCGTCAAAGACCTCTTCTCGACCGAGTACGCGCTGCGGCACACATATTTCTACCAATATCTCAACGACTCGGTGCCGAACGTCGCGCCACTCCTCAAGGCGGACTATCGCGACGGATTGCCCGAGCTGGTTCACAGCCAAGACCCTTTCGCTGAACGACGCAACCGGTTCCTGAGCTTCCTGCTGGCGCTCTACGCGGAGAGGTTGGACGCTTCGTTGGTCGCTGGTCTGGTGGGCGAAGTTGCGGGCGAGGAGGGCGAGGCCGCGCGCCTGATTCGCGCGCAACTGGCGCTCCTACACCATCTCGTGATGAGCACGCGTGACCGCGGCCGTGGCTTCGATTACCTCGCCCCAGCCTCGCCGCGCAACGTCGCCGGCATGGAGATCAAGTGCCGGATTCAACTCGGCATGGAAGTCTTCGGCCACCGCCCACTCGTTGACGTGCTCGACGAACGGGCAGTCACACTGGCCGAGGATGAAGAACGCGCCACCGTCGGCCGCCCGCTTGCCCGCGCCGCCGACGACATCGAAGAGCATTTCGCCTCTGTCGAAGCCCCCGCCGGGGAACTTTCACCGGCCGATGCGGAAGCGGAAGGCTCGCGCCCCACTCAGCGCGTCGCAGCCCTGAGCGGCCAGACCGTTTCGGAGGAGTTCCTATGCGCGGCTGCCGACCTGAAGAACTATCGTGTCGGGTCTTTCGCGGGCGAGCGGGCCGTGGCCGTAGTGTGCAAGTCGCCCGCCGAAGATCGCTGGCGGCTCGTCGGCACATACCCCGACACGGAGGCGGCCCTCGCGTCCGCGCACGAGGTCGCCGAGGTCGCACAACAGCTCTGCCGTCACCGGCAGCAACTCTACATCGTCGAGCACACGCTCCTGCGGTTCGGCCGCTCCAAAGATGAACAGTCGGACGCGCGCGCCAACGAGAATGGCGGGTGCGAAAAGTTTGTCTACAGTTTCACCATTACGGCTGTCGTCTCCACGTCGGCGCGCGGCGAGAGCACTAAGGATTACCAAACCTTCGTGCGCGAGGTCGTCCGCCAGAACACGCCCTCGCACATCGTGGTGGACTACTGCTTCCTCGACCTCCGCCAGATGCGCGAGTTTGAACAACGCTACTGGGCCTGGAGGCGCACACTGCGGCGTCGCGAGCGCCGCGACATCGTCGAGACTTCGGCGCGGCTGCGCGCCTTCCTGCGGCGATGCCGGGGCCGCGCCGCCGCGGACGAGGGCTGAAGGAGCGCCGGCACGCGATGTCGAAGTCGACACACAGCATCAGGACGCAGGCCGTCGAGGTTGAGGCCGAGTCGGAGGCGCTCGCGCTCGCGCTACAGACGCGGATGGGCGACGTGAACCGGCGCCACCTCCTGCCGGTCATCGAGCGCGTACTGGACGAGTTCGACGTTCCGGGTCGCCACATCCGTCTAGACAGGCTTAAGGTCAATCTGGGCCGGCTGCGGTTCGCGCATTTCGAGGAGGAGGCGGCCGAGCGCCTTTACGTCGAGCTACGTAAGGCGCTGGCGGAAGTCTTGCGCGAGCCCGGCGACCGTTCGCGGACGGAAGGGGCGGCGCGCATGGAGTTGCTTGAGTATTACCTGCTGCGCGGCACGCTGCCCTTCTGGGCTCCGCGTGCCGCCGCCTCTTCGCCGGAAAGTTTCTTCCTCAAGCTGACCGACGTTGAGCCCGAAGGCGTGGCCGCGCTCGTCCGTCGTTTCGGCCGGCAGAGGAGGGTGCTTGAACGCCTCGTGCTGTGCTTCGGCGAGACGTTCCTGCGGCGACTATTGCACCTGCTCGAACCGGTGCATGCGGCGTTGATCCTCGCCTACATGCTCGACCTCCGCGAAGTGCACCGCGTCGAGCCTCTGCTACCGCTCGGCGACCGGCCGTTCACGCGCCTGGTCTGGCTGCTCGTCCTCAGCTACCTTGTCGAAGAACCCGGCTCACAATTCAACCGCAAGAGCTTCGTCAAATCTCTACTGGAGGGCATGGCCGCGAGCGAGGGGTTGAGCTACGCCGAGATCATCAGAACGCTGCGCCTCGGTCTGCGGAAGACCATGCACCGGCACCCGATCAAGTCGTCTCTGCCCGGCGTCATTGACCAGCTCATGCGCGATCTAGACCTTAAAGGCGCGGCGTCGGCATCGACGGCCGACGAGCCTGGCGCCGCGGCGTCGCGTGAGGCACTCGCGGGGACGACGATCACGCCCGCGAACATTGAAGCACTGCGGGACGGTGTCTCGCACGCCGATGCGGAAGACGCGCTCAGGTGTGACGAGGCGCTCGCGCGTCTCGAACGCTACTTGACGGTTGGAGAGGTGACCGTTGGCGAGAGGGTAGTCGGGGAGATGACTGTCGGGGAGAGGGCTGCTGGCGAAATGGCCGAGGAGCGTGTGCCTCAAGTTGCCGGGACGGAACAGGGGCCGGCTCGGCGAGAGACGGCGGCGCGTTTGAGAGACGCGAATTTGCGCGACGCCTTCCGCCTCCTCGCCGAGCGCGACGCGTCGAGGGCCGGGTCACTCCTCCGTCGCTTGGCGCGCGGGACTGCGCCCGGCTCGTCCGCCGTCATCGGCAGGCTGCTCAGCGCCTTCACACCGAAGGAGTTGCTGGCGGTGCTCTTGCCTGAGCACGGACAAGACCTGCTTAAGCTCGTCGAACTTTTGAGAGAAGTGTCGGCGGGGCGGCGCGCGGCCGGCACGCTGGCGCTGCCCGAGGACGCGATGTGGCGTGAGGCGCTGGCGGCCATCCTGCAAGAGTCGTCGTGGCGCCCGGGCCTGTCGGCGTCTGTTCGTAGCGCCTTTGAAGTGGCGGCCACATACTGCGGCGTGTCGCCGGTGCAACTGGCCGAAGAGCTTGAGCGCGCGCCGGGGCCCGACGCGGCGGGGACGGGCACCGATGCCGCGCTTGAGGCGCGCGAACTGCTCGCACGCACGTCGCGTACAGCCCGCGCTCGTGCGCCTCAGGAGGCGACGGGGACGGCCAGTCCCGAGCTGCCTCGTGCGACCGAACTCACGCGCACGGTCTTCGTGCGCTACGACCTCTCGGAAGCACTCTGCTATTACCTCGACCACGGGGTGTTGCCCTGGAACGCTCTGCTGCGCGAGCCCGCGTTGACAGCCGAGAGAGTTGTCGCGCACCTGCTCGTGCTGACGCGCACGGTGCTGCGGAGACTGCTGGTGCGCGACAACCCCGAGGAACAACTGCGCGTCGTCTCACGCGCCGTAGAGAACTTGCCGGATGAAGGCTTCTCAAAATTGCTCCTGCGCCTTCTCCGGCAGACGGAGAGCGAAGGCGCCGCCACGCTCCTCTCGGCGCTGCCGGTGTTCGCACCGGCAGGCGGCGGCAGGCATGACTTCCATGCGCGCGTAATAGCGGCGATACTCGACGACCGCTCGATTGATCTGGAGGAGTTATCCATCGCCGGCCCGCTACCTCCGGCGGCGGAGTTCATCCTACTGGCGAATCCGTTCGAGTGGGAGCCGCACCTGCTCAAGTCGGCCGTCGTCAACCGCCTGCGTTTCGGCGAGGCAGCCAGCGTGGGCGGCCACACGCACGAAGAACTCTTAGACGCGCTTCTCTCCCAACACCCCGGCGAGGCGCGCCACTTCCTGCGCGCCGTCGGCAGTGTGCAGGGGATGCGCGCCGCATTCGTCCGCGAGTGCCCGGCGCCTCTGCTCGACCACGGATTAGAGCTGCTTCACCCCGATTGGGCGGAGTCGTTGCGCGCGCTCGCGCACAGCGTCACGCACATTGCGGCGCCCTACCGCACGCTCTCCGAGGAGGATGCGCGCAGGGTAATCTTCGACGAGGCTTTACGTGCGCGCGCCGGGGAGCCGCTGACGGCTCCCTTCTTCCTGCGCGTGCTGCGGAGGCTTTTCCAGGTGCCGCTCGCCGAGCGCGTCAGCGAAGTCCTGCTGCGCGAGGCGGGAGCGTGGGCGGCGCGCGGCAACTTGCCGGCCGAGCACGCCGCAGCCTTCGAGTCGGCAGTGCGGACGGCGGCGGCCGTCGCACAGGCTCGGGACATGGGACGAAACGGCAACGAGGAGCGGCGCGACGCGGAAGAGAGTGCGGCCGATTTTGCGCGCGCGTCCGTCTTCGCGTTCCTGCTCGGCGTGGTCACGGTGCCGAGCAAGGGCGAGGCTTCGCGCCGTGGCCCCGCCTCGCCGCGGCAGGAGCCGCTGAAGCTCGACGCGATCCTGCACGAACTGGAACGCATGATCGAGGAGTCGCCATCGGAGGTCTACGACTTCATCAGTCAACACCTGACCGACGCACACACGCGCGAGAGGTGGTTGAGACTCCTGCCCGAATCGACGCTCGTCCGTCTGAGCTATCTGCTTGAGCCGCGCAAACACCGCGCGCTGCTCGACGCCGCTGAAGTGCTCGACGCCGCCTGGGCCGCGGCCGTCCCGCTCAGCCACCCCTCGCCCTACGGCCGCGGGGTGTTGTGGAGTTTCCTGTTTGAGTACTTCACGCGCAGCGCCGGGCCAAACCGCACAACGGAACAGTTCGTCGCCGCCTTCTTCGAGCATTACGCGGCGCGATATCTGGCTGTGGCGCCGGGCGCGACCGACCGCGCGCTCGTCGGTGCCAACATGCTCGAACGCGCGGCCGACTTTGCGCGCGACGCCGGCCACGCCATGCTGCACGCTCTCCTGCGGCGCGAGCGCGTGCAGTTGCTCGCGCCGTGGCAGTCATCCGCGGCGGCGGCGCACACACCAGTCCCCAACGCGAAGGCAGCCGCACGCCACGCGGCGCAGGAGGAGGAGGCGGCGCAACGCCCCGCGCCGCGTCGCGGCCGGACGGCCTTCAGCATGATGGAGGACAAGGAGGAGGGAGCGGGCGAGTCTATCTACATTGCCAACGCGGGTCTTGTCCTAACCGGCCCCTTCCTCCCTGCGTTCTTCCAGTCGCTCGACCTGCTCGGTCAGGACGAGCGAGGCGCCCCGCGACTGCGCGACCGCTGGTGCGCCTCGCGCGCCGTGCACCTGCTGCAATACCTCGTTGACGGGCGCACCGACACACCCGAGCCTCTGCTCGTCCTCAACAAAATCTTGTGCGGGCTGTCAACGAGCACGCCCGTCGAGAGGGAGATTGACCGCACCGCGGACGAGCGCGTCGCCTGCGAGCGACTGCTAACGTCCGTCATCGCCAACTGGAAGATCATCGAGAGGACTTCAATCGCCGGTCTTCAAGAGACCTTCCTCCGGCGCGAAGGCCGGCTCGAACATTCCGACTCGGGCTGGCGTCTGACGGTGCAACGCAAGACACTCGACGTGCTCGTTGACCAAATCCCCTGGAGCGTATCGGTCATCTACCAGCGCTGGATGCCGCGGCCGCTCTACGTCACCTGGTAGGACTATGAACGACGACACACTCGTCCACAACGCCGCCTGCATTGGCGCCGAGTTCAAGTGGTTCCGCGCGGTGCTGGAACGACGCTTCGAGTTGCATGCAGGCCAAGAGTCATCGAACGGCTCTGACCCGCTCGACGACTTGTGCCCGCCCGAGCTTCCGCGCACGCGCGCGCCATACGCCGAAGTCGTCCGGCAGTTCGGGATGGGCGCGGCCGAGCGCCTGCTGCTCGCCCTCAGCTACATCCCGCACGTTCGTCCCGACCTCCTTGACCCCTTCTTCATCCAGAACCAGTCCGTGCAGCGGCGCTTCACGGAGTTCGGCGGGCTAACGGGGCTGTCGCACGGAGGTTTCCTCCCCACGGGCGAGACGGCGATGTTCCTCCTGGCCGGCGATGACATTGGGGCGCGGCTCCGCTTCCGCCCGCTCTTCGACCACGCGCACTACTTTTACACGCACAACGTCCTGCGGCTGAGCCCGCGCAGCGCCGAGGAGCCCCCGCTCTCCTCTGCGCTCCACCTCACGCATGAATACCTCGAACGCCTCAGCACCGGGCGCTCTTACCATCCGCCCTTCAGCCCGGAGTTCCCGGCGCAGCGGTTGATGACCCTCTATGAATGGGACGATCTTGTGATCGACCCAGCGGCGCGGCAGGAGGTGGAGGACATCGTTGCGTGGGCGCGCCACCGCGACACGCTGCTCGACGGCTGGGGTCTGCGGAAGCGGCTCAAGCCGGGCTACCGCAGCATCTTCTACGGCCCGCCCGGCACGGGCAAGACGCTCACGTGCAGCCTATTGGGTAAGATGACGGGGCTGTCCGTCTACCGCATTGACCTCTCGAAGGTCGTCTCGAAATACATCGGCGAGACCGAGAAGAATCTGGCCAGTCTCTTCGACCACGCGCAGCACCAGGACTGGATACTCTTCTTCGACGAGGCCGACGCGCTCTTCAGCCGGCGCACCGAGTCGCGCAACGCCAACGACCGCGCGGCCAATCAGCAGGTCTCCTACCTGCTCCAACGCATCGAGGACTATCCCGGCATTGTCATCCTCGCCACCAACCTGCGCGCGCACCTCGACGAGGCGTTTGCCCGCCGCTTCCAATCAATGATTCATTTTGCCATGCCCTCCGCCGAGCAGCGTCTGCGCCTGTGGGAGGACAACTTTAAAGACAAGCCCTACGCACTGGCCCCCGACGTAGACCTCGGCCGGATGGCACGGGACTATGAATTGGCCGGCGGCAGCATCGTCAACGTGCTCCGCTACGCCTGCCTTAAGGCCGTCGCCCGCACCCCACCCCAGGTGAGTGCCCAAGACCTCTTCCACGGCGTCAGACGCGAACTCGACAAGGAAGGCAAATTCCTCAAGCACCACGGCTAATGACTCTGGATTCTGGTCGTCATTCGCTTCATCCTGTCGAGCGGGATGTTATTCATGCAGCCGCTCAGGAATTTGTAATAGTTGAGGATTTGGGGCGACGCCGTCTCGTTGTCGCCGTCGGGGTTGGCCCACTTCTAGCTCAGATGGTCGAAGAGGGCGCCGCCGTTCATGAAGAACTCCCACGCCTGAGCGTGGCGCTCGCTCCCGCACGACTTGCCGCATTGGCAGTCGGTCTATCATTACTTCCGGCTGTGGAAGCGAGACGGGACGTGGCACAGGGTTCACGAACACCTGCATGAAGAAGTGCGCCGGCGGATGGGACGTGATGTTCAGCCCTCGGCGGCGGTGATGGATCGAGACGGAGCCTTTTTCGTGTTGGGCGCGGCCTACGGGGTCTGCGACCGCTTGAAGTTGAGCTGGGCTGACATGGGCTACCGGGGTGAGAAGCTCAAGACGTGGATCGAGCAAGTCTGCGGGTGGAAGATGGAGGTCGTGAAGCGACCGTCGAAGTGGAGGCGCTACCCCATCGATGGCAAGCTCACCGACAGTAGCGAGGCGATGCTCCACCTGGTGAGGATGCGCTTGATGCGGCGACGACGACTGGCGCTCAAAGCTCCGTACGGAGTACCGAGCCGCCAGAGATTAGCGTTAAAGCGTTAGCCCCCAGCTTTTTGAACAGCCTCTAGGTAATCCCGGCTAGAAAAGCGGATGGTGAACAGTATTGACATGGGTACACAACGGAGACGGACTTGGACCCTACGAAGAGCACTTGCCGAGATTTTGCCGAGATTCATAACGTAAAGCATTTCGCATACGGGACATAAACGCATCTCTTAAGACCGCGACCCCTGTGCTTATGCGGTTTATGTGAAGGAAAAATTTGGTGAATGCTTTTCCCTGGGGTTCATAACCCCAAGGTCGGGAGTTCAAGTCTCCCCCCCGCTACCAACATTTTCAAGAGTTTACGGCCGCCAGCCTCGGCGGCCGTTCTGCTTCTGTGGCAGGTCTGCGCGGCACCCCGGCGCGTGGTCTCCACGGCGGCCTGCTTCCGCTCGCTAACCGGGTGCACGTAGCGCCTGCTCGTCTTGATGTCGGCGTGCCCCATCAGCTCCGCGATCTCATAAGCACCATAGCCGGCCGCGCCCATGCGCGTGCCGAACGTATGCCGCAGATCGTGCCAGCGGAGGTCACTGATTCCCGCGAGGCGGCACGCCGTCTTAAAGCCCTTCTTAATCGCGGTTGACTGGGGCCGCGCTCCTATCCGTTCCGCGCCTGGTCTTCGTTCCGCGTCGCTCCTGTTTGAACTTCTCGACCTGCATAGCGGTTATCCGCGCGAAAGTCTTCCCCTTGAACTGGCGGCTCGCGCAGATCGTCGCGGCGTGGAATTCATCGTGCTTCCACGAGCGCTTATTCTCGCGCGCCCAAGTGAGATAAACCTCCTCGACGAACCTGACGAAATCCTGTGAGCCGGTGGGCCTGCCGAAACGCCCCTCGAATACGTCACTGCGGAGTTTTGTCTCAGCCTGCTCGGCCTCGTGTTTAGTGCGTGCTTCCGGAATCGAGCCGCGGTAACGCACGTTACGGATGCTGAAGGCGTAGTGCCAATGCTTCTTCCTACAGCCTTCGCTCCCGCATGGGCGGGTGAACACTGACATAACTCTATCCTTTCCCGAGTTGCAGCCACGGGCCGGCGCATCCTATCTTATCAGCGCGCGCCGTCACCCTTTATCCGCGCAGGGCTTCCGGAAGGAGATTCGCTTCTTATTGACCATTTTGTAAATCCCCTTGGGGGTAAGTCGGAGCATGGTTGCGACTTCGGAAACGGTAAGGTACTGAGGCACGCCGGCGGGGAGTTGACCCGGCGGCGCCACCAGTTTCAACTGAGGCTTCACGGCGCCGTCGCCGACGTGGCGCTTCGTCTGTGTCTTCTTCCCCTTCGCGCTCATGGCTGCCTCGTCGTCGACCTGAAGGCCAACTCGCGCGCCCGGCGCTCGTACTCCTCGGCCTCGTGGCGAAGACCCGCCGCCCGCCCGCTCGCGTTGTCCGCTTCGACGCCCAGCCGGTTCGTCCGCGCGTGCGTCTCCAAGTATTGAGCATACGCGCGCTCGTACTCGGCTCGCGCCGCCACGGCCCTGGCCTCGGCCTTGGGAATCTGCGCCCGCGCCCGCTCGGCGTAGAGCCGCCACAGACCAGCCAGCTTTTCCCCAACGATATAATGCTTCGTACTTCTCATAATTTTGCTGAGCTGCAAGTTGAGGCATTGACGGCATGGCGTATTGGATGGAGTGACAAGAAAGAACCGTGGTACGAGTGGTTTAGGCCAATCGAACTAAACCCTCAGCGAAGCATAACAAGCGCATGCACGCGACCCGCGACCCGTGGGATGTCATCCACCTTCATCTTGCGTGCGCGCGGGGATGGCTTGGGAAAGACAAGGCGAAGTTTTGTTTATGACGCGTAAAGTTACTCACTGGCGGAGCAGGTGGTAGGGACATGGTCAGCGGAGACGGTCGGGGCGAATTGAGAAGATTTCGCCCCGACCACTCCTGGACGAGAGCGGGTCGGCCTGGGCGCCGGCCGCGTCGGCGCCGTCAGAAATACAGCACCAACGTGCCCGCGCCCTCGGCGGCCGTGCCGTAGTTGACCGTGCCGTGGCCTACGGCCTTGCGGCTCTTATTCTTGCCCTCCCAGACGGTCAGGGCGCTTGAGACGACGCTGACGACCTCGGCCCGGCCGTCCGGCGTGAGGCGGTATGTGACGGTGCCGGAGTCAATCGTTCCGGAGGTGGTGACGCTCTTGCGCCCGGAGAGTTCCGACACCGAGAAACTACTGGTCGGGGGGAGGATGGTCCCGCTGTAGATGCCCGCCGCCGGGTCGCTGAGGCCCGTCTCCCGGAAGGCGAGCGAGAAGGTGAACGTGGTGGCGGTGGCGCCCGCCGCCTGGCCCATGACGAGCGCGCCCTGGTACGTGGTCGAGCCGCTCAAGTCCACGAAGGTTGAGGCCGCGATGTGCGTGCCGCCCTGGACGAGAGAGTAGGTGCGCGTGGTCTGCGCGGAGGCGCTGCCGGCGAGCGTCGGCAGCAGAAGGAGCGTGAGGGCGGCGAGCCCTTTCTTCATCGAAAACATCACTTCTGAATACCTTTCCTGAGAAGACTCGGGATGAGCGCGGCGCCGCACGGGCCGCGGCCAGTTTGAGACGACAATTGTCGGGACGGAGGCGGAACTGTGACCCGCGGCGCTGGTCGGAAACCGGCGGCGGGACGCGCTGAAGGGTCCGGCAGAATTTAGTCGAACGCGCAGAGAAATTCAACCGGTGAAATAACCGCGAGCGCGCCCGCCGATCCGTAAGCTTTCCTACACCTCAATCACCCACCCGAACGGGTCAGGTATCTGCCGCGTCTGTAGTCGGACAAGCACGTCCCTGAGTTTGGTGGACGCCTCCGTTGAACCCTCTCCTATTCTATAGTCGATGCCCTTATAATTAATCGTGGTGATCGGCTGGACGCCGGCGGCGGTGCCGGTGAAGAATGCCTCACTCGCGTTCGACAGCACCTCATCAATCTCCACGCCCTTTTCAATGACCTTCCACCCGAGCAGTTCCCGCGCGATGGTGATGATCGAGTCCCGGGTGATACCGGGCAGTATTGACCCCAGCAGGCGCGGCGTCACCAGCGTGCCGTCCTTAAGCACCGCGAAGAAGTTGCTCGACCCCACCTCCTCGATATAACGATCATGCCTCGCATCCAGATATAGAACGTCCTTGTAGCCGAGCGACGCGGCGACTTTTTGCGACCGCAACGTCCCGGCATAGTTGCCGGCCGCCTTTAAATCTCCGGTGCTGAAGAGGGCGGCACGGTGTGTCGAGTCCTGCACCATCAGCCGGCCCTCGCCGGGCCTGTACAAGCCCACCGGGCTGACAAAGATATAGAACGTGTAGTTAGGCGAAGGGGCGACGCCGAGGGTCGCCCCTTCGCCTATCATGACCGGCCTGATGTAGAGACTGCCCTTGCCGAAGGGCGGAACCCATTTCTCCTCCGCCTGCACCAGCGCCTGCACCCAGCGGATAAAATTTTCCACCGGGTATGGGGGCATCTCCAGCCTTGCCGCCGAACGGCGGAATCGCTTCGCGTTTTCTTCAGGGCGGAACAGGAGAACCTTGCCGTCGGGATTCCGGAGTGCCTTCATGCCCTCGAAGACCGCCTGCCCGTAGTTCAGAGCGGTCGCCGCCGGGGACAATTGTAAAGCGCCGAACGGGTAGATACCTTCGTCTACCCAGTTCAATGCCGCGTCGGTCCGGGCGATGAACATGTTCTCTGTCTGGGTTAATTTGAACTCCAGCGTATCCCAGTCCGGCAAGGTGCTTGAAATGTTTGTCACCTCGGTCAACATGTCAGGATTCTCCTCCCGGCTCTGTCAGTTGATCAGGCCGCGCGTGCTCTTCTAAACGACTCCGGGCTCACGGCCATCGCTCGCACGAAGCTGCTCACCCTCGGTGGCCGAAGTTTTCCCGTGGGACGTATTTGTACCCGATCCCGCGAACGTTGCGGATAAAGTCCCACTCGACGCCACACACCTCTTGAATCCTCGCGCGCACCCTGTGGATGGCCGCCTCGACCCCACGTTTCGACACGTCGGGATCCTCCCAGACCTTCTCACTCAGTTCGATGACGCTACACACCTTCCCCGGATGCGCCACAAGGTACTTGAACAGCTTACGATCCAGGGGGGGAAGGCTGGCGCCTATCTCCTCGACACGTCCGGGGTGCGGGGACGGGCGTTGCCGGCGCACGTAGTCGGCGAACAGCCCCGAGAAAACGTGATACCTACCTTCGCGCAGGTCCTCGTAGATAAGCGCCCTCTTCCTCAGGTCGGTGAGCGCCAGTTGCTCGCCTTCGCCGTCCGGAGTTTCTCCGTTCGCGATCTTCAGCAGAGTATGCTGCTCGGCCTCGCCCAGTTGCTCCCAGAAGAGGCCGAAGTGCCCGCCGACATCGAGCATGGAGCCCATCTGCGACCTCACGTGCTCCCTCACGCGCTCGCTCGTTGACAGGAGTTCACGCAGACCCGGGTTCTCAAGCCGCAGGCGGAAAACGTACTCGCAGACCCGCGTCAGGAGGAACGGGTGCGTCCCGGCCAGCGCGAGCAGGAACGCAACCTCATCCTTCGTGAATTGCTGTGCCTCGTCCTCCGCGTGGACGGGGGCCATGATGAGTTCTCTGGCCTCCTCTTCGGTCAGAAGGCCGAGCGGGCGTGACGGCATCACCTGCATCAGCGGCGAGAGGGATGACAGCTTCTTGATGCCGGCTACGGTTAGCCGATCCCGATTAAGGTCAACCAGCGGCTTCTCGGTGGCAATCACGAAGGCCGCGAACGTGGTCAGGTAGCGGAGGAAAGTCTCCTCTTCGGAACTGATCGACTTGAGGGCCGAGTCGAGATTATCGAGGCAGATGACCATCCTGAACCCCTCGCTGTGCGACCGCTTAAGCTGATGTTCGAGTGCTCTTTTCGCCTCCGTGCCCTCACTGTCGTCCGTGACGGGCGGGACCCCGTCCCACTCGCGCCCGCTCTCAAACACCGCCCAGTGCAGTGTCTGCCAGATCGACTCAGCCCTCACGTCAACGCAGTCGAGGTAGACGAAGTTAAGTTGTCTGTTCGGCCTCCCTCCAGGTCTATATTCGCGGAGCAGGTCCTGGTCGAGCACTCTCGCCCCCTGCGGGTGGCACAGGTACTTCAGCAGCGAGGTCTTGCCCACGGACGGGAGCCCGGAGATGGCGAACGAACTGGGCTCCGAGGAGCTGACGCCGGGGAGAATCAGCTCTCGGAAATAACGCCGCCCGAAGAACCGGAGCGGGTCGAAGGTAGTAAGCATAGTTGAGAATGGGTTAACCCTCTTCATCGTGGTCCTTCCTAGAAATGCTGGTGCTTCGAGAGCCATGCCCGAAACGTTGTACTCACTTGTATGGTTCATAAAGTTTCCTTCCTGTCCGAATCTCTTGAATCGCACCGCGCGGAGTAGGTCGGCGCGGCGTCGCGGGTGGGGGCCTGCATGCCCCGGTTCATTGCGCTTCGCTCGCGAGGCTCATGATGTCTCTGGTCAGCCATCGCCCGAATAGCGGTATGCGCAACTCATACCCCACGACGCGCCCCTCCCTTTTCCGGTTCAGGATTCCGATCTCGGACAAGCGTGCCAACTCTTGAGCGAGGTTCCCGCCCGAACGTCCCTTGTCGCGTAAGAACTCTCCTACCTCTGCCAGCGACACGCGGCGCGAGGGAGCCGACTTCGACAACGTAGCGACGGCCCTCACCGTGGCCCTCTCCGCGTCGTTGATATGCCGGGTCAAGTGATGGAACAGAGCACCGCCCCCTTCGAGTATCCTCTCAACGGCGTGCGCGACGTGCCGGGGCGTGACACGCGGCTCCGCCTCTCTTGAGACCATGGTGATGACCTCATAGAGAATCGAGTGGATGTAGTACGGCTGACCCGCGGTCAAATCCAGTATTTCATCCACCGCCTGTGGCTCGTATTGAACGATCCCTCCCAGTGGCTCAAGAATCAGCCTCTTCGCCGATTCGCGGTCGAGGCAATCGCTGAGAAACAACGGTATTCCTTCGGCAAGCAGGGGAAGGCTATTGACCCGCTGCTCGGCTGCCGCGCGGAACAACTCGTCGTGGACGGAGAGGACAAACTCAAGGTAGCCGTAGTTTTCGATCAGCACCTTGATTTGAGAGATGACGCGCTTGGACTCCGCCTCGTCGGGCCAATCCGTGTCCAGCGCGGTGAACTCGTCAACCATGATGACGAGCCGCTTACTGCCGAGCCTCTCCCGCGCCTTCTCCAGCCCCTTGCGAAAGGCGTCGAAGGGCGTGCTTTTTAACTCCTGCAATAAGCCCCAGTCATAGGGAACGGCGCCGGGGTGGCTCTGGTTGGGCGACTTCATCGCCTTATTAATCTCGACGGCGATCTTCTGCCAGAACCCTACCTCGCTGAAGTCGCTGTACTCGACCAGCACGGGGGTGAATGCATCCTCTGGCAGGCTATGGTCTTTTAAGTACCGAAGGAAAGAGGTCTTGCCGACGCGCCGGTCGCCGTAGACGATCAGCGGATTGCGCCCGTCGAGCAGACTGGTAATTGCCCTTTCCTTCTCCTCTTCGCGCCCCTTGAAGAGGCGCGCGTCGCGGAGCGGCTGCGGCGTGTATGGGTTCGGCAGTTTATCTCGGCGCGCGAGTAGTACCTTCTCGACAGGCGAGAGCGGCTGGACGCTGTATTTCGAGATGATGCGCTTCTCTTCGAGCCGCTTGAGGCTCTCCTCCAGGCGATGAAGGAGTCCGATGCCATCCTCCGAATCGCTGCTGGCCGCTTCCCGCTGTCGGGTGATCTTCATGGAGATGTGGGCGAACCAATCCTCGGAAACCCTGGCCTCAAGGTGGTGGAGGTAGACCCCCTTGCTGTACAGCTCGTAGATGCAGTCGAGGACTCGTAACAGAATCTTCGAATCATCTATGGCCTCGACCGTCACCCTGACGGCTTCTTCCGTTCTGCCCTCACCCCGCCACTCCAACTCAATCGCCTCTTCGCCCGTGGGAGCGTTCTCGCAGTCATGCCTGTACACGGTGAGCCCCTGGAACTGTGTCCCGGCGCGCGTCAGACGGCCGACTATCTTCGTCCCCGGCACGACCCGGCACGACCTGCCTTTGTGAGTACACTCGGCGAACCTAATCCACTCTTCGCCGACGCCGACAGCGCTGCCGTCGGCCTTGACGATGTGAGGAGCTATCTGGCTCGCGATGAGAAGAGACACGATCCGATTGAGAGAGGGGATGCGGTGCTTCGACGAGCGGTTCGGGTCGGCGATGTCAACGAACATTGCCTTCAAGCTTGGGTAGTGATGCTCGTAACGCGCCGTCTTCTCCAGGAACCTGTCTATGACATCTTCGGAAAGGGGCCCCAGCCCGTACAGCCTCGTTTCCGCCTCAAGCAACCGTTCGAAAGCCTTCCGGCCTTTACGGTACGCCCCCAGGAAGGTGACCTCTTCGCGCTCGGCGAGGGCGCGCGCGATGTGGATGCGCGCCGGTGAAGTCTTCACGAAAGAGAGCCAGGTTTCCTTCGGGCCGCGGAAGGAGGGGTTTACCAGAATCTCAACAATGTCACCGTTCTCAAGCACCGCGTCACGCTCGGACTCCTTCCCGTTTATCAGGACGCCGTCGCACTGATCACCGACCTTCGTATGAATACGGTATGCGTAGTCGATGGGCGTGCTGCCGGGGGGGAATCCGCAGTGAATCTCGCCGACAGGACTGAAGACGTACACCCCTCGGAGTGGGCGGCCCGCCAGGTGGTCCCTTACAACTTGTGTGGATTCTTCATCCTCCCACCAGGCATTCCTAATTGCTCTCCGCTCCGACGTTAGGAGTCCGGCCGCGAGGACCCCGCAAGTATTGACCTTCTCCATCTCCCGCGTGCGGATCCGGAACTCGACAGAGACACTAGTCGGCTTGCGCGAGGTCGGAAGATAGTCCAACTTTCTCAGGATTGCTTGGTAACCGTTGAACTTGGGTGCGCTGATCAGGTCGCGGAAATGTCGCCGCTTCGAAACCCATTGCCCACTGGAGAGTAAGCGGCGGTCGATCAGACGCGACACCTGATTACACTCGTCTTCAGTCTCCACCAACACGTCAATCTTGACGGCTCGCAACAGCTTGGTGAGTTGGTCGGTTTGCTGACCACGGCGGTAGAGGCTGAAGGCCGAGCCTTGATGAACTTTGCAACTACCGCTAACGCGGGCAGCCTTCATCTCCTTCAAGAGATGGTCACAAATCTCGTCATGGGCTGCCAGTTGGGCGGCAGCCGCCTGTTGTCTGTGAATCTCACTAAGCACGTCTGGCCGGAGGATTTGTAAGGACAACTCCCCAAGTTCGCCCCTTATTTTCCACATTCCGAACAGTTCAGTAAGTGGCAGGTAAACGGCTTCGGTTTCGGCCGCGACTGCATGGGCGTACGATTCCTCCGAACTGTTCAAAAGGCGCAGCTCTACCATGTGGTCGGCAAGGCAGAGCAGCGCAAGCTCCAGCCTCTCACGCGCCAGAATGAATAGACGCCGCAGCCGAGTGATCCTGGGGTGGGCCGCCGAATCGTCGAATGAGGGAATAACGCCCGTATAGGTATCAGCCCCGACTCCCACAGCGCCTAAAGCGGCAGACAGCTGTAGAACCGCCGGATCGAATATTGACCCCTGTTCGTCCAGGCTAATCTCCTCATAGCGCGCAAGATAGTGAGACAACGCAGCCCGCACTAAATCGTCTGGCACCTCCCAAGAGTGGAGCAGCCGCAGCAGTGTAAGTATGCGGTTGGCGTGCTGACTTGAGACTTGACGACCGAATTTAGACAACACGAACGATTCGACCGGGAGTAAGTCTTCAAAGGCCGACGGAGAGGAACAAGCGGTCGGAGGGTCTTGATGTATGTGCGTAGACATGTCGCTTTCACTATCCTTTTACGGACTTCGGCTAATGACCTTCACTCGGGCAACGGCATACTTAAAATGTGTAATCTCTAGTCTGACACCGTCCTTCATATCGCCCGGTTTGTTATACACCAATCTACGCACAATTTCAATAGGTGATTTGTAGATTACCTATTGACTCTTTAGTAGATATTGAGTAGAATATCCGTGATAATTAGTAGATTAGTTATTAAATGACTTAAACTCAGTCTTCACAATATGTTAATGATCGTGTGGAACTCGCTTAAAATGTATAAGTTACGCTCATATGATTCTTTCCGCGGTAGGTTATCGGTTCAGGGGCAAACACTCAATGACCAATACGCCTGATTACAACGACCTACACAGTACATTAATTTTGAGAATCCTTTCGGAGCAGACTTCGGACGCCGAAGCCTTCCGTACTGCTGCGCAATTGGTTCTGCAACTGACCGCGAGCGAGCGGTGTTATCTCTTTACTCAGGAGGAGAGAGACGCTTCTAGCCTAAGGATAGTTTGGACCCCAGAAGGGGAGATGGGTGAAGACGAAGTTCCTGACGAGATTAGGCGCGCCGCAGCCAAGGTCATAAATAGGAAGGAGGCTTCTACCGGGCTCGTCGGAGAGGAGGCAACTGGGCCGGAGCCTGTCACCGTTTTGAGTCAACCGTCGGTCGTTTGTGTGCCCATTGCCGGTCAGGAGATGGGCTCGGGCGCCTTGTGTGTGGTAACAGGCCCACCAACGCCGCCTCTCATCGAGCGATTAAATATGGTGGCGGCGATCATCGCCGCCCGCGCTGAACGCGATTACGGCCGCCGCGAAAAGGTCGAAATCAGACGGATTAAGTATGACTTGGAGGTCGCGTCCGCGATTCAACAGCGGCTTCAACCTATCAGTCCGAAACTTGTTGGTTGGGAAATTGCGGCTAACTCGGAACAAATGTTCGGGCTCGGCGGTGATTATTATGACTTCATACAGCGAAAGAAGGATGGGCGCCTTGTCGTCGCCGTTGGCGATGTCTCAGGTAAAGGGTTAGGGGCAGCTCTCGTGATGGTTCTTCTCAGGACTGTAGTACAGATGCAATCACATGCTGGCTCACACCCGGATGAGAACATGGACGAGATCAACCTCAACCTCTTTGAAAACACTCCCTCTCATATGTTCGCCACGCTCTTTCTTGCTCATATAAATCTCAGGAACGACTTACTAACATACTGTAACGCCGGCCATAATCCGCCAATCCTGGTAAGGCGAGATGGAACGGCGGAACGCCTTGAGACAGGCGGTGTGCCCGCTGGCACGTTCCCCGGCGCCTTCTATGAGGAGGCCGTGGTTAGCATTTCACCCGGCGATGTCCTTGTCATTTACACCGACGGCTACAGCGAGGCCGTCAACGATGAGCAGGAACAGTTCGGTGATCTAAGGCTCGCGGAACTTGTCCAAGAGAACCGCGAAAAGTCGGCACCCGAACTGCTGCAACTCGTCGAAGAGCTGTTAAAAACTTTTACCGGAGATGAGCCTCCCACGGACGATCGCACCCTGGTTATCTTGAAGCGCGTCGTTGAGGAATCTGCCGGAAGTTAGACATAACGGCTGGGATGTAATGAAGCAGGCACCTCTGTGAACCCTACAGGGGCAAGTGCCAGGCGAGCATCCAATAGTTTGGGCGGCAGAGAAATCGGCGGGGTAGGCGAAGTTCATCGAGAGCCTGTTATGACCGCGCGTTGCGGCGAGAAATGTCCTACAGGTCCCAGCCCAGACACTTCAGACGCCTGCGGGCGTCGCGACTCAGGGGCAACTTCTCGCCGCCGGGCATGACGACCAGGTATTCGTGGTTCCAGGCCATTTCAAGCTTGACTATGAAGTCCAGATTGACGATGAACGAGCGGTGTATGAGCTGAAACCGATTCGGGTCGAGCTGCGCCGCCAGTTCAGAGATACGCTCTCGGTATAGATATGACTTGCCGCCGACGTGCAAACTAACATAATGGTCTTCCGCCTCGATCCACTCGATCTGTGGGACCTTGATAAGAAATGCGACATCCTTCCCTTTAACCTTCCTCTTTATCAAAACACGTTCTAAATAGTGGGTGCTGACCGACTCGACCAGGGCCTGGTTACGCCTGCTTATCTCGTCACTATTCTTCGTCCGCAACTGGTCTTTGGCGTACCGGAGCGCCTTGTTGAACTCCACGGGGGTGAAAGGCTTGAGCAGGTATTCGACGGCATGAACCTTGAACGCGCGGACGGCATACTTCTCGAAAGCCGTTACGAAAATAACCAGCGGCGTCACCTTTTCGCCGACCGCCTTGAGCACATTGAAGCCGCTTATCCGCGGCATCACTACGTCGAGGAAGACGAGGTGAGGTTTCAGGCTCTGGATGGCGGCGATGGCGTCGCGCCCGTTGGCGCATTCACCGACGATCTCGATTTCGTGGTCGGCTTCGAGCAGCCGGCGCACCGCGCCGCGCGCGTCCGCCTCGTCGTCCACTATCAGCGTGCGTATGTTTCCCATCATCCACGCACCGTTGCGGCTTCGACGTTTCCCGCCGTGGTCACGAAGGGCAGCTCAAGGACGGCCTCCGTCCACCCGCCCGGGGTGCGCCTTAGCTCGAAGTGGCCGCTGGAGCCGTAGGCGGTTTTAAGCCGCTCGCGGGTGTTCGTCAGACCCAGCCCCTCCACGTAGGTGTCGCCGTCGGCCGGCGTGCCCTCCCCGTTGTCACTCACTTTCAGGCTGAGCCTCCCGCGCTTGCGTCTGGCCGAGATGACGATCTGCACCGAACCGAAGCTCCCGCCGACGCCGTGGGTGATGGCGTTTTCGATGAGCGGTTGCAGAATCAGACTCGGCACTTGTGCGCCGAGCGGCGGCTCATCGACCTCGTAGCGGACCTGTAGGCGGTCTTTGTACCTCAACTGCTCAATGTCGAGGTAACGGCTCATGAAATCCAACTCCTCCCTGAGTGTTATGACGGGCGCGCTCGATTGCTCCGCCGTGAGGCGCAGTAAACGGCTCAGCTTGACCAGCATCTCGTTAGCGGTGGCGGGGTCTTCGTGCAACTGATTTGAGATGGAGTTGAGCGCGTTCGAGAGGAAGTGCGGTCCCAACTGCATCTGGAGGGCTTTCAGCCGCGCCCGCGTCAACTCGGCCTCCAGACGCGTCGCCCTGTAGTCGTTATAAAGGTGGCTAGCGAGCATGATGAGGGCGTAGCTCATAAACCCCATCGGCAGGTTATAAAAGAGGAACAGGTAAACTTCCTTGAGGGGCACAGGCTCGCCAAAGAGCAGCGTAATTATGAGATAAATAAAGCGGTGCAGAATGCTGAGGGGGATGCCCGCCAACACGTTGACAAGCAGGTTCTTAGTCCGGATGTCTCGCCCGAGCGGGAAGCGGCGCGCGATCCAGTAGATCAGCGGCATCAGCACTACCCAGGTCGGCCAGTAAGCCAGGTCCCACGACATCATGCTGCGCAACGATATTGTAGAGCTGTAATACTCGTGCAGCATATTTTTGAAGAGGTAGTCGTTGAGGCTAAAGGAGAGACCTATCAGCATCCATCCCGCAAACACGACCCCGCCCATGAACCAGATACGCTTTGGCACTGCTTTGATCCTCTCGATGAGTGAGGCTACTTTCGCCTGTCTCGTCCCTGTCATGTGAGTGCGTCCCTGAACGCCCCGGCGTACGCCCTATGTTCCACCCTTGGCCCCGCGTGAGGCTCACGTTCTTCGTCTAAGCAGGACTTTATTACACCCAACTTAAAAGTCAACTTTTTTGACTATCGTGTTGAGGACACGCAGGCACAATTCTGCGCCTGGGTGAGAAACCGCCCACGAGCCGCAACGCGCGCGAACGCCTCGGCGGAAATTCGTCAGACAGTTCACGCCGCGTAACGACCTCTAACGCAGCCTAACGCCAGCCTACGACATAATGCTTGAGCACTGCTTGCTTCGGGGCTAATCTCCGCGCTCGAACCTCTCCCGTGTATTCCGAAAAGGAGGAAAGTATGAGCGCAAACAGCACCCACACACAGCCACGACAGGTGACCCGTTTTCGTAAGCTCCCACGCCACTCCGCAGCATCCGGGCGGGGCGGGAACATCGCGGCGGCTGTTCAAACGAAGAGGCTGAAGGCGAGCGCGGTCAGGGGAACGGCCGCAACGCTCGTCACGTCCCTCCTCATTCTGGTGACAGTGACGGCCCAGACCCCGCCGCCGGCGGCCGTGCGTACGCAGCGTACCGATCATTCGAGCGTCCGCGCGGTTCCCGAAGCGCCACCGCGCCACGCGGCAAACTCTGCGCGTCGGCACGGCGCGGCGCGTGCGGGCGCGTCCGAAGAGTTCGCGCGACTCCGGGAGCGAATCACGGAGAGGCTGCTCGGCTACGAGCCGGAGGAGTATCGGATGCTCGGCAAGAAAGATGTGGGGGGACATCTCAAGGACTGGAGTCCCGCCGCCATCGCGGAGCAAGTCAAGTTCTGCCGCGAAGCTATCAGGGAGCTTGGCGCGGCCGTGGTGGAGCATCCTGACGACATCCTGGACCGTGACGTGCTCCTCTCCAACTTAACGTACCTGGAGCATTACTACGGGCGCTATCACGGTGAACTCGGCAACCTGCAAATCTCCGTCTACCCCTACGAGCTGATTCAGTATGAGCTGCTACGGTTCGCGACCGGCGACCGCAAGCCCGACTCCGCCCGCGCCCACTTCAGCGCGATTGAGGGTGTCCTGCGCGGGCTGCCCGGCTATCTGGAGCAGCAACAGTCTAACCTGCTCGCCGGGCTGAAACTGCGCGCGCCTGACAAGGCAATCCTCGAACGTCTGATGGAGCGCATCGGCTGGCCGGGTGACGAGCGCAGTATCCGCGCGGGGCTGCGCGACCTTGAGCAGCGCCTGAAGTCGGATGATCTAAAAGCGAGCCTCTCCGCCGCGCAGGTAGAGGAACTCGGGCGGCTCCTCCGAGCGGCAGACGTAGCTTACAAGCGCCACCTGGACTTTCTGCAAACAAGCATCGTCCCGCGCGCGGGCTTGTCGTGGCCGCTCGGCCGGGATGAATACGTGCTGAGACTCCGCCTCCTCTACGGCTACCGTGGCACGCTCGAAGACCTTGTGCGGCCCGCGGAGGAGGCGCTGCGCAAGATCAAAGAGGAGATGAAGAGCCTGGCGCGCGAACTGCGTCCGGACGCGCCCCGAACCGACGCGCTGCACCTCAAGGTTCTACAGGATTTAAGACAGAAGCAGTTCGATAATGAGCAGGAGCTTCTGGACGCCTACAGGCAGGTGCAGCAGAAGATTGACGCGGCGCTTACGACCGGCTTAGGGCTCCCCGCGGGCACCGCGAACTACCAGCCCGCGCCTCCGGGCGTGCCCGTGGGGTCCGCGACGAACTGGCCGGCCCCGCTCCTTTCACCCGGCGACGCGCTCGTCTTGGTAGACACCTCTGAAGGTGGCCTGAGGGCGAACTTTAAGGCGAACATTGCCTGGATTGCCGACCACGAGGGGAATCCGGGCCACGCCGCGCAGTCGCGCTTCTTCCAAAGCGCCTACAACAACGGCAGCGCCCCGCTCTGCCGCTTCCTGAACGTCCCCGACGAGGTCGGCTACGTGCGCGGCAACTGGTACGCGATGGCTAACATCGAGGGCTGGGCTTTCTACACGGAACGTCTCCTGCTCGACAAAAATCTGCTCAGTCCCGAGGAGCGTTTGGCGGCCCTAACGGGCCAGGCGCTCCGCGCCGCGCGGGTCGTGGTGGACGTGCGGATGCACACCGCCGGGTGGTCGCGTGAGCGCGCAGCGGACTACCTCGTCAACGAGGCCGGGCTCTCCTGCGAAGATGCGCACGATCAAGCGCACCGTTACTCGAAGATTCCTCTTCAGGCACTCTCGTACTTCATGGGGGCCAGCGAGTTTGAGAAATTACACAGGAACTACGGGAAACGCTACGGTGACCGCTTCTACAGCCGAGTGCTCTCCCTTGGTCCGGTGCCGCCTGTGCTCATCGACAAATACCTTGCGGCGTCAACGCTTCAGTCCGAATAGCACCAGGCACCCGCGCCGCGACGGGCGAGCCCTGACATCCGGTTCTGGATGTCAGGGCTCGCCCCTTTTGCTTCTGCTGCGTCGCTGTCGTCTAACCTCTCGACCTGCTCCTTCCTCAACACGTTCACGACCGGAGGTGCCTGCTTCATCACATTGCAGCCCTGGTCGCCGCCAACAGTGGGCGCGCGGTGAACTTCATGCGTCTCGCTAACCACGACACGCGTCCTGAAGAGTGTTGCGCGGGCGACCTAGGGCTGAATGTACTGGGTCGCCGCCGCCACCAGAGTCAAGACGATGAGCGCCGGGCAGACCACCCAGATGAGGAGCTTCCAGACCACGGCGGGGACGGCCGCCGCCGCGCTGCTGCCTTCCGTAATCGCCTTACGGGCCGGCCGCAGCCCCCAGGCGACGCCGACGAACAGGGTCGTGGCGAGGGCGATCACGGAGAGCAGGATGTTGCTGGAGACGAACATCAGGAAGTCGAAGAAGGTCTGCCTGAAGAACCACGTGAAGTTCGCCAGCGGGCCGGGCGAGAGCGCGCACGGGATTCCGAGGAAGAGGAAGGACGCGGCGGCCGTCGTCCACGCGGCCTTCTTCCGCGTCCACTTCCTCTCGTCAACCAGGTAAGAGACCGGCACCTCAAGCAGCGAGATGGTGGCGGCGAGGGCCGTCAGCGCCAGGAGGCCGAAGAACAGGACGGCGAAGAACTGGCCGCCCCACATCCGTGGGAAGAAGACCGGGAGCACTTTGAAGACGAGGTCTGAGCCGCCGACGGGCTTCCCGCCCATCGAAAAGAGCAGGCCGAAGATGGCGATGGCCGACAGGAACGAGACCAGCGTGTCGAAGACCACTATGGAGATAGAGGCGCGCAGCAGGTTCTCCTCCTTCTTCAGATAACTGCCGTATGTGATCATGACGCCCATGCCTATCGAGAGATTGAAGAACGCCTGCCCGAGCGCCTCGGCCAGGCCGCGCGTTGTGAGTTGGGAGTTCGGCTTGAACAGGTAGGTGAAGGCTTCGGAGCCGCCCGGCAGCAAGGCGCCCCAGATTGCCAGCCCCAACAGCAGGACGCCCAGAATCGGCATCAGGATTTCACAACTGCGCTCGATACCCTTCTTGACCCCGTGCGCGACGATCAGCGCGGTCGCCGCGAAGAACAACACCTGGAAGGGCAGGACCCAGCGCGGCGAGGCGGTCAGGGATTCAAAAAGCTTGGCCGCCTGCGCCGGGGTCTCCAGTTTGCTGAAGGTGCCCCTGATCGCCTCGAACATGTAACCGGTCACCCACGCCGAAACCACCGTGTAGAAGGCGAGAATGAAGACACACGTAATAATCGCCAGTCCACCGGCCCAGTGCCAAGGGAACTTGGAGCCCGGGGCCAGTTTCCGGAAAGCGCCGTAAACGTTGCTCTGGCTCGACCGCCCGATGGCGAGTTCGGCCAGCAGGACCGGGATGCCGACGAGCAGCACCATGCACAGGTAGGCCGCGACGAAAACCGCGCCGCCGTTATCTCCGACGAGATAAGGGAAACGCCAAATGCTGCCGAGCCCTACCGCCGAGCCCACACTCGCGAGAATGAACCCTCGCACGTTGGAGAAAGAACCTCTTTTTTCCATTCTCATCCCTCCTTTTTTAGCGGTCGGCGCGCGCGGCAAACTCACCGCGCGCGCGCCTGAAAAGGGATGTTACAATCGGGCCGGTTAAGAAGTCTTTAGAGCGGATTTAAGAGATTCTGAGACTTCCCTGAGCGCCATTCCCGCGCTGAACCTCAACAACTACAGGCACTTAGAAGGATTCAGGGGCGAGTATGAACAAGCCAGACGACCTCACCTACAGGTTCGGCCGCTTCCGCCTCGACGTGGGGCGCGAGCGGCTTTGGCACAACTCGGAACGTGTGGAACTGACGCCCACGGAGTTCGCGGCGCTCCTTTACCTCATAAAAAGACGTGACCGCACGGTGAGCATCGGCGAATTGCTCGACCGGGTTTGGCAGGGTAAACACGTCGAAGACGGCAGCGTCTACTTCGTCGTCGCCTCTCTGAGGGCCAAACTGCGCGGGTCTTTAAGGGAGCACAGGTATAAGTACATCAAGACGGAGCCCCGGAAGGGGTACTGTTTCGCGGCGCCCGTGGTTGAAGTGCGCGAAGACCCGCGCCAGCCCGCGCCGCCCGCGCCGCCTGAACCGCCCGAACCTAACCCCCCGAATCCCGAGCCTCCTGAGCCCGCCCCGCCGGAGCCGGTACTCGTGGAACCTCTCCCCCCGGAGCCGTTGTCCGTGGAGCCTCTCCCACCGGAGCCCGGACCCGCAGAACCCCAGCCCACGGAACCCACGAAGCCTGAGTCCGCCGCCGAGCTATCCGCGCAGGCACCGGCGGCCGAGCCCAAAGAGACGCGGCCTTTGGCGGCGATAGGAAGGGCAGTGCCAGCGCCGACGGCCGTGGGGGCGTTGGCCGCCGAAAGGCTGCGGCCCGGCGGCGGCACCTTCGGCGGTTGGATGCTCCGGGCCGGCCGGAACATTACAACCACGCTCGCGTTAAGCGTCGGCTTGGCGGTCAGCCTCTCCGTCTGGGGGTTCTTCGACAGCCACCGGGCGCTGGCCGCGCTCTGCTGGCTGCACTTCGTCGTCATCGCCGGTGCCTTCCTGCGGAGCCCGCGTCCGCGCGGGTCTGAGGTCTTTAGCGACGCCGACCCGGCCCTGGAGGCCGAAGTCATGGAGGACTGCGGATATGGGGGCCGCCCGGTCGAGTGGAAGGAGGCCAAGGAGCATGCCGACGAGGCGCTGGGTCAGCACAAGATGTGCTGGAAGGTGTTGCTGGCTTCCTGGAGCCTGCTCTACCTCATGCTGGCGTTCAAGGAGTTGTCGGCCTTCGTCACGGGGGCCGATGCCGCCCAGCAGAGCCTACAGCCTTTAGGCCACGCGCTGACCATGCTGGCGACGCTGTTCAATAACTGTAGCGCGCTGGCGCTGGTCCTCTGTTACATCATCCTCAACGAGATCACCGTGATTCGGGAGAGTGGCCGCACCGTCGGCGACGTGCCCTGGCTTGAGGGTCTGCTGGTGCTGGCGGTCTTGACCTTCGGAGAACTCTTCTTGGTGGGAGCCGTCTTGCAGGGAGGGTTGAGCCCTGAAGGTAGCGTTAGGATAATCCGCGGCGCGGACTGGTTGAGCGGGGTGCTCGGGGGCGTCGCGATGGCCCTCTATGTAGGCAGGCTCCAGAGCAAATTCCTGGGCTCGGCGGTCTGGTTACCGCCCCTACTCTATTTCTATACGGCCCTCCAGCCGCTCTACGCGCACATCGCCCAGGACCGGCAGTGGGCAGTGTGGCTCATCAGCGGCGCGCTGGCCCTGAAATGCCTGCTCTACCTTTACGTGGTCTGGCTGTTCAAGTCCGGGCGCCTGCTCTACTACTTCCTGCGCGTCAGGCGCGTGTATGAAGGCGTGGAAGCCGAGTGGAAAAGCTTCTATTCGATCATCAAGGAGAAGTATGAGGACGGCGGTACCGAGCAACACTGAACTGGGCGCCGCATCTCAGACTAGTTAGACCGCGACCCTTGCGGAGTCTCTACGATTCTGTTTCTATACCTGTCCCTTTCTCAGCATGTGAATGGCTCCGCCGCCAGTTGGCTGCTTGACTGAATGAGACGAGCGGACGCACTGCGCTGCTACCTGCCTATGTCTGATCGCGCGGTAAGTAATCTCGATGGATTCACGAAGGAGACGTGCTTGTATCCTCCTTCGCCATCTTTCCTACTACGTAGGGCGCAAAAAGAGTCGGGGGTGATAGCGGGCGGCGGGTCGGCATAGTGTTTTGTCTCCTTGCGGAACAAGCCGGTTGTCGTAAGTGGGTCTGTCGCTTTTGGGGTCGAGTGCGCGTGAGCAATCCTGTCCGACGACTCGTCACGTCCGACCCTTCAACTGTCGTGTTGCCGGCCTCCGCCGTCTAAGATTTTCACCTGCCCTTTCCTCATTTAATGCTTCAATGCCTTTCATCATTCATCTTGCGTGGTGAAGCTCGCGCGACGGCGTTGTTGAGGTGATCTCTCCCTCACGACTCTCCGAACGGCGCGGGTGCCATCGCGACGGTGTGTTCACCTCTTACGCGGCCGCCGATGCGACACCGCCGGGCGAGAAAGACGTGGGGTCGGACTACGCCTTGCGCACCGGGTAGCGCAGGTGCGTCACGCCGACGCCCGCGACCATCGTCGGGTTGCCGAGGACGGACGGCGTGCCGGCGAGGTGGTCGAAGAGTCGAACCCCGGAGCCGAGCAGCACCGCCGCGATGTCGATGGAGAGTTCGTCGAGGAGGCCGGCATTCAGTAACTGCCGGATGGTGTCGGCGCCGTGGACCCCGACGGACTTACCCTTGGCGGCGGCTTTGGCCTGGCGCACGGCGCTCTCGACGCCGTCGGTCACGAAGTGGACGGTCGAGTCGGGGCGCGGCCACCCGGCGGGGACGTGGTGGGTCAGGACGAAGGCCGGCCCCCAGGCGTGATTCCCGCCCCAGCCTTCGGCCTTGTCGAAGGTGCGCCGGCCGGTGAGCACGGCGCCGAGTTCGGACGTGAGACGGCGAAGATGCTCGGCGCTCGGCGCGGAGACCTTGAACGTCATGGGGTCGGAGCCCCCGGTGTGGATTTCAACGTCGCCCGAGTTGAAGTACCAGTCGAAGACTTCGGCCACGCCGTCGTCGGGGTCGGCGACGAAGCCGTCGAGCGACATGGACATGATTGCGATAACCTTCGACATGGTGATGTTCCTTTCGAGTAGGTGGAGAATGCGTTAAAGGGGTCGCGCGCCGCCCTCCCGGATCGTCCGCCCAACGCCCGGCGTTCAAGATTCGTAAGACTCACCGTGGCGGGGCGTCGGGTGCACGCCGTTGTTATGCCTCGCCTTCGTGTTACGCAACATGCTTGCCTCACCCAAGTCGTAGCACCATGTGCTCGACATCGTAATACTCGCCGTCCTGCTTCATCGCCTCTCTCTCCAGCGCGCATATCTGAAACCCTTGTGAGACGTAGAGGGCGCGGGCCGCCTCGTTGACGGTCACCACGTCCAGGCAGAGCTGTTCCAAACCCGGAAGTGATTTGACGCGCTCGATGAGGAAGGAAAGCAAGGCTCTGCCCACGCCTCCGCCGCGCGACCCGGGGGCGACGTACATGCCCCAGACGAACCCCTTGTGGCGGAGTTTCAGGTGCGCGGCTCTGTAGAAACCGGCCACGCCGACGAGCTTACCCTCTTCTCCGAATGCGCCCAGGACGAAGTTCTCATCCGTGCAGTGGAAGCGGCTGCGCCTTACCTCCGCCGGCATGACGGACTCCTCCGCGAAGGTCGAGCCGAACGCCTCTGGGTTTTCCCGCAGGCCGCGTAGCCTGAAGGAGTAGAACAACTCCACATCCGAGGGTTCGAGAGTCCTGATTCTCATAGGACCTACATTGTGAATAGCGAAGAGGTACAACGCGGCGCTGTCGCGGGTCGGGTGCGGGCCGTGGTTAGGCGGCGTCGTGCCTCGGTCCTCGAAGCAACTCGCGATAGAGCTTAATGAGACGGGGCGCGGACAGCCACGCGCGGCACTCATAAGTCATTGCTTACTTTTCTTCGGCGGGCTCTGCCAGAGTATGTTCACGATCATCCACTTGCCGTCGTACTTCGCCAGATGCATGTAGTCCACGCCCCACACCGCAACCACCTTGACGCTCGCGGTCTGATCAAGAACGTCCAGGACGGTCACTTCCTTCGGCGCGTCCTTCGGCACCCGGCCGGTCTTGTTGTAAGTCCTGGCCAGATTGACCAGCTCGGCGAAGGTCATCGGACTGAAGCTGTATGCGGTCTCCCCTTTCTTGATGTAGAAACCACGCTTGACCAGGTCGGGATGTACGCTGCGTTCGATACGCGTCGGGTCAACCTCGTACACGCCCTCGACATAATCCAACGCGGCCTGCCGCACGGCTTCTCGCTCGGTATCGGTTTGAGCAAAGCTCATCATCGGGCACGCCAAGGCCAATGCGAATACGAAGGCCATCATTTTTTTCAAGCCATCACTCCTTTCAAACGGTTACCGACCATGGGTCGTGAATCAGCAAAAGATGATTGTGGGACATATCGGCGGCTAGGTGCTCTCGGGCGTATCCTCCCAATCGGCGAGTTTACGATCGCTAATCCATTCCAATGTTCGCCGTCTCTCCATGATAACGTCCAGGTTGAAGGGTTCGGTGGAGTAGTTGTTCAGTTGGCCGTCTCGTGCATACCAATGCGCACGATAGTGGAGGTCCAGCATGCGGTATATTTCTTCAAACGGCCGCAACGAAAAGCGCCGTCTGAAACCGGAGCCGTCCTCGTTCACCTGGAGATTGGGCAGCAGGGAGGCGAGAATGCCGCCGACGGGCTGATCAATCGCGAGGTCTTCGGTCAGTTGGCCGGCCCATGCCATCGCCCACAACGCTTCGATATACCAATATAAGTCTATCCTCTCCTGCTTCGTAAGGGATTCGTTCGTAAGAAGAGCTCGCTCATGCCGTGAGAGCGAGGACTCCAATTGATTGGCTCTGATCCATGCCGCGATTACATCTGCCGGGGCGCCGAAGTAGATTTGTAACATGGCATGCAGGACGAGCGCGCGTTCAGCCACTTCAGAGGATGCGCGGGGCTCCGTGCGGTCCAGGTGAGGCAGCCAATCGCATATACGACCTCCGAGCGCCAGGATTATTCGCTCGGACTCGGCTTTGACTTCAACTGGTTTCAACTGTCCCTCCTCGCGACTATATCCGCTCAAAGCTTACGTCAACCACGCCGTGCCGCCTCGATTGCGGCGATGTCGATCTTTTTCATCTCCATCATCGCATCGAACGCGCGCTTGGCCGCCGCGCGGTCGGGGTCGGTAATCGCTTTCGTCAGAGCGACAGGCGTAATCTGCCAGGACAATCCCCATCTGTCCTTGCACCAGCCGCACGCGCTCTCCTGGCCGCCATTGCCGACGATGGCGTTCCAGTAACGATCCGTTTCGGCCTGGTCGGCGGTCGCGACCTGAAACGAGAATGCTTCGTTGTGCTTGAACTCGGGTCCGCCATTGAGCCCGAGGCAGGGGATTCCCATCACCGTAAACTCGACCGTCAACACATCCCCTTGCTTCCCCGAAGGGAAGTCTCCAGGGGCGCGGTGCACCGCCACGACGGATGAATCGGGAAAGGTCTCGGCGTAAAAGCGCGCCGCGTCCTCGGCGTCTGTGTCGTACCAAAGGCAAATCGTGTTCTTCGCTGGTTCCGCCATGTCACTTCTCCATTGTTATGAGCCGCCTCACGCCATGCATCACCCGCCCGCCCAAGCCTCCGCTGGAAGATGAGAGCGGTCGTGTCGCGGGTCGGGCGCACGGCGTTGTCCGATTGCGTCGGACGCTACATCTTACTTTGCATCAGAGGTATTGAGCCATCTCACTTCTCCAGATTTATTAAAATGAGACTCTGATCTACCAGGCGTGTGAGTTCAACGAGCGGCAGTGTGGCAGGAATCGCTTCTCCGACTATAATCCGCACCTCAGTTCATTCGTTACTCATCTGGAAGCACACCCTTGAAGCATAACAAGTCCCCGTTCAAGTGGCGGCACTTCGAGCCAACAGGCATCCTTTTGTGCGTCCGTTGGTATTGCCGCCACCAGCTATCTTATCGCGACATCAAGGATGGGTGTAAGGTTCCATTCGCCCTCGGCCCGGCGACGGCGGAGTGCGTGGCGGGGTAGCCATCAAGCGTGATTTTTTCAGGGGCACCCTGTTGTTTGACTGCCCCTACATCAGCGCACATCGGTTGCGACGACGAGCGGGCGCGGGTCGGCCTCGCGGCGGTAGTAGGCGCGCGGGCGCTGCAAGTTGCGCTCGGCCGGGTCGTCGATCTGCTCGTCCCCCTGAACGAACGCCACCTTCACGCCGCGCTTCTCCTGCGCCTCGCGCATCAGTTCGACCTGTAACTGCGGCACGCGCCGCGAGGCGTAGTCGAACCACTCCCTGACGACCACGCGCCCGTCTCGCGGCCCGTCGTCGGCCTTCGCCTGCTTGACGCCCTCCTCGATTAACGCGTAGGTCAGGAAGCCATGCCCGAAGCGTGCGGCCTCCTGCGCCGCCTGGTAACTCTGCGCGGCGGTGAGGATGTACATCCCTTTCTCGTAGGCCAACTGCGCGAGCCCCTTCGAGTTCATCGGCCCCCGCCGCTTCTCCTCCGACTCCAGCGCCTGCCCCGAGTTGCAGGCGTCGATCACCAGCAGGAGTTGCCCCGCATCAATCCCTTCGAGTGCGTCCTGTAACTCCACGTCCGAGATGCTGTGCGCGAGGACGGCACTCAGCCCCGCCTCGTCGATACTGTCGCGGCCGCCCGCGTAGCCGAGGTCGTGCGGGATGAGGTAGAAGCGGTTGGCCTGCGCCGTGCCGTGCCCCGCGAAGTAGATGATCACGGCGTCCTCCGGCTGCGCCTTCGAACGGAGGTCGGAGAGTGATTTGAGGACGTTCGCCTTCGTCGCCCGCGAGTCTTTAAGCGAGACGACTTCCGTGCCGGCGAAGGTCTGGAGCTTCGCCTGCTGTGCCCGCCACTCGCCGCCGAATTCATCGGCGTCGGCGACGGCGTACTTGAGGTCGAAGTCGCGGTTGGCATAGCTGTTGACGCCGACCGCCAGCACGTAGGCCGTCCCCTTGCGTCGCAGACTCTCGGCGCCGTTGACGTTGAGGGTCGCGTCCTCGCTCTTGACGTTGTCGCGGTTGAAGGCGTAGGCCGTCAGACGGTTCTCGCCCGCCAACAGCGTCACGTCGGCGGCGAGCGTCGCGCCGCCCCGGCCGTCGAGCACGTCGCCGCGCCAGAGCTTGATGAGTGAGCCGTTGCGGAACAGGCGCACGTCGCGCGCGCCGCCGCCCTGACCCGCGCCCGCCTGGGTGGAGGCTTCGTTGATGTCGAGCGTGACCTTAACGACGCGCGAGTCGGAGCCCGCGCCGTCGAGTCTTAAACGGAGCGAGGGTTGGCGGCGGTCGAGTCGCGCGAGGTTGCGGGGCGCGGCCGGGCGCGCGCCCGCGATTAGTTCGTTCAGCAGGCCGGGGTAGTAATACTCGTTGAAGAATGCCTCGACGGGGACGCTGTCGAAGGTGTCGTTGTTGAAGCGCCAGAAGAGTTGTTGCCCCGCGCCGTTCGAGCCGTCGAACAGCCCGTCGGGCGTGACGACGAGCCAGCCCCCTTCGAGCGCGAAGAGGCTCGCCAACTCCGCCCCCGACGCCGCGTCCCACAGCTTCATGCGGCTGTCGGCGCCGCCCGTCAGGATGAACTTGTCGTCGGGACTGAAGGCGACCGAGGTCACGGAGCTTGAGTGCCCGGCGAGCGTGCGCGCGACGCGCTTCGTCGCCGTGTCCCACAGCTTCACGCCGCCTTCGGCCCCGACCGACGCGAGCAGCCGGCCGTCGTGACTGTAGGCGAGCGGCGAGACCTGGCCTTTCGGGATGAGCGTCGCGGCGACCGCGCCGGTGGCGACGTTCAGGATTTTCAAACCTCCGAGCAGTCCGCCCGCGGCGAGTTGTTTGCCATCGGGGCTGAAGGCGAGGGCGCGAATCTCGTCGTCACCTTTCACCTGGCGCAGCTCCGCGCCGGTCTGCAAGTTCCAGACGACGATCTTGTTGTTGTCCGTGCCGCCCGCGAGCAGCGAGCCGTCGCGGCTGACGGCGAAGCAGTCGAAGCTGCTGTTGAACCCGGCCTCGTACTGGCGCAGGACGGCCCACGTCGTCGCGTCGAAGACCTTGAGCGTCCCGCCGGAGATGGCGACGAACAGTTTGCCGTCGGGGCTGTAGGCCATGCCCTTCGTGTAGAGCAGCCCGTCGAGTTCTTTGACTTGTTGACGCGAATTGGTGTCCCACAGACTGCCGCCGCCGAGGCTCGCGCCGGTGACGAGCCGGCGGCCGTCGGGGCTGAGCGCGAGCGTCGAGCCGCTCGTGCGCGGTAGCTGCGCCAGAGGTTCGTTGTTGGACGTGCCGCCCCAGAGGTCCACGCTCCGGAAGCCGCCGCCGAGGATGAGTCGCCCCTTCGGGCTGAAGGCCACCGTGTCAATCGTGCGGTTGACGCGCGCGGGGATTTCGTACTCTTCGCGCCACGTCGCGGCGTCGTGCATCACGAGTTGCGCGCCGCCGCGCGCGAGCCGCGAGCCGTCGGGGCTGAAGGCGATTGTGTTGGCCTTCAACTTCTCGGGCGACGCGGTCTCATAACTCACCGCGCCGGTCTGCACGTCCCAGACTTTGTACGACTCGAAGAGGCCCGCTGCGAGACGGTCGCCCGAGGGATTGAACGCGAGCGACTCGACGCGGTCGGTGTGCGCCGCGAGCGTGCGCAGCTCCGCGCCTGTCTGCGTATCCCACACCTTGACGTTCTGCTTGCCCGCGCCATCGCCGACGCCCGCCGCCGCCACACGGCCGTCCGGACTTAAAGCGACGGCGTTGACCTCCGCGTCAAGATTTTTAAAGGAGCGCCGGACGCGGCCCGTCGCCACGTCCCACACGACGACGCTCTTGTCGTTGCTTCCGCTGACAAGGGTGCGCCCGTCGGGACTGAGCGCGATGTCCGAGACCGGTTGGGTGTGTCCCGTGAGCGCGCGGAGTTTGCGGCCGGTCGCCACGTCGAAGACGACGATGGTGCCGTCCGTGCCGCTGGCGGCGAGAAACTTTCCGTCGTGGCTGACGGCGACGGCGGTGACGACCGGGTCGATCACGACCCCGCCGTAAGCGCCGGTCGATTGTTTGAGCGACCGCAGCTCGCGCCCCGTCTTCACATCCCAGAAGCGGATTGAGCCGCCGAAGTCGCCGGTGACGAGCTGGCGGCCGTCGGGCGTGAAGGTCGTGGAGAAACACTGCGCGGGCATGTAGATGGTGCGCAGCTCTCGCCCGGTCGCCGCGTCGATGATGGAGACGGTGTTCTCGTTGCCGCCGCCGTCGGACGCGAGCAGGCGGCCGTCCGGGCTGAACGAGAGGTCGCCGAACCCGTCGAGGTTGCCCGCGCGCACGACCAGCTCCGGCCTCTGCGCGTAAGCGGCGCCGCAAAAGACGACGAGCGTCAGGACGAGACGGCAGAGCGAAAGAAGTGTTCTATTCATGTGACTGTTGCCGGGAGCGCGGGCATCCCTGCCCGCCAAAGCGTGCAAGAGCACGCTTAGCCGTCATTCGTTATCTCTCAACCTTGAGACTTACAGTCTCACTGCAATTCGCGCTTTGCGCTCATGGCGGGCAGGGATGCCCGCGCTCCCGGCGGTAAGTCGCCTTATTTCGATCTGCTCAGCGGTGCTTGAGCGTCAGCCTGAAGCCGACGGGTTTTGCGAGCGCGTCTTCGGTGGCGAGCACGTAGCCCTCGTTGTTCTCCTCGGCGACCTTGAGGTCGCGCCCGCCGGAGAGGGCGCGCGAGTTGAGCGCGGCCAGAATCTCTTGCTCCTCGGTCTGCGGCGCCTGTGCGACGGCCGCGCCGCCGTCGTTAGCGTTAACCGGCGCGGGCGCGGAAGTCGGCGCCGTATTCGCGGATGGTGACGTGTTGGTGGAAGACGAAGAGGTCGGCGGGCTGGTCGCGGGCGCGCCCGGCCCCGCGGCGGTCGTGGCCTGCGTGGAGACGTGGACGTTGCCGACGGTGAGCTGCGTGACCTCCTGTATCTCGCGCTTCGACATGATGAAGGTCAGCTGCTCCTCGCCGGGCGTGTTGTCGAACTCAAACCACGCCTGGCCCTGTGGCACCGTGTAGTCGGCCGTCAACCCGACGCGGTTGCTCACGCCCTCGTAGGGGAAGAGCATCGTGCGCGCGCCCGAGGAGCCCGTGTTGATGATGACGACGTAGCCGGGGAAGTTCATGTTGAAGTGGAAGCGCACGCGGTCGCCGGCCTGAAAGGTCGTCTTAGTCGAGACCCAGCGGGCGCGACCGCCGCGCAGCAGCTCGATGCGGACGCGGACGCCGGGCCGCCCCGTCATCAACACGTTGTTGCTCGGCGCGCCCTGGCCTTGCGCGGGCGCGGTCGGCGCCACCTCTTTGTATGTGTTGAAGAGGTCGCGCGGCCCCTTGGGCGTCGGCGTGGGCGTCTGCGCGAACGCCTGCGTCGCGGCGCAGAGCAGGAGGAGTGCGATTGTCTGCGGGATTCTTCTCATAATGTCTGGAGCCTCACTTTCCGCTTTTCGTCGCCTCGGCCTCACTCGGCCTTCAGGCGCACGGCGAGGACGGCGTAACCGACCACGCTCCCCTGCCTGACCTCCAACGTGCTGACGAAGGACTGATAACCTTCGCGCACGATCTTCACGGGATAGGTGCCCGACTGGAGGTTCGTGCCCTTCTCCGCCGAGTCGAAGTAGCCTGACTCGTTCGTCCGCCCGAGCAGCAGAATGTCCTCGCGCTTGATCTCACCCTTCACGGGCACGACGCCCGGCTTGAAGATGGCGAAAGAGCATTTGTCGAGCAGCTTCCCCGCGTCGTTCGTCACGAGCACGAGCACGCGCAGAGGCTCGGGCGAGGCGGCGGCGCCGGTTCCTCCTCCCGGCGCCGCCGCTGGCGCAGGAGTCGCGGCGGCCGCTGTCGAATCCTGCGCCGTCCCGGCCGCGCCCGTCCCCGTGGGGGACGCGGGGGCGGGGGCGGACGTGTGTGTCGCGACGGCCTCGCCGGGGACGGCGAAGACTTGCCGGTCGAGGCTGTCCGTGTAGAAGCGTGTGTCCATCTGCGGTTCCTGGTTGTCGCGCGAGAGCCTTTTGATAACGTACTCGGATTTCTCGTAAAGCTCCTTGTAAGTGATTTTGCCGTTCTGAAGCTTGACGAGTTTCTGGAAGACGTAGGAGAAGAGGCCGCAAGCGTTCCCCTCGTCGTCGCGCCACTCGGTCGAGGGTTGGAGACTGCTTGAAGAGGAGAGGACGAGGTAGCGGCCGCCCATGTCGCGCGGCGCCGCGCGGCGTTGAGTGGTGGGGCGCGCGAGCTGCGAGAGGGGGACGCCGATGGCGTCGGCGAGTTTCATCGAGCGCGTCTTGAACAGGTCACGCCCCTGCGTGCCGGAGAAGCAACTGTCGGTCAGGTAGTTGACGAACGCGCCCGCCGCCGTAGCCTTCGAGAAGCGCGCGTAGAGTTCGTCGTCGAGGATGAGGTTGCGCCACGGCTTGCCGCTCGAAGACTCGCGGCTGTCCACGGGGCAGACGGCCGCGTCGTACTTACCGTCCTCGAAGAACGGCTGGTTGTTGTTGCGCGGGTCGGGGGCGAAGTGCAGAGTCTCGGTCTCGTCCTTCTCCTCGGAGTAGGAGTCGGGGAAGAGCGTGCCGTGGCCCGAGTAGGCGAAGACGAAGAGGTCGTCGCGCTTGAGCTTCGAGGCGAACTCGTCAAGCTTGCCGAGGATGTTGGCGCGCGTCGCCTGCTCGTCCGTCAGCAGCAGCACGTTCTCGGCGGGGAAGCCGAAGTCTTTCACAAGCATCTCGCGCAGCTTCTTCACGTCGTTGACGCAGCCGCTCAAGGGGTTCCCCGGATACTTGTTGATGCCGACGAGCATCGCATACTTTGCCGGCGCGGCGGCGGCGGGCGCGTCGGGTCTGACCTTCATGGCGCGGACGGCCTGCACGGCGGACCCGCCGTGGCGCGTGGTGGCCCGCGACGCCGGAACGGTCTGCGACAGGAGCAGGGCGCACAGGGCCAGCGCACGGACGACGCCGCGCGTCGAACTCCCGCGCACCACGGTCTTCGTCGGATGTTTGATACCCACTGCTTCGGCCTCACTCTCTATGAACTGTGTTCAGTTGGGTCTAGGGCTTCGATTCGACGACGACGGTCGCGCCCTGCCAGCCCTGCGGGTCGAGACCGGCGCCCGTCTTGTTCACGCGCACGGCGCGCGCGGAAGCGGCGTCGCCGATGGCCTGCTGCAAGCCGCGCAGATTGAGGCGCTGGAAGACTTCGCCCCACGTGTATTCGACCTTATCGCCGATGTTGACGCGCTCCTTCGTCACGAGGGCGACGAACACGTCACGCCCGAAAGGCGCGCCGACGGGGAACTCGTAGGTGCGCGCGCGGGGAATGGTCTGCGTGCCCGGCGTGATCTGGTTGTCGCGGTCGTTGTTGTTCGGAAAGAGGCACGTCGCCACGTCGCCGCGACTGAAGACGAGCAGGTAGAGGTAGCCGCCGGTGTCGGTCGTCACACGGTAAGTCACCTTCTCGCCGTCGCGGTAGGTAGTCTTGCCCTCGCCCGTCGAGAGGTTCACGCGCATCCGCGAGAGCGGGTTGGTAAGCGCGATGGCGGGGGCCGTCTCGGCGTCGGCGAAGAGCGGCTGGTCGTCGAGGGCGACCGTCGAGATTACGTCGAACTGCGGCTGCTGGTCGCCGTCGAGCTTGCCCGTCGCGTGCAGCTCGTTGATGCGCGAGCCGACGCGCGCCCTCAACTCGCGCAGCGTGGGCGCGTCCGAGCGTTGCGCCTCGGCGAAGACGTATGAGAGCGCGCCGCGCAACTCCGCGCCGACCTCCAGAGGGTATGCGCGCTGCGTCGGCGCGGCGGCCGAGATGACGACCACGCCCGAGAGCGTCTTGACCTTGGACGAGTCGAGGAAGCCGCCGACTCGCTTGAGGTCGCGCGAGCGCGCGGCGGGCGCGACCGTGTACGCGGCCGTCCCGCCTATCTCGCGCGTGCCCGACGACGGCTTCGCGAGTTCCTTGAACTGGTCGGGGCGCGGCAGGTAGCGCGCGCCGCCGCCGCGCGGGAAAGCCTTGAGTTTCGGAATCTCGCGCGAGATGGTGCCGGAGTGGCACGAGTCGAAGACGAGCACGGCGCGGCGGCCCGAGAGCTGTGCGATGAGTTCGTCGAACGTGTCGTCGCGCACCTGGCCCGTGCCCGTCTCTGGGTTCACGTCATAGGGCGCGATGGTCTCGTCGTGGCCGTCGGCCTCGTCGCCGTTGTCGTCCGGCAGTTGCGAGCCGTGGCCGGCGTAGAGGAAGAAGACGCGGTCGCCCGGTTGCGTGCCCTCCAGCAGCCAGCCGCGAAACTCGCGCACGATGTTGGCCGAGGTCGCCTGCTCGTTCGTCAAGACCTTGACCGACGACGCCGCGAAGCCGTAGCGCGACGTGAGAAACTCCGCCGTCCGCACGGCGTCCTGCACGCAGCCCGGCGTCTCGGGCACGCGACTGTCGCCGTACTTCTCGACGCCGATGACGAGCGCGCGGTCGGCCGCGCGCGCCGCTCCGCAGAGGACGAGCAGGAGCAGCGTCGAAACTGTCACAGTCGGGATGTTTCTCATGGCGAAGTCAGTTGACGAGCGTGAAGGCGGTCAGCTCCTTCGAGTTGCGCAGGTTGAAGATGCGGCCCGTCGTCTCGTCCACCTCGTAGTCGGGCTCCTTGTCCTTGAAGAGCACCTGCCGCTCGCCCTTGCCCGTGAGCATGTTGACGCCGACGAGCCCCGCGCCTTTCGCGTCGCCCTCCTTCAAATCGGTCAACACGTAGGAGTAGACGCTGTTTGCCTTCGACGCGCTGAAACGCTTGGTCATGTACTGCTCGTAGGAGGACATCAGGCCGATGAAGTTCGAGTTCTCGCGCGAGGTCGAGAAGTGGTCGCCGGAGGAGGCGTAGCCGTTCTCCCTCTCCCACGAAGCGGCGGCGAGGTAGACCGTGATGGCCGTCATCGCGATCTTCTTCCAGCCCGCGACGCCGGGCGCGGCGTACTTCGTGCCCCAACTCATCTGGCGCGTGCGCGGGTCGAAGGCGGCGATGTGCTGCGCGCCCCGGATGACGACCGTGCCGTTCTCCTGCCGGACGAGGGCGACGGGGTTGTCCGTCGTGTCGGCGCCCTTCGAGCCGAGGGCCGAGAGCCCGCCGAAGCCGAACTTGGCGACCTTCGCCACGGTCGCCGCCGCGCCGAGGCTGTACTTGAATTCGAGCTTCGTCTTGAAAGCTTCCTTGACCTTACCCGAGGCCGAGGCGTCCAACCCGATGACGTTCTTCTCGTCGGCGATGAGGATGAGGCGCTCGTCCGGCAGCACGACCATGTTCGTCACGCTCTCGCTCGCCTTGTCGTAGAACCAGTTGGCCGCGCCCGTCCGGCGGTCGAGCGCGACGACGCCGAGCGGCTTCTTCGGGACGTACTCGCGCTTGCCGAAGTCGTAGAACGTCCCGCCGAGCCGGCCGTAGAGCACGTCGCCCGCGAGCTTCATCTCGGCGACCGCGCCGCCGAAGTCCTTGCTCGTCCACTTCAACGCGCCGGTCTGCTTGTCCACCGCGCGCACCTGCCCCTTGGCGGAGGTGTAGACGGTGTCGCCGTCGATGACGGCCTGCGCGTTCCCCTGCTTGATCTTGCCCTCGGTCACGTCGTAGGCGAGTTTCCAGACGAGCTTGCCGTCGGCGAGTGAATACCGATGAAGACCGGCGTAGGTGAAGTAGACCGAGTCGCCGTCGAAGACGGGCGGGTTCGCGCCCGAGAGATCGAACTTCTGGTAGTAACGGCTCCCGCGCTCGATGCCGTAGAGGTCTACGTTGTCGGTGTACTCGGACTGCCAGAGCAGTTCGCCGGTCGAGAGCCGGAGCGCCGTGATGTCCGGTTTGTCCTTCGGCGCCTTGTTGTCGCGGACGGTGAGGAAGACGAGCAGGTCGCGCTCGTAGAGGGGCGCGACCTGCACGGTGTAGCCCTTCAACTGCTCGGTCTGCCAGACGGTCTTGCCCGTCAGGATGTCGAGCGCGAAGAGGCGCGTTCGCTTGTTGATGGCGCCGGTGTTGTCGTAGACGAGCAGGACGGGCGTGCCGCGCAACTCCTGCTGCTCGTGCTCGGCGATGTCGGCGAGGTCTTCACGGCGCCAGAGCGGCTCGCCCGTCTCGGGGTTCAGGCAGTAGAGGCTGTGCTGCGTGCCGACGAGGACGGTGCCCTCGTCCGTCACGTCGTACCACTTGATATCCTCGGCCGGTTTGTGCGTCCAGAGCGGGGCGCCGGCGAGCGCGGCGGGGGCGCACAGCGCGCAGGCCAGCATGACGAGGGCGACGGCCGCGACGAGACTGCGGCGCGTGCGACCGGGGGCGTGTTGGTTAAAGTCCATCGATGATTTTCTTCTCCCGATTTTGCTTGCGCGGTTTCATGCGGCTACACTCGCGAGCCGCCCGCGCGGCGGTCGGCCGACAAAGCTCCGACTCTGAAAGGAACGACGGCTGAGCCGCGACGCTTATTACCGTCGCGAATTTATTTTTCACCCGAAGTTTTCGCAGTTGAGCCCCGACATGAAATTCCCCTGCCGCACTCTTATCGCTTTCGCACTCGTCTGCTGCGCCGTCGTCGTTTGTGCGCCGCCAATCCGCGCCGTCGAAGGAGAGACAGCGCGTGAAGCGGACGCGGCGAACCTGCGCGCACTCATCCGGGACTACTTCGCCGCCTACGCGGCCCGAGACCCGGCCAGGTTGTTAACCTTCTGGAGCGAGAAGGCGCCCGAGCGCGACGCGCGGCGCGCGGAGGCGGAGAGGCAGTTTGCCGCCGTCCGTTCGTTCGAGTTGAAGGTTCTGTCGGTCGGAAGTCTATCGGTCGAAGGCGAGACGGCGCGGGCGCGCGTCAGGCTGGAGTTGAGCGGGGTGGACGCGAAGCCCGGCGCGCCAACGGCGGCGAGCGGCGCGCAGGAGCGTGCCCTCGCCTTCGTGAAGGAGGCGGGCGGGTGGAAGGTCTGGCGCGACGCGAGCGCGGAGGACGAACTCGCGTCCGCGCTCCTCACTGCCAAGGACGAGCAGGCGCGCGCCGGGCTGCTCGCCGCCGAGCCGAGCATCAAGGCGACCGACCTGCTCCAGCCCACGGTCAGAATCGCCAACCGGCTCTTCGTCGAGAGCGAGTACGAACGCGCCCTCGCCGCTTACGGGCTGGTGCGCGAACTCTCGGCGCTCGCGAACAACCGGCGCGGGCTCGCGCTGGCGCTGATGGGCGAAGGGCTCGTCCACAACGCGCGCGACGAGAGCGACCGCGCTCTCGCCTCGTACGCCGAAAGCATGGCGGCGGCCGAGTCGGCGAAGGACGCGTCAACGGTCGCGCGCGCGCTCAACAACATCGGGAACGTCCACTACAAGCGCGGCGACTTCACGGCCGCGCTCGCCAGCTACCAGCGCAGCCTTGAGTTACAGCAGGCCGCTGGCAACGACCAGAGCGTCGCGCAGGCGCTCAACAACATCGGCTCGGTCCACTACGAGCAGCGCGACTACGAGCAGGCGCGGGACTACTTCGAGCGCAGCCTGCGACTCGCCGAGAAGGCGGGCGACACGCGCGGCGCCTCCAACACGCTCAACAACCTCGGCGACGTGGCGCGCGAGGCGGGCGATTACCCGGAGGCGCTCGACTACTACGGCCGGGCGCTCTCGGCGAGCGAGTCGATCAACTTCAAACTGGGCGTGGCGCGCACGCTCAACAACATCGGCGGCGGCGTCTACCTCTACCAGTCGCAGGCCAGGCAGGCGCTCGAACCGCTGCGCCGCAGCGTCGCGCTGTACGAGTCCATCGGGGAGAAGTACGGGCTGTCAATCGCGACCTACAACACGGGGCGTGCTCATTACTTTCTCGGCGAGCGCGAGTCGGCGCTCGATTATGCCGCGCGCGCCGTCGCGCTCGGGCGCGAGTCCGGCAACCTGAAGGCGGTGGCCCAGGCGCAGACGCTCACGGGCGACGTGCTTGCCGCCGCGAACAGGGGGGCCGAGGCGCGCCGCGCCTACGAAGACGCCATCAATACCACCGAGCAGATGCGCGCCGAGGCTGTCGGCGGCGAGGCGCAGCGCCAGCGATTCTTCGAGAACAAGACCGCGCCCTACGAGGCGATGGTCAGGTTGCTCGCGGCGCGAGGAGAGACGGCGCAAGCCTTCGCCTACGCCGAGCGCGCCAAGGCGCGCGTCCTGCTCGACGTGCTTCGCGGCGGGCGCGGCGACGTGACGAAATCGATGAGCGAGCGTGAGCGCGCCGACGAGGTGCGTCTGCGCGGCGAGGTGACGCGCCTCAACCAGCGGGTCGCGCGGGAAGACGCTCAGACGCGGCCCGACGCATCGCGTCTCGCCACGCTCAGGTCGCAACTCGGGCAGGCACGTCTCGCTTACGAGGCTTTCAGGACGGCACTCTACGCGGCGCACCCGGCGCTGCGAGGGCAGCGCGGAGAGGCCAAGCCGCTCGACGCCGTGGGGGCAGCCGCGCTGCTGCCCGACGCGCGCTCGGCCGCGCTCGAATACGCCGTCACGGAAGACGCGACCTACCTCTTCGTGCTGACGCGCGACGGCGGCGGGACGCCTTCGCTCAAGGTCTATACGATTCCGGTCAAACGCGCCGACATCTACGAGCGCGCCGAGGCGTTCCGCCAACTGCTGGCGGGTCGTGGGCTCGGCTTCCGCGAGGCGGCGTCTCGTCTGTACGACCTGCTACTTAAGCCTGCCGCCCGCGACCTTGAAGGGAAGACCTCGCTCGTCGTCGTGCCCGACACGGGACTGTGGAACCTGCCCTTCCAGGCGTTGGTCAACAACTCCGGCAGGTACGTGGTCGAAGATTTCGCGGTCTCGTATGCCTCGTCGCTTTCGGTGCTCGGCGCGACCCGCGAACTGCGGCGCGGGGCGCCGGGTGTGGGCGCGCGTCAACTGCTCGCGTTTGGTAATCCGTCGAACGTTTCTGCCACGGGAGCAAGTGAGACGAACCCCAATTCGCTTCCCGAGGCGGAGCGCGAGGTGAAAACGCTGGGGAGACTCTACGGCGGGCCAGGGAGCAAGGTCTTCTCGGGGAGCGAGGCGACCGAGACGCGGGTCAAGGCAGAGGCGCCGCGCTCCTCCGTCATCCACCTCGCGAGCCACGGAGTGCTCGACGCGGCGAACCCTTTGTACTCGCACGTCGTGCTCGCCGGGGGCGGGGGCGAGGACGGGATGCTTGAGACGTGGGAGCTGATGCAGATGGACCTGCGCGCAGACCTCTTCGTGCTCTCGGCTTGCGAGACGGCGCGGGGCCGCGTCGGCGCGGGCGAGGGGGTGATCGGGATGTCTTGGGCGCTCTTCATCGCGGGAGTGCCCACGGTGGTCGTCAGTAACTGGCAGGTCAGTTCCGCGAGCACGACCGAACTCATGCTCGACTTCCATCGTCAACTGACGGCGCCGCGCGCGCGCGTCAGGACGGCCGACGCCAAGGCGGAAGCTCTGCGGCAGGCGTCGCTCGCGCTCCTCAAATCTCCCGACTACCGGCACCCTTTTTACTGGGCCGGCTTCTCACTGATCGGCGACGGCCGTTGAGCGGCGCGAGTACGTGCGCGACTCAACGCCCGCCGCGCCGCTTCCGTGCGCGCACATCACGCAGCAGTCTGCGCGCGGCGGCGGAACGAGGGTTGGCGGCGGTTAAGAGTTGAAACTCGCGCTCGGCCTCGTCGAGTAGTCCGGCCCGCGCGTAGAGCACGCCGAGCGCCAGGTGCGAACGGGGCGCGGCGCGCTCGGCCCGTCTTATCTCTCTCTCTCTCGACTCGTCCAAGACCCTGAAGCGCGCCTCCGGGGCGGGCGGCGCGGGCGCCCTCGAAGAGCCGTCCGCCGAGTACGCCGTCACCTCCCAAGAGTAGACCGCGCCGCGCTTCAGGTCGGACGCGGGCGTCCACTCCGTCCCAGACACGTCGCCGCTCGTCGCCACCTTACGGAAGGTATCGTCATAGACATCGACGACATAACGCTCGGCCCCCGCGAGCGGTCGCCACGCGAAGCGCGGGCGGGGCGACGCGACGACGGCCCCGACCGGGTAGGCGAGCGCGAACGCCTTCGAGCCGCCGACCTCGGGACTATCCCCGAGCAGCGTGTCCCTCCCGGCGCCCGGCGCCGCGAATGCCCCCGGCGTCGTGACGCGCCCGTTGGCGAGCGCGTCCTTCACCGCGCCCGCCTGAGACGGAGACAACCACCCGACCCCCTTCAGCTCTCCGTCCGAATTCAGAGTGATGCTTCCGCCGCCGTCCCTCAAAGTGACGGTCGCGCGCGCGGTCGTGTCCGCGCCCGGCGAAGGGGTTGGAAGGGGAGGCACGTCTGTCGTCGCCGTCCCCGTCCGCGCTTCGCCGTCAACATTTTTCGCCGCGACATTGCCCTCGCTTGAGACTCGTTCGGGTGAACTCTTCGGCGTAACGCGCGCCGCCTCCGGGGTCGTGCGCGCGCCCCAATACGAGCGGCCGAGCCACGCCGCGCCGACGACGGCGAGTAGGAGCGCCGCCGCAACGAGGCCCCACGCGGCGGCCGGACGTGGGAATGCAAAGAGGTTACGCAGGCGCTCGTAGAGAGGGCGCGCCGGCCCCGGCGTTGCAACCTCTTCGGCCGTCAGCGAGTCCCTGAACGCCGCCAGCGAACGCGCCTCCTCGGCGCACGCCGCGCACGCACGGAGATGATTGTTGACTACGCCCGACGCCTCGCCGTCGAGTCGCCCGTCAACGAGGTCGGCCAGTTGCTCGTAGGAGATGTGGGCGCCCGTGGACGCATTCGCGATCCCGAGGTCCGCGGTCAACGACGCGAAAGACGCGACGAGTTGTTCGCCCGTCCGAACGCGCTCGCGGCACGACGCGCAGTTCGCGAAGTGCTCGTCCAGACGCAGCAACTCCACGGGCGACATTCTCCCCGCGCGGTACTGCTTGAACTGTTCATCGGTCAGGTGTTCAGACATCTCCACACCACTGTGTATAAGACGACGAGAAGGCGACTTTATTACCGCCGGCCCGTCTCGCCCGCCCGCGCGCGGCTACAAACTGGACGCCTTCATGCGGCGCGCGAGCCGCTCGCGCGCGGATTTGCGCAGGTTGATGACCTGTTGCCGGGCGAGCCCGAGCCGTCCGGCGATTGTGTTGTCGTCGAGCGGCAGGTCGTGCCAGAGTTCCGCGAACTCTTCCGGGGACAGCTCTAACGCGGCGGCGATGCCTCGCAGGGTCGTCACGCCTGTCAGCACGAGCAGTTCAAGCTGACTGTTCCCCGAGCCGTCCTTCAGATTGAGCAGGAGCGCGGCGCGCTGGCGTTCGGGGAGGGCGAGTATCTCTTCCCAGAGCCGCGCGAGGTAGGCGCGGCGCTCGGACGCCGCGACCTGTCCCGGCTGTTCGTTGCGCACGACACTTTCGCCGGTCGCGGTCGAGCTCTCCTGTTCGCTCGGCTCGACCAGCCCCAATAACTCCGCAACCCCTTCGACCAGCGCGTCCAGCTCGAACGGCGCGCGCGCGCTGTCGAAGACGGCAGCCACGAGTTCGGGAAGACTCACGTGACGCGGGTCTCCTACGCCGAGCCGCCACGCGATTGAGTCGCCCTCCTTCCACGGCGCGTGCGGGGCCACGGGCACGACCGCCTCTTGTCCGCGCGCGGGGCGCAGACGCGCCGGGCCACAGGTCAGGACTCCACCCCGTCCCTCCCACAGGGCGAACCTCGGGTCGTGCGTGAACAGATAGCGGAGCTTGTTCTTGAGGTCGTGGCGGCGCGGGTGCCTGCGCCGCAGGTAGTCGTGGCAGCAGTTGTAGGCGGTGACGGCGACGTAGCCCCTGAAACTTTCGATGTGAGCGGCGCCAGCGTCTCGCCGCAACTCCCGCAGGCGCGAGACGAGTCGCAGCGCGACCTCGCCGCAAACGTCCTCCGCGTCCTGCCGCGCGCGCGCGTCACCGGCCCCGCGTGTGCGCAGCCCGTGAGCCACCGCGCTCCTGATGACGGGCGCGGCGCGACCCGTCACCAGTTCGTCGAGCAGGCGCTCGGCCTCCGCCGCGCCGGGCGCGGCGAGGTAGAGACGCAGCAAGTCGTCTTCGTCCTGTGCGAGGGCTTCCACTTAAAGAGAGCGGCGACGGTAATACGGCGGCGCTTCAACCGTCGTTCATGAAAAGAAGCCACAGCCGACGACGCGGGCGCCGGATGTGACTTTGGCAAAGTCAACTTTTAAAAACGGACGGATTCTATCCGCTGCCGAACTCGTCGGCAAACCGCCGTCCTCGGAAGGAAGGGAAAGCCGACACGATATGAACAGAGCGATAAAAACAGTCGCGGTCTTGCTGCTCGCGCTCGCCGCGCCGGTCAATCAACACGCACAGGTCTCCGATCAGCGAATCGAGCTGTTGCGGAAATCGATTGAGATAATCGACAAGATCAACTCGCTGCCGATTAACTTTCAAACAGTAGCCGTCGAGGACGGCGTCGCCACGGAAAAGGTCTCCCCCGAGAGCCTGGCGAACCTGAAAAAGCAGGCCGCGCTCTTGAACGAGCTGCCCGCCGGCACGACGGTCGAAGTCGGCGCTCACACCTTTAATCTGGAAGTGGCCTTGAGTGAAAAGCGCGCGGAGCTTGTCCGTCGCGAATTGATAAAACTGGGCGTGAGGACTCGGCTCACGGCGAAAGGATACGGCGCGACGAGGCCGGTCGTCCCGAACGCCACGGTCGGAGGCCAGTTGAAGAACCAGCGCGTCGAATTTCTCATCGCCGGGTTGCCGGGCAGCGCCGCCAAGGATGTCATCGTCGCCGGCAAAGGCTGGGGACGGATCGTTATCGGCGCGTCGTCCGCTGAAGTAGAGGCCGTGCTGGGCAGGCCGGATGTCTCCGACAACAGTCACACGGATAACGCCTACGCGACTTATTACGCCAAGGGCACAGTCGTCGTGTATGACGGCGCCGGTCGCGTCAAAGCGATCCGATTCATCGGCAACGCGCCGCTCTATTCGAATGGGAGGACAAAATTTCAATCTTTCGAGGGCGCGCCGGACAAGAACCTGCCGTGGGGCGCGAGCACGGCGCAGGTCATCGCCGCTTACGGCAATCCCGGCCGGCGCGACAGTTCCGGGGATGTCGCCGAACTGATCTACCCCGGCATCGAATTCAACTTCAAGGGCGACAAGCTGACAGTCATCGCCATTACATCCGCAGCTTCGGGGCTGTAATAATTCAATCAGCGACTCGCGTGGAGTCACTGATTGCGCCCCACGTCAACGCCGTCGCCGGGTGCTATAATCTGGCAGACCGAATTACATTAAAGACGAAGAGGGAATCCGACATGTGGGGGAGTATCTGGACTCGCAACGCTAAAATAGCATTCATAAGCTTATCGGTTGCCGTGGGGGCCTGTTCACCGACTCCAACGAAGGTTGAAAAGTCACCGGCCGATAACACCTCTAACACCGCTGGTAATACAAAGCCGCTCTCCACGCCGGCTCCCATCTCTACGCCGGCTCCTAAAGCGGCGGACGCCTCGGTTCCCTCGTTCGAGGGGAAGATAGGTGATAACAACGGGAAGAAAAAGTTTTTTGATTTCCTTTCGGAGAACGAGAGGAAAGTTGTCAAGGTAGATGTAAATCTGTCTGACGAACAGGTGAAGGCGTTGAAGGAGAACCCGGTCGGCGAAAAAATAATTTGGATCGACCTTACTTACAAGGGTAGTGAAGGGGTCGATGAGGGGGCGGAATTGCTAATCGATCTCTCCGGTGGAGAAAAAGATTTTTACTTCGATGAAAGAGCGACTTCACAACGCATTCAGAGTTATCTGAAGGTCGTCGGGATTCAGGGGCCGCAGATGGGAATCTTCAGTGTCCGCGCACTACCGGTCTCGATTGAAAGTATCCGCTAGTTCATATTGCTGATTGTGCACAACGGCTGCTGTGTCGTAGCGACGTTTGGCTCAAACTCACAGCTCACCTCTGCATGTCTGTAGGGACCATATACACGTCGGCTCAGGCCAAGTATCCACCCGGCAAGCGTCAATAACATGGAGAGGCAGACCATGAGTCTCGTTATTTGAGACATACCTGCGCCTACAGCTCTTGTAGCTCATGGCGACGATTATTCCTTCCGGACTTACGATATGCAAAGCAGCCTGTAAATATTCTAAGATGAGTTCAACAGGTCGGCGCTAATCTACGGAACCGGCGGTGTATGAATGACGGTGTTGTGTCCAAGGTGTCAGGCGACGGTGCGAGCGGGCTTGCGGTTCTGCACCGGCTGCGGGCTTGCGACCGCGGAGATTCTGAAGGAGACCGAGCGTGACACGCGGCGCGAGACGACGAGCGTACGCGGCCGCGACGCATCCGACCCGCGCGACTCGTCCGACCCGCTGGTGGGCCGGACGCTCGACTCGAAGTACGAACTCGTCGCGCCGCTCGGCGAGGGCGGCATGGGCACGGTCTATCGCGCACGCCGTCTACACATCGGCGACGAGGTCGCGGTCAAAGTTCTTCACCGGAGATTCCTCCCCGACGAGGCGGCCGTCGAGCGCTTTCGCCGCGAGGCTCGCTCCGCCGCGCTGCTCACGCACCCGAACGTCGTCACCATCCATGACTTTGCCGACGCGCGCCCGGACGGCGCGCCCGCCTACATCGTGATGGAGTTGGTCAAGGGCGTCTCCCTGCGCGGACTGCTCAAGCGCGAGGGGCGACTTGACGAGCGGCGCGCGGTGGAGTTGATGGGCGACATCTGCGCGGGCGTCGGCGTCGGTCACAAGCAGGGCGTGGTGCATCGCGACCTCAAACCGGATAACGTCATCATCACGCCGCCCGCAGTTGAAGGGGCGCGCGAGGCGGCGAAGGTGGTTGACTTCGGCATCGCCAAACTGCGCGACGCCACGGGGCCGCTCGACTTGACTCAGACGGGCGCGCTGCTGGGCACGCCCTTGTACATGGCGCCCGAGCAATGTCGCGGCGAGCGGCTCGGCCCGAGCGCGGATGTCTACAGCCTCGGGGCGATGCTCTACGAGATGTTGACGGGCGCGCCGCCGTTTCGCGCAAACACTCTGCCGGCCCTGATCTCAAAACATCTCACCGAAGAGCCGCCCCTTTTTCCGCCCGGCCTGAATCTGAGCCCGGCGCTGGAAGGCGTTTACCTGCGCGCGCTCTCGAAGAACTCGGCGGCGAGACAGACGGACGCCAACGTCTTTTACCAGGAACTGCGTTCAGCACTTTCCGAATCCGCGACCGCCGCCCGGCATGATTCGCGGATGCGTTCGCACGTGACGACCGCGCCGGCCGTGCGTTTCGCCACGCCCCCGCCGCAAACGCCGACGACGAGTTCCCGGCGTTGGATGTGGGCCGTCGGGGGTGTGCTCCTGTTGCTTGTGTGCACGGCGGCGGCGGTGCCGCTTGCATGGTACGTGCTGAGTCAGAGGTCAACCGGCGACCACGCCGCCACGGTCTCCAAATCGCCGACGCCCGAGAGGGTTGCGGGCAGCGTCCAGACATCGCGAACGGCGGATGAACCGGTAGACCGAGAGCCAGAGACGGCGGCGGGCGATTACGGGAACGGCCTGAAGGGGCGGTGGGCCGGGACTTACGGCCCACTGGGACAGTCGGCCTCATTCGAAATCAAGGAGGCACGCGGGAGCAGGTTCAGCGGCGTGTTGGAGCAGAACGGTGTCCGCGTCGCGGTCGAGGGAGAATTGAAGGGCTCGACGCGCGAAGTCACTTTGAAGGAGACGCGCGTGTTGAGCGGCAAGGGTTGGGTTCTGGGCATGAACAATGGAACACTCTCGGCGGACGGGAGACGGATGTCCGGGACGGGAGGCGACCCCATCGGCGCGCAGTTAGGCATCTCGTACGGTTGGTCATTCTCGAAACGTTGACGGGACGATATTGACGAGTGGGCATGATGGCCGAACGCGGCGTCGATGCGTCTCATCCGACTATGCTCAGCCGGTCGGCACTTCGTCAATGCTATAGTGCAAGTGTCTACTCAAAATCATATCTTTCTTCAGTTGCTTGTTAAGCTTCAAGTGGTCGGTCTGACCCTCGTTTATTAGCTCCCCGAGATGAATGAAAAAGCCCGCAAGGTCTCTCTTCGGGTTACCAAGGTCGATATCAATGTCCGCATAAAATCCTCCACCGGGTTTATCGTCAGGCGGAATCGCCACCACGATCTGGAGGCTGGGTTGCGCATCCTGGCGGAAACTCTGGAACACGTACCTCTGAGCCGCGCCTTGATCCTTTTGCGCGAAAAGGCGGCGAATTTTAAAGTGACCCGCGTTGAGCGGCCCCTGATCCTTACTGAAAGGCTGGCGCGGGTCGTCGTCAAGTTCTCGGAGCTGGTCTAATAATGCCGGAGCAACCTTGGCGTAGATTCGGTCCACGTCCGCGAAGAAGATTTCCCGCACGAAAGTAATGAGGGGCGCCTCCTCGGTCGGGGTGGTGCTCAGTTTAGCCAGTATGTTCAGCAGGCACGCCTTCCGTTTGGGTCGCGGCGCATCATCCCCGAGCCAGTCGATGATTCGTTGCCCGTCGAGGCGCGAGTTGCCATTCACTATGCCGGCAATCAACTGGTCGGCGTGGATGCTGTCCGTCGGCCTGACACGGCGCGGTTCAGGGCGGACGTTGAGTTCAACCTCCACCGGCGCCCCGTCTTCTTTTACCTGGAGACGGCCTTCACCATTCTCTATCTCCAGATCGGCAATCCGGAGTTTGTAGCTGTAGCTGCCAGTGGGTATGCGTTTGGGATTGACGGTGGCAAAACTGAGGGTGCCGTTCCGCACCTCCACCTTGAACTGATGCTTCCCGTTAGGGGTCTGCTTACGCAGCGAATCTAACCCGGCCTTGAAAGCGCCGATGCCTTCAAAGCCAAACCGGACTCCGCGCGGCCAAGTGCTGGTCTCTCCGTTCAACACGACTCCGCCCCGGTCATCTTCAACATTCACCAGGTCTTCAACGGGCAGCGGTCGGCCGTTCTCCAAAAAGCGGAATACTACTTTCTCATTCATTGTTTTCTCCTTCGGATCAGAGGCCGACGAAACACTTGAGCAGATAGGCGCGGGGAAGGATATTAGGGGAGGGGAGGGGTGTCAACGGCCGGCCCTCACGCCTCCGCCTTTAGAAGGGAAATTTCCGGACGATGAAAACACTCACCTGAAGACCTTGTAAGTCCTGACCGCTGGTTCGAGGTGGCTCTGAGATGTAAGAGCCTCCGGAAAACGTGTCGCGGACAGCGGGATTATCCATCCGCACTGGAGGGGGTTAGTGTGGGAAGACGAGTATCGTCGATTAGAAGTGAAGGCGCTGGCCGGTTTGTGGAATAGCCGGCCGCTCCTTCCGGAAATTGTCACCCCGCCGGTGACGAAATCTGTCCCCCTGACGTTTACCGCACAACTTACGCAGGGCCGTATGGGCAACCCGTTTATGCGACATTCATGGAATCCGCGCGTCCCAGCGTTAAGGGAAGTCGCCATAAAAGGCGAGAAGCCCGCGTTTTAAGCGGGCTCGTCAGAAGCTTGTTTGATAGGGACGCTCGGCGGGCGGCTGGCGTAGCGGCAGGCCACGCTCAGGGAGGGACGGCGGCGGGGTCACGATTTAACTTCCTTCGTGCTTGCCGACGTTCTCTAAGGCAGTTCGCGTGCCACCGTCGCGTCGTGTGTGACCGCGCCGACTGCTACCTCACCCCATCCCGAGGGGATCGCTGTAGCATACCCTGCTCGCGCGGTGTTCCTGCCGCCCTGCTATCAACTTCATAATCTCGCTTTCAATGGCCGGCATGTTGAAGTCGATGATGCCGAATAGGCCGTCGAGTTCTCAGAGGAGTTCGTGACATCTCCTCCCCGACTTGCCCCTTACGTTTCATCGCGCTGGGGATTCGCTCGCTGGCACCGGCGCTGGCCGCCGGTTGCACCGCCGTCGTCATCCCGCCGAAAGAGACCGCGCAGGTGAACGCCCTGATCGGCGAGGTGATTTCCGAGTTTGACGGCTTGCCCCTCGGCGTGGTCAACATTCTTACCGGCGGGCGTGAGGGGCTAAAGTACCTGGTCGAATCCCCGGACGTGCCGGTGGTAAGCTTCACCGGCAGCACCCGAACCGGGCGGGCCATCTCCGCCGCCGGCGCGGCCCGTCTCAAACGGTTCGGCCTGGAGTTGGGCGGCAAGGCACAGATGGTGATCTTCGACGACGCCGACCTCGACGCCGCCGTGGCGAAGGTCGCGGCGGGGCTGACCGTCTTCGCGGGCCAGTTCCGCATGAGGAAGTCTTCGGGCCGGTGCTGACGATGCAGGTCTTCGACACGGAGACGGAAGCGGTGCAGCTTGCCAACGACAGCGAGTACGGGTTGTCCGCCAGCGTGTGGTCGCGTGACGTGGACCGGCCGCCGCGCGTGGCGCGCG
>DASVGG010000091.1:0-16193 GCA_036379655.1 Pyrinomonadaceae bacterium
ACCTTCGCCCGAGGACTTCGACGCTGGTGGTCGTCTCCGGCATCAACGACTCGGGGACCTGCCTCGCCTCGAACGGCGTGGCGACGACGCCCTGCACGGTCAACGTCCAGGGAACAACGCTGGAGCAGCCGCCCAGCCAGCTCAACGGCGGCGGCTTCAACTCGACCTTGTCGGTCGGCACGGTCACGCTCGGGACGCCGCTGGCGAACGGGGCAAGCGTGAACGTCCGTTTCCTGCTGGGCATCCAGCAGACCGGCACGTTCAAGTTCTTCGTCAACGTCGAGGCGCTGCCGTAGGCGAACTCAACCCTCCCGCCCGACAGACGTGGGGCGGGCAGTTCTCCAGACCGTGACCCCGCCGGTCCTCCTCTCTTGCGTGCAGGAGAGGAGGACCGGCGGGGTCACACAGTTCAGGCGGCAGACTCTACCGGGACATGCCCCTCGATACAGGAAGGCACCGCATGACCGCCGAAGTGCCGCACCTGCTCGGCCGGCTCAGTTCTTGACCGGCATCGTCCAGCGATGGCTAATGTTCCTCAGTGCTGGAGCCTGTTATGAACTTTTGACCGTGATAAGTTCAGGCGCATGCAGCGCAAGGCTTACCCCAGCGATGTGAGCAACGAAGTCGAGCGGCGCCGCCTGGTAGACCGCCTTCAAGTCCGTCGCCACGGCCTTGCGGTCCTTGTGCGAGAAGTAGGAGAGCGAGTGGCGGACATGCACAGTTGCACTTGCGTCTGAGCGTATACGGCCTCGATGGCTTCGGGCACGCCCTTCAGGCCATCCACACAGGCGATGAAGATGTCGGAGACGCCGCGATTCTTCAACTCCGTGACGACTTGCATCCAGAACTTCGCGCCCTCCGCTTCGGCAGCCCACATCCCCAAGACTTCCTTCAGCCCTTGTAAATTAACGCCGAAGGCCAGGTAAATCGCTTTGTTCGTGACCCGCCCCTGGCCTTGACCTTCACCTGTAAGGCGTCGAGGTAGAGTTCTGGTAATCTTTCAGTAGCTCGTCGAGTAGTTCGGGTCTGATCGGTGGCATAATCGAATCTCCTTTGGAGACTGAAGGGTTGATTATCGCCACTTACACAGAATGTGGCCGGAATATTTTTCGCGACACTACGCTTTCTTTTACAGGAGACGGATCATGGCTTCGTGCGAATGCGGATGCGGTCAGGAATCCACGCGGGAGTTTCTGCCCGGACACGACCAGAAGCTGCGCACTCAGCTTGAGTCGCGCGCCGGTGGGCTTCTTCATTTGCGGACGTTGGTGGAGTCCGCGGAGTCATACGCGCGCGGAGAATCGTCCGATGATGAGTTCACGCGGCGTGTCCGCTCCATCTTTGCCGCCGTAAGAGAAAGCGGCGCGTGATGCCGTGCGTTAGATGCCACTTGTCACGTGGGATTATTGAATAAGGAGTGGAGTAAAAACTTTGAAGCGTGCAAGTCTCACACGGGCGCTGGTGGTCGTCGCCAGCATCTGCGTCACGATCATCATCGTGGAAATCGTACTCCAAATTGTTAACTACCCGAAGCCGACGATAAGCGGCTGGAAGACTTTGAACAGCTACAAGTCGGAGCGTCACCAGTTGGGCTTCCGGGGTCAGCCGATTGAGTATAAGGATGACGAGTTCGTGATCGTCATGGTGGGCGATTCGGGGGTCGAGGCGAAGGCGTGCGCGTACGGCTGGATGCCCGAGCAGCGGCTCCAGTTCCATTTGAACGCGAGCGGCAAGAAGGTCAAGGTCTTCTCGCTCGGAGGCCCCGCCACCGGACAGGATCAACAACTGCTCTCGCTGCGGGAGTACTACCGGCAGTATCGCGCCGACATGGTGTTGCTCTGGCTCACCCCCGCGAACGACACGTGGAACAACACCTTCCCTTCGGGCATCCCCAACGACCGCACGCCTAAGCCGACGTTCTGGTTGGAGAACGGTCAGCTTCGCGGCCCGACGGAGTTGACGGGGGAGCCCATCAGAGAGACTTCCTCCATCAAGCTGGTGCGCCTCTGGCGTAAGTTCTTCCCCTGGTCGAGGGAGAAGGAGTGGGCGAGAAACATCCTCCCGGCCCCGTATGCCCCGCTCACAAAGTACGACGGGCCGGTGTCGGATGAGTGGCAGAAACGCATGGACCTGCTCCCCGGTTATTTGCGGTATGAGAATTTCGACACGGACAAGAATGACCGGGCCGTCTACCTCACGCCCCGCAGCCCTCGGATACAGTACGGGCTTGACCTGACACGCAGGCTCGTCGAGGAGATGCGACTCCTGGCCGCTTCTCACGGCGCGCAGTTGGCCATCTTCACGACGGGTCCGAAGCCGGACGCGACGAAAGTCGAAACGGCCGTTTCGGATGAAGTGGTGCAGGTCCTGAACGGGAAGTACTACAAAACTTCCGAGAACCAATACAACGAGAACCTGCGCTACGTCACACAGGGTTTCAACAGCTATCTTATCCCGGTCCTGGTGGAGCCGGCGATAGTCGGCCCCGAGGACGTTCACCTGAACGAGCACGCCACCGATCAGGTCATGCGAGACCTCGCGGCGCGGATACAGCATCTGGTGCCGGCCGGGCGTTGAATCTCCTGACGCCGAATGGCCCTCAACCGCACCGCGTCTAACAACGGATGTAAAGGGGTGAGCGATGAGATATTCACACCTGTTTCTCCTGGCCGTCACGCTGCTGACGCCGGTACGCTTCACGGCCGCGGCGACGGGCGCTCCGAGAGATGTCCTGGCAGGGACGGAGTGGAGGCTGACATCTTTCGTTGAAGCCGGCGCGCAGTCGCCGCTCATCGAAGGGACAATCATCAACATCAAATTCAGCGCCGACGGCAAGGTCAACGGCTCGGGCGGCTGTAACTCCTACGGCGGCGCATACCGTGTGCATGAAGAGAACATCACTCTCGGCAGGCTCATCAGCACGAAGAGGGCCTGCGCCGCACAGGCCGTGACCGAACAGGAGCGTCGGTACCTTGAGGCGTTAGGGTCGGCCGGGAAGTTCAAGCTCGCGGGCGAGCAGTTGACGATTCTCTACGGCGAAGGGCGCGGCTCGCTTCACTTCGTCAAAACCTCCGCCCCCGGCTCTTCCTCGCAACAACAACAGGAGGGCGCCGGCGCGTCCGACGTGGAGACCGAGAAGGAGTTGGTCCGCATTATCCAGTCGCTGATGGATGCCGTGGCGGTCGGCGACAAGGCCGTGTGGGAGAGGCACGTCGCGGACGACCTCATCTACACGGATGAGAACTGGCGCGTGTTGACGAAGCGAGAGATTCTCGCGGACTTCAGGCCGCTGCCGAAGGGTTACACCGGCTCGATCAGGGTGGCGGAGGTGAAGTCGCGCATCAACGGCGACGCGGCCGTCGTCTCCTGGCAGGCGCACGAAGAGGAGACCGTCTACGGGCAGAGATTAGCGCCCGTCTACCTCGTGACCGACACGTACTTCAGGCGCGGCGGCCGTTGGCAGTTGGTGGCCTCGCAGATCACCGTTCGGCCGAGCGAGCGCAAACCCTTCGCCGTTGACCCGAAGGTTTACGACTCGCTGACCGGCGAGTATGAACTGACCTCGGGCGTGACGTACACGGTCACGGTCGAGGGCGGCAGGCTGTTGGGGCAGCGCACGGGCAGGGAGAAGCAGGAGCTTTTGCCCGCCGACGTTAACACATACTTCGTGAAGGGCACCGTCCGGGGCGAGAAGGTCTTCGTGCGCGACGCGGGCGGGCGCGTCACGATGATGCTCGACCGGCGCGAGAACAACGACCTCGCCTGGAAGAGAATCAAGTGAGCCGCGACGATGGCTTCAGGGCGCTTTGCCCGGTTCGTCTTTCACTCGCGTGTCGGTTGCGACCCAGTTGACCTCCCACGTCTTACCGCCGTCGTCCGAGAACGCCTGCTCGAAACGGCACGTGTCCGGGCCGGGGCACTGTATGACGAAGCGGACGAAGATCGCACGGCCGTTCAGCGTCTCCTGTCCGAAGAACTCGCCGCGCCCGTCTTTGAACTCGCCGACGACGGGCGGGGTCAGGGTGCCGCTCGCGCTGTTCGAAAAATTGAGGCTCCACTGGCGGGCCTCCGGGTTGTAGAGGCGCAGGGACAGACCTTCGATGCGGCCCGCCGAACCGCCGACCTCCAGTTCGACAAGATTGGCGCGACCGCTCCAGACTTTTCTGACGACGGTCGTGCCTTCGTATTCGACCCACGTGTTCGAGCCGGTCAGTGGGCGCAGGCGACGTGAGAGGCGCGTCTTCCACGTGCCGATCTCGAAGTCGAAATCGTGCTGCCCGTCTCTTTGCGTCGTAACTTGCGGGGAGTTTGTTCCCGGCGCATCCTGCTTCTGTTGTGCGGCCACGCGCATAGCTTGCGAGGCTATGACGAAGGCGGCCGCCAAGAGATAAGCTTGAAGATGTTTGGGCGCGTTCGTCGTCATTTCGTTACGACCCCCTCCCGAGGAAACAATCTATGAGTTCCGCCGGAAAGAAATATATGCCGATTTCCGAGCCTGTAAAGAAGGCACCTTCAGGTAACGGTGCGCGGCCGAACCCCGTGGGCGGGTGCCCGCTCACGGCCGCGCTGGCGGCCATCGGCGGCAAGTGGAAACTGATCATCATCTACTGGCTGGCCGAGTCGCCGAAACATTTCGCGGGCCTGCGGCAGTTGATGCCCGGCATCTCGCAGAAGGTGCTCACACAGCAGTTGCGCGAACTGGTCGGCGACGGCATCGCGTTACGCCGGCCGACGGGTGACGTGCCGGCCCCGGTCGTGTATTCGTTGACCGAATACGGCCGGTCTTTGTTGCCCCTGGTTGAGAGCATACGGCTCTGGGGCAGAGCCCACATCGAACGCCTGACGACGCGGGCCGATGCTCCTACGGGTGAGAGATGAGCGCGGAGTTACAGGGCAGCTACGACCGTGTAGCGGAAGATTACGCCGAGCAGTTTCGTGACGAGCTGGACCGCAAGCCGTTCGACCGGAAGATGCTCGACTGGTTGGCGGAAAAAGTGGGCGGCGCGGGCGTCATCTGCGACATGGGGTGTGGCCCCGGACAGGTCGCGCGCTACCTACACGACCGGGGGATGAAGGCGTGCGGCGTCGATCTCTCCCCGGCGATGGTGCGGCAGGCGCGGAGGTTGAACCCGGAGGTTCACTTCCAACAGGGTGACATGCTGGCCCTCTCGGACGTTGGGGACGACGCTTACGGCGGGATGGCGGCTTTCTACGCTATCGTCCACATCCCCCGCCGTCAGTTGGCGCAAGCGTTGCGGGAGTTCAGGCGCGTGCTGCGCCCGAGGGGGCGGCTGCTGCTCGCCTTCCACATCGGGCGTGAGGTCAAACGTCTCGACGAGTGGTGGGGGAAAGAGGTCTCTCTGGATTTCCTTTTCTACGAGACCGAAGAGGTGAAGGGCGAACTGACGGCGGCGGGTTTTGCGCTGGAGGAAGTGATCGAGAGAGACCCTTACCCTGAGACAGTAGAATATCAAAGCCGCCGCGCATACATCTTCGCGAGGAAGGAATAGGCCGGCAATCAGAGATTAACGATGACCAGACGGTAGCCCAAATCGAGCGCCGCCCGGCTCAGCAGGTGTCCGTGGCGCCGCTCCCAGGTGCCGTCCGCGAGGTCGGAGCGGAGGCGCGCGAGCCCCGCGTCAACATCCGAGAGTTTGGAGAAAGTGGAGATGGCGCCGCGCACGCCGGGGTCGAGGTAGGCGGACGGCCTGCGCCAGTAAGCGCCCAGGAAGCCGTCAATGCAATCGTGCGGAATCGGGAGCGGACGGACCTCGACCGACCATCCCGCGCGTCGGAACTCTTCGAGCGGCGGCATGCTCAGCCGGTCCAACTCACGCATCTCCGGGAAGTAGTCGTCAACCAACCAGAAGCCCTCCGCCGCAGGGTCGAAGGTGAGACAGACGACGCGGTGCCGTGCCACGCGCGCGAGTTCCGACAGTCCGCGCGCCGGGTCGGGCCAGTGGTGCATCGTGAGGACGGCCATCGCCGCCGCGAAGGCGTCGTCGCCGAACGGCAGGTCTGTCGCGGAGGCACGGACGACGGGGACGGTACGGTTATGCCTCTGCCGAATCATGGTCAAAGAGGGCTCCACGGCCACCAACGGGCGATCGTCAGGTTCATAAGAACCAGTCCCCGCGCCGACGTTCACGACGGGCGCGAGATCACCCAGGGCCCGCATGATTGCCGCCGCGATGCGTGGGTCCGGCCGGCGGTAAATCTCATAGCCGACGCCAATCTCGTCGTAGAGTTGCGGCACGTCGAAACCTTCCTCACTTACGCTTTAGCTATCTCCCGCAGTCCTTCACGGTAGCTCGGGTATTGCGGGCGCCAGCCCAACTCTGCCTTCGCCTTTCGGTTGCTGACCGGCAGGCGCGTGTCGAAGGCGGCCGCCGCGTAAGGCATCAACAGGCGCAGCAGCCAGAGCGGGACGGAGAACGGGCGCGGAGCGCCGATGTCGCGGGCGGCCTCCAGTATCCATTCGTTCATCCCCACCGGCTCGTCGTCCACGACGTTGTAAATCTCCCCTGCGCGGCCGCGCTCCATCGCCGCGAGGCTCGCGCCCACCGCGTCGTCCAGATGAATCCAGGAGGCGACGCCGCGCGCGCCCTTCGCCGTCGGGAACAGCCGCCGCTGTATCATCTTCAACATGTACTGCGTGGACGGTGTGTCGGAACTGTAGAAGAACCCGTAGCGGAGCGGGACGGCCTCGATTGAGCTGCGCGCGTTCGCTTCAAGCAGTTGCGCTTCGAGCGAGCGCAGCGAGTCCACAGTCTCCTGAAGCCACGCGTGCGGCTCGCGTTCGCGCAGGGCGTCGGCCTCGGTCTTCGGCGCCGCGCCGTGGTCGCCGAAGCCGTAGGCGAAGACCATCGACTCGGCGACAACTCTTTTCGTGCCCGCCGCGACGGCCGCACGCAGGAGGTTGGCCGTCCCCGTCCGCCGCAGCTCGTTGGTCGCCCTCATGTGAGCGGCGCGGAGCGGGGCGCTCTTCGGGAGCGCGGTCAGCAGGTGAAAGACGCAGTCCGGCTTTGCCTCGCGCACGGCCTGTTCAAGACGCGCCGCGTCCAACGCGTCGGCGATGGCCACGCCCGCGCCCGCACGTTCTAACACGCGCCCCTTCTCGGCGGAGCGCGTGAGCCCGACGACCTCGTCACCGCGCGAGACGAGCGCGCGCACCAACGGCATCCCGAGCGTCCCCGTGGCGCCCGCGACAAATACTCTCATAACAAACGTCCGCAGTCGTTCAAGTAGACATTCACCACGTCACACCGAGTTGACGCTCAGCCCTCTAAGAAACGGCGCACCGCCACCGTGTTCGCGTGGAACGACACAGTCGGGTGCATGCCGTTGTTAGACGCCATCCTTAATAACTGTACTCCCCTCTTATGGCCTCTTTCTGAGTATCGCGGATGCGTTTGCTTCGTCGGAATCTTCCGGGTAGTACAAAAATACGGCCTGCCTGCCATTCAGCCTCTCAATAATGACGAGACCGTTATCAAGGCACCGGCTCTTTCCGTAGGTTATCTTCTCTTTGAATTTCGCCTTACTCGAATCGATGCTAATCAACCTCCACTCGCCCCCGCATTCCAGAGAAGGATACTCTATGGAATACCCGTCGCCAGAGGCTTTGAACCACATCGACCAGGTAGAGCTACTGTCAGTTTGATAACCTCTTCCCTGCCAGGTACCGGTCAGCCAATTATTGTCCTTACCCTGCGACCAGACAGTAAGAGTTAGGGACAACAGCATGACAACGCTTGTCGCTATCTTGAACATACCGACCTCCCTTTTAGACTCCGAGCTGCCATGAGAGCCGCCTCACGCCCGGCGTCATCCGCCCACTGTTATGTGCGCGCCTCGGCCGCGCAGCCTACTCCTCCTGCGGCAGACCTTTGCGCGATGTGTGAATAACTGCCAGGATTTCGACTTGCCCTTCTTTTATGAGGTAGATGACTCGGTAGGAACTTTCAATCACTTGCCGCACTTCGTCTATTTCATATTCCGGCACCATGCGCCCGGAGCGTGGGAAGACGGCGACCTGCTCGGAGCGCTTCACCAGACGCTCGACGACCATCCGGGCGTAGTCGGGGGACGTTTGAGCAAGATAATCGCGGATCGCCTCAAGCTGTTTGAGCGCCGCGTCTGTCCATAAAACTCTCACGCCTGCGATAACCCGAGCCTCGCCCGCACGTCTTCAAGGCTGGACAATCTGCCGGCGCGACTATCTTCGAGCCCCGCCTCAATGGCCTGCCGCACGTAGATTTCGTGCATCAGGTCATCCCAGCTCGCATCATCCGGGAGTCTTTCGACCAGGCGCCGCGCCTCTTCTTTCACATTCGCTGCTTCCATAGCTAACCGCCTTTCACAAGAGGTGCTTGCAGTATAACGATTCACGGAATGTGCGGGCAATGTCTTAAGCCCCACCCGGTATCTGCGAGCCTAACGCCGCGCATCACCCGCCCGCCAGTTCCCCAAAAGAGCTTCTCGGTCTCCGTTCCGGAGTTCGGTCTGCTTAGACCCTCCCTTTACGGCTTATCCGAGACTCTATTCTAAGTATAATTAAGGTTCCTGTTCTGGCGTCGTAGTGAAAGCATTTGAGAAAATTAAGTTAATATCTTCTATTTTATGGTAAGAAACTTGTGCCTTGATGTTTCACAATCAGGGGCGACTGCCAAAGAGCAAAGGCGCCGACCGAGCGGCCTATTTAATGCTACCGGCCGCCACTCAGGGCAAGACAACCGACCCGCTTAGGCCACACGTTTCAAAGCGATGCTCACTTATTATCACTCATTTTATTTGGGGCAACGGCCAGTGGAACCTACCTGTGGATGCAAAGCTCCCTGGCTTGCAGAGGCGTGAAACATAAACTTCGAGACACAGTTTCGTCGGAGAGTCTGACCAGAAGAGTGATGACTTATCGTCGTCCTTCTCTTCCCTGCACTATTATTGCCGAATCTTTCCGAACCGACTCAAAATAAGTCTTGAACATTTCTGAACCTTTCTTTAACATGCGCGGAAATCGGTTGAGAGTTCGTGCGGCCGGCATATCAATGGAGGAGGCGTATTCATTATGGAAGATTCCAAGCCAAAGGATCTCATCACGGCGTCCGAAGCGCGGAGCCTCTTGCGGGTTAGCCGCATTAAGATGGCGACCCTCTTGAAGAATGGGACGCTGCGCCACTACACCAACCCGCTGGATAATCGGGTGAAATTGGTAAGCAAGGCGGAGGTGCTCTCGCTCATCCCCGAGCGCGCGGAGGCCGCATGAAGACCATCGCCATAGCCAACCATAAGGGCGGCTGCGCGAAGACCACGACCGCCCTGAACGTGGCCGTCACTTTAGCCAACACGGGCTCCAAGGTGCTGGCGGTTGACCTCGACCCACAGGGGAACCTCTCTGCCTCCCTTGGTGTCGACTTACAGGACCTGGAGGCGAATCGACGCACGTCTCACCGGTTAATGCTTGACGAGCGGGGCGATTTCTCCACCTACGCAGTGAACGTCCGCCCGCGCCTCGATGTCATCCCGGCCTGTCTCGATGCGGATGCGGAGGCGCTCTTGGACGGCCAGGCCGTATCGCGCGAACTCCTTTTAAAACAAAAACTTGCGCCCTCGCAGAAGGCTTACGACTACTGCGTCATAGACACACCGCCGTCGCTCCGCGTGCCGACTTTGAATGCCCTCGCCATGTCTGACTTGACGGTTGTCCCAATCGAGTCCAGCATGTTCGCCCTCCTGGGACTGGGACAGCTTCTACGCACGGTCGCCAAGGTCAGAAAGGCACACTCGCCCGACATGCTCCTGATGGCGCTTTCGACTCTCTACACAACGCGCCAGAATTTGGACAAGAGCATCCGCGCGAAAGTTATTGAGAAATTCACCGAAGATTTCGTCTTCCAGACGACGATCCCCCGCGCGGTCGCCGTCGGTGAGGCGACGGCCACGCTCCAGGCGGTCGTGGAGACGAACGCGGAGTCGGCGGCCAGTTTTGCTTTCCGCAAGTTGGCGGCAGAGATCAGGGAGGTGCTGGGCGATGAAGAAGTCCCTGCAAGAGCGGCTGAACGCAAGTCTCGATAAGGCGCTTGACCCGCCACGGAAACGGCCGAAGCAGGAGCTCGACGCACTGCTCGACGAATACGATGACGGCCAAGCCATTGGTGCTCGGCGAGATACAGTCCCGGAAATCGTTAGAGATATCGCAACGACTATCCCCGCTGGTATCCCAGAAGGTATCCCAGAGACCCCACCAGATAGTATCCCAACTGGTATCCCAGAAGATATCCCGACAATCGACCCAACGCCGGATACTGAACAACCACAATCGAACTCTTCTCTTGCCGCTAAAAAGAATCGCCGCGCGGCCCCAGCTCCCGAAGAGGCCGAACAGCCGAGTTCTGAGATATTCGTATCCGTTGACGCCACGCACACCGCTTCGGAAAAGATAGTCTATTCACACATGTACCGGGAGACGGTCAGCAAGGGTCGCCCTGAGGGACATTTCGGCCCCGCGCTCTTGATGAAGCTGAGCGGCATCCGCTCGCGTAACACTGTGCATAAGGCGCTCTATGGGCTGATAGAGAAACTTTCGGTCGAAAAGGTCGCCGAGTCACAGGGAAACCCGTTCGGCCCGCGCTATCACGTGTACGGTCCCCAGGAGATTGTGCGACGGCGCAAGGCGGCCGGGATGGGTATCGACCCGCAGACGAAAAGGATCACAGAGCGCGGTGGTATCCCAACTGGTATCCCAGAGGGTATACCACCTGCCATACCCAAAAATTGGGATACCCCTATCCCAGAATTTGGGATAGTTGGTATCCCAAAATTTGGGATACTACTAAATAGAGTAAATACTACGGACGAAAACTCCTCCGCCGGAGGCTCATCATCAAATCGGTTTGGGGAAAGTGATGATGAGGCGTTCGCCGGCTTCATCCAGTTGATGTGCAAAACGGCGGGCGAGATTACGGGGCGTGCGCCTTCAGGAGCCGAAAGGGAACGCTGGCTGGAACTCGCGGAGGTCCTGTCGGCGGAACTGAAGATGGCTGCGGGCCGCACGACCGTCTCCTCCGTGCCGGCCTTCCTGACGGAACACCTCCGCCGGAGGCTGTGGAAGAAAGACAAGCGAGAGATGGAGGCTGAAGCGACGCAAGAGGGGGCCACCGACTCAGCTAAAGTTGACGCCACGCAATGCCCTGATTGCTTCGGAACCGGGATGTGGTACCCAGAGGGTTTCGAGAAAGGTGTCGCGCGTTGCGAGCACAAATCGTTGATGAAGGAAGGGGAGTAATTCAGGCAGGAGAGTTTTATCGTCACGGTGACAATCGAAGTTTCGCAAGTAGTGGCGTTCGGCCCGTAGCCTCCGGCATCTGACATGCTTGAGATCGAGACCGTAGGCTTAACGAAAAAGTTCGGCGACTTCGCCGCCGTGCGCGGCCTGAACCTGGGGGTGCCAAAGGGGAGCATCTTCGGCTTCCTCGGGCCGAACGGCTCGGGCAAATCGACGACGGTGAAGATGCTCACGGGGCTGCTCAGGCCGACCGAGGGCGACGCGCTGGTCGGCGGGAAGTCAGTCCTGACTTCAGAACTCGAAATCAAGCGCGAGATAGGCGTCCTCCCCGAAGACGCTGCCCTCTTCGAGTCGCTCTCCATTTGGGAACACCTGCTGATGTGCGGCCCGCTCTATGGCCTGAGCCGCGCCGAGACTGAGAGGCGCGGTGAGCAGCTCCTCAAGTACCTAGACGTTTGGACGGAGCGGCACACATACGTTGAGCAGGCGTCCTACGGGATGAGGAAGAAGTGCTCGCTCGCGATGGCCGTGCTCCACAACCCGAAGACACTCTTCCTCGACGAGCCCTTCGAGGGCATCGACCCGGCCAGTTCCCGCAACATCAAAGACCTGCTCGTGTCGCTCAGCGACAGGGGCGTCACGGTCTTCCTCACGTCGCACATCCTTGAGGTGGTCGAAAGGCTCGTGCACTGTTTCGCCATCATCGTTCGCGGCGAGATCGTGTGCCAACAGTCGGTGGAGGAGATGACGGCCGCCGGCCTAACCCTTGAGGACGTTTACTTCCGGCACGTCAAACGGCGGAAGGCAGAGGCGCTCGAATGGGTCGGGTAGCCACCATCCTGCGCTTCCAGTGGAAGGCATACACGCACCACTTCCCGCGCGGCGCAGGCCAGGGCCGGGCAGGCGTCGGGGTGCTGGTGCTTGCCGTCGGACTCTTCCTGTACCGTTACCTTCAGACGTTGCCGAAGACCACGGCCGAAGTGGCGGCGGGCGAGACGCGCAGGCTTGAGATGCTGCTCGCGGGCGTCCTGTTCGTATGGATGTTCCCGCTGCTCGGCGAGGCGCGGTTCTGTTTAAGCACGCGCGGCCTGCGGCGGTTCCCGCTCGACGCACGTGAGTTGTTCGGCGTTAAGGTCGCGTCGTCGCTGATGCAGCCTTACGTTTGGGTCATTGTCGCGGGTACGTTGGCCGTCTGCTACCCGCTCGCCTCGGCGCCCAACCCGAAGTCGGGCGCGGCGGCGCTCGTCCTCTACGCGAGCGCGGCGTTCTTTGTCGGCCACACGCTCTCGAATCTGTTAAGCATAGCCTCCTGGCGTGTGTTGCTCTACGTCGCGGCGGGGGGCGGACTGCTCGCGCTCGGGCTGCGATTCATGACGGGCGCGGGCGCATGGCCTGAGCTTTCATTCAAGCCGAGCCGTCTCGTCGTTGACGCGGCGACGGACGCGGACCCTTTGCGCGCGTTGGCGTCGGCGGGGCTCGTCTGCGCGGCGTCGGCGGGGCTCGCGTTCTGTAGTTTCCGGCTCGGCCTGCGCGCGGAGCAGAGGCCGAACACGAGGCGGTTCAGGCTCGGGTTGGTGGGGCGCATCCCGTGCAGGTTCGGGGGGCTGGTCAACAAAGACCTGCGTTACTTCACGCGCCTGCTGGACTTCTACCTCGGTCTGCTCATCGCGGTCTGGGCGGCCCTGTACGTCGCGTTCGTCGAAGACGCTTCGCCGCACGTCGCGCGCGTGGCTTTGATGGGCGTGCCGCTTTTCAACCTGAGTGCCGCCTTCAACTACTTCGGTTTTGAGACCGCGACGGGCTTCGACCGCTACGGCCTTCTGCCGCTGAGCGGCAGGGACGTTATCGTCAGTAAGAACCTCTCCTTCGTGCTGCTCGTGGCCGCGCAACTCTGCCCGTTCGTACTCCTCGCGTCTTGGAGGTTCGGGCCGGTCGAAGGTCTGCTCGGCGTGGTCGAGGTCGCGCTGCTGTCGTGCGGGTATCTTGCGTGGGGGAACGTAAGCTCCGTGAGGCGGCCGTTCAGGATGCAGCCCTTCCGCTTCTCGTCGGGCGGCTCGCCGGTCGAGTTGTTCGCGGGCGCGGCCTTCGGCAGCATGCCCGGTGTCGTCCTCGCTTACGTGCTCTACGCGGGCGTTGGCGGCGCGGCGTGGAAGATTTTTCTTCTAACGTTGGTTTACGGCTCGCTGTACTGGGCGTCGGTCGCGTGGGCGGCCGGGTCATTCGAGCTGAGGCGCGAGGATCTGAGGCGTCAACTCGTCTGAAAGCTCAGAGCCCGAACACTTCGGTCACTCGTTTGGCGAGTTCGTCCTCAGTCATCGCGGCATCGACCTCAATGGCGGGCACGGCCAGACGCGCCGTCTCTTCGCGGAGGATGTCCGTGAACATCCGGTCGCGTTCGAGCAGGTTGCGCAAGGCTCTCTCCGGGTCGGTGGTCCTGGCGAGAAACCCCGAGGCCGCTCCGCCTCGACCCTGGAGAACCGCCTCGCGGAAGTCCTGCGTCGGGAGGAGCCAGACGGCACGGGCAGGTGCGGCGAGGAGTGGTGCGACGAGGCGCGGCAACAGTCGGAAGCCCTCGACGATGACACAGGGCTCGCGTGGGAGGCAGAGGAGGTCTTCGACGATAAGGTTGAAGCCCTCGCCTTGAAACCAGTGGAACGTCTGGAGCATCGTGCGCGGGGGTCGGTTCACCCATCGCTCGTCCATGTCCATCGCCATGAAACTGTGCAGCAACGGGGCGTCGTCGCGTGTGCTCCGGCGGGCGTGCTCCGCCATCACGTCGTCGGTCGCGTAAAGACGCAAACCGTGCCGGGCCGCGATGCGACGGGCGACGGTCGATTTGCCGGCGCCGCTCCCGCCGCCGATCCAGTAGACGTGCCGGAGTCTTTTGCGCAGCGATGCGCTGTCTGCTTTAATCGGCGACCTCGACTTCGACCACATCACCGTCCCGCAATTGATGTTGCTCCCGCAACTTTACTTCGCAGGCGACTTCGATAATCTTCCTCGATTGCGGCTCGCCGTCGGCCTTGTCCGTCCGCAGGATGACGGCCGCCCGACCGAATACCTTGCACGGCACGATACTGACCGAGACCGTCCCGCCGTACTCTTCCGCCTCCAGGCGCGCGCGCTCACGCGGTAAATCAAAGGGCTCATCCAACTCGATGTTCAAGGTGCCCGGGAAGAGCAGCATGCCGGTCTTGTCACGGTAATGGTCTTGTAGCTTCTCGATCCAGTAAGAGAAGTTTCCGACGCCGGTCACTACTTTACCCTTCAATACTTTCATCAACCTCTATCCCTAATGCCTAAGCTCAGGGCCGGATGCTAAGCCACGAAGACGTGGTAAGCATCCGGCCTCTTGAAGCTCTGACCTCTGGTCGAAACTACTTGATCTTCTTCGCGTTCATCTGCCGCCCGTTCTGGTTAAGGACGAGGTGTGTGACGCGCCCCGTGTTGTCTTTGACGAAGGTGATGTCGGCGCGGACGACCTTGGGGAAGAAGGTCGTCTCGGAGGAGGGGAAGAGTTCGGCCTTGCCCTGACCCGTCGCCTGCATCATCAGGTGGTCGCCCTCGCGCGTGACGTTGAAGACGAAGCCGGGCTCCAGTTCGTACTCGCCGACGTATGCGTCGTAAATCTTCGGATCGACTTTGGCGACGGCGCGCTCGACGGGCACCTCGTACTTCTCGCCGAAGGCGATGGCGGCGAGGTCGCGCGCGATGCGGCCCGAGCGCGCGGCCTCGTAGTTACTCAGCACGATGACGGTCACGCGGTCGTCTGGGAAGCGGTTGATGCTGGTCGTGAAGCCCTCGATGCCGCCGCCGTGCGTGGTGTGCCGGCGGTTGAAGAGTTTGTTGACGCCGTAGCCGTAGCCGTAGTCGTTCCGCACGGCGGTGAACATGGCGTCGAGCGACGACTTCTTCAGCAGCTTCTCGCCATAGAGCGCCTGGTCCCAGATGAAGAGGTCGCCGACCGTCGAGTAGAGCCCGCCCGCCGCGAAGGGGATGCTCATGTCGATGTAGGAGGCGTTGACGACGCGCCCCTCGGGGCCGGGCGCGTAGCCGTGCGCGCGCCGCTTGACGATCTCGTCCGCGTGGTCGTAGCCGGTGTTGGTCATCTTCAGCGGCTCGAAGACGTTCTCGCGCAGGAAGCTCTCGTAAGACTTGCCGGAGACCTTCTCGACGACGTGGCCGAGCAGGGCGTAGCCCGAGTTGCTGTACTTCCAGTTCTCGCCGGGCTTGAAGTCGAGCGGGCGGTCGCGGAAACGCGCGATGAGACTCTCGACCGTCGTCGGGTCGCGCTTCGTCTTCAGGTAGTCGGGGAACTCGTTGAAGTTGGTGAAGTTCGGCATGCCCGCCGTGTGCGAGAGCAGGTGGTGGATGGTGACGGGTTGCCACGCTTCGGGGCACGGCGCGACGTGCTTGCAGATCGAGTCCTGCACGGAGAGCTTGCCGCGCTCCTGCAAGAGCAGGACGGCGGCGGCCGTGAACTGCTTGGTGATCGAACCGAGGCGGAATCTTGTCTCGGCCGTGTTCGGCACGTCGTTCTCAACGTCGGCCATGCCATAGCCTTTGCTCAACAAGACCTTGCCGTCGCGCGCGACGAGAATCGCGCCGCTGAAGCGTTCGACCTTGGCGGCCGCCTGCGCGTACTCTTCGAACTTCGGGAGCAGGTCCTGCGCGCGCGCCGCGACACTTAAAACGAGTAGGCACACGCACAGCAGTGCGAAGCGAGGAAAAATTCTTTCGCGTCTCATTAAATCCCCTTCTTTTTCTGACAGGTGAAATTACTTCCGGGTGGCCGACCTTCACCATTAACGATTAAATCCAAAAAATGTTCACATCGAAATCTGGCCTTTAAAGCATTTTCACTTGAGAGCATATGAGGAGAAGTGAACACAGAGACGCGGGGGGGGGG
>DASVGG010000092.1:0-7488 GCA_036379655.1 Pyrinomonadaceae bacterium
AGCGTGGGCGACCGCGCCCGCTCGTGCGCTGTGGCGGCGGCGGCAACAGCGGCTCGATTACTTCCCAGAGTTCGTCATCAACCAACTGCCTAGCCATGCAGCGAGTATACCCGCTCAGGCATTTTTGTTAGTGGCTCTTAACATCAATGACGGCCCGCCCGTGAACAGTCGTTGGCGCGAAAGCTGCGCCGACTCCATGACGGCGAGCGGCAGACTCTAGGCAGTCTGTCCATTGCTCTCCGAGTTCTTGCCAGCTTATCCACTTAGCCCAACAGAGAAGATGGGCGTGCGCGTGCCAGTGTTCGCCCTTCTCGCCTAAAGTAAACTCCTTGCCGATGACAGCTCCGCGCACATTCCGCTTGAACCACTGACGCTTCTTCAGCAGCACGAGAGCGTCACGCAAAAGTTGCATCGCCAGCTCGAAGCCTGCAGCAGACTTCGGCATGGTCAGCGTGAGAAGTTGCAGGCGCTCGCCAGCTTGAGGCCTGCACCTGTTCAGGTGCTCGGCTGCCCGCTTTTGCGCTCGCCGCGAAGCCTGCGCGATATAGGCGGGGTCAAGTCTGGTGTTCGCAGATGTCAAAGAGCCGTAACCGTCGAAAAGAGTTCCATCCGAACCTGACAAGTTTTCAGCCATGTACAAGTTGTTAGGCCGTGCTGACTCGCTAAGTAAGTCCGAAGTTGCAAGGGCGGCAGCCTCATTCGAGGATGACGCCGCTCCCTCTAACTCGCGGGCAATGGTTTCCGTGACACGCATACGGAATGCCGCCGCCTCTGCATAACCCCTATTGCCGGGGGTAGTCTGTGCTGGTAAAATGTTCATTGAGTAGTCCACCCAACTGCTCACTTAATCAGAAGGCATCGCGCCAAGTCCTGCTCCAACATGCAACTTGGCGTTTTGCTTTTATGCCGCTTTCTGCTCGTCGCCTATAATCTCGTCCTCAAGTTACAGACATTCCGTCGTGTCTGTTACCTCGGGTACAGATGCAGGTGAGGAGACAGACCTGAGTAATAAATCCCAAAGCTGCCTCCATGCGAAAAGTTGCGCCGCTTGTATCTTCCTGTCTTCGTCCATCGCCAAAATCCAAAGCGGCCAAGACCCAGACCGCGAGGCCGCCAGATGCAGCTCCACAGCACAGGTCTTGACCGCAACAACCAAACAGCCAAGACGTAACTTTTGAGTTGTTAGTCTATCAGCGTCCCTTTGTTACGCTGGGCGTCCGTCTGTTCCTTCTCCGCATTCGCTGCGGCCTATGTCACTGTTTAGATTGAGCTGCGCTGCCGCGTTAGTCCGTCTTGGTCTTCGGCTTCACGCCGGGCTTTTGTTGCTTAAAATCTTCAACCTCACTCCTGTAAACAAGCGTCCGACCTATCAACTTCTCAGAGCGTAGGCGTCCGCGTGCGATGAGTTGGAAGATTGATGCTGTCGAGACACCGCGCAGACGCGCAGCTTCTTGCACACTTATCAAATCGTCCACGTCCGGCTTCTGTGCCAGCTCTAACATGCTTGCGCTCAACATGCCTTTTTGCTTCTTGCCTGTTCGTTTTTTGCTCGCCATGTTTTTCAAAAAAGCTGACAGGATGTCAAGGATTATCTTCCCAAGTGTAAGACAATCTGGTATTATCATATACATGCTATGACGATAAGTCAATGGCGTTACTTCAATTCTTCAAGGAGAAAATTCACCGACCATGATAGAGCTAAGAAGTAGAGAGCATGTGGCGCGAGCAATCGAGCGGGCTAAGGCTCAACATCCTCGCGTCAAGGTCAAGAAGTTTGGTGAGTACCAAGTTACGGGGAGCGCAGGCAGCCTCTACAACGTTCGTTGTGAGAGGCGCGACGGCGTTAAGGTCGTGGAATGTGAGTGCGTAGCAGGCCAGTTTGGAACGCCATGTTTTCACGCCATGGCTGCGGCGGCCGTTCATATTGGCCTCGCCTCGCTGAGACGCGCCGCCTAAGACCGACGAAGCGGTGCAAACCTTAAACCTGATACATGAGCGAGATTCAGAAGCTAAAAAGGCGGGATGTGTCCGTGAAGGTGTCCGGGAATGAAAACGGCCACCATATAGGTAGCCGTAAATACTTGATGCTATTAGATGAGGTTGATGCTCTTGTTTAAAAACGCGCCACTGAAATTCGCATTGCGAACGCGGCGCTCTGCCAAACTGAGCTACTGCCCCACGCGAGGGTAGATATTAGGGGGCGGTGTGGGGTGTGTCAAGTGACGTGATGGGAGGGCGGCGGCGTCCCTCGGTGAAGACAGAACAGCGCCCTCCCTCGGTTAAGAGGAAGGACGCTGCTGCTGTGGACGATGCTCTGACGCCGTGGCGCCAGGGCGTCTCAAGAAGCCGGCCCGGGCAGATGAGTCCAGGCCGGCGTTCTAACTCGCGTCAGGCTGCCGTTAGACGACGGGGCGGCGTCCGGTCAGCAGGTTGATGACGAAGATCACGAGCGCCACGACGAGCAGCAGGTGGATCAGGCCGCCGCCGATGCCGCCGATAAGACCCAGAAGCCAAAGCACAAGCAGAATCACAAGAATGGTCCAAAGCATGTTCCCTATCCTCCTCTAGTTACTCACCAACAAAATTTTTGAACTCCCAAGCACCTGCCTACCTATCTAACAACGTTCGTGCCATAGTTAGTGAGAAGCATCGATTGGACGTGTAACTCTTGGTATTTCAACATTTCCGTGCTCCGACGCTTCCTTCGCCGGGGCGGGCGGCGGAGCGCGTCCGAGGAAAAGCGAATTGAAACGCTTCTCTCATTCAGTTACACAGCGGCCTGAAAGGGGACGGTCTGTTCTTGCAGATTGATTGCGGAGGGCGGAAACGGGCCGCGAAATCTCTTCCAATAATTTAGACGGAAGGCGCGCGGACTTTTGTTTGACACGCACGGGCGGGCGGGTGCTTTAATAACGTGGCGCGGACGCCCCACAAGTCTTCCCCGGGGCGCGCGCTTCGCGTTCGAGACGCGCGGGCACGCGCGCGAGGAGTCGAATGTTAAGCGTTACCCCGCTCTTCAGAGCACTCTTCCTCATACTCTTCGTCCTGCAAACCGTCACACACGCGCGGCAGAACCCGCGTGTCGAGGCGCCGGCCGTCGCCGCCGCCCCGCCGGTCGCGGCGGCCGGCGCCGAGGCGGACCGCCGCAGGGAGTCTTTCGACATCGTCTGGCAGACGGTCAGGGACAACCACTTCGACCCGAAGTTCGGCGGGGTGGACTGGGACGCCGTGCGCGCGGAGTTCGCGCCGCGCGTCGCCGCCGCGCGCAACGACCGCGAGCTGCACGGGCTCCTTCAACAGATGCTCAACCGGCTCGGCCGCTCGCACTTCAACATCATCCCGCCCGAGGCCATCCCCTCGACCGAAGCTGAAGGCGATTTGAGGGAGGGCGAGCGCGAAGACGAGACGCCCGGCGGCGAGGAACCGCGCCGCAAGGGGAGCCTGCGCGCGGCCGAGCAGTTGACCTACGGCATCGGCATCGACCTGCGCGTCGTGAACGGCGCGGCTCTCGTCACGCGCGTCGAGCCCGGTTCGACGGCCGCGCGCGCGGGCCTGCGCACGGGCCACGTCCTGCGCAGCATCGACGGCCAGCCCCTCTCGGAAATTTTGCGCACGCTCCGGCTCGCGGCCGTCTACGAGCCTTCGGCGCGCAGCCCGGTGCCGGCCGAGCTCATCGTCGGCTACGTCAACGGCCCGCCGGGGACGAGCGTCACGCTCACGTTCCTCGACGGGCGCAACCGCGTGCGGCGCGCGGTCGTCGCGCGCGAGCGTCTGAAGGGTGAACTGGTGCCGCTCTTCTCCGCGCTCCCGGCGCAGCTCGTCGAGTTCGAGTCGGCGCGACTGCGCGGCGGCGTGGGCTACGTGCGCTTCAACCTGTTCGCCGCGCCGGTGCTTGAGAAGTTCTGCGCGGCGCTGCGTTCGATGAAGGACGCGCCGGGAATCGTCATCGACCTGCGCGGCAACCGGGGCGGACTGCTCGGGCTCGTCTACGGGATGGGGGGCCTGGTTGAGACGCGCCCGGTCTCGTTCGGCGTGATGCGGACGCGCGCGGGCTGGCACGACCTCGCCGTCGTGCCGGCGAAGAACGGCTACCGAGGGCAGCTCGTCGTGCTCATCGACGCGGAGACGCAGTCGGCGGCCGAGATGTTCGCGGCCGGTTTGCAGGCGTCGGGGCGCGCCGTCGTCGTCGGCCAGCGCAGCGCGGGCGCGACGCTGCCTTCGGCGGCGAAGGAGTTGCCGACGGGCGCCATCCTCCAGTACGCCTTCGCGGACTTCGTCGGCGGCGACGGAAGACTCATCGAGGGCGTCGGCGTCGAGCCGACCCTCTCGGTCAAGCTCACGCGCCGTGGGCTCCTCGCCGGCCGCGACCCGCAGCTCGCGGCGGCGCTCGACACCATCGACACGAAGGGCACGGCCTCAGTCGTCGTCAGCGAGACCGTGCCGCCGTTCGAAGACGGAGCGGCGGTGCTCAAGACTCCGCCGGCCGAAGCGAAGGAGGCGAACGCGACTCCCGTGGTCGCGTCGGTCGAGCCGGAGGTCGAGAAGATACTTGAGCGTTACGCGGAGGCGGCGGGCTTGCGGCGCGCGGAGGGCGCGCGGCTCTCAACGCGCGTGTCGAAGGGGCGCATCGAGGGCGCGTACGCGGGCATGAAGGTGAGCGGCACGGTCGAGCTGGTCGAGAAGGCGCCGGACAGGTTCGTCATGCTCGTCAACGTGAATGGCCTCGGCGTCATCCGCCGTGGCTTCACGGGCGAGTACGGCTACATGCAGATTCCGCTCTTCGGCTTCCGCCCGGTCGAAGGGCCGGACCTGTCCGAGTTGAAGCTTGAGGCGCGCTGGGCGTGGGCCGACGACCTGCGCCGGCTCTTCACTTCGATGAAGCTGAAGGGGCGGGAGGAGGTCGCGGGCGCGGAAGCGCACGTCGTCGAGGCGGCCGACGCGTCGGGCGCGCGCACGATGCTCTACTTCGACGCGCGGACGGGCCTGCTCGTCCGCCGCGACAAGACCTTCTACGAAGACTTCCGCGAGGTGGACGGTCGCCTGCTCCCCTTCCGGCTCCGCGACGACTTCGCCGTCATCACCTACAGCGAAGTCAAACACAACGCCGCCGTTGACGACGCGCGCTTCGTGGAGGAGAAGGACTGCTTCACGCGTTGATGAAGTAGATAGTAGTCAGTAGAAAAACTAAGGCGGGCGTTGCGGGTAAAAACCCGACGCCCGCCTCAGTTGTCTTAACCTACCGACTATTGACTACTGTCTACTTCCTTACGGCAGCGCCTCGACGTTGACGAGGAACTTGAAGCTGCCGGTCTGTTGAATGCCGAGCAGGAAGCGCACGTCGAGCGTGGCGCCGTTGGCGAGCGGCGTGGCGAGCGTGACCGTGCCCGAGGACATCGACGAGTTGAAGCCGCCGCCGTTGGGCTGGCTCGGAGGCTGTTCGAGCGTCGTGCCCTGCACGGTGACGTTCGAGGTGCCGGAGCCGCAGGGAGCGCGGTCAACCGTGACGACGACGGCGGTCGAAGTGCGCGGGCGCAGGTCCGCGATGCCCGAGGGCGCCGGGAAGGTTGTCAGGTCGATGACGCGCCAGCGGATGCGCGTGACGTTGCCGCCCGTGTTGTTCGTCACGGTGCGGCGGATGTCGAGCGTGCCGAAGGTGGAGTTGTTCGCGGGGTCCGACGTGAAGTCGCGGACGCGGTTCGGCGGCGACGAGACGGCCACGCACGGGTCGAGCGGATCGACGGCGAACGAAGCGTTACGCTGGATGGGGCTGGAAAGGTTCTCCGGCCCCGGCGCGCCGAGGCGCTGGCCCGCGCCCGCGCTGGTGCCGTTGGTGTCCACGAAGACGAAGTCCGCCGCGTTGTTGTTCGTGTCCTTCGGCGTCGAGATGGGGCAGCCGCCGAAGGTCGTGATGGAGCCGGACTTGCCGCAGTTGTCGCGATAGAAGCTGTAGTCGATGGAGAAGGGGGTCAGCGCCGGATAACCCGTCCCCTCCTTGTAGAGCGTGTTCGCTTCTGATGTTGAGCCGACGGCGTCGAGGCGGTTGGCGAGGGTGAAATCGGCCGCCACCGAGGTGTTGAAGATGGCGATGCCCGCGTTGTCGGGAATGTCGGTCGTGTAGGTCGCGTCGCCCGTGGCGGTCGTGCCGTTGCCGGCCGGGTAGCTGGCTAAGCTGTAGCCGACGGAGTTGACGCAGAGGTAGTGGCCGCGATTCGGGATGACCGTCCCGTTCGGGACGACGCAGCGGGCCACGCCGTTCGAGGCCGCGACCGCGTAGCCGGTGCTGGGACCGGCACTGGTGACCGTGTGGTCGGCGCCCGAGTTGTTGTACAACTCGATGAACTCGTCGTTGGCGCCGTTGGGGCCGCGCACGCGGAACTCGCTGATGATGAGCTGCGCCGAGGTCTCCGCCGCGCAGACGAAGACGAAGGCCGCGAACACGGCGGCGTAGAAGGGAAGGGAAGAAGGTCTTAGGGAGTTACGCATCTTTAAAGCTCTCCTGTCGTGTGTCTGTATCGGGCCGGCAACGCTGTGGGCCGACCTGCCCGTCGAAAGGCCGCCCCGGTTCCGAGCCGGCGCGACGCCCCCCGCGCGTGTGAATTGCGTCTGAGATTTCAAAGGCGCCGCGTACGAGTCCCGGCCGTTGCCGGGGGCGTGCGGGGCGCTCGCGAGGGGCAATAGTTGGTAGAGCTTAAATACCGGTGAGATTGCTTCGACTGGAAAGCTAACACGACTCCCTCTGCACGGTCAACGACATTCGACCCGCGCGGCGGCATGGCGGCGCGGGCCTGTGAAAGAGAGGGCGGCGGCGGACATCGGATGTCCGCCGCCGCCCTCGTACTCGCTTGGGATAAGACGAAGTCTCACCGACCCGTCCGCGTTATTAAGCGGGCGGCGCGGCGGGCGCCTCCTCCCGCGAATCCTGCCCTTCGGCCCCGTCCACATCCTCCGGGGTCTCCTGCTCCGAAGCGTCCTTAACGGCGCGGGCGCTCCTCTTCTTCTTCGAGGCCGGCCGCTTCTCTGGCTCGGGTGTGATCTGGAGAATCCAGCCGGGGCGCGCCGCCTGCGGCTGTCCGCCCTGAACCCGCGGCGTTGTGAACTGCGCGCCGGAGGGTGACTGCGCCTCGGTTATCAAGCGCCGCAGTTTGTTCGCGGGTTGCGCGGCTTCCATCTCCGGGGCCGGCGGCAACACGGTGGCCGTCAGCGCCTCGATGTTGATGAAGAACTTGAACGTGCCGGTCTGCTGGATGCCCAGCAGGAAACGGACGTTCACGCTTGCCCCGTTCGCCAGCGGCGTCCCGAGCGTGATCGTGCCGGCCGAGAGCGACGAGTTGAAGCCGCCGCCGTTGGGCTGGCTGGGCGGCTGCTCCAGCGTTGTTCCCTGGACGTTGACCGTGCAGGGCGTCGTCGCCACGCCGTTCGAGGCGAGGCAGGTCCCCGAGTCGTTGATGCCGGAGACGACCACCAGCGTCGAAGTCCTCGGGCGAAGGT
>DASVGG010000093.1:0-1272 GCA_036379655.1 Pyrinomonadaceae bacterium
GGCAACGGCCACGCCGGCAAGAAGATCGACTTCGAAGAATGACGCTTGAAACAGACGTGCGGGGCGAGGCCGGCGAGTCGCGCGAGGTGCGCGTGCGCGTCCTCTTCTTCGGCGCGGCGCGCGAGGCCGCGGCCGACGAAGCCGTTCTGACGCTCGCCGCGGGCGCGACGGCGCGCTCGGCCTTCGCACGCGTGCTCGAAGAGTACCCCGACCTCACACGCTTCCGCTCCTCGCTCCTCGTCGCCGTCAACCAAGAATACTCGCGCGACCTCGACGTTAAGTTGGCGGACGGCGACGAACTCGCGCTCTTCCCGCCCGTGAGCGGCGGCGACGGCGAGCCGCCCGAGACGGACGACGCCGAAGACTTCTTCGAGCTGACGACCGAGCCCATCGACGTGGCCGCGGTCGCGCGCCGCGTCGTCCCGCGCCGCTGCGGCGCGACCGTCACGCTCGACGGCTACGCGCGCGAGTGGACGCGCGGCCGCCGCACGCTCCACCTCGTCTACGAAGCCTACACCCCGATGGCGCTCGCCGAGATGCGCCGTCTCGGCGAAGAGGCGCACCGGCTCTTCGACATCGCGCACGTCGGCATCGTCCACCGCACGGGGCGCACAGAGATCGGCGAGACCTCCGTCGTCATCTCCGTCAGCGCGCCCCACCGCCGCGCCGCCTTCGAAGCCTGCGAGTGGGCCATCCGCGAACTCAAACGCACCGTCCCCATCTGGAAGAAAGAGTTCTTCGAAGACGGCGAAGTCTGGGTCGAAGGCGAGTTCGCTCCGAAAGAATCTACAGAGGGGATTGGGTCAGAACACGCATGAGTCTCTGGACAGTCGCGCTCCTCGTCTTTCTTATCAACCTGCCGTTCGGCTACTGGCGCGCGAGCGCGCGGAAGCTCTCGCGCCAGTGGTTTCTCGCCGTACACCTGCCCGTGCCGCTCGTCATCGCGCTGGGAATCTTCTCGGGGCTGGGGTGGCAGTTGATAAGCTTCCCCGTGCTCGTCGGCGCTTTCTTCCTCGGGCAGTTCGTCGGCGGGAGGCTGCGCAACATCATCCAGGGGCGCGGACCCGGCAGGGCGCACCATTGAATTCGTTCACGGCGTCTCTCATGTTCGAGCGTCTACAGTTCAAGCGGCTCCATCCTGAGGCGAGGCTGCCGACGCGCGGGAGCGCGGGCGCGGCGGGGCTCGACCTCTACGCGGTCGAGCGCGTGACGCTTGAGCCGGGCGGGCGGACGGCCGTCCGCACGGGGCTCGCGGTGGCCGTGCCCGCGGGG
>DASVGG010000094.1:0-12771 GCA_036379655.1 Pyrinomonadaceae bacterium
GGCTAAGCGTGCTGGCGCACGCTTTGGCGGGCAGGGATGCCCGCGCTCCCAGGGGAGAAGGGGCGGTAATGACTCTGTTTCGAGATTTAAGTTTCGCGGCGCGGATGCTGTGGAAAAACCCCGGGTTCACGGCCGTGGCGGTGCTGGCGGTGGCGTTGGGCGTGGGCGCGAACACGACGATCTTCTCGGTCGTCAACGCGCTGCTGCTGCGGCCGTTCGCGTACGAGACGACGCCGCGCGTGGTGATGGTCTGGGAGCGCGGCGTTGACCAGACCAACAACCGCAACTCGGTCGCGCCCGCCAACTACATGGACTGGCGCGACCAGGCCAAGGGCTTCGAGGAGTGGGCCGCCTACGGCCAGCAGCACTTCAGCCTCAACGAGGGCGAGCAGCCCGAGCGCGTCCCCGGCGCGAGCGTCACGCCCTCGCTCTTCCGCGTGCTCGCCGCGCGCGCCGTGCGCGGCCGCACCTTCACCGAAGAGGAGGGTAAGCCCGGCGCCGACCCCGTCGTCCTCATCCGTCATAGCCTCTGGCGCGAACGCTTCGGCGCCGACCCCGAGATCGTCGGCCGCACCGTCCGCATCGACAACCGCCCGCGCACGGTCGTCGGCGTCATGCCCGACGAGTTCGACTTTCCCCTCAACAACTGTCAGGTCTGGGCGCCGCTTGCCTTCGACGCGGAGGACGCGCAGAACCGAGGCAACCACTACCTGCAAGTCGTCGGACTGATACGTCCCGGCGTCACGGTCGCGCAGGCCGACGCGGAGGTGCGCGCCGTGGCCGAGCGCGCGCGCACGCTCTACCCCGACACGAACGGCGGGCGCACGGCCTTCGCCGAGTCGCTCACGGACTCCTTCACGCGCGGCCCCAAGCCCTACCTCTTCGTGCTGCTCGGCACGGTCGGGTTCGTGCTGCTCATCGCGTGCGCCAACGTCGCCAACCTGCTGCTCGTGCGCGCCTCTTCGCGCCAGCGCGAGATGGCCGTCCGCACCGCGCTCGGCGCGAGCCGCTGGCGGCTCATCAGGCAACTGCTGACCGAGAGCCTGCTGCTCGCGCTCGTCGGCGGCGCGGCCGGGCTGCTCTTCTCCGTGTGGGGCGTCGAGTTCATCGCGAAGGGGATGCCGCCGACGTTTACGAAGTACATCCCCGGCTGGCGCCACATGGGCATCGACTCGACCGTGCTCTTCTTCACGCTCGCCGCGTCGGTCTTGACGGGCATCGTGTTCGGCATCGTCCCGGCGCTTCAGGCGACGCGCACGAACCTCAACGAGTCTCTGAAGGAGGGCGGGCAGAGGGGCTCGACCGGCGGTCGCAACGTCATGCGGAGCATGCTGGTCGTCTTCGAGGTGGCGATAAGCCTGACGCTGCTCGCGGGCGCGGGGCTGATGGTGCGCAGCTTCTTCGAGATGCTGAGGGCCGACCTCGGCGTCAGGCCCGACGGCGTGCTCGTCATGGAGATGTCTCTGCCGCGCGCGGCCTACGAAGAGAGCGCGCAACGCACGGCCTTCTACGAGCAACTCGTCGCGCGCACGCGCGCCCTGCCCGGCGTGACCTCGGCCGCGGCCATCAACTTCGTCCCGATGGATCGCAGCGGCAACATGAGCTCGACCTTCCACGTCGAGGGCCAACCCGCGCCGCAGCCCGACCGCCGGCCTTACGCCAACCACCTCGTCGTCACGCCCGGCTACTTCGAGGCGGCCGGCACGCCCGTCGTGAGCGGGCGCGGCTTCAACGACGCGGACGACGAGCGAGCACACAACGTCTGCATCATCAACGAGTCTCTGGCCCGCAGGTACTTCCCCAACGGCGACGCCGTCGGCGGGCGCCTCGTCGTCTCGGAGAAGGACGGGCCGTGGGAGGTCGTCGGCGTCGCGGCCGACGTGAAGAACGAGGACATGGACGAGGAGGCCGAGCTTGCCTTCTACCGGCCGTACAGGCAGGACCCCTGGTACACGATGGCGCTCGTCGTGCGCGCGGGCGCGGGCGCGACGGCCACGGGGCTGGCGCCCTCGGTGCGCGGCGAGGTGAAGGCGCTCGACGCGACGCTCCCTGTCTACAACGTGCGGACGATGCGCGACGTGGTTGACGAGGCCGTCTCGCCGAAGCGTTTGACGATGTTCCTCATGGCCTTCTTCGCCGTGGGCGCGCTGGTGCTCGCGGCCGTCGGGCTCTACGCGGTGATGAGCTACGCCGTCGCGCAGCGTCGTCACGAGATAGGCATCCGGCTCGCGCTCGGCGCGCAGGGCCGAGACATTCTGCGGCTCGTCCTCTCGCAGGGGCTCGTGCTGACGCTCATCGGGCTCGGGCTCGGGCTCGTGTTCGCGCTGCTGGTGACGCGCGTGATGTCGAAGATTCTCTACGGCGTGTCGGCCACCGACCCGCTGGTCTTCGGCGGCGTCGCGTTCGTGCTCGGCGCGGCCGCGCTGCTCGCCTGCTACGTCCCCGCGCGCCGCGCGACGAAGGTCGATCCGATGATTGCCCTTCGTTACGAGTAAGGCCGCTCGGCGCCGGGAGCGCGTCAGCGCGAATAGAGGGAGACTTAAAGCCTCAACGTTGAGGGATGAAGCTTCACGGCTAAGCGTGCTGGCGCACGCTTTGGCGGGCAGGGATGCCCGCGCTCCCAGCAGAAGGAGGCGCTATGCGGACACTGTGGCAGGACGTGCGGTATGGGGCGCGTGCGATGCGCGCGAACCCGGGGTTCACGCTGGTCGCCGTCGTGGCGCTGGCGTTGGGGGTGGGGGCGAACACGGCCATCTTCTCGGTCGTCAACGCGGTGCTCTTGAGGCCGCTCCAGTACCCGAACGCGGGGCGCATCGTCGCCATCCAGGAGTTGAGCCCGGAGGGGCGCCGCGTGCAGGTCACGCCCGCGAACTTCCTCGACTGGCGCGAGCAGGCGACCGCGTTCGAGCGGATGGCGGCCATCTTCACGCGCCCCGCGAACCTCGCCGTCGGCGACGAGGCCGAGCGCATCGACTTCGCCATGGCCTCGGTCAGTTTATTCGAAGTGTTCGGCGTCCGTCCCCGCGCCGGCCGCTTCTTCCTGCCCGAGGAGGAGAAGGCGGGGCACGCCTCCGTCGTCGTCCTCAGTCACGGGCTCTGGCAGCGCCGCTTCGGCGCGGACCCTTCCATCATCGGCCGGAGCATCACGCTCGACGGCCTCCCTTACGAAGTAGTCGGCGTCGCGCCCGAAGGTTTTTCTTATCCGGACAAGACGGAGGTGTGGGTGCCGCCCTTCGCGCGCGTGCCCACGCTCAGCGCGCAGCAGGACGTTGAGCGCGCGCGCGGCTTCGGCTTCCTGAGCGCGGTCGCGCTGCTCAAGGAGAGCGAGACGCTTGAGCACGCGCGCGCGGAGATGGAGGCCATCACCACGCGCCTGCGGCAGCAGTATCCCGAGTCGAACAGCAAGCGCTTCAACCGCGTCGTCACGCTCCACGAGCACCTCGTCGGCGAGAGTTCGCGCGCGCTGCTCATGCTGCTCGGCGCCGTCGCGCTGGTGCTGCTCATCGCGTGCGCCAACGTCGCGAACCTGCTGCTCGCGCGCGCCGCCGGTCGCCAGAAGGAGTTGGCCGTCCGCGCGGCGCTCGGCGCGACGCGGCTCCGGCTCGCGCGGCAGTTGCTCGTCGAGAGCGTGCTGCTCGCGCTCGCGGGCGGCGCGGCGGGGCTGTTGCTCGGTTGGTGGGGCGTGGACTTGTTGAAGGGGCTGCTGCCCGCCGAGTTCCCGCGCGCGGCGGGCATCGGCGTTGACCCGCGCGTGCTCGGTTTCACGCTCCTCGTCTCGTGCGCGACGGGCATCGCCTTCGGGCTCGCGCCCGCGTTGCAGTTCACGCGGCCGGACCTGCACGGCGCGCTCAAGGAGAGCGCGCGCGGCTCGACGGGCGGGGCAAGCGGCGGGCGCCTGCGCAGCCTCCTGATCGTTGCCGAAGTCGCCTTGAGCCTTGTGCTGCTCGTCGGCGCCGGCCTCCTCTTCCGCAGTTTCCTGACGCTGCGCGCGGTCGAACTCGGCTTCCGCCCGCAGAGCGTTCTCACCTTCCGCCTCAGTCCTTCGGGCGAACGCTTTCAGGCGAACGCGCAGTTCACGAACTTCTACCGCGACGTGGCCGAGCGCGTCGGCACGCTCCCCGGCGTCGAGGCCGTCGGCTTCATCAACACGCTGCCGCTGTTGAAGGGGCCGACCTCCGGCATCCAGTTCGAGGGGCGCGCGCCGCTCAGGCGCGACCAGCGGCCGTCGGTCAACTACCGCAGCGTAAGCCCCGACTACTTCCACGCCGCCGGCATCCCCGTCGTCAAGGGGCGCGTGCCCGACGCGCGCGACACGGAGAACGCGCCGCTCGTGCTCGCCGTCAACCAGGCGCTCGCGCGCCGCGACTTCCCTGACGAAGACCCAATCGGCAAACGCATCAGCTACGGCATAGGGCCGGACGGCCAGCCCATCTGGAAGGAGATCGTCGGCGTCGTCGCGGACGTGCGCAGCGAGGAGCCGGGGCGCGAGCCCGCGCCCGAGATATACGCCTCGTACCTGCAAGACCCGTTCGCCGGGATGTCCTACGTCGTGCGCACGTCGGTCGAGCCCGAGGGCGTCGTGCCCGGCGTGCGCGAGGCCGTGCGCGCCGTGGACCGCGCGCAGCCTGTCGCGGACGTGCGGACGATGGAACAGGTCGTCGGCGAGTCGTTCGCGCAGCCGCGCTTCAACTCGCTGCTGCTCGGGCTCTTCGCCTGCATGGCGCTGCTGCTCGCGGCGGCCGGCATCTACGGCGTGATGAGTTACGCCGTCACGCAGCGCACGCACGAGATAGGCATCCGCATCGCGCTCGGCGCGCGGCGGGGAGACGTGCTGCGGCTCGTCGTCGGGCGTGGGATGGCGTTGGCGGCGGCGGGCGTCGGGCTCGGGCTCGTGGCGGCGTTCGCGCTCACGCGGTTGATGGCGGGGCTGCTCTACGGCGTCTCGGCCGCGGACCCCGCGACCTACGCCGCCGTCGCGCTCCTTCTCACGGCGGTCGCGCTCCTCGCCTCTTACATCCCCGCGCGCCGCGCGACGAAAGTAGACCCGATGGTGGCTCTCAGGTACGAGTAAGGCCGCTCGATGCCGGGAGCGCGGGCATCCCTGCCCGCCATGAGCGCAAAGCGCGAAAACGGAGAGACTGTACATCTCAAGGTTGTGGTGAAGCGGATGGTGGGAAGCGTGCTCGCGCACGCTTTGGCGGGCAGGGATGCCCGCGCTCCCAGGGGAGGAGAAGCGAATGAGGACACTGCTACAGGACGTGCGGTATGGGGCGCGGGCCTTGTGGAAGTCGCCGGGGTTCGCGTTGGTGGCGGCGCTGTCGATTGCGCTCGGCATCGGGGCGAACACGGCCATCTTCAGCCTCGTGAACGCGACGCTGCTGCGGCGTCTTCCGGTCGCGGAGCCGGAGCGGCTGGCCTACGTCTTCAGCGGCATGCCGGGCGGACTCTACAGCACCGCCTCTTACCCTGACTACCAGGACTTCCGCGACAACAACGATGTCTTCGAGGGCCTGGCCGCGCGCGGCGGCATCAGCGCGAGCCTCGGCGACGCGGACGGCGCGGACCTCGTCGTCGGCTCCATCGTCACCGGCAACTACTTCGAGGTGCTCGGCGTCTCGGCCGCGCGCGGGCGGGCCATCACGTCCGAAGACGACCGCACGCCGGGCGCGCACCCGGTCGTCGTCATCAGCCACGGCCTCTGGCAGCGGCGCTTCGGCGGCGGCGAGGTCGTCGGGCGCGAGGTCAAACTCAACGGGCAACAGTTCAACGTCATCGGCGTGCTGCCCGCCGAGTTCACGGGCATCGACCAGGGTCGCGCCGACGACATCTACGTGCCGATGTCGATGCAGGCGTTGATGCGCCCGCCGCGCGGCGGCTACTCGGGCGAGATGAACCCGGACCTGCTCAAGGTGCGCGGCAACCGCTGGCTCTGGATGACGGGGCGGCTCAAGCGGGGCGTTGAGCCTGAGCAGGCGACGGCGGCGCTCGCCGCCGTCTCGAAGCAGTTGGAAGAGACCTACCCCGACACGAATCGCGGGCGCGTCGTCACGCTCACGCGCGCGGGCGAGGGCGACCCGGAGTCGCGCGCGTCGCTCGTCTCGGTCGCGAGGTTGCTGTTGTCGGTCGTCGGCATCGTGCTGCTCATCGCGTGCGCGAACGTGGCGAACCTCCTGCTCGCGCGCGCCTCCGGCCGGCGGAAGGAGATGGCCCTGCGGCTCGCGCTCGGCGCGTCGCGCTGGCGCGTGGTGCGTCAACTGTTGACGGAGAGCGTGCTGCTTTCACTCGCGGGCGGCGCGGCGGGTTTGATGCTCGCGTTGTGGGCGATTGATTTGATGAAGGCGGCGCCTCCGCCGCCGGGCGCGCTGCCCGTTGCGCCCGACTTCGTGGTGGACGTGCGCGTGCTCTTCTTCACGCTCGCGCTCTCGGCGCTGACGGGCGTGCTCTTCGGGCTCGCGCCCGCGCTGCAAGCCTCGCGGCCCGACCTCGTGCCCGCGCTCAAGGACGAGACGGTCTCGCTCGACCGGGGCCGTCGCTTCTCGCTGCGGAGTCTGCTGGTCGTCGCGCAGGTCGCGCTCTCCCTGGTGCTTTTGGTCGGGGCCGGGCTCTTCCTGCGCAGCGTCCGCCACGCGCGGGCCATCGACCCGGGCTTCGACGCCGACCAACTCCTCGTCGCTCAACTCAACATCAACCTGCTGCGCTACACGCGCGCGCAGGGTCGCGAGTTCTACCGGCAGGTCGTCGAGCGCGTCGCCGCGCAGCCCGGCGTCGAGTCGGTCTCGCTCGCGCGCAACGTCCCTCTGACGGGCAGCGCCTCGACCCGAGGGCTGTTGCTCGAAGGTCAGGCGGGCGAGGGCAATGACCTGCGCAGCGAGAACTCGGCGCCCGTTAACGGCAACAGCACCGTGGGCGTCAACGTCGTCGGACTCGACTTCTTCAAGACGTTCGGCGTGCCGCTCATGCGCGGGCGCGACTTCGCGACTTCCGACACGGAGGAGTCGCCGTCCGTGGTCGTCGTCAACGAGGCTTTCGTCGCGCGCCACCTCGCGGGACAGGACCCTCTGGGCAAACGTCTGAGCTTCAACGGCGCGCGCGGGCCGTGGCGCGAAATCGTCGGCGTCGCGCGCGACAGCAAGTACTACACGCTCGGCGAGACGCGGACGCCGTTCGTCTACCTGCCGCTCGCGCAGAACCACGAGACGGGGATGGCGCTCGTCGTGCGCGCGGCGGGCGAGCCTTCGGCGCTGGCCGCGTCGGTGCGGCGCGAGGTGCAGTCGCTTGAGAAGAACCTCCCCGTCGGGGACGCGCGGCCGATGACCGAGGTGATAGGCGCGGCGCTCTACGCGGCGCGGACGGGCGCGACGCTGCTGACGGGCTTCGGGCTGCTGGCGCTGGTGCTCGCGGCCGTCGGGCTCTACGGCGTGATGAGTTACTCGGTCTCGCGGCGCACGCGCGAGGTCGGCATCCGGATGGCGCTCGGCGCGCGGCGCGCGGACGTGCTCCGGCTCGTGCTGCGCGAGGCGATGGTGCTCGTGGCCTTCGGCGTCGCGCTTGGGCTGGCCGGGGCCTGGGCGGCCTCGCGCCTGCTGGCCGGTTTCCTCTACGGCGTCTCGACGACCGACCCCGTCGCCTTCCTCGGCACGACCGCCGTCCTCGTCGCCGCCGCGCTCCTCGCCTGCCTCGTTCCCGCGAGACGTGCGACGAAGGTCGATCCGATGGTGGCTCTCAGGTACGAGTGATGAGTGATAAGAGAGAGGACGCCTGCTGTCTTCTCTCATCACTCATCACGCATCACTCCACAAGGAGCGAGTTATGAAGACTCTCTGGCAGGACTTGCGCTTCGGGGCGCGGATGCTCCGGAAGAGGCCGGGGTTTACGGCCGTGGCGTTGTTGACGCTGGCGCTCGGCATCGGGGCGAACACGGCCATCTTCTCGGTGGTCAACGCGGTGCTCTTGAGGCCCCTGCCTTACCGCAACGCCGAGCGTTTGGTCTGGGTGTCCGGCAACGTCCGCGGCGGGACTAATCGCGCGAGCGTCTCGCCGCCCGACTACGTGGACTACCGCGCGCAGAACACCGTCTTCGAGGAGTTCGCCGCCTCGACCTCAGTGCCGTTCCCCGTCAACCTGACGGGCGCGGGCGAGCCCGAGCGCCTGACGGGGTCGCGCGTGACGGCCAACTATTTCCGCGCCTTCGGCGTGGAGCCCGCGCTCGGGCGCGCCTTCGGGGCCGACGAGGAGCGCGCGGGCCCCGCGCCCGTCGCCGTCCTGAGCGACGGGCTCTGGCGGCGACGCTTCGGCGGCGACCCTTCGGTCGTCGGCAAGACGCTGACGCTCGACGGGAAGGCCGTCGCGGTCGTCGGCATCGCGCCGCCGGAGTTCCAGTACCCGGCCGGCGCGGAACTCTGGCTGCCGCTCGATTTCGACGACCCCGAGATGAAGATTCGCGCGGCGCACTTCCTTCGCCCCATCGGCCTCCTGAAGCCGGGCGTCACGATTGAGCAGGCGAAGGCCGAGACCGACCTCATCGCGCGACGCCTCGAAGAGCAGTATCCGGAGTCGAACGAGAGGTGGAGCCTGAACCTCGTCCCGCTCCACGAGCAGGTCGTCGGCGGAGTCCGCACTTCGCTGTGGGTGCTGCTCGGGGCGGTCGGGTTCGTGCTGCTCATCGCCTGCGCCAACGTCTCGAACCTGATGCTGGCGCGCGCGGCGGCGCGGCGCAGGGAACTGGCGCTGCGCACGGCGCTCGGCGCGTCGCGCTGGCGCGTGGTGCGCCAGCAGTTGACGGAGAACCTGCTGTTGGCGCTGGTGGGCGGCGCGCTCGGCCTGTTGGTGGCGGCGTGGGGCGTGGACCTGCTCGCCGCGCTGGGCGCGGGCGACATCCCGCGCTCGCGCGAGATAGGGGTTGACGGCCGCGTCCTCGCCTTCACCGCGGCGCTGTCGGTCCTGACCGGCCTCGCCTTCGGACTCCTGCCCGCGTTGCGCGCGTCGAGGACGGACCTGAACGAGGTGCTCAAGGACGCCGGGCGCGGCACTTCGGGGCCGGGACGCGGGCGTGTGCGCGGCGCGCTGGTCGTCTCCGAGATCGCGCTCTCGCTCGTGCTGCTGGCCGGCGCGGGGCTGCTCGTCAAGAGCCTCGTCAGCCTGCTGAACGTCAACCCCGGCTTCGACCCCGCGAACGTCCTCACGCTTCGGATAAACCTCGCGCGCGCGCGCTACACCAAGCCGGAGCAGGCCGCCGCCTTCTTCGGCGACTTGCAGCGGCGCGTCGCGGGGCTGCCCGGCGTCGAGGCCGCCGGCATGATCTCCGAACTCCCGCTGAGCGGCCAGCCCAACGACATGTACTTCTACGTGGCGGGGCGCCCGCCGCGGACGGCCGACCAGAAGGTCACCGCCGACTATCGCCGCGTCAACCAGGACTACTTCCGCGCGATGCGCATCCCCGTGCTGCGCGGGCGCGACTTCACGGAGCAGGAGGCCACAGGCAGTGCCCAGGTGGTCGTCATCAACGAGACGTTGGCGCGCAACTTCTTCCCCAACGAAGACCCGCTCGGCAGACGGCTCGTCATAGACTTCGGCAAGCAGGAGGAGTTCGAGGTCGTCGGCGTCGTCGGCGACGTGCTCCACCGCTCGCTGGATGGAGGGGTGTACCAGATGATGTACACCCCGACCTTGCGCATCGGGGGCAGCAACCTCGTCGTGCGCACCTCTTCCGCCGACCCGCTGGCGCTGGCGGCGGCGGTGCGCGGCGAGGTGGCGGCCGTTGACAGGGACCAGCCCGTCTCGACCGTCAGGACGATGGAAGAGGTCGTTTCAGGCTCGGTCGCGCAGCAGCGTTTCCGCACGCTCCTGCTGGCGGTCTTCGCGGGCGTGGCGCTCCTGCTGGCGGGCGTCGGCATCTACGGCGTCATCGCCTACTCCGTCACGCAGCGGACGCACGAGATCGGCATCCGCATGGCCCTCGGCGCGGGGGCGGCCGACATCCTGAAGATGGTCGTCCGGCAAGGGATGGCGCTCGCGCTCGCGGGCGTCGCCGTCGGGCTTTTGGCGGCGTTCGCGCTGACCCGCCTGCTTTCGAGTCTGCTCTTCGGCGTGACGGCCACCGACGCGGTGACCCTGGCGGCCGTCTCGCTTCTCATCGTCGCCGTCGCCCTCCTCGCCTGCTTCATCCCGGCGCGACGTGCGACGAAAGTGAGCCCGACGGTGGCTCTTCGTTACGAGTGATAAACGATGAAGACTCTGCTCCAGGACTTACGGTACGGCGTCCGCGTGTTGCTGAAGAGCCGGGGCTTCGCGTTGGTGGCGGTCGTCACTCTGGCGCTCGGCATCGGCGCGAGCACGGCCGCCTTCAGCGTCGTCCACGCCGTCCTGCTACGCCCGTTGCCTTTCCCCGAACAGGAGCGGCTGTTCGTCGCGTGGAAGCGCGACGCGGCGACCGACAACCCGTTCGTCGAACTCTCCGTCCCCGACTTCCGCGACTGGCAGGCGCAGAGCCGGAGCTTCGAGGGCTTGGCGGCGATGCCGACGACCGTCTACGGCCACGGCTACGTGCTGACGGGGCGGGGCGAGCCCTTGCTGTTGGAGAGCGCGAAGGTGACGGGCCGCTTCTTCGACCTCCTCGGCGCGCGCGCCGCCGTCGGGCGCGTCTTCAACGAGACCGACGACCGCATGGGTGCCCCCGCGGTCGTCGTCATCAGCAACCGCCTCTGGCGCGAGCACTTCGATGCGGACCCGAAGGTCGTCGGTCAGACGGTCACGCTCAACCAGACCGCCTTCAACGTCGTCGGCGTGTTGCCGCGTGCCTTCAACTTCCCCGAGGGCATTGACCTCTGGATTCCCCTCCAGGCCGTGGCGAACCCGCGCGGCATGGAGAACCGTGGCGTCGTCTACCTCCAAACCGTCGGGCGACTAAAGGAGGGCGTGACGCGCGAGCAGGCCGAAGCGGACCTCAACGCGATCATCGCGCGCCTCGCCGCGCAGTACCCGGAGACGCAGGCCACGCGCCAGAGCGTGGTGCTGACGCCGTTGGCCGACCATCTCTTCGGCGACGCGAAGCCGGCGCTGTGGGCGCTGTTCGCCGCGACGGCGCTGCTGCTGCTGGTCGGCGCGGCCAACATCGCGAACCTGATGCTGGCGCGCGCCACTTCGAGACGGAGGGAACTGGCCGTGCGCGTGGCGCTCGGCGCGTCGCGGCGCAGGCTCGCGCTCCAACTGCTGGTCGAAAGCCTTGTGCTCGCCGTCGCGGGCGGCGCGGCCGGACTGCTGCTGGCGTCGTGGCTGGTCGAGCTGCTCAAGGCACTCGCGCCCACGGACATCCCGCGCCTCGGTGACGTGGGTCTGAGCGGCGCGGCGCTCGCCGCAAGCGTCGCCTTCACGCTCATCACGACGGCCGTCTTCGGGCTGCTGCCGGCGCTCTCGGCCTCGCGCTTCAAATTGAGCGAGACGCTGACCGAGGCCGGCGGCAAGCTCACCAACGCGCGCGCGGGCACGAGGCTGCGCGGCGCGCTCGTCGTGGGCGAGGTCGCGTTGACGCTCGTGCTCGTGGCCGGCGCGACGCTCATCCTCCGCAGCTTCCTGAACCTGAGCGGCGTCCCGCTCGGCTTCGACCCGCGCGGGGTTCTGACGATGCAGTTGCGCCTGACGGGGCCGCGCTACGGCACGCCCGAGGCGCGGCGCGAGTTCGACCGCCAGTTAATCGAGCGGCTCGAAGCGCGGCCCGGCGTCGTCGCGGCGAGCGGCGTGCTGACGCGCCCGCTCGAAGGCACGGTCGGCTGGGACTACGACTTCGCCGCAGAAGGTCAGCCCGCAGACGAGGCACGCCGCAACCCCGACGCCAACTTCGAGGTCGTCAGCCCGCACTACTTCCAAACCTTCGCCGTCCCCTTCAAGACCGGGCGCGAGTTCGACGAGCGCGACCGCGCGGGCGTCGAGCCGGTCGTCGTCGTGAGCGAGTCGCTGGCCGAACGCTTCTTCGGCTCGGCCTCGGCCGCCGTGGGCAAGCGCATCAGGCTCGACCCGGACGACGCCGAAGAGCCGTGGCGCGTCATCGTCGGCGTCGCGGGCGACGTGCGCTACCGCGAGCTACAGGCCACGCGGCTCGACATCTACGTCCCGCGCGCGCAGTCAACGGTTCACCTCAACCACTTCGCCGTGCGTTCGACGTTGACACCATCGGACGCGCTCGCGCTCGTGCGGCGCGAGGTCGCGGCGCTCGACCCGGAGTTGGCCGTGAGTCGCGTCGTGACGATGGAGGAGCAGGTGGCCGTGCGACTGGCGCGGCCGCGCTTCACGGCGGTGCTCTTGAACTGGCTGGCGTTGATGGCGTTGCTGCTGGCGGGCGTGGGCGTCTTCGGCGTGACGGCCTACGCGGTCGCGCAGCGCACGCGCGAGTTGGGGCTGCGCGTCGCGCTCGGCGCGCGGCCGCGCGACATCCTGCTGCTGGTCGTGGGGCACGGCTTGAAGCTGGCCGCGCTCGGCATCGTGCCGGGCCTGCTTGGGGCGTTCCTGTTGACGCGCTGGCTGTCGAGCCTCCTCTACGGCGTCTCGGCCACCGACCCGCTGACCTACGCGGGCGTCGCCGCGCTCACGGCCTGCGTCGCGCTGCTCGCCTGCCTCATCCCCGCGCGCCGCGCGACGAAGGTCGATCCGATGGTGGCTCTTCGATACGAGTAAGGTCAGCGGGCTCTCGCCGGGAGCGCGGGCATCCTGCCCGCCATGAGCGCGAGAGCGCGAAGGCGCAGAGATTCAAGACCTCGACGTTGAGTTAATGAGGACGGC
>DASVGG010000095.1:0-1165 GCA_036379655.1 Pyrinomonadaceae bacterium
TTTGCCTGCCAGGTCCAACCATACCGGATACACGTTCGTGAACCAGCCCACCGTGCGCGTCAGATCCAGCTCCGCAAACAGCTCGTCGTGGCGGCCGTGTCCTTCCAGATCCACCAGCAACTGCCGCCCTCCACTCCAGCCACCAACCGCCTCCACCAGCCCCGTCAACAACACTTCGTTGATCTGCGTGCGGTATGCCGCCGGAACCTCCTGCAACAGCGCTCGCGTCTCTGCTACTTCCAACTGGCGCGCCACACTGCGGCTCGTCGCAATCGTGTTCTCACCGCCACGTTCATCCACCGGCAACTCACCCGCGCCGTACGGCGCCAACTCTTCCCAGTAGCCCTGCTCCGCTTGCAGTGTGTCACTCTCCGCGTACGCGACTAAGCGCTCGCCCCAATTGCGATACGAGCTCGTCTTCCGTCCCAAGCGCACCTGCTCGCCGCTTTGTAGCTGCGCGAGCGCGCGCCCCAGATCTTCGACGATGATGCGCCACGACACGCCGTCCACCACCAGATGGTGCGCCACCAGCAACAGCCGCTGCTCGGCCCCAGTCTCAAATAACACCACCCGCAGCAAGCCGCCGCTCTCCAGCCGCAGACTTCGTTGCACGCGCTCACACGCAGTCGTCAGCGCCGCCGCGTCTTTCGCCTCAACTACTTCGACCGGCACATACACTTCACCGTAGCTTTGCTCCCAGCCTTGCTCCGTGCGCGCGAACTGGAGTCGTAACGCATCGTGCTGCGCCACCACCGCGCTTACCGCTCCCTGCAATTGCTCCAACTGCAAACGCTCATGCACTCGCAGCAACAACGACTGGTTGAAATGCTCCGGCTCCGGCAACTGCTGCGCGAAGAAGTAATGCTGGATCGGCGTCAGCGGCGCCGGGCCGCTCAACAACCCCTGCTCCGCCTTCACCTGCTGCGGTTCTCCCGCGGCGGCACTCGCCGCGGCCAGACCGGCGATGGTCTGGTGCCGAAACACGTCTTTCGGCGTTAACTTCAAGCCCGCTTGATTGGCGCGCGCCACGATCTGGATCGACAGGATCGAATCGCCGCCCAGTGCGAAGAAGTTTTCTTCCACACTCACTTCTTTCAGTCCCAACACCTGGCGCCAGATCTCCGCCAGTACTTCCTCGTCCGCATTTCGCGGTCGCACCATCTTC
>DASVGG010000096.1:0-188965 GCA_036379655.1 Pyrinomonadaceae bacterium
GCGCGACCTTGTGTTCTCCCGCGTGGTTCCGCACGAAGCGGAACTTGTCTACGAGCGCGGCACCCGCGAGAAGATGCCGAGCGCTTTTTTTAGGATCTCGCGCTCCTCGCGCAGCAACTCGTTCTCTCTGCGTAGGGCGGCCAGTTGCTGCGCGTCGGTGCCCGGGGGCGGGGCGGCGGCCGGGGCGAGCGCGCGCAGCCAGTTGCGTAAGGTCTGCGCGCCGATGCCGAGGTCGCGGGCGACTCTGGCGCGGCTCAGGCCGCGCTCGGTGACGAGTTGTACGGCGTCGAGCTTAAACTCTTGTGTGTAGGACTTGCGTGTAGCCATCGTGAGCCCTCAGTGTTCCGAGAAGAATATCTCGTCTGAGGTGTCCACGAAAACGGGGGAAGCTCATAGAACAGGTGCTTGCCCGCGGGGGTGTAGACATCGAGGTTGAACTGCGCGGCGTCATAGCCGTCGCCGTTCTGACTCAGCACGTACACGTAATTTGCCACGTCCACACTCATGGAAAGGTAGACCACGTTGACATCGGGCGGCGCGTGTGACGCCAGCGGGAACGAGAATGCGCCGCCGTCGAATGTCGGGACAGGGTGGCCGCCGCGGCTGAACGCCTGTATGCGTTGATTCCCCGCCTCAAGCACGAGAATCGTCTGGTCGGGTCGAATGGCCGCCAGCGCCGGGACCAGCAGCCGCCCTGCCGTCGTGCCCGGTTCGAGCGGGGCCGACGCCCACGGCGCATCACCGTCGAGTGAAGCCTTCGCAGGCAGGGCGAGGATGAGCATGTTGTCGCAACTCGGGTTCACCGCGACCACGTAGCCGTTGGAGTGAATCGCCATCGCGGTCGGAAGCATCCCGAAGCGCCCCCAGCTTGTGCCCGTGGCGAGGTCGAACTGCCGTCGAGGGTCGTTCATGGATACATTCGGGTCAGTCACCGGCTTGACCTCGCGCAGGTGATAGCCCGTGTCCCTGTCGCCGCCGGGGTCGAGGTAGAGAAACTGCGGGGCGGCGGCGCCCGCGCCGGGGGCCGTGCGCACGTAGAGCAGAATCGGCGAGCCGGAGTAACCTTGTGGCGCGGTCATGTACCCCGCGTCGGGCCAGAACTCCTGTTCGCCCCCCGCAATCGCTTTGTACGCGACGTTGCCCATCGTATAAAGCTCGGGGCCGCCGCCGCCGCCGCCGCCGCCCAAGGGTGGCGGCATGCCCGGCCCGGACCCTTCCCAGACATACCCCAGCACGCCGAGGTCGTCGCTCAGCGTGATGTTGCCCAGTTCTTCCAACCCGCCGTCCGGGCCCGTGCCGAGGCTCGACCTAGTTTGCTTCAAGAGTATGATTGCCGGAGTGGGATGACTGAGCTAAAGGTCGGATTATAGTTGCGGAAGCAATTCCTGCAACACAGCCCTCTGAGCCGCTCGCGGCCGAACAACGGCACGAACTCGACCTCCAACACGCTGCCTGTCATCAAATCTAATCTTGCGGGCGGGTAACGCCGAGCGTTAGATCGCTCCGATGAAACCTTGCAAGTCCTCACCCGTAATAAGCTGTAAATATCGGGTCTGCTTCTCAAGAGATGGATTAAATCTGACAAGAAGAATATTAACGACATTCCTACCGTGGGCTTTGCTCACATCTGCTCAGGGAGCTTTCCCAACGGCTGCCCAAAGCGCGGATGACACAAAGCATCTCGGCGACCGAATCGAAGTCAGGAGAATGATATGGGCAGAGTCAACCGACGAGCATTCATCAAACAAGCCGGGTCCTGCGGCGCGGCCCTGGCGTTGGGCGGACCGGCGAGCGCGCGTTCCAAGGTAAACTGGCGGGAGCGACGCGACCTGTTCCCGGAAGGCGTCGCATCGGGCGATCCCGAGCCCGACAGCGTTCTCCTGTGGACCCGCAGGCCCTTCGGTCAAGGCGAGCGCCAGATACTGACGGTCGAAGTCGCCGAAGACGAGAGGTTCCGCCGGGTCGTCGCGCAGGCGCCGGCCCCGGTTTCGCAAGCGTCTGACTGGACCGCCCGGGTGCTGGTCGGCGGGCTTAAGCCGGCGCGGGTCTATTGGTATCGATTCACCGACGCGGACGGCAACGGCAGCCGCATCGGCCGCACCATCACCGCGCCGCGGCCGAACGACGCGCGGCCTGTGAACTTCGCCTTCGTGAGCTGTCAGAGCGTCAACGAAGGAAAGCTCAACGGTTATCGCCGGATGATCTTCGAAGACGAACGCGCGCGGCCGGAGGATCGGCTGGGCTTCGTGCTGCACCTCGGCGACTTCATCTACGAGGTCGTTCAATATCCCGAAGAGGGAAACACCCGCTTCGACCGGACCATCTATGAGGTCGCGCGCATTCCCGATGGGGGAAAGACCGGCAAGCTCCACTACCCGCTGACCGTCGAAGGCTATCGCGCCGTGTACAAGGGCTATCTCGCTGATCCCGACCTCCAGGACGCACGCGCGCGCTGGCCGTTCGTCGCCATCTGGGACAATCACGAATTCTCGTGGCAGGGCCGACAAAGCATTGTCCAGGCGGGCGGCGAGCCGCAGCCCGGCCAGACCGTCAAGGTCGCCGCCAACCAGGCCTGGTTCGAGTATGTCCCGGCTCGCGTGTCGCCGCCGAGCGGCTCGCTTGCCGAATTCGGGGCGGTCGCGGTCAAGAACGTCAAGATCGACAAGTGGGACGGGAATGGGCTAGGGCTAGAGCCGAACAATCTGACCGCGATCCGCAGCCTCATCGCTTATCGGGCGCTCCGCTACGGCAAGCACCTCGACCTCCTCATTACCGACCAGCACAGCTTCTGCGGCGACGACCCAACTGACGCTGAGGGGGTTGGAAAAATTTATGACCCTGCCTTCAACGGAATGTTTTCCGAGGAGGCGATGATCGCGCTCGACGCGGGACGCGCCTTCGACGGCGGGAGGCCGCCCGCCGAACTCCACTTCCGCGATGTGCGCATTCCGAATCCGCGCAAGGAGACGCCGCCGCGGACCATCCTCGGCGCCGACCAAAAGACCTGGTTCAAGGACCAGCTGCGCAAATCGACGGCGACGTGGAAAATCTGGGGCAATTCGTACGGCGCGCTCGACTGGCGCTCGGACCCGCAAAACCTCCCCGCCGGAATGGTCAAGAAGCCGTGGCCCGCAGACACCTATGCGCAGTTCGGCAGTAACGACTACGGATCGGCCTACGCCGAGCGTAAGGAAATCTACGACCTCGTGCGCGAAGCGAAGATCACCGGCTTCGCCATCGTTTCGGGGGACCGGCACAGCTTCTGGGCTGGATATGCCGCAGCCGAGCTCCCGCCGCGAAAATTCGAACCCGTGGGATTGAGCTTCGTCGGCGCGTCGCTGGCAAGCCCGGGCACGATGGAAGCCTATGAGCATCGCTTACCCAAAGCTCTGCCAATCCGCGCCTTGTTCCTCGCTGACCGGCCGGATGGCCGTCAGCCGGACTGGACCTACAATATGCTGCTCCGGCATGGTGTCCGCTCTTGCCTTGAATATGCGAAAAGCTTCGACCTCAAGCGCGCACGCGCGCTCTCGAACCCGCAGCTTGCGCCGCATCTTGAGTTCGTCGACATGGGCGGCCACGGCTACGCGAAGGTGCGCCTCACCGGCGATAAGATGCGAACCGAGTTCGTGTGCATCCCGCGGCCCATCAGCCGCAGCGCGAGCCCGGATGGCGGGCCGATACGCTATCGCGTCGCGCATGTCGCCAAGCTGTGGGGACCGGGCGAGCGGCCGCGCCTTGAGCAACAGGTTCTGGAAGGCGAGGTCGGACTATCGATCTGACTGCGCCCCTGCGGCGACGTGGCGCAATTCTGGTTCCGGGTGAACGCCACGTCGCCGCAGGGGCACGATGCTCCGCGAATCGCTCGGGGCGGCGGGTGATGCCAGGCGTTATGCGCTGTGTGGTCGATTCTCTTTGAACCAAGCTCTGTCAGCATCGTACTTGCCCATGTAGATCGATTCTGCCAGAGGAGTCAACACATGTTCTGTCCGAAATGCGGGAGAGATGATTCTCACGGGTACAAGTTCTGCCCCACCTGCGGCACCAACCTTGAAGTGGTCACTATCGCCCTCTCAACCGGGGAAGACAGCGTATTCACCAGAGTCAATAAGCATCTCGACCGCTCCGTCGCGCGCTACGCCGACCACCTCTTCGAGAGTGCGACCACGACGGCTCGTGAGGGCCGGGTCGGCAGTTCATGGCGGCTCGCGGGTAAAGGGTTGCTCACTTTCCTTATCGACCTCGCCTTGCTCCCGGTGATGTTTTTCTTTCTCCCCATCAGGCTTCTGATGCTGCTGTTGTATACGCCTCTGGGTTTGTTGCAAGAGCGGAGTGAGCGAAAGCGAAGCAGCGTGCCTGCTATTGATGTGGCGAGTGAATCATCAAAGCGAAGGTTGCCGGAAGCAGGGGGTTGGCGGGGCGGCCCGGTTGGCAGTGTGACTGAAAATACGACGGTGCATTTAGAACTTGCCGAAGCCTCGGAAGGGCGGGGCAAGACTTCAGACGATATCGGTGGCAAGGCGCGCATAACAACCAGATGAACCGGACTCGCTCCCGGCACACCCGCTAAAGGTCAGGGCTTATGCTCGCCGGTTATCTGGAGCGTTATGCGGCGTGGGGACCCCAACTCATGAAGCGGTGGCTGTTCAACCTCGTCGCCGCAGTCTCGCTGCTGCTGTCGCTCACGGCCGCCGCGGCATGGGCGATGAGCTACGCGCGGCCGCTCGACTGGCATCTGCTCGGGACCGCGCACTCGGCGGACTTGGCGCGGGTTAACCTCGACCGGCGTACGGTCGTCTCCATGACGCCCGTCAACGGGTCCGACGCCCCGCGCTACGGGTACTGGGACGCGTTGTGGGCGCGGAGCCAGTCCGGGAGACTGTCGCTGGTCGCTCAGGCCGCTGACTACGGCGGCAACCTGCGCGCGGTGTACGCCTCTCCGCCGTCGCTGACCGTCGAACTGCCGGGCCCGGCGCGTACGCGGGTCGTGGCATTCGGTCGCATGCCGAACTCTCGCCCGTGGGCGCGTCGGCTGGGGTTCGCGTGGGACGCCGACGCGCAGCAGGCGGTCGACGACCGCGACGGGGTCGGCGGGACCGTCAGCGTGCGGGCGCGGATGATCATGTTACCCTACTGGCCCATCGTCCTGCTCGGCCTGCCGCTGCCGCTGCTGTGGCTGCGCGTCAACCGCCGGTCGCGCCGCTGGCGCGAGTCGGCCGCGCCGTACCCAGAGGCCGCATAACAACGCGTTCACGCGGACGCTGAGCGGCGCCACCTTTCGCCCTTCACAGCATAAACTGCCCGCTCAGCGCCGCTTAACTTGGCCGTTGGACCATCCACTTTTACATAATTGCCGTTAGAAGACTTTATGATAAGTGGGCGTGAAGTTGATTGAACTTCGCGCCCGCTTTTATCTGCGGTGATGAGCAATTAGGAAATACCTACTGACGGCTTTGCCTAACGGAACCTTTTTGCCCGAGGGATAGTGTAGTGAAGCTGCCTGCCTGTTGAGGATGTTGCTTGACTACCGGAAAGGCTCGGGAGGGGACGAGTACCGCGAGGGGACTTGACAATCGAATTTCCCGTGCGCGCGCGTGGCCGCGGCCACGCGCGCGCCAGTCTTCTGCTGCGGCGGCATGGCTGCCGCCGCGGGTTTGCTTACGGTGACGCGTATTCGGTGTAGGACAGTTGGACGTTGTTCGCGTCCAGCGTCCAGAGGGAGAGTCGGCCGTTCGAGTGCTGCCAGGTGAGGCGCGACTGGCTGTCGCCGCCGTTGCCGAGCGCGAGGGCCGTCCACCCGCTGTGCGGCCCGTAGTCGGCGTTGGTGATGCGGTTGCCGGCCGCGTCAACAGTCCACACGCCGATGCGCCCATCGTAGTGGCTCCATAGCAGGTGCGCCTGGTTATCACGTCCCACGGCGACCGCCCTCGGCCTCCAGCCGGCGAACGGCCCGTGCTCTCTGTAATCGGCCCGAGTGCCGTCGGGGTTGCAGTTCCAAACAGACACTTTCCCGGTGGCCGGGTCGGTCGGCCCATTGTCGTACCGCCACACGATGCGCGGGCGGTTGTCGTAGCCGACCGCGATGCTAACCGGGCGCCAACCGGCGAACGGCCCGTGGACGACGTAGGTGTAGCTGAAGTCGGGGTTGACCCTCCACAGGTCAGTCCGGCCGTCTGAGATGCGCTCCCACAGGACGCGCGGGCGCCCGTCGGTGCCGCCGGCGAGTCCCACCACCTTCCACCCGGCGAAAGGCCCGTACATGCGGGAGGAGTGCTGGCTGTTGTCCTGATTGAGTCGCCACAACCAGATTCTTCCGTCAATGTGCGACCACAGCAGGTACGGGACGTTGTCCGCACCGACGGCGATCTGGCGCGGGCTCCAGCCCTGCTCTTGCGGCACGTGCGTCACGGAGTTGAGCCGGGTTCCTCCGTTCGCCGACACCGTCCAGACCTGGGCGCCGCCGTTCGGCAACTGCCACACCACGCGTGACAGGTTGTCGGCGCCGTTGGCGACCGAGACGACGGAAGACTTCACCACCTGAACGACGCGTGCGACGGAAGGCACCCCCTGGTTGTTGAGCAGGAACAGCATGTAGTGCCCCGGCGGGCAAGCGTCGCCGTCCGCCGGCGCCCTGAGATTCAGGCCGCCCGCGACACGCGAGACCACCGTCAGCTCGTTGAAACGCTGGTTCTGGTTGTACGAGTGGGTCACGGAAGAGAGACGCACGAGTGTCGCCCGTGCGATGTCAGTGTTTGGCGTGCTCACGAAGAAGGTCTGGCCGTAGCCGATGCTATCAGGGGCATTGGTGAGCTGCGGCTGCGCCCCCTTGAACAGGTACGGCGGCGAGTAAATCTCCGCGTTCGGGTAGTCAACGCCGCCGCCGCCGTTGCCGCCGCCGGCCGAGAGCACGCGGCCGTCCGGCAGCAACAACGCCACCGAGTGGTAGAGCCTCGGGATCTGCATGCTGGCGAGCGGCCCCGACCATTGCTCGCCCGCAGGGTTCCAAATCTCCGGCGCGTAGACGGCGCCCACGGGGTTCGGGTCGTTGAAGCCGCCGTAACTCGTGCCGCCGGTCACGAGCACCGTGCCGTCCGGCAGGACGGTTCCGTTAACGTGTCGCCGCGCCCGTGCCATCGCGCGCGCGAGAGTCCGCCAGACAGGGTTCGCCAGATTCAGGTCAAGCACCTCGGCAGAGTTGGTCGGGGGGTCGCCGCCCGCGAGGATCAGCACCTTGCCGGGCTGGTACATCACGGAGGTTCCCTCGCCGCGGTAGCCGTAGTTATTGTTGATTGGAATGTTGTCGGCCCGCGCCGCGAGCCACGCCCCCCCGACCGACGGGTTCAGGTAGTCGGTGTTCTGGTTCGGCCCCGAGTTGAAGACCTTGCCGCCCGGCCCGACGTGCATCCACGGGTAGGTGGGCTGTCCCCTTCGCGCGTCGCCGAGTGTGCGGAGGGTCTGGCTGACCTGCCATATCTCCGGCAGGTCGTTCTGCGCCCCGTCGGCGACGGCCCCGGCGACGACCAACACCTCGCCGTTGTTGAGTGTGGTGTTGGTCGGATACCACCGCCCGGAACTCATGTCCGGCCCTCGCGTCCAGGTGTTGTTCCTGTAGTCGAAGACGCTGGTGTGCGGCTCGCCCGCGGGGTTGCCGGCGTCGTAGTGGTGATGCCCGCCCGCGACGAGCAGGCGGCCGTCCGGCAGGAACGAGTGCCCGCTACAGAAGATGTCAAGCAGGTTGTTATCCGCCCTGAACGCCGTCTGGTCATTAAACATCCCGGTGGCGGCGTCCCACACCCACACGTCCGTCCTGTGCTGTGGGGCGTCAACGTTCTCCCCGGCCCAAGCGAGCACTTTGCGGTTCGGGAGCATGTGCGCGTGGACGGGGATGAAGGGCAAGTTGTTTATGAGGGCAGACCACGCGCCCGTCCGCGACCTCGGGTCGGCGCCTTCCGTGACGGTGCGTAGCTGCCACTGCTGGTTGGTGGCGCCGACGTAATCCCACTGGTGCGCGATGGCGCCGTTCAGGTACGAGGCGCCCGAGATGTCCAGCGCCTTGCCGCTGTGACGCGCCGTGAGGCGGAAGTAGCCGTTGCCGAGGTCGACGCGTTGCCACTGCTGATTGGTCGCGCCGACGTAGTCCCACTGTTGGACGGCGGCGCCGTTGCTCAACGAGCCGCCGGCCACCTCCAGCGCCTTGCCGCTGTGGCGCGCGATGATCCGGTAGTAGCCGTCCCCGTTGCTGATGAGTTGCCACTGCTGGTTGGTGCCGCCCACGCAGTCCCACTGGTGGGTCGCGGCGCCGTTGCTGGACGAGACGCCCGCAACGTCGAGGCATTTGCCGGTGTGGCGGCTGACGATCTCGAAGTAACCGCTCTGCCGCGCCGTCACGGCGTCGCCGCAGAGCAGCAGACAGAACACGCAGGAAGCGAGACGAAGAAGGGTGCGCGGGGTGGGAGACACCCTCACCGAGGGCGGCGGCGACTCCTTCATCGGATGAGACTCCGCGGCGTGCCGTGCGGAGATGCGAAAAGGCGAAGTTCTTTTCATGAAATAACCTCCAAGTCGAGGGCGCGACAGGATTGACCGGACGCTGCCTTACAATCGTCGGGCAAGTCCTTTGCGCGTACAGGGAGAGTTGTCTGTGATCAATCGCTCAGGTATCCGAAGGGGGTTGTCGTGGAGGGGCTTGAGAGTTATGAGTGGAAATCAACTGCCGAATACTCAAGCCCCCTTTCCGTGAACTGTCAGACGGACAAGGGGGCTTGAATCAGGGGCAGAGAGGACGAAAACTTACTGACACCACTTGATCGAGTTGTTGCCCGGGTAGGTGCACCAGGGCGAGTAGACCACGTCGTAGAATGCCTGAATCTCGTAGACGTGGTGATAGTTGTAATTGACCGGGATGTCCATCAGCCAGATGCCGTTGGAATCGGGGGACGGCGCATAAGGGTGCTTGGTCCAGTTTCCCCCGGTCGTCACGTTGCGATACCACACATCAACCCTGTAGCCCGACGGCGCGTTCTTTGCGCTCCCGGCCACGATGAGGCTCCCCGGCGGGCCAAAGCCCGCGGTGGTCTGAGGCTGCACCCAGATGATGCTCACAGTCTCTTTGCAGTAACCCGACTCCAGCCCCTTGTAGGGGAACATGTCGGAGGTGACGCCCGCGTATTTGACGTAGACCCAGTAGTCGTGGCACCTGTTCGAGGAGGGGATCGTGTTCGACCAGGTGCCGTCCGCGCTCGGGGTAGGCTGCCACGCGACCTCTTTCCACGTTCCGGACGCGGAGGCGTCGAGCCAGAACATCTTGACTCCGCCGAAACCGCCCTGCGCGTACCCGGCCACCGTCATCGTGTCCGGCGGCCCCCACGAAAACTCAGACGGGATGACCCACGCCACGCTCGTCGTCGGGTTCGAACACCTGATCGTTTGTGAACTGTTGGGGAGCAGCGTCGCCGTGCCGTTGTACTTGACGGTGATGGTGTGCGTCTGGCCGTCTTGCAGTCCTGCGGGAAGAGAGGACGAGAACCCGTGATAGCCGTTACCGACTCCGGCGCGGTACGTGTTCGCGCGCACGGTGGAGCGCCTGACGCCGTCCACGTAGATGTCAACCGAGATTGGCGTATTCGGCTGCGAGGTGTCCCACGCCCAGCCCTCAATCCGCATGCAGTCCGCGACTTCGTGCTTGCCCTGATAGGTCGGGTACTTGCCTCCGAGTATGGCCTTGCCTATCGCCGTGTGCTTGTTGAGGACGGTCGTCCCCATGTTGGCCGACCCGGTCAACTGCTCCTCCGGTATGTTCGGCCAGATGAACACGCCGAGCAGTATCGCCTCCGGGTCGCGGCTCGCCACGTAGTACCACTGCTGCGCGATGGCGTCCATGTCGTGCACCGTGGGCGCGATGCCTTTATGCGCTGTGCCGTAGATGCCATCCAGCACGTAAGCCATCTTCTGCCAGCTCTGTTTTTTCGCCTTCACGATATTGACGCTCTGTTTAAACTTGGCGTCGAATTCCGGCTCGATGTAGTACTTGGTCGTAGAGATCCAGTCCACGTTGTTGGGGACTTGATAGTTCATCCCCGCGTTGTAAATGTCGTCGGCGTTGTCGGTGAGCATCGTCGGGATGCTGTAATAGGTCTGCTTCACCAGACTCGTCGCCGTCTGGACATCCGTCACGGGTATGCCCCTCTGCGTGTGCTCGGTAATCACGGAGAAGGCGAGCACGTAGGTGCTGTTTAAGTACTGGTAATTCGTGTTGACCCATGTGTTCCAACGCGTGACGTAATCCTTCCCCCCCGGTGCGTCTGCGGTCGTGCACAGGTGCCAGGTGGTGAAGAGCGGGTTATTCGCGTCGGCCGGGCACCAGAGAACCCTCCCGAGGTCGATCACGGCGCGCATCCCCTTACCCTTGAGCGCCGTCAACTGGGGCGCCATCGAGGTGTCGTAGGAGGCCGCGATGTAGGAGAAGTTGGTGTACGGACTGACCCTGTTGAGGTCGGTGGCGGTCTCCGCCCCGGCGTAGCCGAAATATTTAATCGGCTGCTGTTGTCGCGACCACGCTCGCGAGGGGCACAGCACGAATACGAACAGGACTGCGGCGGCGAGTAGTAAGTTTTTCATCTTTCCTCCGGATGGGAGTGGAACGGGCTGAAGTATTCCGGCGGCCGGACGTTTTGAATCGTTGCCGTTTATGAAACGCACGGGCGGCGGCGCCGGTTGAAGTCCGCCGCACTTTTTTTTGAGACCCCGCGGCGTCTATTTTTTGGCCCCGGTGTCGCGCCTCCGGCGCCCGCCGCCGCGTGCTAGAATCGCGGCCGAAGCGAGGGCAGGGGTCATGGCTACCAAGCAAGCGCAGTCGGACTCACCAGCCGACGACCAACAGCTTGACGAGCTTGCCGCACGCGCCGCGCAGGGCGATGCGGCCGCCTTCGCCGCGCTTTATCAGCAGTGCAACAACTACGTCAGGATGGTCGCGCTGCAAGTGGTGCGCCGTCCCGAAGACGCCGAGGACGTTGCCCAGAGCGTCTGGAGCAAGCTGGCCGGGCGCCTTGAGCAGTACCCGCGTGAGGTTCGCTTCACCACCTGGCTGTACAGGGTGGTGACCAACGCCGCCATTGACCACACGCGCCGCGGGCAGGCCCGCCGCGAGTCGCCGCTGGAGGACCTGGTGGACGCGCAGGCGGCGACCGATCAGGAACTGACCTTCTTACAGCAGCGCCTTCGTCAGGAACTCGCGCGGGCGCTGGAGGGACTCCGCAGCCGGCACGAGCTGAGGGCTCGATGTTTTGAGTCGCATTACCTGCGAGAGTTGTCGGTCGGCGAAGTCGCGGCGCAGTTGGGTCTGTCGGAAGGCACCGTCAAGAGTCACCTCTACTACGCAAGGAAGCGACTCGTCGAAGACTATCCCGTGCTACTCGACCTCTATTTCGCGTTGGAGGAAAGGTTGGGGAGACACCGGCCATGACATGGTGCACGGAGCCAGAGCGCTGGGCGAGACCGCCGGGGGCCGACGCCCCCGAAGAGGAGGTCGAGAGCTATCTGGCGCACGTCGGCGTGTGCCCGTTCCACGCGGGCTTGGAGCAGCGCGAAGAGGAACTCGTGCGCGGCATAGCGGCGCACGCCCGTCTCGATCCGGGCGCGCGGCGGCTGACGACGGCGCAACGCGCGGCGCGCCCGTCGGCCGAACCCGCACGCGCCACACGACGGTATCCGGTTCGGCGTCTGGCGGTCGCGCTGTGCGTGCTGGCGGCTGTCGTGCTGCTCGCGCTCGCGCTCTTCCGAACGACCGAGCGGCCCGCCCCGGTCGTCCAACAGGAGCAGCCTTCGCCCCCGCCCACCCCCGAGTCCGCGCCTCCCGCCCGCGACACACAGAACCGCCAAGACGTTGCGCCCCCCGCGCTGGCTGCCACGCCGCGTACGTCGCAAGGCAATGTGCGGGTCGCCCCCACGCCGCGAAGCCGCGAGCGGTTGACCGTCGCCGACGTGCGTCGTATCTATGTCAGCGCCGGTGAGGGCGCTGACGACCGGCAACTACGCGAAGCACTGATCGCGCGGCTGCGTGCCGGCGACAGGTTCACTGTTGTGACGGGCGAGCGGCAGGCCGACGCCGTGCTGCTGCGTGAGCAGCCGCGCGGCGCGGGCGTCAGCGTGCAGTTGGTGACACGCGGCGGCAAGACGCTCTGGTTCACAACACAGCCGACCGCGTCCGGCGGCGTCGAAGATGTCAACGACCTCGCCGCGAGAATCGTCGCCGCGCTGACCGCGGCCGCCGACAAACGCCCGCCGACGGTCAACGCTCCATAGCTCCAGCGCGGCGCTCCGTAAGGTCTATCGCCACTCGCCCTGAATGACGAAGCCCGCCCAGAGGTGCGGAGCACTCCAACGCTCCTCGCGCAGCATGGCGAGCTGCGCCGCGCGCAGCGCCGCCGCCGGTCGCGCCCCGCGCCGCAACATCGCTTCGTAAAGCCGCCCCATCATCTCCGCCGTCGCACGATCCTGCACGGCCCACAAGCTCGCCACGACGCGCGGCGCCCCCGCGTACATGAAGCCGCGCGTGAGACCCACGAGACCTTCGCCCCGCACCTGCTTGCCCAGTCCCGTCTGGCACGCGCTGAGCACGACGAGGTCCGCCGACAGCCGCAGGTTGTAGATTTCCGAGAGACTGAGGAAGCCGTCCTGCGGCTCGCCGCGCTCGTCCACGAGCGACAGCACGAGGCCGGAGAGTTCGGGCCGCTCCGGGTTCAGGTAGCCGTGCGTGGCAAAGTGCACGATCCGGTAATCCCCGAGTTCGGGGCTGAGGGCGGTGGCCTGGCTGGCCTTGAAGTCGAGCGCGGCCAGCGCCTCGCGCCTCGGCACGAGCGCGAGCAGCCGCTCTGCTTCGTGGCGCGAGAAGGGGAGGCGCGCCAGGTCTACACCCGCGCGCTTGAGGCCGAGAGAGTGCGCGGCCTCTGCCGCGCGCGTGTGTTCGTGCCGCACGATGTCGGCCGCGCTCCGCGCTTCGCCCTCCGCGGGCTGCTCAATTGATATGCGGGTGGTCGCCGGTCTGGCCTTGATGCGCGCGTCGTCTCTCGTGAAGACGGGGTCGGCGAAGACGGCGAGACGCTTGGCCGGAGGTCTGCGGCCCGCCACCTGCCGACGCAGACTGACGAGGGTCGAAGCCGAAGGCAGGCTGACGATCTCGTGTGTCGCCACGAGCGGCTGCGTGGCGGTCGCGCGGCGCGACGCCCTTTGTGGCGACGGCCGCGGCAGGGCCGCGAAGGGCACGTATTGCAGCGCGCCTTCGGCCACGATGACGAGGCGCTTGCGTCCGAGATGCGAGGCGACGGGGGCCAGCAGCAGGCGGCTCACGGCGGCCGCCTGCCGGTCGAACTCCTCGGGCGTGCCGCCTTCGCTCAGCAGGCGCGTGAGTGCCACGGCGGCGGCCTCTATCTCGGCACGCTTCGGTAAGGTAAAGCTCGACAGCGAACTGTTCGAGACGAGCCACAGGTGGCTGTGCTTCTCGCCGAGCGCGTACTCCAACAGTAATGTTTCGGGGTCGAGCACCTGTTGCTGAATCTCGCTCAGGGTCGAGGGCTGCGGCTGTGTGAGGGCGGCGTAGGCGGGGCTGGAGGTGCGGATGTTCGCCTGTACCTCTTGAAGCTCCGCGGTGAGGGAGGCGATGGCGGCGGCGGCGGCGGCGGCCTGCTCTGGCGTGTGCTTGGTACCGAGGAGTCGAATCTGGTATTCGAGCTTGGAGTTGAGCTGCTGTCGCAGGCTGTGCTCGCGCTCGGCCAAGCGAGGGTCAACGCCCTGCCTGATGTCCGTGCCGGCTTCGGCGAGCAGTTCGAGCAGGCTGCGCGCGCGTGCGCGCTCGCTGATCTGGAGGGCTTGGGCGGCGTAGCCGGCCGACGGCTCCGCCTCGTGCGAGCGCATCAGGATGTCTATGTAAAGCTCGTAGTGCTCTCGGACGGTGGAGAAGAACGAGGCGCGCAGTTCATGAAGGGCGACTGTGGCGCGGATGGACTCGACGAGCGGGAGGGCGTCGCCCATGAGCTTGCGTGCGGCGGCGAGGTTGCCTCTGTCGCGCTCAAGGTGGGCGAGATGCGCGAGCGTCGTGGCCTCCCACCCGCGGTCCCCGGCCTCCCTGCTTAACGGCAGCGCCTGGTTGAAGTAATCGAGCGCCTTCTGCCAGTCGCCCAGCGCGTAGTAGACCGCGCCGAGACTCGTGAGCGTGTTGGCCTCACCGCTGCGGTCGCCGACGGCCCGGCGCAACGGCAGCGCCTGGTTGAAGTAGTCGAGCGCCTTCTGCTTCTCACCCAACGCTTCGTAAACCACGCCGAGGTTGTTGAGGGTGTAGGCTTCGCCGCGGCGGTCGCCGACGGCCCGGCGCAGCGCGAGCGACTGGTCGTAGTATTCGAGCGCCTTCCGCCCCTCGCCGATAGAGTTATAAACCGCGCCGATATTGTTGAGCGTGGAGGCTTCCCCGTTGCGGTCGCCCGAGGCCCGGCGTAGCGCCAACGCCTGATTCAAGTAATCCAGCGCCTTCTGCTTCTCACCCAACTTGGCGTAGGCGACGCCGATGCTGTGCAGCGTGAAGGTGAAAGCTCCGTCGCTGCGGTCGGAGGTGGTTTTCCAGAGCGCCATCGCCTGCTGATAGTAATCCAGCGCCCTCTGCATCTCGCCGAGGCCGTAGTAAGAGACGCCGATGCTGGTCAGCGTCGTGGCTTCCCCGTTGCGGTCGCCGCTCTGTCTGTAGGGCTCCAGCGCCTGGTGGTAGTAGTCCAGAGACTTCTGCGTCTCACCCAGCGAGGAGTACAAGGTGCCGATGTTGCCCAGCGTCGCGGCCTCTCCGCTGGGATTGTCGACGGCTTTCCAGATCGGCAGCGACTGGCTGTAGTAGTCCAGCGCCTTCTGCCTATCCCCTACGCCGTCGTAAGCCGAGCCCATGTTGACCAGCATGTAGGCTTCCCCGCTGCGGTCGCCCGCGGCCCGGCGCAGCGGCAGCGCTTGCTGGTAGTAGCCCAGCGCCTTCTGCCTATCCCCCATCCTGGCGTAAATGTACCCGATGAGGTGAAGCGAGTTGGCCTCCCCGGTACGATCACCGGCGGCCGCGTACAGCCCCCGCGCCTCCTCGTACTTCCTGATCGCTTCCTGCCTCGACTCCTTCGTCCCCTGCACGCGGGCGCGCTCCGCTTCCGCGTAAGCTCTCTGTGCCGCGACCAGGCTCCGCTCCCGCGCCGTCGCCTGCCGCGCCTCTTTGAGCCTTATCTCGTAGCTCCCGCGCAGGGACGCCCCTTTCGGCGAGCGAACCTCCACACGGTGGATGCCCGTGATCTCCGCGACCAGATACACGGCCTCCGGCCCCTGCATCCCGGTCGGGCTGTCAACCTCGTCCGTTTGCTTACCGTCCGGGCCGTAGACACTGACCCTCACGTCAAGCCGGCGCTGCTCCACCAACACGTGCGCGAATTGCCCCGCGTCGAGCTTCAGTTGGTAAGCGTGCACGTCGCCGTCGGCCATCGCGCGCACGACGGGGCTTCCCTGCTCCAGGGTCTGAGCCTGTGTCCGGCCGGCGGCGTCTTGTGCCACCGCCCCCTCCTGAGGCGCGATACCCGTGGCGAACAACACACCCGCCAGCAGAGCGGGCAGGCGCTTCGCCGGCCCTCTGAGAGTACGACCCGTTTGCCACATGGCGATCCTCAATTTGTCAGACTCGTTATCGTGAAGGGGTAGACGGGGGCTCGACTACCAATTATACCTTACGACGGGAGTCGCCGCGCTGTTGCGAGAGTTATCGTGAGGCCATCGGCGCTGCCGAGGTTCCCGCTTGAGGAGACTCCAAGCGGTTTGTGCAAGTGAAATAAAAAAGAGTCCGCCCGTCAAGGAGCGTCTACCCGGAAGAGAGCCGGCGGGCCGTCGAGCAGTCGGCGAGTCGGCAGGGGGTGACGCCCGAGCAACTGTTGCAGCGGAAGACGAACCGCCCGGGTTTTACCCTTCCGAAGCACTTCACGCGCAACGGGGTCAGCGCGGGCGATCCGAGCGAGCCGCTTACAGGCGCGCGCAAGCTGGGCGACTTTCAGAACACGAACCAGCCCGGCTGCTGCATCGTGTTCCCGCATAACCGCTGGCACGGCGCCATCGGCTGGGCGCTCGCCTACGCCCACCTTCGGAGTCCGTGACTTGCGCGGATCGGTGCCGCCCTCCCACCCTTCGCAAAGAAACCAGCCGACCAGGTATAAGCCGTGCCGACACTTGTTGTCCTTGAGGTAGCGGCCTACCAACTGCCGGCCCATCGCAGTGCGCGGGTCACGGTTCCAACACCCCTTCGTCTCGATGATTACGCTGACCTCGTCGGACACGTCGCCTGACTCTGAGGCACTGTTGCAAGAATTGCCTCAAAGCTATAATCCACCCTCCGGTTCGATTAGCACTCTCTTGGAACCATACTCGTGAAGCAGGCTAAAGCCCCGTTCAAATGGCGTCACTTCGAGCCATCGCTCATCCTTTTGTGCGTCAGATGGTACTTGCCGCTACCAGCTCTCTTATCGTGACATCGAGGAGATGATGCGTGAGCGAGGTCTCGACGTGGATCACTCGACCGTGTTCCGTTGGGTCCAGAGGTACGCACCTGAAATCAATAAGCGCATCCGTCAACATTTGAAGATGAGCGGCGCGTCCTTCCGCATCGACGAGACTTACGTGAAGGTTGGCAAGAGTTGGAAGTACTTATACCGTGCAGTAGACAAGGACGGGGCTACAATCGAGTTTATGCTGAGTGCGAGAAGAGATGTTTCCGCGGCCAAACGGTTCTTTAAGAAGTTGATGCGTGCAGATCATCGGAGGTTCCCGTTCACCATCGGCACGGATAAGCACGCCTCCTATCCGGAGGCCTTTGCTGCATCCATCAAAGAGAAAGTCTTACCGCGCGACTGCAAGCTGCGGCGGGTCAAGTACCTCAACAATATGATTGAACAAGACCACCGATTCATCAGGCGGAGGTGGCGAGCGGTGCAATGTTTCCGCTCCTTCCACGCGGTGGAGCGGACGATTGAAGGCGTTGAGTCGATGCACATGATGAGGAAGGGGCAAGTCAAAAGATTGGATGGAAGAGACGCGATAGGGCAGGCGAAGTTCGTCGCGAGCCTGTTCGGTGTCGCTGCCTAGCTGGAGCAGGTGTGAAGCCCTCGTGCGCCTCAGATCAATCTTTGCAACGCATTATGAAAGGGCGCCCCTCCGGTGGTAGGTTCCGGGTTGTCGAAGCCTGGAAGATTACCGCCGAAAGGAGACCCCTTATGAGCCGATACTATGTCGGACTCGACGTGCATAAGGCAAGCATCTGCGTCGCCGTTCTCAACGCCACGGGTAAGCTCGTGATGGAGTCTGTCGTCGAGACGGGCGCCGCGACCGTTCTCGACTTCCTCAAGGGCCTGCGCGGCCAAGTCGAGGTCACCTTCGAGGAGGGCACCCACGCCGCCTGGCTCTACGATGTCTTGAAGAAGACCAAAGCTGAGGTCGTCGTCTGCGACCCCCGCAAGAACCGCCTGCTCCGAGACGGCAACAAGTCGGACAAGGTCGATGCGCGCAAGCTGGCGCAACTGCTGCGAGCCGGGCTGCTCTCGCCTGTTTACCACGGCGAGCAGGGGGTGCTTGACCTCAAGGAGTTGGTCAGAAGCTACGAGTACCTGGTCGAAGACTCGCCCCGCACGATGAACCGGATCAAAGCCCTCTACCGCAGCCGCGCCATCCCGTGTGCCGGCGCCGAGGTCTACCAGCCGCGACAACGCGAAGGGTGGCTCGCGCAGTTGCCCGGGCCGGGTGCCCGCGCGCCGAGCGTCTCTACTCGGAGTTAGACCACCTGACGCATCTGCGGCGCGCGGCGCGCAAAGCTCTGGTCGCCGAGTGTCGCCGCCATCCGGCGAGCAAGCTGCTGCTGGGGGTGCCGACGCTCGGGATGGTGCGTGTCGCGCAGCTTATCGTCGCGGTCGTCACGCCGCGCCGCTTCCGTTCGAAGCGGCAGTTCTGGTCCTCCTGCGGGCTGGCGGTCGTGACGAGGTCGAGCGGCGACCACCAGTTGGTCGGCGAGCAGGTGCGGCGCAGGAAGAGGGCGCCGGAGACGCGCAGCCTGACGCGGAGCCACAACCGGACGCTGAAGTACGTCTTCAAGGGCGCGGCGCTGACGGCCTCCCGGTGCGAACCTTTCAAGACGTGGTACGCGGAGTTACTGGCGCGGGGGCCGCGGCCGGAGCTGGCGCGGGTGACGGTGGCGCCGAAGATCGCGGCCATCACTTTAGCCGTGTGGAAGGCGGGTGAGAGCTTCGACAGCGGTCAAGTGATCGGGCAAGCGGCGTGAGTAGGCGATAGCCGGCCGGGCCGAAGTTGCCGCCGTCACAAGCATGCTGGCGCCATATCTGCTCGTCGAAGGTTCGGGGCTGAGTATCTGCCGGTTGTGTAGGCTCCGCGGGTGCCGCCCGCGGGCCTCTGTTGCAACGTTATGCCGCCCCGGATGACCAGAGCAAGCCGTAGGCGGAGGCCGAGGGCCTTCAGTCTCAGATAGAACACTGGTCAGCACATCGAGTACGACCGGCAGTGCTTGAGTAGGAGCGGAGTGCGGCGAGGGCTACGCGCTGAGTTGGCGACGGCAACGGAGCCGGGGTGGCCGAGCTAACGGCAGGTCGGGGGCTGGCGGCCGAAGGAATCCTCCTTGCCGCCAGCGTGGGGGAAGTTTTTCCTTGACACGCCCCTTTCTTAGAACTCAACCTGGTTCACGTACCGAACGCGAAGACCGGGCAGGAGTACGATGTGCCGATGAACCAGGACGTGCGGCGAGAGCTTCAGGCGCTCAAGCGTACGAGCGCCGGCGCCGAGTACGTCTTTGTGAGCGCGCGGACGGGGACGCGCGTTAAGGAGGTAAAGAAGGGCTTTAAGACGGCGTGCCGCTTGGCGGGAATCTCAAACCTCCGCTGGCACGATCTACGGCATACGTTCGGCACGCGCATGGGCGCGGCCGGCTACGGGGCTTATGAGATCGCGGAACTGATGGGGCACACCGACATTAAGACCAGTCGGCGCTACGCGCACCCGGTTAGCGAGCGGAAGCAGGCCGCTGTAGAGGCCACGCGCCGGGGTGCCGCGCAGACCTGCCACAGCCCTGCCATAGAAGCAGAACGGCCGCCGAAGCTGGCGGCCGTAAACTCTTGAAAATGTTGGTAGCGGGGGGGAGACTTGAACTCCCGACCTTGGGGTTATGAATCCTCTTCCCCACTACTGCGCCAAGTACGGCGTACTACCTTTTCCCAGCAATTACCGCGAACCGTAGCCGACTGGTCTCGCACCTCTACACGCACATTACGGCGTGAATCGTGACAAGAACGACGCGATAGCCCCCACACAATTTCATCTGTGATAAGGCGGCGGCAAGGGGCAGCGTCGTCTTACTCTTCGCTCGGGTCTTCAGGCTCTTCGACTGAGAAAGCAACCCGGTCATATACATCCGCGAGTTGCAGGACGCAGCCGACGGAATTGAGACGGAGACTCTCTTCAAGACTATTCACCAAAGAGTAAAACCACTCGCCGCCCACCCCACGATGGAAATGGTCAATCCGGGGTTTCGTCTGAGAGACCAACACGTAATCGGAGAGTTCAGGCAGCCAGGTCTGATACCGCGCCCACTTCTCGCCACGGTCGAAAGCTTCCGTGGCGGGGGATAAGACCTCGATGATGACCAACGGGTTCACGAGCACGTCGCGGTGCTCGTCGTGAAACTTAAGCTCGCCGCAGACGACCATCAGATCGGGATAAGAATAAAGGCCCTTTCTCGTCTGCCCAAGCTTCGGGGCTGGCCCGCTGCGAACTTTCATATCCTTGGAGAATACCTGACAGGGCTCCCCCCTCAGTTGAGCGTAAAGCTGCCCCCCGATATTCGTGCAGATGGCGCCGTGCTCCGGACTCTCACCCGCCATCGCGTATATCTGTCCGTCTAAGTATTCGTGCCGCTCTTCAGCCTCTCGCTCCGAGGAGAGATACTCTTCCACGGAATATCGTGTATATGCGCGGGGTAAGCTCATTTACTCATGACCTCCGCCAGCAACAATCATGCGCAGCGAGGGAAGAATTATGTCGAATGTGCGCCCACCGGTCAAAGCGTTCTCCAGTAGTGCGCTGCTTAACACCCTCACACTTTGGATAGGCAATAACCCAGGTTGTGCAATGCCTGATTAAAACGCCTTGTGAGCCGCGCCTCACGTGCCGCAACACTTCTTGTATTTCTTCCCGCTCCCGCACGGGCACGGCTCGTTGCGACCTATCTTCTTCTTTTTGACAGTTGGCTGCTGCTGAATGGGAGGTTGGAAGCAGGCCCACCCCGCAAGCTCCCCAATCGTATCTTCAATCAGCCCGTACCTGTCACCCAGAAGCCTGGACAGTACCTCTTCCCTGCCGAGCGCCAGATGTTCATCGACAAAGTTCAAATCAACGACCCATTCATCTATCAGGTCATCCTCAAAGGCTTGCTTTATCTGCGGGTAGACCTCTTCCGGGTATAAGTCCGTGCAACAGGAGACCAGCCCGTCCCAGAAGTGTGAAGGCTCTTTTGAGAGGTCGCCTTCAAACAGGCTCTTGTAATACGCCAGCACGTCCTCTCGCGGCGTATGCCCGGCGGCGACCGAGCAGACCAGAGATTCTAACGCCGCGTTACGGACGAACTCGTCCGCCGCCTCGTTCTCCGCCAGCTGCTTGATGAGACTCACGTCCCCACAGCAGACCGAAGCCAATATTCGAGCGAGGTATTCGGTGACGACATCCCCGGTAGCTTCCAGCGAGATGTCGCCCGGCGCGGAGAAGAAATCGACAACCAACGGATAGGCGCGCTTCTCACGGAACTGGGCCAGCAGGAACATGGCATAGATGTGAGCCATGTAATCTTCCTGCTCGTAAATGTCTTCGACGTTGTGAGCGGCTTCCTCAAGAATCTGTAGAAGAACAGGGGTGACCTGCTCTCGCCTCGCCACCGCCTCCTCCAACGCCCGGCGGGGGAAGGTGCCGTCATAAAATTCCAGCCGCTCGATGATCTCTTCCATGTTCATTGGTTAAATATCCAAGCCCCGGTCGGACGCATCTGTTGTCAGGCTTCGCTCTCCGGGATAGTGCCTTCCTTAAAATGTTCTTCAAAGGTATAGCTCAACCCATCATGAAATCCCCACCCAATATCCGAGGTGTCGGCAACGATGCGGCGGCACCTCTCTCCGAACTGCCCCTGTAGCCCATGCCGCACGATATACTTCACCGCCCTTTCATACATGCTCTCCATGCTGTTGTAAAAAGCCTCGTCGATATCCCCGTAGGTGTTAGTGAACTGCACACCCATTTCGACGTAATACAGCATCACGTCCGCCACGCCGAATTTTGAATCAGAGACCTTCTGGTACTCGCTGACAGCCTTTCGCGCCACGGAGAGCCGCGCCCGGCCGAAGCCACGCTCGGGGAAGAATTCATGTTTGATGACGGACTTGTACTTCTCACTCACCTCTGCGCTATAGCCGAGGTTGAGTTTACTCTGGTAGTAGTCCTTCACCGCATCTATCTTCGAAAACATCTCACCTATTTCGGCGATCAACTGTTCCCTTGAGCGGGTGTCCAAATATTGCTTCAAGTCTTTGAGCTTCATGCGACTATTCTCTCCGCTCGCCCGCCAAGATGAGCTTTCATTTTCACATCAACTCATCACTCTCATCGGACTGGCTTTGCCCATAAAATGGAGTTTGCCTATAAATTCGCAGACTTGCCTATAAAATCCCTAAGCGTCCTTTTTGATGATGCTCTTCAGCCGCTTCTCAGGCGGCGTCCTCTTCAACTGAAGCGCCTTGTGCCTCTTCTTCAGCATACTGATTAAGGTCTGATGCTTGAGGCCGAGCAACTTCGCCGCGCCCGTAACGCTGCCGCCCGACTCCGCTAGAGCCTGCTCTATTATCTTCTCCTCAAACTCCTGCACGACACTATAAAAAGAGAAATTCCTATCATGCAGACTCACGTCCGCCAGCCGACGCATCACCACGCGGGCGCACGCCAGAAGTCTCTCTTTATCCTCTGCGTCCTGCGAGCCTTTCAGGAGTTTTTCTGCGCGGAGATACAACCTATAAAGCTCCGTGCGTGACAGCACGCGACGCGCCCCGTGTTCCTCTATGAGGGCGAGGGCGGCGAGTCCCGCGTTGGTGAGAGCGCCGGACTCTTCCGCTATGCTCATGGCGCGGCGCAGGATGTTGATTGAGTCATCACCTGCTCCGAGACGCGCCCGCGCCACGCCCTGAATGGTGAGCGCGTCCGAGAGGTAAGCGGACGCGCCGCCCTTCTCTAGCGCCTGGATGGCGCGGGTGATAACCCTGTCGGCTTCACCGTACTTCTTCTCCGCAAGAAAGACGCGCGCCCGCGTCTCGTCAACCTGCGCGAGCAGCCCCGCGTCCTTCAGCCTCAACAGAGTCGCGCCCGCACGGTCTAATTGTTCGTGCGCGTCCCGGTACCGCCCCAGCCTGTAAAGCAGCATGGCAACGTTATTGCGGTTGGTCGCGCAGTACCTTTCGTTTCCCGTCTGCTCGTAATGATAAATCGCCGCCGTGAACTCTATGATCGCCCTGTCGGTATAAGAGGTATTTCCCTCCGCATCAGCAAGTCTCGCTAGGACTAAACCCATCTGCCCGTGCCATCGGCCTTTGAGCGCGTCGTCCGCGGATTCAAAGACGGGCCGCGCTTCATTCAAGATGTTGAGGGCTTCATAAAACTTGTTCTCGCATAACTCGACTATCGTGCGCCTGATTAGGATTCTCGCCTTTAACTCTAGGTCAGCGTCCGTGAGGGGCTTCAACGCCTCCTGCATTATCACGCGGGACTCTTCGTAAGCGCCGAGTTGCCAGTAGCAAACTCCTAGCTCGTACTGTGCCCCAGACGCTTTCTCATGCCTGCCCTGTGACTGAAACTTACGGAAGGCTTCAGTTATCAGGTCTTGGGCTTTCTCCTGTGCGCCCTCAATGCTTCTGAGACGACCGAGCCAGCCTGTAAGAACTCCGCATTGGAGTATGACTTCAGCGGCTAGGACTGGCGGTAATCCCTTCACGTCAGGCTTTTCACCTACCCCCGGCCACAACTCGCCTAGAGTTTCGCGTGCGAACTCATATTGCCCTTTGTGGATGAGGTCTGCCGCAACGCGACAGCGTAGCAAGGTGCGCTCGTTCTCGGTTAATGAGGGGTTATCTAGTTCCTTCAGGTGCTCATCTGCTAAAGTCATGTGAGGACAGCCTTTCTTAGTTCATGTCACTTTTGCACCATGAACGGCAAGGCCGCCGGAGGTAGAGATTCCGGCGGCGACTGTAGTCAACCCTCATAAAAGCGAAAGGTGTAAGAAGATGGGTAAAGCTATCCGAGCCTCCGCGTTGGTGCTTCTACTCGCTTGCTCTGCGCAGGCGGGATGGATACAAAACCCAGCGCCTGCCCCCCCGCCCCCGTCACTGCAGACAAGTGCTATTCAAGAACCGACGAACGCCGTTCAAGAGCCAACGACGGGTGGCGAGATACTTAACGGCGTAGCTGACAGCCTGACGCAGAGCGCGTTAGAACTACTCGCGGTTCTGCCGTCTCTGTTCTAAGCCCGTATCAGTTCAGCCGGAGCAAGCTGCCCAATGGCGGCTAGGTAGTAGTGTGTCTTGTGAGCGGCGGAATGCGGAGGTGACGCCCACAGGCGGGAGATTAACCCCACGCGGCTTAGAATGCAACAATTTTGGCTATAAGGTTAAAGCAGCGCATTGGCTGTGAACCTTTGCGCTGCTTCCGCTGTTCGGTCGTAGTAGGCTTTACGAAATCAAGCCCGAGTATGTATGAGCTAGGGCTGGACGTGGATTTTATAGGCAGAAACGCCGTTTGCCTACAAAATGAGCCGATTTAGTGATTTTGTGGGCAAAGCCTGTTGAGCCACCCCGAGCATAAATGAACTTCCCAACACTTAGCGCCTGAACATTACCCTCTCTATTACCCCTTTTTAAGGGTACTACCTCTTTTCCGCCAGAGCGCCCCCGGCCCTCTCCCTAAGGCTTCAACCCTCCCCGCCTCTTTCAAACCACGCAGCACGCGCCGCACCATGTCTCTGCTTACCCCGGGGCAGGCTCTCTCCAGATCGTTAACTGTAAAAGAGCCCGTCATAGCTTCGACGGCGGCTTCGACCATCTCCGTCTTTGCGCCCTTCGGAGAGGCCGTCTGTCCCACCCGCCTCTCGAACTCTCCGTAGGCAAGCTTCAAAACGTAGAGCAGGAAGTTTATCAGCGGCCACGGGTTGTGCTTCGCCTCGTGCCACCGTTGAGAGCTGGCCTCCAGCGTCTCGTAATACCGCTCCTTATTCTCCTCAATCAGCCGCTCCAAGCTGATGTAGCGCCCCACCTCATAGCCGAGTTGGTAGCACCCGGCGAGCATCAGCAACCGGGACACGCGCCCGTTGCCGTCGCGGAAAGGGTGTATGCACAGGAAGTCAAGATTGAAGGCGGCGAGCGCGAGTAAAGGATGAACCCAACGTTCCTGAAAGCACCTGTCCCAACTCTCAATCAATCCCGGAATGTAGCGCGGAGTATCGGCGGCCCTTACGGTCGAGAATCGGACTCTCTGCCGCCTGTCAGGGTACTTCTCGATGATGTCGCTGTCGCGCTCCTTATACTGCCCCGCGTCGCCGAGCCCGGCCCGGCAGAGTCGATGCAACTCTCGAATCAGGTCTTCAGTGATTCGCAGCTTCGGACCCTGCTCGTGAATCAGCTTTAATGCGTCACGATAGCCCCGCACCTCCTCCTCGTCGCGGTCGCGCAGGTGCGACTTCCCGAAGAGCACCGTCCCGATTCTCGTCTGGTCTACTTGGACTCCCTCGATCCTGTTAGAAGAGACCGCACTCTCGATGAGCGCGTGCTCCCGCAGAACCCTCAGCTTCTGCGGCGACTGCCTGGTGAAGAGTTCCTGCCTTCCGCGCGCCTCGCCCAGGTCGGCGAGATACCAGCTCGTCGTCAAGGGGACATGCTCGACTTGCTGCTCGAATTGTCTGAACGTGTTCATCCTGAGAGTTGTATGGCTTAACCGACGGAACCTGCCCGAGAGTCGTAGAGCGATTACCGGAGGGCATAGAGAATAGCATCAACGGAGCCGCACTGAGTATGATGCTCCCAGAGTTGCCGAAATTCTCACGCGGGAGGAGGGCGCTATGGCCTCTCTAACACTGTCGGAGGCGGCTATCCGGGCGGGCGCGACTGAGAAGAGCCTCGCACGCGGGCGGGAACTCTTCCGCCGCGGCGCCGTCTCGCGCGCCGCGATTCAGGGCCACGCGCTCAGCGGCGTGTGCGAAGGCTCCGAGGCACCTTTCTACAGGGTGCGCGCCGAGTTGGACGAAGGCGGCGTCCGCTCCGCCTCCTGCACCTGCCCCTACGACTTCGGCGGCTACTGCAAACACATCATCGCCCTGCTGCTCTCCTACGCGCACAACTCCGAGAGCTTCGCCGCCCGCAAAGAGCCGACGGAGTTACTGTCCGAACTCAGCCGCGAGCAACTGCTCGTGTTGTTGACGAGGCTGCTCGGCGAGCTACCCGACCTGTACGAACTAATCGAGGCGGCGCTCGCCGCGCCGTCTGTTTCCGGCGGCGGCAAGACCGCACCGTCCAAACCCAGAGAGGTAGACGTTGAGGTCTACCGGCGGCGCGTGAATAGCATCATGCATGGTCTCGATCACATGCGCGCGTCCGAGGCTTACTGGCACGTCGGCGGTCTTACGGACGAGTTACGCGGCGTCGAGAGGAGCGCGCGGGAGTTCCTCGACGCTGGCGAAGCGGAGGCCGCCCTGCGGATTCTACTCACGCTGGTGGAGGAGAGCAGCGACGGCTTCGAGTACGTTGACGATTCCAACGGCGAACTCGGTGATTTCCTCAACGGCCTCGGCGCGACGCTGGCCGAGGTCATCCTGAGTCTCGACTTGGACGAGGACGAGCGCGAAGACCTCCTGAGCGACCTCGACGACCTACACGGCCAACTCAGTGACTACGGAATTGAAGGCTTGGGCATCGCCCTCCTGGCCGCACGTCACGGGTGGGAAGAGCTGCCGGCCTCGGCCCGTCCCGGTGAAACGCGCAGTAGGTACGAAGATGAAGATGACGAAGACGCGGAGGCAGACGAAGACGAATGGTACGCGTCCGGGTGGGCTCCGGAAGACCCGGTTCAGGTCTTGACACGCGCGAAACTCAACGTCTTGGAGCGACAGGGGCGCACGGACGAGTACCTCACGCTCTGCCTGCGCGCGGACGAGCACCTTCGCTACACGCTCAAGCTGTTAAGCCTCGGCCGGACGCCCGAGGCCGTCTCCCACGCCCTTAAACGCCTCGCTAACGCGGGCGAAGCTCTGACGCTCGCACAACGCCTACGCGACTCCGGGCACTTGGACGAAGCGATTCGCGTCGGCGAGCGCGGGCTGTGGCTCAAAGGACACAAGGCGGACCTCGGCCGTTGGCTCGGTGCCATCGAAGAGACACAGGGGCGCACCAAGCAGGCGCTCGCAGCCTGGCGCGCGGCCTTCCGCGAAACGCCGTCCCTCGACCTTTGGCGGACACTCAAGCGGCTGGCTGGGCGGGGCTGGTCCAAACTCAAGCCCAAGGCCATGTCATCTCTGGAACAGTTCTACGACAAGCGACCTCTCGCCGAAGTGCTCGTCGAGGAGCAGGAGTGGGACACGGCCATCCGCCTCGCGGACGGGCACGCTCAGGAGCACGAGGTCGCGGCGACCGTAGCCGACGCACTCATCACGCGCCGCCCCGAGTGGGTCATCCGCGCGAGCGTCAAACACGCCGAGGCACTGATCGCGCCCACGAAGAGCAGTCTCTACCCGGCCGCCGCCGACTGGCTCCGCCGCGCCAGGGCCGCCTACGCGCACTCGGGGCAGGCTGACGAATGGCAGCAATACCTTCAACGACTAAAGGAGCAATACAAGCGCCGCCCCGCGCTCATGGCTCAATTAAAGAGCTTGTAAGCATAAGCCGGTCTCACCCTTCCGACGGGACACCTTCACGCGACCGTGGATGAGGGCGTAAAGCCAAGGCATAGGATCGCACCGTCGCTACTTCAGTAGAGCCACGTTCACTCAAGCGTGGAATGAGCAGTCCTTTCAATGGGATTAAAGCTGGTCGTGTGATCCGTCGAAACAGGGCCGCTGCCTACTCTTCCCCGCATGCCTTTAGAGGCCGCTCGCCAGATCAGGAAATTTGTGAGAGACTTTTTTAGCCGTTCAAAGTCATCAGGAAAATCTCTCGCATGCCTGAAACGAATCTAGCCAAATTCAAAAAGCTGCTGTCTGAGTTGTTCATGCTTGACCGGGCCGACCTGGATTTCGGCATCTACCGCATCATGAACTCTAAGCGCGAGGAGATTACGCGCTTTCTCGATAAGGACCTATTACCGCAAGTTAGGGATGAGCTAAGCAAGCTAGGCGCGGGTGACCGGGCACAGCTTGAGCAGGATTATCAGGGGGCTTTGAAAGAGGCGAAGCGGTACGGTGCCTTAGACCCCGAGAATGCGCCGCCCGTCATCGAAGCTCGTACGAAGCTGGAGACATCCGTTGACGTGGCGACGGCCGAGTCGGAAGTCTTCTCGCACCTCTTCAGCTTCTTCCGGCGCTATTACAGCGATGGTGATTTCCTCTCGCTACGCCGCTACAAGGAGGGCGTGTACGCGATTCCCTACGAGGGGGAAGAGGTCAAACTCTACTGGGCCAACGCAGATCAGTATTACGTCAAGACGAGCGAGAACTTCCGCGACTATACCTTCAAGCTTCCTCCCTTTGACGAGAATGCGAGGCGCGTACACTTCAAGCTGGTGAGCGCCGACACCGAGCAGAACAATAACAAGGCCGCCGAAGGAGAGGAGCGACGTTTCATACTGAGCGAGACGGAGCCGCTTGCCGAGGAGGGCGGCGAATTGTTCATACGCTTCGAGTACCGTCCCGACGCTGAGAAGCGCAAGCAGGTCGAACTGAACGCCGAAGCGGTGCGAAGGCTTCTGCATGCAGAAGCCTTCGCACCCTGGACCGAGGCGCTCGGCATAAAGGCCCCGACAGAGAAGAATCCGAACCGCACGCTGCTGGAAAAGCACCTCACCGATTACACCAGCCGCAACACGTTCGACTATTTCATCCACAAAGACCTCGGCGGCTTCCTGCGACGCGAGCTCGATTTCTACATCAAGAACGAGGTCATGCACCTCGATGACATTGCGTCGGAGACCGCCCCGCGTGTCGAGCAGTATCTAGGTAAGGTCAGAGCGATCCGACGCCTCGCGCACAAGATCATCGCCTTCTTAGAGCAGTTGGAGAATTTCGAGAAGAAGCTGTGGCTCAAGAAGAAGTTCGTCGTAGAGACTAGCTACTGCGTAACACTCGACCGCGTGCCCGAAGACTTGTACGCAGAGATCGCCGCCAACGAAGCGCAGTATGAAGAATGGGTTCGGCTGTTCGCGATTGATGATATTATAAGGGTCAATCAATCAATCAATCAATCAATCAATCAATCAATCAATCAATCAATCAATCAATCAATCGCAACTTTGGTGCCACTCACAACCGAGTTCTTAAAGGCCAATCCGTTTCTGGTGCTTGACACGAAGTTCTTCGGGCAGGAGTTCAAAGACAGACTGCTGGCGAGCTTCGAGAATCTGGACGAGCAGACAGATGGGCTTTTGATTAATAGCGAAAATTTTCAGGCGCTCAGTTTAATAGAGCACAGCTACCGCGAACAGATCCAGGGCATATACATAGACCCCCCTTACAACACAGGTCCCTCAGAAATAGTTTACAAGAACGACTACAAGGATTCGTCCTGGCTGAGTCTCATGCGTGACCGGCTGGTTAAATCCTTCCAGCTAATCACGTCTGAAGCTGCCGCCGCTATCGCCATCGACGACTACGCGATGGTGCAGCTTTGCGAGATGTGCGATGAGACGTTCCCCGCCTACGATAGAAATCTGGTCATAGTGAATCACCACCCCCAAGGAAGCGGCGGCAAGAATATATCCAGAACACATGAGTACATGATCTACCTGATTCCCGGGGGGCTCGACCTGATCAGGGGAAAGGAGAAGGAGGCCGGGGTTGAGTTCAGGAGCTTTATGCTCAGCGGCCCGGGCGATAATAAATCGAGGGCCGGCAGGCCGAACAGCTTCTACGCACTCGTAGTCGATCCTGAGCGCAAGAAAGTAGTCAGACTTGAGCCGCCGCCAAAGATTGGCGAAGCATATACAACCGAGGACACGCTGGAGGGCTATAAAAGACTCTACCCGAAAGGAAGCTCAGGACGAGAGCAGGTCTGGTGCAGGTCATACGAGTCGGGCCTCTCCGCGCTGGAAAGGGGTGAGATCGTTGTCAGCGACAATCTCTCGATAAAATTCGCCGTCAATACCACCGGCAAGCGGTCTATCCTGTTCAGCAATTGGGTGAACAGCAGGTACAACGCCGGCCCACACGGTACCAAGTTGATTTCGGATATTTTAGGGAACAGCGAGTTGTTTTCGTACCCCAAATCTATTCACCTAGTCCAGGACGCCGTAGACGCGATGACATGGCAGGTTGAAGACCCGACCGTCCTGGATTACTTCGCCGGCTCCGGCACTACCGCACACGCCGTAATTAACCTTAATCGAGCGGACAGCGGTAGGCGCAAGTACATCGTCGTTGAAATGGGCAACTACTTCGACACTGTACTTAAACCCCGCATCCAGAAAGTCGTCTACTCGAAAGACTGGCGCGACGGCAAACCTGTCTCGCGCGAAGGCTCAAGCCACCTTTTCAAATATATCCGGCTCGAGTCTTACGAAGACTCGCTTAATAACATCGAGTTGAAGCGCACGGAAGAACAGGCATCGCTGTTTGAAATGCACCAGGAGTTTCGCGAGGACTACGTGCTGCGCTACATGCTCGACGTTGAGGCACGCGGGTCCGCCAGCCTCCTCAACATTGAAGAGTTCACCAACCCGTTCAACTATCAACTCAACGTCGCCACCGGCGCGAGCGCGGGAGAGACGCGACCGGTCGCCGTTGACCTAGTCGGGACCTTCAACTACCTGCTCGGGCTGCGCGTCGGGCGCGTCGAGACTGTCTGCGGCTTTCGTGTCGTCAAAGGGACGAATCCCGAAGGCGAAAAGGTGCTCGTCATCTGGCGCAACACGCGCGAGAAGTCTAACGATGACTTGGATCAATTCTTTCGGCAGCAGGGTTATAACACGTGGAGTAAAGAATTCGACATCATATACACGAACGGCGACAACAATCTGGAAAACCTGCGCCGCCCGGATGAAACGTGGAAGGTGCGCCTCATCGAAGAGGCGTTCCATCGCCTGATGTTCGACGTGCGGGACGTGTAGGCGAGAACGTGCGACGGGCGCGTGGCGCTCAGGCTCCAGTCGCCGCTGTTCTTGTCGTAAAAAACGAATCAGGCCGACAAGCCTGGAGACTCGCCCACGATTCCTCTACCGTAAAGGTCATATGACAGTCCCAGCCGCCCGCAGAACAAGGAATGCACGCCCGCAGACCGCTCCGCTCCGATTCGACCAGCGCCTCGTCCTCAACCAGTGGATATTGTCGCTTTTTGAGGTCAATACTTTCGAGCAACTGGCCGAGGTGCTTAAAGGCCCCGACGTGGAAGGCTTCGACGCTGACAACGTTTCGCTCTTCCACCACAGGCTCGCCGCCCGCCGCTTCGAACGCTCGGAGCTGTCGGCTCAGCAGCTACTTGAGTATGACCAATCAATCGTCCGCCACTGGCTGGCCATCACGGAGAAGCGCAATTTGATAGGGCATCAGCTCTACCCCAAATACTTTCAATACCTCTCACTGCTCTTTGCGGAGATTTACCTCGACCGCTATTTCCGCGACCCGGCGCAGCTGCTCGCAGACCTCAACGCGCACGTCAGAGAGTTCAACGCCGACAAGCCTGCGACCAGCCAGCTTGAAGCCTACGAAGCGGGTGACCTCAACAAACTCGCTTTCTGGAACGCGACGGGGTCAGGCAAGACGCTCCTTATGCACGTCAACGTCCGGCAGTACCAACACTATCTTCGTTTGCATGGTCGGGAGCAAGAACTGAACCGCGTCATCTTACTCACGCCCAACGAGGGACTGTCGCGTCAGCACCTCGGGGAGTTTGTGGAATCGGGCGTCGCAGCTGAGCTGTTCGTTAAGGAAGGGCGCAGTCTCTTCGCCGGTCACTCCGTGGAGATCATAGACATCCACAAGCTTAAGGACGAGATGGGCGAGAGGACGGTCGCCGTTGACGCCTTCGAGGGCGACAACCTCGTCCTCGTTGACGAAGGGCACCGAGGGGCCGGCGGCGTCGAGTGGATGGACAAGCGCAACCGCCTCTGCGAAAACGGATTCTCCTTTGAATATTCGGCCACGTTCGGTCAGGCCGTTAAGGCCGCGCGGAACGCAAAGCTGACGCAGGCGTACGCCAGGTGCATCCTCTTCGATTATTCCTACAAATATTTCTACCGCGACGGCTACGGCAAGGACTACCAGATTCTCAACCTACAGGATAACTCTCACGAAGAGCTGCAAGAGCTTTACCTGACGGCCTGTTTCCTCGTCTTCTATCAACAACTGCGGCTCTTCCTCGACCAGCGCGAAGCCTTCCGCCCTTACCTGCTCGAACATCCCCTCTGGGTCTTTGTCGGCGGCAGCGTCAACGCGGTGCGGCGGACGAAGGACGGGCTCAGGGTCTCGGACGTGCTGCGCATCCTTCTCTTCCTCGCGCGATTTGCGAAGAACCGTGCAGAGGCTGTCAGGCGCATAGAGCGCCTGCGCACGGGCCACGCGGGTCTGCTCGATTCGCGTAACCGGGAAATATTCGCGGGCGCGTTTAATTACCTGGCGGGTCAGTCTCGCTCATCCGAAGAACTCTATGACGACATCTTGCGGGCTGTTCTTAATGCCCCCGGCCAGGCCGCACTCCACGTCGAACATTTGAGGGGCACTGACGGAGAGATCGCCTTGCGTCTCGGCGATGGGCTGCCCTTCGGTGTCATTAACGTCGGCGACGCCGCCTCACTCTGCAAGCTCTGCGAGGAGCACGACGGACTAATCGTCACGGAGCGGGAATTCTCCGGCTCGCTGTTTCGCGGCATCAACAACGACGACACTACCGTCAACATCCTGATCGGCTCGAAGAAGTTCACCGAGGGTTGGAATAGCTGGCGCGTTTCGACCATGGGCCTGATGAACATCGGGCGCTCGGAAGGCTCAGAGATTATCCAGCTCTTCGGGCGCGGCGTGCGCCTCAAGGGCTACGAATTCGGCCTCAAGCGCAGCCGCCGCATGGAAGGCGTCCGCCCGCCCGACCACATCGAGACGTTGGAGACGCTTAACATCTTCGGCATCCGCTCCGACTACATGGCGCAGTTCAAGGAGTACCTCGCGGACGAGGGACTGCCCGCCAACGAGGGGCGTATAGAGTTCGAGTTGCCGGTCCTCAACAATCTGGGCACAAAGAAACTGCGCATGATTCGCCTGAAGGGCGGCGTTGACTTCAAGCGCAACGGCCCGAAGCCCACGCTCGCGCGCCTCGACGGGCAACTCACCAGACAGCCAATCACGGTGGACTGGTACCCGAAGATACAGACCCAGCGCAGCAAAGGGCTACGCCCGACAGCGGACGTTGCGGTGAAGGACTCCTGCAAGCTTGAGAGTCATCATCTGGCGTTTCTGGACGTGGAGGCGATCTTCTTTGAGCTTGAGCGCTTCAAGAACGAGCGTTCCTGGTACAACCTGAATCTGCCGCGCGAGAGCATCCGTGAGCTTTTGTCATCACCCGATTGGTATCACCTGCTGATTCCGAAAGAGGAGTTGGCCTTCACGAATTTTGGCAAGGTGCGCCTGTGGCAGGAGATCGCCGCGATTTTGCTCAAAAAGTATTGCCACCGGTACTACAAGCACCGCAAGAATGAGTACGAAATGCCACATCTTGAGCTGTGCGATTTGAGCCTGGATGACCCGAACTTCTTCAAGGATTATCGCTTCCTTATCGACGAATCGCGCGAGGACGTAATCGAGGCTCTCCGGGGACTCAAGCGCTCGGTTGAGCGCGGAGAGTTGCGTGACATCGACCTCGCAAACTTCCAGGCCACCTCCTTCGGCCAGCACTTATACGAGCCTTTGGTTCACCTGAAGAGTGATCTGGTCGAGGTGCGCCCCGTTCCTCTGAATGAGGGGGAGAGGGATTTTATTATCGACCTACGCTCCTTCTACCAGGAGCATCGAGCGGCCTTCCGCGAGAAGGAGCTGTACCTACTACGTAATCAAAGCCGTGGACGCGGTGTCGGATTTTTCGAAGCGGGCAACTTCTATCCGGATTTCATTATCTGGCTCGTTGACGGCCAGCACCAGCACATCGCCTTCGTTGACCCCAAGGGCATCAGTCACCTGAAAGGGCTGGATGATCCCAAGATCAGCTTTTATCGCACAATCAAAGACCTTGAGGCACGGCTCGGCGACACAAGTGTTACCTTGCACTCCTTCATCCTCTCGCACACCCCTTATGAACAAGTAAGCTGGTGGCGCGGAGGTATGACGCTGGCCGACTTTGAATCTCGCAACGTTCTATTTACCCGACCGGATAGAGACATCTACATCGGCAAGCTGGTACAGGAAATCTTAAGGTGAGAGCCTACGCACGTCTCCGGACAGTGGCATGACCTACCACGGGTCGTGACGCGAAACTGATATGTTACTGCGTCAGCCGAGGTAGACGTTCTCGTTGTGCCAGCGTAGGTATTCGATGTCCGGCCGCTCGCTTTTCGTATCGGGCACCCGCACCGAGGAGCCGTTGAGGGGGTAGTAGCTGCGACCGTTGCTGTAGTCTTCGCGCAAACGTCTGCTCACTTCCAGCCGGCGTTCCGGGGTGACGGTGAGGTAACCTTGGTCGAACAGGCGATGAAGGTCAGCGCGCAGGAGGATTCCGTTCCGCACTTCGTGCGGCCCTTCCTGGGCATAAGAGCGGATGTGTGCGGCGTCGAGCGCCGGCAGCGAGTGCTCGCCCGTCACGGCACACGCACGCCCGTACGCGTCAATCACTGCCACTCTGAAGGCACCCTGCCCCAGCCGCGGCGCGACGAGTTGCGGCGTCCCGTAACGCTCACTCGCCGGTGCCGGGCCGGGCACTTGATGCGCGGGCACCCCCAACGGGAGGGCGGCTCGCTCACGGCAGGCATCCCAGAGCCGGCGCCCCTCCCCCCGCGTCAGGTCGTAGGTTTTCGGGGATTGGGTTGTCGGTCGCCAGTCCGGGGGCTGCGGTACCCACTCGTCCGGGCGGAAGAACGTCGGCTGAACTAACACCACGCACCCGATGTTGTTGAACGCGCCTGCCCCGGAGTATCCGATGCGTTGGCGGATGCCTCCGATCCGGTGGCGCATCTCCGCCAGGCTCCCGCACCCGTTCCCCTCCCCGAAGCAGTCCCAGGCGAGCCAGTCAGGCAGGCTCGTCCGACGGGCAATGTAGCCGAAGCCGCAGACGGCTTTATGCGGCACCTTGAGCTTGAAGAATAGGATACGAGAGTCCGGGGTCTCACCAATGCGACGGTCCGACGGCGACCAGAAGTTCACCTCGGGCAGGTTCCTGCCCCTCAGAAATTCGTACCAGCCATAGTCTGTTATCGCGACAGTGCCTCGCATCCTGATCAACTCAACCTCGGCGGTTCAGCGCCCCGCACCACCTCCCCCAACCGGCGTGCATCTGGCGGCGCCATAGGCGGTGCAATGCGTACCATCATACTTGGCATGTTACCCTCTTTAACAGAGGAAATTTTTACAGGCCGGTAAGTTGTAACCGACGAGGCCGATGATAGTGCTTCAATGGAGCCACGTCCTCACGAACGTGGAAACCGGCCGACCTGCTCGTCGTCGAGGAGTACAACTGGAAGCTTCAATGGAGCCACGTCCTCACGAACGTGGAAACCGTGCTCTTTCTCCGCGAGGCTGCGCAGATGCGACGGCTTCAATGGAGCCACGTCCTCACGAACGTGGAAACCCTGCGTCGTCGTGCTCTTCTCCTCGCCCCGCTGGCCGCTTCAATGGAGCCACGTCCTCACGAACGTGGAAACGAGAGTCGAGCGCCTGCCGCGCGGGCGCATGCTCTCCGCTTCAATGGAGCCACGTCCTCACGAACGTGGAAACAAGGCGCGCGCCAAGAAGAACACGCGCGGGCTCCCCGCTTCAATGGAGCCACGTCCTCACGAACGTGGAAACCGCTCGAATTGTAAATAGCAGCGAGCAGACCGTTTAGCAAGCGGTATGCGAGTGGTCGCGTCTGCTGCTGGTTAAATTTCGTTTGGCGCTTTCGATGCACGAGCTATCTTTCCTTGACAAAGGGTTTAGCAGGCGCGAGCGGTGGGCGGGGTGGGAGGCATTGGTGGGGCGCTCGCATGTGCTTCAGGCGATGATGGCGACGCGCTCGTCGTCTCTGTCGAGCGCGCGCCCGAGGGTCTCTATACTCTCTTGGACATGCCCGTCGCGCGGGCCGAGGTTGATGAGCATGATTTGATCCTCACGGTGGTTGATGACCTGCGTCAGGGCCTCGACTAGCAGGACGCGCTCGGCGGGCGAGAGGTCACAGCGGAAGACGGAGTATTGGAGGGCGTCGCCGAAGCCGCGCATCGTGCGGTGGACGCGGCGGAGGCGCTTGGCGTCGGAGATGTCATAGCTGACGATGTAGCGGTTGCGCATACCATTCTCACCTCGTGCAGAAGGTCGGGTACTCGGCAATTTCTCCCGAAAGGAAACGAGCCAGCAGCCGCGCCTGCACCTCGAAGACGCGGCGGTAGCTGATCTGGTAGCCGAAGCGCGGGTGCGTCACCAGCGTGTCGAGGCGGCGCTCAAAGGCTTCGAGCACGCGCCGCCGGCCGCCGTCTGTCAGTGCGACAGAGCCGGCACGCTCTATGAAATCGGACGGGCGCACTTCGCCGTTGTTGACCAGCCCTATGACGACCGAGTCGGCGACGAGCGGGCGGAATTCCTCCATCAGGTCGAGGGCGAGGGCGGGGCGCCCGTAGCGCGGCTGGTGGTAGAAACCCTGGTAAGGGTCAAACCCGACGCCGACGAGCGCGACCAGCATCTCCTTCGCCAGCATCGAGTAGAGGAACGAGAGCAGCGCGTTGACGGGGTCGCGCGGGGGCCGCCGGTTGCGCGTGCTGAAGTCGAACGTGGGCGTGCGGGAACCTTCGCTGACTTTGAACATCAGCGCGAAGTTGGAGAAGTAGTCCCGCGCCGCTGTCCCTTCGACGCCGAGGAGGCTCTCCAGAGAGCCCTCGCGCTCGGCACGCTTGCGCCAGAAGGCGAGCCGGTAGAGTAGCCCCTCGGGCAGCGCACGTGCGTTGCGCCGGAGCAGCGTGCGCGAATTGCGTATTTTGCCGGAGACGAAAGAGCGCGCGAGCCGCAGGCACGCTTCGGGGTCGGCCGCAGCCGTGAACTGCCGGCGGCGCAGCTCTATATTCTTGTGCGGTGGGGGCGTGGTGACCGCCGTCAGCCAGCCGCCGTAAGAGAGATGCAGGACGGGTATCTCGCGCGCCGCTAGCTCGCGTAGCGCCTGCGCGCTCAACTGTACGTTGCCGAAGAGGTTCAGTTGCGAAGTGTCGAGCAGCCGCGCCTCATTGACCGCCTTGCCGCGGTCGCGTATCTCCAGCGTCTCGCCCTTGAGTCCGACGCTGAAGCCCTGCCCCTGCACGTAGACCGCTAACTGATCATCCCGCGCGGGGATTAGACGCCTAGCGGCGATTCCGGTTCGTTCGCGCGACTCGACATGCGCGGGCTGCTCCGCGGCGCCGGGCACTTCGGGCTCAGCGCGCAGAATGTTCGTCTCGTCCGGCAGGCAGATGCCGACCAGGGAGCAGCGCGGACACTTTGGCGAGTTGACGAGCGGTGGCGGAATCTCGCCCGACTGCGCCACACGCCTCGCCTCCTCCAGCAGCGCGAGCGTCCGTCTGACTAGTTCTTCGTCGAACGACACGTGGACGCGCTCCTGCGCCTCCGCGAAGTAGAGAGCCCCCTCTTCGCACTCGTAGCCGTTCTCGCGCAGCAGCAAACCTTGCAGGCAGAGCTGCACGCGCTCCGGCTCCCAGGCGCCCTCGCGCACATCAGGCGGCTTCCCGCGCTTGTAGTCCACGGGGATGACGCGTCCCTCGTCCGTCTCGATCAGGTCAATCCGCGCCGTTGCGCCCAGAGCATCCGAGCCGACTAAGACCGAGCGAGAGTGCAGACGCACCTGCCCGCTCAAGTCCTCCGCCGCAGGCACGCGCCCCTCCTCGCGGTCTACACGCCTGTGGACAAAGCGCCCGTCGAGCGTGTCGGCGCTGTGCGCCCATTCCTGCTGTACGTGCTCCAGGTAGAACAGACGCGGGCAGTACGAGAACTCGTTGAGCATCCGCGCCGGTATCTGCTCCAATGAGTCGGAAATCGTGAGAGCCACGGCTAACTCCTTTGCAAAGTATCTTCAGCTGAGATCGGCGGGCGGCTTTTCACGGTAAGGCAGCATCAAGCCGAATCCCGAGTGCCTGCCGCGACCGACGACAAGAGGGCCAATGATTGGGCGTTTGAAAATCACTTCGGCGTGATAGCGCGGCGTCTGCGCCAGGTAGCTGTTCTTCTCGATTCTATAGTCAAGCGCGTGGACTGTTTTCGGCACTACTGGCCCGCTAAAAGCCGCGATTGATTCGATGTCGTTCTCGCCCACGCCCGCCTGCTTCAACGCGCGGGCTATGAGCGCTTCCGCCCCGCGGCCGCGTCGCATCAAGCCGGTCATCACAATAGGCGTGACGGTGCGCCACACGAGATAGGCTTTCCCTATGAACAGACGAAGCACATAATCGTTCAACGAAGCCCTCTTCAAATATCCGACCTTCGAGAACCGATCTTTCAAATCAGCGCCGTTGATTCCGTCCGCGACGCTCTTGAATAGCTCGATTGCTTCCTTCTCCTCGCAACCAAAGCCAATCAAAAGGACACGCCGAATCAATCCGTCATAGACGCCCTCCTCTCTCATAGTTGGTATCGGCACGCATGCAATATGCGCCCCGTTGAATTGAGCCTTATGCTGTTTGTCGGCTTCGTGTCCGGCAATCAGGCGCGAGGTCAGCCCCGCCCCGTAATGGTCTCGAAACGCAGGGTGCGCATCGAGCCACTCGATCATCGCGTGCCTGACCATCCCCGCGGGCTGGCGTAAGCCGCGCGGGTCAAACCAGTTCAGTTTCTTGCCATCCGGTTGCCACAATTCAAACAGGGCCATCGGCGCGTCAAAGCTGATCGTTCCGGGCGGGCGATAATCAATCCGCCGCGCCGGAACCGGCACATCATCTTTCGAGCCGCCGCTCAACCACACCTCATAGCGTCTCCGGTATGCGTCCAGCGCACCCGCTTTGGGTGAGCTGCAAACGCCGTCATTTATCTCAACCGGCAACATCACATCGGCCCGCCCGGACGCCGTTGCGTCGCCGACGACTTCGCCGCGAACGTGCACCGTATCCTGATGCTGACCGAGATGCGTGACCAGACGCGCCATCGAGCAGATCACCGCCGCGCTCTCAATCGCCTCCCGCCCGCCTTCAAAGTGCCAGCGATACAGCAGCGTACTGCTTGCGGGAAAAACCTTTGCCAGCAGAGATTTTGCGGTGCGAACATGGCCTGAGTTCGGGACGTGCGCCAGAGGAAGTTGATTGTCGTTGTTGGGGACGAAGTTGGTCATTCCCCTCCCCGCTTCGCGACCGGCGGGCGCTTCGATCACGGGCGGCTCCAGCGACTCCAGCCACCGCAGGGCTTGGTCACGTTTGTCAACGTGAACCAAGCCGTAGGCCCCGCAATGGCTGCCCGCGATCAGCGCCTGAAACAGGCGCGAAGGCGAAGGCGGGAACTCCAACACTTCGTCGCCGACGCGCCCGTGATAACGGCCCGTCGCAAAAGTCACCGTCAGATTCAACTGCATCGGAGCCCTCCGTCACTTGTTCTTTTTGGAAGGTTTCTCTTTCGCGGCTTTATTCACCGCCTCGACGCCCTCTCTTGCCGCCTTCACATCGAAGCGCACCTCTCTGGAGCTGCCGACGCCGAACTCTTGCGCGACTTCCTTGGCGTATGCGTAAACGTCTCCGTGTTCCCAATCGAACGGCCCGCTTTTATTGTTGGAGTAAACCAGTTGAGCCTGCGTCTGAACGCAGCGCAGCAGACAGCCTTCGCGCAGGTCATAGTTAGTCTGGACGCGGGCGGCGACTAAGGCGAGTCCCAGAATGTACCGCCGAAGTTTCAGGGTTTCCGCCTCATCAATCTCACTGCCCTTCGTCACCGCTAGCGCGCGCAGACGTACGAGGTTGATTTGCGTCCTGCGGACTATCTGGCCGAAGACGCGCACCCCGCCATGTGTGCTCACCGCCGGGGCCGCGCGCAATCCGAGTTTCGATAGCGGGTCTTTGCCGTCGGCGGCTTTACCGGAAGTGTCCTGTGCTTCCGTTTCACCCTCGGGGATTTCGTCGGCGAGTCCCAGCAAGGTCGGGTCGAAGGCGGGGTTGAATTGAGCAGACCGTTTGACGACGGCGACGTTCGTCGCCCGCATCGTTGATGAGAGTATCCGACCGAACTTGTACATCGTCGTGTTGGGGCGCGAATCCCAGAAGCCGAATATCAACGAAGTGGGCGACAGTCTGGCGAGCGACTCTGCGTCCGCGCTATCGCGTAACGCTTCAATCGCCGTTGTGACCTCGCCCCGCAACTCTGAGAAACGGACGGCCCCGTCGGCGACGCGATGACCGACATCCAACAGGTTGACTCCTACGCCGTCGCTGAGCCTGACCGTGATTTGCGGGACTAACTCGGACAGGAGTGGCTGCTTGAAAACAGCCTCCATTCGGTTCGCCTGCGAGCCGACGCTGTCAATCAAGCAATTGTTAGCCTCCAACCCAGCCCTTGCAGCTTCCTGCGGAGTCAGGTTGTCGTCCAACTTATCAATCTGATAGGGGTGCGTCGCACCCTTAACCGCGAACGTCGGCGGAAAGATGATCGCCTCCTTGCCTTCGGAAGGTTCCAGGACTTCAGTCAGCGTGATTGCCACCGGCAGCTCGGCCTCGGCCAACCAATCCACCGACTTGATATGCTCATCGTAACGTGTGATTTCTTGCGACATGTCGGTCTCCTCAGTCGAGTTCAATCCCCGGAGCATAAGGTTCGGCCCGCAGATTTCAACCGGCCGGAATCCAACCTCGGGGCGTCAGTTGTCTGCTTCCCAGGCGGCCGTCGTCGCCATCCTGAAGTTTGAATACTTATCGCGGTTAGCTCGTTCCGCCCGAAGCGGAATCACGTCGTCCTTATTCACAGCAACCCCGACGGCCGCCATGCGCGCTAGCGCAATCGGAAGTGGCGTCGTCCAGAGCGCGTACCGGAAAACATCGTTCGCGATCCAGCCCCGTGACGAAATGATGCCACCGCTTTGCCGGTTTCGCTGCGGAAAGAAATGCTGCGCCGCAATCGTCGTCAGCAATTCGGCGAACGGACAGGTTGCGATTGCCAGCTTCAAATCGTTCGCCGAGTAGCCAGCGTCCAGAGCGTTGCGTGAGGAGCGCGGGTCGAACCCGAACCGCCCCGTCATTCCGACCGACAGCTTGATAAGTTCCGTCAGGCTATTTACCAGACTTTTCTCCAGTAGCAGCGCGGCCGCGTCCGTCATAGCGCGGGTAATCTTTTCGGCGGTTTGTTGCCCCGCATACATCTTCCACGCGCTCTTCTTTTTGATCTGTTTTTCCGGCGTGAGCGTTTCGTACCACCAATCTACATTCAGTCTAATTACGTTGTCATTTATCGAAAATTGGGGGTTGAGGGATATGCCCTCGACGCCTTCTTCCTCGTCCCCATCCGTTTCTTTGGCATTGTCCTCAACATCTTCTGCAATCAAAGACTCATCGTTCCGCTTCTCCCCCTCTTGACTTCGCCACTGCCCCCAGTCGGAAAAAGTCTCCTTTAGGCAAGCCAGAAGTGAAGCCTCGTCAATTTCACTTTCAATCCGGAATCCGGGCTCTGGCTCAATTTCCCACCAACTCGCGGCGTCGCCGTCAAAACGAGCCAGAATCTCGAACACACCGCAGCACGCGAGGTATTCGACCGGATTCATCGGATTCACCTGAATGTCGTATTTCATAGCTCACCCCGGCTGAAATCGTACGACGCCATTGCGTCGGCACCCTTGAGAACTGCCTCCAGATAAGCCAGCTGCCACCAGCCGTACTGTCGTTGCAGTCGATTGAACCGCAGCATCGTCTCATGGGCGATTTGCCGGTTGAGCGGTTTAGGCCGGTTGCGGTCGAATGCCCTTTCGGGGAAATGCGGGCGCGCATAGCCGTGATGCGCCGCGATCAGGTGCAAGATCAGATCGCGGTGCGGATGAGCTTGGATCTCTTCATCCTCAAGCGATTCGACGAGCGACCCGAACTCGTGGCGGTAGCCCTGATTAAAGCTATGATCGAACGAATTTTTATCGGATTTTGCTATCGGCCTAGAGGCGAACTCTTCAAAATTGCCGACGGCCTTTTGCCACCACTCGCGCGCTTTGCCCTTATCGTGCCGGAATCCCGCTGCCGCCAGCGCTTCGATAATGTCATCCGGCAAACCGATTCTTTCAGCGAGATTGCGCACATACAGCTCGACATCGGCGTCGTGTTCGGCGACGGTGCGCGTCTGCAACAATCCGAGCGACCCGACCTCGTCGTCTTCTTCGCGCAGAAGGCGGTCGGCTTCGAGCGAGGCTTTTTCTTCATCCCTGCCAGCCTTCGGATTGAAGAAGAAAGCGATGTAGCTGACGGTCCTCGCCTCACTTCCCTTATCTTCCTTCACTTCGGCAAACGCTTTCTGAATTTCTTTGGCGTTGTCGCAAACACCCCTGTCTTTGGGGACCCACCTGATCGCTGCTTGCCAACTCGAAAAGACTTGCTCCTCGTCGGCCTCATCGCCGATTTGTCCGTACTGCCTGATCGAGTAGCTGTCGGATGAGTGACGGGCGATGAGGTAGCGCGTCCATTCTTTGTGCTCCTGCTCTATGACATCCGCGACGGGCCGTGAAGCTTTCAGATTTGCCGTGGGGTTGCCGTCCCCGTCCAAACCGCCGACTAAACAGGGAAGGATGACGGTCGAAAACGCCAGGGCCGCGAAAATGTCCTTGTTGTCCTTGAAATGCAGCAGCGCGTAAGCCCTCGCCTCGCCGCCGGAATTAATCAGGATGACGGGCCTATCCGGGAACTTTACCGCTAAAGCCTTCAGTAGAAGCGCGGCGCGGGACGTGGCGATGTGGGCGCGTTCTTTGGGCTGAATCGGAATCGCCGTCGCCAATTCGACGATGCGTTGTGACAACACCTCGTCTTTCTCGTCGCCGCCGCCCCCCGCGAAAGAGACGTGGTCGATGTCAAGGCGCCAGACGAAAGTCGTCTGTGCGGATTCGTCTTCAATCACCCCGCGCAACCAGTATTGAACGAGCGGGCGCGGATAATCCGACTGTTTGAGCGAAGTCATCGCCCAATCGTCAATTCGCGCTTCATCGAAGGGCGGACATACGGGAGGCTCGGGCAAGGCTTTCTGATTAGCTGCTAACAGGTCACGCAAGGCGAGCGGTGACGCGTTGATTCTGCCCGTTTCGTCCTCCCCGGCTTTCAGCGCCTTCCAAGTGAAGTAGAGCTTTGCGTCTGCCGGCTCGATATTTCCTGCATCGTCATCGGCGACTTTCTTCTCCAGTTTCTTCCGTTCGCTCTCTTTTGCTTTTATCTCTTTCTGGATTTCTTTCTTTGCCGCCTTGTCGGTCAGTGCCGCCATCAACCGGCTCTGCAGTTGGTCTATCTCCGCCGTTAGTCTCGATACTGTCTGCCGACGCTCCTCATCTTTTTCATAAACCGACGCGAATGCGTTGAGACCCTGTTCATCGACGACGACTGTAATCGTAGATTCCGTTCTCCCGAAGCGGTTGATGCGCCCGATGCGCTGAATCATGCTGTCGAGCGTGGACAGGTCGCACAGCCCATCGTCGGCATCGAGATTGACGCCGACCTCGGCGCTTGAGGTGGCAATCAGGTACTGCGTCGGGCGCGGAGTCTCCCGATTTCGTTCGGGCAGGAAGGCTTGGAATTTCGCCGATTCGACTAACTGTTTCCCGTCGCGCTCGTACCCACGCCTCTCTCCGGTCATCTTCAAGATGCGTCCTTCAATGCCGTCGCGCGATTTTTTCAGTTCTTTTTTATCGACGGATTCCCCTGCTTCATTCCGAACAGCGAATTTCTCAAGCTCGGCGCGGAGTTTCTCGGCGATCAAGTTCACGAGATCCACGGTGCGAACGAATATGACAACTGACTTGGCGGACTCCGGCCCCGCAGCGCGTTCGTTTTGAATCACGCGATTTACCAGTCGCTCAGCAAACGCTTCGTCAATTTCTTTCCGCGAAGCTTTCTTACCTTCCTTCGCCTTCGCGGTTTGCTCGAAGGGAAGGAACTCGATTTGCTTCTTCGCGCTCAGGCGAAGCCGGGCCTGCTCGTTTTGAAGTTCCCTCGACTCGTCAATCGCCAGAATCTTTGAGCCATGTCCGCCAAGAGTCGCCGAAAGAGACATGACGTGGAACGGGCGTAGTGAAGGGGTTTTCTGTACGGCCTGTTTTATGTCGAGAAGGGTTGAGACGAAGACCGGCGACAGGTGCGCTTCGTCAATCACTACGAGGGTGTCCTGCCCCAACAGTCCGGCTTGCAGGCTGCGATGATTGATACCGACTTTCCCGTAACCCGAAAACAGCAGACGGCTGCCGATCATGTCAACCGTCCCGACGATGATTGCCGGGCGCGACGGGTCGAGACACCACTCGCGATTGTCAGCTTTCTGTCCGCGCAGAGTTGAAAGCGCGATTAACGACTCAGCGCCCCTCATCGATGCCTCGCGAAGTGTCTGTGCCAACGGGTGGAGAGGACTTGACTTGTCCGGAAGGGCCTGCCTGAGCGTCTCCCAAAGCTTTTCCGCCTCGTCTGTCGCCTGATCAACGATGACGCGGCGGTCTACCACGTAGACCAATCGCAACGGTATCTTTCTATCTTTTTCTTTCAGCAGATGTCCGAGAGCAATCAGCCAAATCGCCATCACGGAAGTCTTCCCCAATCCCGTGGGCACATCGCAGGCGTCAGGGAAATCACCACCCAGGAACTTCCGGAATAATCTTTCCTGCCAATCGAACGGGCCGTATCCGGTTAAATGTTTGAAGCGGTCTCTGAAATCATCCATTCCATAGCCCCTCTCTTTATCCCTGACATAGAATCCTTATCAAGCGAATCGTCGGCAAAAGGCACTGCTAAAGAACTCGACGTAGTCTCGCGTCTGTTCATTCATCGTTAGTCTCGCCTATGGTTTCGTCATAAAGGGCGGCGGCGCGCTTTAGGTGTTCGTGCATCAATTCGCGGAGTGTCGGGGGCCGCACGGCGCGGGCGTGTTCCCCGTATTGGAGGAGCCAGCGGGCGACCTGTTCGAGGGCGGCCTCAGTGGTCTCGAAGGTGATGCGGAGGCGACCGTCGCTCAACTCCGTGCGGCGCTGCGTCGAGTGGAAGGCGCGCTCGCGGGCGTAGCGCGCCTGATGCTGGTCAAACTCCACCTCGACAAGCACGTCACGGCCTCCGCGGAACATCCCGAAGCCTCGGCGGAGATATTCTTCCGCGTCCCAGCCGTCCGGCGGGGCGAAGTTGCGGCGCGTGTTCGTAAGGTTGCTTATGCGCCCAGCGTGGAAGTCGCGGACTTCGCCGGTCTCGTGGTCATGGCAGACGGCGTACCACTCGCCCAAGTGATTGTGCAGGATGAGCACGTCAACGTCGCGCTCGGTGTGCGCGGCGCGGTGCTGAGAGTAGTAGTGAACGTGAAGGGTCTGCCGGTGAGCGGCCGCCCGGGCGAGTTGATGCAGGACGGCGGGCGAGGCGTCGAGGACTGGCTCAGGCGCGAAGGTGATGGCTTCTTCGAGCGCGCCGACATCAACAACCACCTCACTCGGCAGGAGTGCCGACAGCCGGCGCAGGGCGCTGCGCGCGAGTCGCACTTCGGAAGTCGCGCCCAAGCGCCGCAGGACTCGCTCGGCGGCGAAGAAGTTAATCAACTCGCCCTCCGTGAGGGCCACGGCCGGGAGCCTCCACGCCGGGTCTGTGAAGTAGAACCCTTTTTTATTCGGGTCGAACTTAAGCGGCGCGTTGAAGTCGTTGACTAAGGCGGCGAGGATGCGCTGGACTGTGCGCGGGTGGCGCTCAACGACACGCGCCAAGTCACTTTTCGTCGGGTAGCGCCCGCGCTGAATCTCCACGCAGACACGGTTCAGTTGTTCATAGGCATAAAGGTGAACGCGCCTCGGTGAAGATTTGTGAGCTTCCGTCTTGACCATGGGGTTAGGGTAAACGTCTCGGGGAGACGCGCATCGTCTCGGGAGACAGACGGCGAACATTTCATCCGTCCACGCTTGGGTTAGTGCCGAAACCCTTCCACTGGACGCTCAGTAGAATTTCGCCGTCCTCCGCGGACGCCCACGGGACGCGGGCATAACCGTCGCAGCAGTAGTGGCGGAACTCTTTGAGCATCATCGACTCTAGTAGCACGCGGCGGTCTGTCGGCACCACGTCGAGGACTGTATCGGAGCAGAAGACGATGAGTTTGCGCTCGGCGCGCGTGGCGGCGACGTTGAAGCGGTTGCGGCTCAGGAGGAACTCAGCCTCGGCCTCGGCGTACTCTTCGTCCGCGACGCCGTAGGAGACGAGTATGACTTGGCGCTCCTTGCCCTGTAGCTTCTCGACCGTGTCCACGAGCGGGAGCGGCTTGGCTGCGGTGTCGAAACCGCGATCACGGAGCGCCTGCCGGATCGCGCTGTTCTGCGCGCGGTGCGGCGAGAGCACGGCCAGAGCCCTCCGGGCGAACTCTCTCGGCGTGAACACTTCTCCGGTCTTCTCGTCAATCAGGGTGTGGCTGAGCTTTTCGGCCAGCGCGGCTACTAGTTTCGCCTCGAAGGGGTTACGCGCGGTGAAACTGCGCGGGGCGGTGTAGCGGCAGAGGACTACCGGGCGCTCCGGGTGAAGTAGGAGATCGAGGATGTCGTCGGAGGAGTCGAGGTCTATCGGCCCTGTGGTGGCAATGCGTATTTGCGGTTTGGCGGAACGGAAGCGCCCTTCGTAGAGCACATCGCGCGGGTAGGCCGTCAGCGGCTCGTTCATGCGGAAGTTCTCTTCGAGTTGGAAGAGCATGCGCCCCTTGATGGCCGGGTCTTCCGCCGCAGCCTCACCTATTCGCTGGCGCACGAAGGCGAAGACGGAGCTGAGCATATGCTCGTGTTCTTCGGGGTAGCTGCCGTGAATGATCGGTGGCAACTGTTGATCGTCGCCCGCGAGGATGATATTGGAGTTCGCTTTGCTCGCGCTGAAGGCGACAAGGGCGTCGGGCAGCTTCATCTGCGAAGCCTCGTCCACCAGCACCACGTCGAACCATTGCTGGATGAGGGCGCCCGCCTCCTTCATCCCCTTGTAGACGCTCCAGACCGTCCCGCCCACGACGACGCACGGCGACTCAGTTTGAAGGAGCGACGCCAAGCTATCGTTCCCAACACGCTCTATAGAGGCCGGCAACTCCACATCCGCCGCGTTGCCGCTTCCTTGTAGCTTGTAGACGTTCAGGCTCTCCGCCCCTAGGCCGTACGCGCTGGCCAACTCGGCGGTCTTTCTAAGAACGTTGACGATAGCGTGGTGCGTCGAAGCGGTGACGAGTATGCGGAGAAGTCGCTTCGCTTCGCTCGCGGCCAGGGCGTAGCCGACGAGGATGTGCGCGACCGTGTGCGTCTTGCCCGTGCCGGGCGGCCCCCAGACGAGCGTGAGCGGCTCGCGAAAGACTCCGCGCCAGGCGGCCCATTGCCCTTCGTTGAGCAGTCCGTCCGGGTCACGGCCGCTCGCCTCGACGAGTTCACGGAGCCGGCGTTCCGCCGCAGCGTACGCAGCGACCGGAGGTTGCCAGCCTCCGATTGCCCCGCCCTTCAGCAACTCGTGGAGGTGCGCCGCGGCCTGCGGGTTCTCGTGGAGCCCGCGAAGCACACGCATGACGCGGCCGGAGTTGTAATCGACGTAGAGCTGGTCGAGCACGCACGGCTGCGTGAGGTCTATCTTCTCCTTGAACTTGTCAGGGTTGTCAGGCAAGAGGCGCAGGCACGGCGGGTCGCCGCGCAGGTCGTACTCGACAAGCGTTACTTTTAAATCCCCGGCGCGGAAGCTCCTCTCGAAGAGCCTGCCGTCGATGTCGCCGAGCAGGACTTCCGGCTGCCGCTCCGGCGTGACGACGAGGTTGTACTCGCCCGCGTCGAACTTCACATCCCTCGACGCCGCGTCGAAGGTGAACCACATCGAGCCGTCAGGCTGCTCGCTACCTTCGATGAAACGGAGGCCGCTCACGCATACGAACTTACCGACGCGGTCTTCCATGGGGAGCGTGTGGACGTGCTTGACCTCAAGCTCTTCAAACGAGGTTTCGAGCAGCGAGAAAGTCCTGAGCGCTTCGAGCAGGCGGAAATCGAGCGGGTCGAACTCGCCGTAGAGCAGGAACGGCTCTTTTCTCAGCAGGAGCGAGTCGCCGAACTCCTGCTTCAGCCGTCGTATGACCGAGTCGGTGGCGCGCAGCTTATTCCTCACCGTCTCCTCGATACGCTCGTAGACCCCTTCGGCGCTCAGATGCCTCTCCGGATTTCTCGGGTCGGGGTTGTAGCCCTTGCCGCTCCACGCGTCGTGGACTCTCTCGAACGCGACCTGATTCGTAAACTCCCAGCCGAAGCCGTAGCGCGGGCGGAACGTGTAGCCCTTCTCCTCGCCCTCGGCACCCGTCGGCTGGTACGCCTTCGAGACGGTCGCCAGGTCGTACGTGTACGGCGCCGGGAGCGCGACGAGAGCGCGCAAAACCTGCGCAATGACAGTGCCCGGTACGCTGCGGAACGTCTCCGCGTCCTGAAGGATGGAAGAGGGCGGGAAGAGGCGGACAAGGTGCGAAACCTGCTCGACCATCTCAGCCGGCTCTTCGTCGAAGACGTGTCGCTCGACGACGCTACGTAGCACGTTCAGGTCTACGGTGTCGTAGACGTAGAAGTGCAGCCGGCGCTGCTGCTTCCTGAGTTCCCAGGCCGCCTCGCGCTGCGCCTGCTTGAGCGCCGCCTTCGACTGCTTCACGCGCTCCTGAAGCGTGGCGCGCTCGGCGAGAAGAGTTTCGTAGGCGGGATTCGTTTTCGTGAGCCTCGGGCATCTCGCCTTAAAGTCGTTTAGTGCAGCATTCGCGCCGTCGCACTCCACCTGCGCGGCTGCGACGGCCGGGTGGTCGTCAAGAGGTTGCGCGGCGACCTCGCGGTTCTCCGCGTCCACGCACCGCAACAGTTCGTTCAAGGCGCGGAGGAAGTCGAGAAGGATTCGCGCCTCGCCGCCCTTCTCGCGCGCGACGAACACCTGCTCAGTCCCGAGAGGCTTACCGCTCTCCGCGTCCCAACCTTCATAAACTTTAAGGCCGAGCGCGAAGCACGTCTGCGTGACGGCGTCATGCTCGGCGCAGAGCACGACCCTCACGTCCTCGTAGCGCGGCATCAGCAGCGTCGTCGCGCCCAGGCTTCGCGGCAGGCCGTCTTCGAGCGCCTGCGCCGCCGAGACGTAGCGCACGAGGTTGACGGAGATGTCGTGACTCGACGCCTGAAGCCGTTCGATACGCCCCTCGTCCGCCAGCACGGCGAGTTCCCGGTGAGTCCTGACGCCTTCGGCGCGCAGCCTCCGCTTCGACTCCGAGCTGATATAGGCGACGCGCGAGAGGTCGTAGTGCGCGTCCGCCTCCTGCCGGCAGGAATCCATGTACTCGCACATGGAGCAGTAGTCTTCGACGTGAAAGTGCGCGTCGGCCGAAGGCGTGTCGAAGAGCGACGGCGCGCGGTTACGCAGAAAGTCGTCCACGGCTAGGCGGTAAGGGTGCAGTTCGAACGGCGGCGTGCCTTCGCGCGAGCAGATGACCGCGAAGTCCAGATCGACTTCGACGGAAGTCAGCCCGGCCTCTCTGACGGCGTGGTCGAGGAGGAAGGAGTAGTAGGCGACCTGTATGTAATGGTCGTGGCGCGCCTTCTGGCTCGCCTTGAAGTCCCATATGCGCAGCCGCGCCTTGCCGTCTTCGGCCGCGGGCGGAAGGACTTCGAGCAGGTCGGGCCGCGCCGTCCCGAACTTCACGCGCCGCGGGTCGAGGCCAAACTGCCCCAGCAGCCGCGCCTCCTGCTCCGGCTGTAAGACGATTTCGAGTTGCGCGACGAACTTCGGGAAAGGAGGGGCGGCAAACGCCTCCACAAATCTCTCGAACTTCAGGTCTTTGACCTTGCGCCGGCCGCCCTCATCCTCTACCCCCTCCGTCAAGACTGCGGCCTTGCCGTAGGTCTCCACGTATGACTCGACGTTGCCGACCTCGAACCTGTCGCCCTCCTCCATGAGGAGCCTGATGCCGAGGCGGCTGTGCTCGTGGCGCCTGCGCGGGACGTTCCACCCGATGCCCGGCTTCATGCGGAGGACGGCCTCGACCGTGTTCCAGCGGAAGTTGCGGTCGCAGCGGTGCTTGAAGTAGGCGGCGACGTTCGAGGCTGTCAGCCTGTATCTCTGTTCCTGCTGTGAGGGGGGCTTCATCAGAGTGCTCCGGTGTGAATCTCTATTTGGAGAGGCCGACCCGCGCCAAATTCCATCTTCCCGCGAAGAGTGTATGACGGCCCGGGCTCGTTCTGCCCGCGTCTGCCGACACGTTCGCTTGTGATTCGAGTTCAGTTACACCGCCTCGGGATGAGAGCCGCCCTGCGAAGGGCTCGAAGAGAACTCAGGAGTCCGGCTAAAGGTCGGGACGAGGCAGCGGATGAGGCGGCAGTATAACAAACACACCGCCCTCCCCTGAGGAATTTTTAATGACCGTCCCAAAATTGGAAATGCAAAGCAATCCCCATTTTAGACAAGGATTCCGAGCCTTCTTCACACACATCGCCGGCATATTTAGCCTTCAAACAATCATAATCAACCCTAACTCCATCAGGTGTGAGCTTAACGTACTCAAAGTTGGGACATTTCTTCAAAGGCGGTACCCAAATCTGGGACACTTCTATGTCCCAGATTTGGGTACCGCCTTTCAATAGATGAATAACATGTCCGGACGCGGGGATTGAGGACTTCGTGTTTCATGACCTGCGGCGGACGGGTGCGACGCGTTTGGGTGATGCGGGGGCGAATGCGTTCCACATCGCGGCCATCTTGGGGCATGAGGACGTGAATACCAGCCAGATTTATACGGTGGCGACGGACTTTGGGTTGAGGCGTGCGATGGAGTCTCTGGCGAAGAAAAGGGAGACCGACGCGGAAGTCCCCACACAAGAGGAACGGCCGCCGAAGCTGGCGGCCGTAAAGCGTTGAAAGTATTGGTAGCGGGGGGGAGACTTGAACTCCCGACCTTGGGGTTATGAATCCTATGTCAGCCGTCCTACCACGTCTTATCAGAATGGGTGAGAGCTTATTTGACTGGGTAGCAGTCGCCAAAGCTCGCTCTCATTTACTCTGATGCACTCAGACAAGTCCGCCATTTTTCCGCCAACATTGTTCGGCAACACGCTTGGGAAGGACGCGCTTCAAGGGGTAGCACATTTCACATCGGCGCATGCTGAGAGCTTACGCCACAACTTTGATTTAGACGCTCCGAAAGTTGCAGTCTGTTGACTGTATGGCTGATATGCCATATATTCTAGGCAAGTTTGCGCTTGAGTATTAGGAGGCAACATGGAGTGGCAGGAGACGATTAACGCACTCGGCGGGCGTGGAGTACTTGGTAAGGACGTGGTCTCTGGCGCCGCCTTCGTGGAGACGGTTGAGCGCGGGTTACCGCGCAACGCCGTCACGGAGTTGAAGCGCTTCAGTCACCTTTCCGACTCCGATTTAGCCACGGTCATCCCGCGCCGTACCCTTACGAGCATCAAGCGAGCGCGCCGGCTCACGCCCGAGCAGTCCGACCGTGTCGCACGCACTGCGGGCATCGCCGCTCTGGCGCAGCGCGTCTTCGGTGATGTCGAGGCCGCGCGCGAGTGGCTGCTGACGCCGAACCCGGCGCTTGAAGGGCATGCCCCGCTCCGTCTGCTGCGAACCGGGAGCGGTGCGCAGTTGGTCGAGGCCGTGCTTCTGCGCATCGAATATGGAGTCTATGAGTAATGTTCGCCTGGCGCCTGGCGAGCAGCCGTTATCCACCGCTAACGGGCGAAGGCGCGCGGCTCGTCGGCGGGAGGTGGAACTCGCCGGGCCGCCCCCTCGTCTACGCTTCAGAATCACTGGCCCTCTGCCTGGCTGAATGCCTTGTGCACGTAACAGGTGCCCTCCCGCGAGACTACACCAGCTTTAAGATTTCCGTCCCCGACGATAGCGTCGAAGAGCTAAACTTAGCTCAACTCAACGCCGGATGGGAGCGCGACCCGGCGCAGACGCGCGCTATAGGGGACGAGTGGCTGGAAGAGCAGCGCGGTTTAGCCCTGATCGTACCGAGCGCGGTATTGCCCGACAGTAAAAACATCCTCCTCAACCCGCAGCACCCGGGCGCGGCTCGCCTACGTGTCGTCTCACAACAACCTTTCACATTTGACCCGCGCTTGCGCCCTGCACGCCGGAATCCTTAATACTCCAATGATTGGCAAAGGTATTGAGCACGGGCGCTGAACATCAAAGGGAAGTTCTCATTACAGCGGCTCACTGAAAAAGTTGGCTGTAATGACCGGCCGCGGCGTCAGTACCCTTTATGATTCTATAGACCATCTTGCTGGCGGCGGCGATTTGGCTGGCAGACTCCTTCTTTGCCTGGACGATGGGTGTTTCAATCTGGTCGTCGCGCTTGACCTCAACAATCATCCACGATCCATCTTCTTTCTGGCACATGAAGTCGGGGTAGTAGCTACGCACAGTATGCGACTCAGGGTCGATGTACTGAATGAAGAATTCAGTTTGCCCGTGGGTCAGCATGCCTGTGAAATACACCTTTCCGATCCGGTGTTCGCTTAGAAGGTCCCAGAACAGCCTGTGCTCCGGCCGCGAGTCGAAGCAGTAGGTATCTAAGTGGAAACTCTTATGAGCTTTCTTGTTAATCAGCTCGTCGTCACGTTGAACCACATGCTTCGGGTCGGCCAACTTACGATAGACCCCCTCCGGCGGTGCCTTTACCAGTTCGACCTCGATCTCCTCGTGGTGCTCGAACGGGATTAGGTCATAGACCTCTTTGAAGAGTCGCGGGATTACCCAATCGTAAAGCACCTCGTTGTACTCGTTGACGGTCTCTAGAATTGTGCTCGTGCGCTCAGCCGTGTTGCCGAGAATTTCCTCTATACGCAGGCATGAAAGGTTAAGGTAGCGTGCGATCTCGGCCACCAATGTCATCCGGCTGAAGGTTCGCCGCTCCTTCTCCGAGGTTAAATCCTCTTGGCGCGCGGTCCCGCTGAATGACAGCCCGTCGCGCTCGGTGTGGATCAGCCTGTACCTTTCCGTATCGAACGACTCTAGACCAATAGTAGCTCCCTTCTCAAACGCCTTCTCCCGCAACTGGTGCAGCTTGCGGATGCGCTTCAACGTAATCTTGACTGGGGGGGCACCGGCCGAATTTCGTAAACCCGTTTATTCTCGTTCGGACGGTGCAAGCTCTCGATGTCTACACGGAAATTCTGCTGTAATTCTTCCTCAAGAATCTGCGTATTCTCGGCTGACAGATAGACATGCCCTGTCTGCGGGAGCGTTACCTGACTCACGAGGAGGAGAAGAGATTGCTGCCTGTGCTTACGGGACGACTCGCGCACCTGCGCGCGCCTGTCATCCTCGCAATTGACACGGGGATGCGCAAAATCTCAGAACTCCTCCGCCTGCGGGTCGAGCACTGTAACTTCGGCGGCGTGCCCATCTTCTTCAACATCAACGGGCGAGACGTTGAGGTACTTCCCGATCACCTACTCGTCGAGAAAAGCAAGAACAGGAGGCCCCGCACCATCCCGATGACGCTGCGTGTCCGTACGGAACTCCTGCGGGTCATCCAGGGCAGAATCGAGGGGCCGGTCTTTTCGAGCGCGCGGACGGGCGTCAACCTCAAGGAGATCAAGAAGGGGTTCAAGACAGCGTGTAAGCTGGCCGGTATCCCTTACGGCCAGAGCACGCCCGGCGGTATAACCTTCCACGATCTTCGGCACACGTTCGCCACGCGGCTGGCGGAGAGGGGCGTGGACGAAAGCACCAGGATGGCGCTGCTCGGGCAGTCCAGCCTAAAGATGGTGCGCAGGTACAGCCACGCCACGCCGGAGGCGATGGCTGAGGCGGTCGGCCGGCTCGCCCACCAGGTGGGAGACGTGCTCGACTTCAAGCGGAAGCAGGGCTGAGTCCGCCAAAAGTCCGCCATCTGGCGGAAAGGCGGAAGGGCGAGCACGCGCTCGCCCTTCTAAACAGTTGACAGCTGAAGAGATGTTGGTAGCGGGGGGGAGACTTGAACTCCCGACCTTGGGGTTATGAATCCCACGCTCTAACCGGCTGAGCTACCCCGCCAGGGTGGAGGATTTTAATTATAGGGGGCGTGGGGGAAACGTCAAGCGCGGGGGGTTTGGGAGGGGTTTGCGCGCGGGTGTGGGGGGACGTATCATTCGTGGATGGGGCGCGGGGGCTTGTGGGACTCGCGCCGGTTCCGCATCCTTTGCGAAAGAGAGTCGTAGCTCATGAGTGACCTTGTCCATAGGCCGAGGCGTTTGCGGCGGCGCGAGGGGGTGCGCGCGTTGGTGCGCGAGACGCGTTTGGCGCCGGAGAATTTGATCCTGCCGCTTTTCGCGTGCCCGGGCGAGGGCGTGCGGCGGGAGGTCTCGTCGATGCCGGGCGTCTTTAACCTTTCGACCGACCAGATCGCGCGCGAGGCGGCGGCCGCGTTCGAGGCGGGCGTGCCCGCGGTTATCCTCTTCGGGCTGCCGGAGTCGAAGGACGAGACGGCGACGGGCGCGTACGCCGAGCGCGGCATCGTGCAGGAGGCCATCCGCGCCGTGCGTCGCGCCGTGCCCGACATGATCGTCATCGCCGACACGTGCCTGTGCGAGTACACCTCGCACGGCCACTGCGGAGTGGTGCGCGAGGGCGAGGTCCTCAACGACGAGTCGCTCGAACTCATCGCGCGGACGGCCGTCAGTCAGGCCGAGGCGGGCGCCGACATCGTCGCGCCGTCGGCGATGATGGACGGGCAGGTCGGGGCCATCCGGCAGGGTTTGGACGAGGCTGGCTTCGAGCACGTCGCCATCATGGCGTACGCGGTGAAGTACGCTTCCGCCTTCTACGGGCCGTTCCGCGAGGCGGCCGACAGCGCGCCCGCGTTCGGCGACCGGCGCGCGTACCAGATGGACGCGGCCAACGCGCGCGAGGCGATGCGCGAGGCGGAGTTGGACGTGATGGAGGGCGCGGACTTCCTGATGGTCAAGCCGGCTGGCCCGTACCTCGACATACTGCGTCAGGTGCGCGACCGTTTCGATCTGCCGCTCGCGGCCTACCACGTCTCGGGCGAGTACGCGATGCTGAAGGCGGCGGCGCAGCGCGGATGGATTGATGAGAAGCGCGCGATGCTTGAGACGCTGACGGGGATAAGGCGCGCGGGCGCCGACGTTATCCTTACGTATTACGCCGTCGAGGCCGCGCGCGAGTTGAGCCGGCGCTGAAGTCGGTCAGACATAACTAAAGTCGGTCAGACGTAAAAAGTGAAGCCCCTTCGGATGACGGCCGGAGGGGCTTCACTTTTTCTTAGAGTCAGACCGTCAGTTCAGTCGAGTTCGTCACCTCCCACGCTCTTGGTGCTCGGGTCGTTCATGCGCATGAAGCCGACGATGGCGCAGACGGCGCCGAGCGCGACGAAGAGGTTGAAGAAGGCGACGACGCCGACCACGTTCTCCGGGTTCTTCTCGTTCAGACCGTAGATGCCGAAGACGACCCACTGGATGTGATAGAGCAGGAGGCAGACGGCCGAGATGGCGAACCAGCGCGGCGACTCGCCGAAGGCGCGCGCGCGCGCGAAGCCGAGCGCGGCGGCGATGAGCCACCCGAGGGCGCCGACGCCGAGCAGCCCCATCACCACCCAGGGGGTGTAAGAAGGGACCCTGTCGGGCGCCACCTGCGCGATGAAGGAGGAGAGCATCAAGCTAGTCCTTTCCGGTCAGACGGGACGGAGGTTGGCAAAGGCGAGGCGCCGCGGGCGCCGCCGGCTGTTAGTCCGCGGCGGCGCCCGCGGCGCCCCTGGGCGTGACGCGGTTGCGGAGACAGACTCCCGTGCGCCGGGGCGAAGCCGCGCGGCCCCGGCCAGCGTTGAGGGAGCGACGGCCGGCCGTCACTGCGTGATGTGAATCTCCTCTTCCGCCCCCGAGTGGCGGATGAAGATGGCGAGCGCGCAGACGCACAGCACCACGAAGCCCCCGATGGCCTTCCAGAGGTGCGGCGTGTTGCCCTGCGGGTCGGTCGTCGCGGCGAACAGGTAGAACTGCCAGATGGCGAAGACCAGTGCGGCGACCCCCACAATCCCAAGCAGAACGTCAACCAGGCTCTTCATCGTGAACCTCCTGAGTTCGGTTAGTCTGACTCTCGTCGGCCTGAAAAGGTTAAGCCGAAAAAGTTCTGGAGTATTTGCCGGGTTTTGCTTCCAACGGTATTTCTGGATTCGCCGCTATGTTAGCGCCGCGCCTCGCAGGACGCAAGGGGTTTTGTAGCGGTCAGCGGTCAACTGTCAGCCAAACCTTCGTGACCTTCGTGCATAACTTCGTGTCCTTTGTGGTTAAGAGAGTCTGACTTAACCACGGAGGTCGCAGAGGATTTCACAAAGGGCACAAAGGTTTGGCCGACTGTTACAGAATCAACCTCTTGTCGCCGGCGCGGCGGGTGACGCGCTCGCGGTCGAAGTATTCGAGCAGGGGGATGGCGTACTTGCGCGAGACGCCGGAGAGTTCCTTGAAGGCCGCCACGTCGATGAGGCGGTCGGGGGTGCGCGCGGCGTAGTCGCGCAGCGAGTCGGTGAGTTGCGCGAGCGGGTCGCGGTGGAAGAGCAGGTCTTCCTTGACGCGCACGAGCGCGCCCGCGTCGAGGAGGAGTTGGAGGAGCTTGCGCAGGTGTTCGCGCCGCGCGCCGTCGCCGCCCGCGCGCGCGAAAGCCTCTTCGAGCGTGGGCGCTTCGAGCGCCGCGTCGCGGTAGACCGCTTCGAGCCGGTCGCGCAGCGCCGCGTCCGCCGGCGAGAGGTCGAGGCTGTGGCCGGCCGCGCGAACGAGGTCGCGTTCGGCGACGAGCGCGCCCTCGTCCTCCGCGCGTTTGAGCGCCGCGCGGAAGACCTCGGGCGCCGCGCGCGTGAAGACACGCTCGCGCAGAGTCTCGCGCGCCAGGCCCCGCGACAGTGGCTCGCGCCGGTGGTGCGCCTCGACCTCTTCGGCCGCCGCGTGTTGCAGCCGGCGCAGGACATCTTCGGCGACCAGCACGCCTTCCGCCTCGACGAACGCGCCGCGCCCCCGGCCTTCCGCGAGCGCCACGGCCAACACGTCGTCGCGCCAGCCCGTGCGCGCCGCCGCGTCTTCGTGGCGCAGCCCGCGCTCGCCCGCCGAGTTGACGAAGAAGGCGAGCCGCGCCGCGCGGTCGGCCTCTTCGAACGCGACGAGCGTGGCGCGCGCCGTCGCGCGCTCGCGCCCTCGGTGCTTCAGGGCGTGCGCGTCGAGCACGACGCCGCCCGCGAACGTCTGCTGCGGCGAGTACGTGCGCAGGATGAAGCGGTCGCCGGGGAGCGCGACGACCTCCGATTCGAGACGCAACTGCACGAGGCCCGTCGAGCCCGGCGAGACCTCCCCCGACTCTTCGAGCACCGCGACACGCGCGAGCGCCTCCAACGCGCCGTGGTGCACGCGCACGCGTTGACGTGTGCGCAAGGGTCGCGGCGCGTCTTCGAGCACGGTGACGCGCGCGTCTATGATCTGCGTCGGCCTCAACCTCCCGACGGGTGCGAGCACCATCCCGCGCTCGACGCCCGCCGTCTCGACGCCGCCGAGGTTGACGGCGGTTCTCTGCCCCGCGCGCGCCTCGCGCACGGCGGCGCCGTGGACCTGCAAGCCGCGCACGCGGACGCGCGTCCCCGTGGGTAGAAGCTCAAGCTCCTCGCCCTCCTTAATCTCCCCCGCGACGAGCGTCCCCGTCGCCACCGCGCCGAAGCCGCGCATCGTGAACGAGCGGTCAACCGGCAGACGGGCCACCGCGTCACCCGAACGCTCGGGCGCCGCGAGCGCCGAGTCGCGCAGCGCGGCCTTCAACTCATCCATCCCTTGCCCCGTGCGCGCGCTCGCGGCCACGACGGGCGCGCCTTCGAGGAACGAGCCCGCGACCAGCTCCGACGCTTCGAGCCGGACGAGTTCGAGCAACTCTTCGTCAACCGCGTCCGACTTCGTCAGGACGACGAGGCCGGCGCCGACGCCGAGCAGGCGGCAGATGTCGAAGTGCTCGCGCGTCTGCGGCATCACGCCCTCGTCGGCGGCGATGACGAGCGCGACGAGGTCGATGCCGTGCGCGCCCGCGAGCATGTTCTTGACGAAGCGCTCGTGGCCGGGCACGTCCACAAAGCCGACGCGCACGTCACCAAGGTCCAGCTCGGCGAACCCGAGGTCGATGGTGATACCGCGCCGCTTCTCCTCCGGCAGGCGGTCGGCGTCCACGCCCGTCAGCGCGCGCACCAGAGTCGTCTTCCCGTGGTCGATGTGGCCGGCCGTGCCGACGATGACAGATCGCATGGTGGTGAATGGTAAATGGTAAATGGTGAATGGTGAAGTCGGGCTTTCGATTCACCATTCACCAGCGGAAGACGCTGAGGATGTCTGAGAAGTCGTCGCGCCAGACTTCGAGTTCGTAGACGGCGGGGTCGAACTCGGGCCAGTTGGTGTCGTTGGCGAGCGGGCCGAGGTCTTCGGCGGTGCGCGCGACGGCGACCCAGGTCGAGGGGTCGAGACCTTGGTCGGAGCCGTGCCGGCCGTCGTCGAAGATGCGCGAGGCGAGCCCGGCCTCGCGCGCGATGCCGCCCGCGACGCGTTCGAGCTTGAGGCTGCGGTTCGAGACGTGGAAGGCGATGATGCCGCCGGGCGCGAGCTTCGAGAGGTAGAGCGCGAGCGCCTCGCGCGTCATGAGGTGCGCGGGCACGGCGTCCGAGCTGAAGGCGTCGAGCACGATGAGGTCGTAAGCCGCTGGCGCGGCCTCGCGCAGCCGCAGCCGCGCGTCGCCGAGCACGACGTTCTGACTCGCGCCCGCGCACGCGGAGAGGTAGGTGAAGAGCTTCGGGTCGCGCGCGATGTTCACAACCATCGGGTCGATCTCGTAGAACGTCCACGCCTCGCCCGCGCGCGAGTAGGCCGCCGTCGTGCCGGCGCCTAAGCCGACGACGGCGACCGAGAGCGGCGCGTTCGCACCCAACGTCTCGCGCTTCGCGTGGACGTGCTGGAAGACGGAGCCGAGCGGCCCCTCGCGGTGATAGTAAGAGACGGGCTCGCAAGCCTTCGCGGCCTCCGTGAACTGCTTGCCGTGGAGCGTGCTGCCGTGGTTCAGCCAGTGGACGGAGTCGTTCGAGTTGGTCTCGACGCGGTGCGTCCCGTAGAAGTTGCGCGACGCGTGCAGCGTCCGGGTCCCCGACTCCGCGAAGAGCAGCACGGCCAGCATGACCGCGCCGAGGCCGAGCGCGAACCTCAAGGGACGCGGCGCGAGGAAGTGGTTGAGCGCGAAGAGCGGAACGCCGAGCGTGACGGCCGCGCGCTCGACCGCCGTCATCTCGAACCCGCGCGTGGCGAGCATGAGCGCGACCGCGAGCAGCCCAACCGCCAGAGGCAGCAGCAGGTCGAGCACGTCCCAACGCCTGCCCTCCGCCTCGCCCTCATCCTGCCCGCCCGGCTCCTCAGTTTCAACCCTACCACTCTCATCGTCCCTCTTCGCGCCGAGGCGCAAGCCCAAGAGCGTCCCGCGTGCGTTGCGGTACGCGGGGCGCAGGTAGCTCGCGAGCAGGATGACGAGCGGGTACTCGGCCACCGTGTCGAAGACGAGCGGCGCCACGACCGCGTTGAAGAGCCCGCCGAGCACGCCGCCGACGGCGAGGCAGAGGTAGAACTCCGCGAGGTGCGACGCGGCGGGCCGGTCGTCCGCGAGTTGGCCGTGGCAAACGAGCGCGGCCGCGAAGAGGAAAGCGAGGTGGAAGAGGATCAGGAACCACGCCGGCCGCGACGCGCCCGACAGGTAGACCATCGCGACGAGCACGGCCGCCGCCGGCACCGCGCGCGCCGTGAACCCGCGCGGGACGGTGCGCCCCCGCGCGAAGACGATGACGAAGCTCAGCAGGTAGAGCGCGAGCGGGATGACCCACAGCAGCGGCACGGCCACGATGTCGGTCGTGACGTGCGTCGTCACCCCGAGCACGAGACTCGAAGGCACGAACGCCAGCAGCACCCAACGCAGCCGACGCCTCACGGTCAGCTTCTCCGAAGACGCTGACGACTCCTTCTCTTCAACTATGTCGGCGGGCCTGCGCGCGCGCAGGGCAATCACCGCGCACGCCGCGAAGAGCAGGAGGAGCGCGCCGTAGGCGTAGGCCCACGCGCGGCCCTGCCGCCCGAGCGTGAGCGATGGCTCAAGCAGAAGTGGAAAGCCGAGGAGCGCGAAGAGGCTCCCGGCGTTGCTCGCCGCGTAGAGGTAGTAAGGGTCCTTGGCCGACTCGGCGCGCGTGCGCGAGAACCAGCCTTGCAGGAGCGGCGCGCTGGCCGAGAGCACGAAGAAGGGCGGGCCGACCGTCACGAGCAGAGTCTTGAGGAGCCACCACTCCGGGCTCGCGCCCTCGGGCACGCCGCCCGCCGCCGCCGCGTTCAAAGCGACCGGCAGCGCCAATGCCGCCAGCGCCAGCAGCGCGAGGTGCACCACGCCCTGCGCGAGCGCCGACAGCCAACGCGTCAGCGCCAGCGCGTAGGCGTAGCCCGCCAGCAGCAACGCCTGGAAGAAGAGCATGCAGGTGTTCCAGACGGCCGGCGTCCCGCCCAGAAGCGGCAGCAACATCTTGCCCGCGAGCGGTTGGACCCAGAAGAGCAGGAACGCGCTGACGAAGAGCGCGGCGGCGAAGACGAAGGCCATAAGAAGCGTGAACCGTGAACGTGAACCGTGACAAGCGAAGAGCACGAACAGTAAACCGTAAACCGTGACGGGACTCAAGCCACTCGTCACGGTTTACGGTTCACGTTCTCGTCACGGTTTACCGTTAACGCTACTTGAAGACCTCGAAGTCGAGCCACTGCGTGGCGGTGGCGCGGCTGCCCTTCGCGAGTTGGTCGGTGACGATGACTTGCAGGACGTAGTCGCCGGGCGCGAGGTTCGTGCCGAGTCGGAGGCGGCTGCCCGCCTTCACGCGCGTCACGTCTTTGCGCGGGCCGGGGTCGAAGGGCGCGGGCTGGCCGGTGAAGACCGGCTGTCCGTCGCGGAAGAGTCGCGCCTGCGTGACAAGACGCGGCTGCCCCGTCGCGCGGTCGAGCTTCGCATTGTAGATGTGGTAGACGAAGTCCACCTGCGTGCCCTGCCGGAAGCGGCGCACGGTCGCCTCGCGCAAAGGGTCGCGCTCTGTAACCTGCTGCGTCGCGGCGGCGCCGGGCGCGGGCTCGTCGGCGGCCGAAGAGATGACGACGCCCGAGAGCGCGAGACGATTTTTGCCGAGGTCGGGCACCTCTATGAACTGGCTGGCCGCGCCGACCTTGTCGGTCTGCGAGTCGCGGACGGCGACGCGGAGTTGGTAGGAGCCGGGCTTCCTGATCGGCACCTTCATCATGTAGACGAGGCCGTCGGCGATCATCATGCGGAGCCCTTCGCCGCGCGCGCGGACGGTCTCGGTGCGGTTGATCTCGTCCACCACCTGCCCGTTCTCGCCGAAGGTGACGGCGACCACGTCGATGACCGCCTTCTTCCAGCCGTCGGCCTCGTCGGTGAGTTTGAACTGGCTCGCGTCGATGTGCATGAGCGAATCGACGACGGCCGTCTTCTCCGCCAGACTGCTGAAGAGCGACGTGAGGCGCAGCGTCAACTCGCCCGAGGCGAGCGGCGACGTGAGCGCCGCGAGCATCTGCTCGTTGCGCGTGCGCGGCGCGGCCGGCTTCGTCTCCTCGGTGAAGCCGTAGAAGCCCGCGCGCGTGCGGACGCTCAGGCCCGAGCGTTTGAGCTTGACCTCGAACTTGTTGAAGCGCGTCCTGCCCTGCGCGGGCTGGAACACGTCCTCCGAGGGGCGGAAGCCGATGAGGTAGTAGCCCTTCTGGTCGTCGAGGATGCGCTCCATGCCGCCGACCAAGTCGTTGGTGTTCTTGATGAAGATGCCGCCCGTCTGCTCCGCGAGGTAGGCGAGCCCCTCCTGGTTCCTGAAGACCTCCTGATTGCGATCCGTGACCGGCGAGAAGTCGGGCGCGCGCCCCGGCGTCGGTGTGTAAGCGTCGGCCGCGTTGATGTTGGTCGTCGCCAGTCCCCGCGCGTCCATCGTGTAGATGACGACCGAGGCGCGGTTGGCCTGGTCGGTCAGGCGACGCAGGTTCTCAAGGATGCGCGCGCTGCCGCGATGGTCGTCCGGCTTGGCGGGGTCCTGATAAATCTTGAAGCCGCCGGAGAAGACGACGACCGACTTGCGGCCGGGCAGCTCCTTCATCCCGCGCACGATGAAGTTGAGCGCGCCGAGCGTGCCGACGGTGAAGACGCCCTCGCGAAACTCGTCGAGGGCGGAGCCGGACTTCTCCTCCTCATCCTCCTCGCCTTCGCCGCCGCCCTTCCCCGCCTTCGCCCCCGTCAGCTTCTCGGGTTCGTATTCGAGCGGCGCGAAGGTGCTGATCCCCGCGCGCCCCTGCGGGTTCCAGCGCACGCGCTCGATGGCGCGGTAGAGTAACTGCTTGTCGGTCGTGAACTGCTGCAAGGCGCCGACGCCCGCGCTCGTCCGCATGACGGCGACGAGGTCGCCGGGCTGCATCTGTTCGTCCACGAACTTCTTCAACGCGCGCCGCACGGAGACGATGTCCTGGAATGAGGTGCCGAGGTCGTCCGCGACGAGCGCGATGGTGCGCCGCACCTGGCTGGCGCGCAGAGGCACGGGCGGGAGCGGCGGCGCCTTGACCGACTTGTCGGCGCGCGCTTCGGGTTGCGGGGTGCGAGTCGCCTCGGGCTCGCCCGCGACGAAGGTGAAGTTGGTGATCTCCTGCCTGCGTCCGTCAACGAAGACCTCGAACTCCTCCGGCCGTATGTCCGCGACGTGGCGGCCCTGCTTGTCGGTCACCACGGCGTCGAACTGCACGAGGTTCGAGGTGATGCGCACCACGTCCTCGTCGTCCGATTCATCTTTGGGCGTTGGCGTCTGCGCGGGCGCCTGTGCGAAGGTCAGGAGGAGTGCGAGTATAAGCGCGAGGTCTCTTCTCATCTGCGGGCTCTTTCGACGGTGAGTGCCGCCGAGGGCCGGCGGCTGGCCTTTGGGGGACGTTTGTGCGATGCTTCCGTGCAAACACAACAACACTGACGGAGGGCGATTATGACAGAGCCGGCGAAAAACGGCGACCGGGTGCGCGTGCACTACACGGGGCGGCTCGAAGACGGACAGGTCTTCGACTCATCAAAGGACGGCGACCCTCTGGAGTTCACGGTCGGCGCCGGCGAGGTCATCCCCGGCTTCGACGAGGCGGTGCGCGGGCTCAACGTCGGCGACACGCGCACGGTCGAGATCGAGCCCGAGGACGCCTACGGCCCGCGCCGCGACGGGCTCATCACTTCAATCTCGCGCGAGGTCGCGCAGTTCCCCGAAGAGCCGGAGGTCGGCGCCCACTTCCTCCTCCCGCTCCAGGACGGCACGCAGCACCCCGTCACCATCACCGAAGTCACAGACACGCACGTCACCATCGACGGCAACCACCCGCTCGCCGGCCAGAAGCTCATCTTCGACGTTGAATTGGTGGGGAAGCAGTAAGCAAGTAGACAGTAGACAGTAGGATTGAGCCCCGTGAGGGGCGTGATGTTTATAGCTCGGGGAGATTATTAAGCTCCCAAGCTCCGGAGGAGCGGCATGTTGATGTCGCCCCTGACGGGGCTCTCGTTTTAATAGAACGCATAGACTATAAACGTCCTGCCCCTCCGGGGCTCACACGTCCTTAACTGCCTACTGCCTACTGCTCTTCGTCGTCCTCCGGGTCGGCGCCGAAGTAGTACATCCACTCGCTGAGTTCCGACTCCTTCACGCCCGCGCGCGCGTCGCGTTCCGTCTCTACAGTCTCCGTGAGCGCGTCGAGGCGGCGGCGGAAGTCGCCCGAGCGTATGACCTCGGCGCCGCAGCGGCGGACGTAGTCGGCGAGCGCGCGGTCGGAGGTGACGACCTTCAGCGTCCGGCGCTCGCGCGACGCTTCGACCATCTGCTTGATGCGCGCGTCGGCGTCGCGCCCGCGCTCGGCGTAGAAGACGCGCACGCCCATGAAGTAAGAACCGTCCGGGAAGAACTCGTCGGGCGCGCCGTCGAAGACGGCCTCCACCGTCACGCCCGCCGCGCGCGCGAAACGCGACAGCTCGCCCAGCAGCCTCCGCCGCGCGCCCGGCTTGTCCCTGTGCCATCCCACGCGCTGCGCCATCACGTTGTTGCCGTCCACCAGGTATGACATCTCGGCCGCCCCTCCCGAATCTTACAACGCGCGGGCCGGGTTGAATAACCGATTGACAAGGCGTGCGGTTTAACTTAAAACCTCCACGCTTGCCTTGAAGGTTCGGACGCACCTCAACAGAATGGAAAGCTTGTTCGCCGCCGCGCGTGTCACGCGTACCCCGGCGTGTTCGTCAACCTGCGGCCCCCAGGCTGGCCGCCCAAGCCTTCTCGAAAGGAGACTCCACTGAAATGCTCAAGCGGAAAAGATTTCTCGTCGCGGCCGTAGCCGTCCTCGCCGTGCTCTGCTCAGCACTCCTGACCGCGCCGGGCTTCGCCGACGGCGGCGCCAACCACCAGAGGCGTAACTAGAACTTCGGCGTCTCGGGCGGCAACGTCAAAGACAGCAGCAAACGCTTCTGCTGTAGCGGCACGCTCGGCGCGCTCCTCACCGACGGGACGGCGCAGTACGTCCTCAGCAACAACCACGTGCTCGGCCTCGCCGACCAGGCCGTCGCGGGCGACGACGTTTCGCAGCCCGGCCTCATCGACAACAACTGCAACATCGCCACGGTCATCGCCGACTTCACGACCGCCGTTCCGCTCAACCAGAACGTGGACGCCGCCATCGCGCAGCTACGCCCCGGCACGATGTCTTCGACCGGCTTCATCGAGGACATCGGCGCGCCGTCGAGCGCCACCGCCAACCCCTCGGTCGGCATGGCCGTCATCTCACACCCGCGAGTGCACAGATGCCCGAACTACCTGAACAGGCCGTGCTCCACGCCGGCCAGGTGCTCGAACAGCACCGCGACAATTTGATGAACACCCCGCTCGTGCTCGGCGTCGGCATCGGGCGCTCGGACGAGAACGACACCGACGCGGCCATCGTTATCTACGTCAATAAGACGACGAGCGCGCGCCCCTTCCTGCCGCGCAACCTCGGCGGCGTCAAGGTCCGCGTCGAGATGACCGACGAGTTCGTCGCCTTCTAGAAAAGTTTAACCACAGAGACAGAGAGGCACAGCTAATTCGCTTTAGCTGTGCCTCTCTGTCTCCGTGGTTAACTGCCTTAGCGGCACTTGACGAGCATGGGCTCGCGGTCGCGCGCGAGGTTGAAGGTGCCGACGACCTTGCTCGTGCCGGCGCGCGTGACGGTCAGCTTCAGAAGGCTCCCGCCGACGCGCCCGCTCAGACGGACGCGGTAGCCGTTCGCCTCGTCGCCGGGGCGGACGGGGCCGCCGTGCTCCTCGTAATGTATGCCGTTGACGTTGAAGCGACCCTGCGCGTCAACGACGATCTTCCCCTCGACCGTCCCGTGCGCGCAGTCGTACTCGACGCTCGCGCCCGTCTCCGTCACCTCGAAGCGTATGTGCTCGCCGCCCCACACGCCCGGCATGAGCGCGTCCGCCGCGCGCCGCTTGACCCGACGCTTCCCGCCGCCCTGTGTCATCGCCAGCCTCCGCGTCGAAGCCTTCGAGACGTACGTCTCCGCGCCCTCGGTTCGAGCCGTCAAAGGTAACGCCGCGCAGAGTTGGAGCGCGACGAGCGCGAGCGTGAACTTCAGCCTGTGTCTCACGTGACCTCCCTTGAACGTCAGCGCCGAGTATAAACCATAAAAGTTAAGGGGCGGACGCTTGAACACGTCCGCCCCTTAACTTTGGTCAGCGCCGCGCGCCCGCCTTACTGGCAGGTGCTCAGCTTGAACGAGTAGATGTAGGTCGTCCAGTTGTATGTGCCGTTGGACGGAATGTACTCGGTCGTGAAGACCATCGTGCAGCCGTCGTTGGGGTCAACGCTGATCGTGCTGTAGTCGCCCCAGCGCGCCAGCGTGGTGAGCTGCGAGCCGCCGCCGTCGAGGACGAAGCTCTCGCTGCCGAGCGCGCCGAGCGGGTCGCTCGGCCCACGGCCCGTGTAGCGGATGCCCGGCCGCGTGGTCGAGCTTGAGATGTTGTAACCGATGGCGATGCCGCCGGTCTTGTCGAGCGCGGCGCTGCCCATCCAGCGGTGGGCCGACGGGCTCGGCGAGTAGGTGCCCTGCTGGTAGACGACGGGCGCGGCGCCGCTGAGGGTCTGCCCCGTGGCGTTGCGCAACTCGTACCAGCGGATGGCGCTCACGCCGCCCGTGGCGACGGGGTGGTTGACGACCATCGACTCGTGCGTGCCGAAGTTGCGGTAGCTGAGACGGTAGTTGAGGCGGTCGCCGAGCGAGTCGAGCAACTGCGACGTGCCGAGCTGCGGGATGCACGCGCCGCCGCCGCACGCGCGGCTGAAGCTGCTGGCGCCCGAGACGCCGGTCGGCCCCGTGAGCGTCCCCGTGCCGGTCACCCAGTTCACCGCGTAGCGCCACGCGCTCAACGTCGTCGAGCCGATGCTCAGCATCGGGTTCGCCGTGCCGACGGGCGGGACCGTGCCTTCGAGGTCGGCGGGCAGAAGGCTGGCCGCGGCCGTCGTCTTCACGCAGATTTGGCGAGCGGTCTGGCCCAGAAGCATCTTCGCGCGCTCGAAGGCGCAGACGTTCGCGCCCGAGAAGGTGCGGCCGCCACGGAACATGTTGTAGGTGATGTAGTAGCCGTCGGGCCACACGCTCATCTTCGGGAAGTCGTTGAAGTCCTTGGCGAACGAGTAGGAGTAGCGGTAGTAGCTGCCGGTCGGGTCAGGAGAAGTCGAGACCGCCACGCACTGCGTGTAGGGCGTGTTGGAGACGGCGAACTGCGTGAGCACCCAGCGGTCGGCCAACTGGTCGTACTGCACGATGGGGTCGCCGTCGTTGTCGGACTCGCAGCGCCCGCCGAAGCCCTGCCAGATGGTGTTGCCGTTCTTCGGGAAGCCGGCCTTGAGGTTGAAGGCGGCGATCTGCCCCGACCCGTCCCTCACCACGTCGTAGACGGCGTAGCGGAGGTTGACCCACTGCACGTAGTGGTTGGGGCCGAGGTCGCCCGTCGTGTCGGGCGGCGAGACGCGGAAGTTCGGGTCGACGCCGACGCCGACCGAGCCGGCCTTCGGCTGCGCGTAGGCGGAGACGGAGGCGTTATTGCGCTCGACCAAAGGGTCGATGCCGCCGGGGTTGGTGTCGCCGACGGGGTGCGGACGGCCGGGCTCGAAGTCCTTGCCACCGCGCGCGGGCTCCGGCTTGCCGGGGCGGTCGAACATCTCGCGCAGGGGTTTGGGAGACTTGTCGAAGTGGTCGGGCTTCATCGCTTCGGACTTGCCCTGACCGAATACTACTGCCGGTAGTAGGAGAGTGCAGAAGACGAGAGTGGTTAGTGACGCAAAAGCTTTTCTCATTTTCCCTCCGGACGGTTATGCCCGCCGATTCAATCCGCGCGGGTGCAGGCGAGACTTAACAGACGTGAGGTTTCGTTTGTTCAAGTCGTTGGGGCCGATTGCTTCGTAGAAAGCCGCAAGCGAATCAAGGATGAATGAGCACCCGCGGCACGCGACGCCGCCGGGAAAGAAGGCCGACGGCGATGCACGCCTCCGGCCGTGGAAAGATGCGCAAATTGTCCGAATGAATGCCTTGAGAGACTTACCAAGCTGACGCCGACAGGGAGGACGACTTTTAGTCTTCGGCGAGGTACTTCTCGAATCCGGCCCGGAGATAGTAAGCGGAAACAGTTGCGAGGTCAACCCGGCGTCACAAAATTTGCAGCAGCCGCCAAATGTACTTTTCCTAACACTTGCCGGCGCAAGGAAAAGGGGCGGCGGGTTGTCGGCCCGCTCCCCTCCCCGCATCCGCGCGCGCCCCTTCAGAGCAGCGCCAGTATCTGGTTGAGCAGCCCGACGATCTCCGCGAGCGGCCCGCCCACGTCGAGCAGGTTCGCCACGGCGCAGAGCAGCGCGCCGAGCAGCCCGCCCGTCGGGTCGGCGTCGATGTCGAGCACGATCTGGTTGAGGTGCACCTGAAGGCCCAGCAGGTCGAGGTCGAGCGGCCCCAACTCCAGATGCAGGATGTCGCACGTGGCGGCCTTGATGGCGACGATCATCTGGATGGTCTTCAGCACCGTCCCGATGACGTTGCCGACCCCGTTCTGCACGGTGCCGGTCAGCGTGCCGACGGCGACGATCTGGTTGTTGACGACCTGGAACTGACTGATGGCGAAGTTGCCCGTGAACTTCCCCCCCTTGCCGGTCGTCCCCGTGACGGGGACCGTGACGCCGCCCGCGAAGGCGGCGGCCAGAGCGGCCGGCGCCAGTCTCGTCGAACGCGCGGCCTCGCTGTTCGTCCTGGCAGAGACTCCCAGCGGCGCGAGCGCGAACAGCACGACTCCTAGTAACAGGGCGAGTGTCCTGTGTCGGGAATTCATCTTTACTTCTCCTCCTCCGAATGTTCGTTCAAGTCCGATGAGGTTCGGGGCGGCGCGCGCATGCGCCGGCCGCCGCGCAGAATCGCGCGACGGCGCGCACACGCGGCCGGGGATTTCGAACCGAGTTACAAGGGGTCGGGGATGTGTGAGAGATTAGCGGCGCGGGCGCGCGCGGACAAGATGGCTATTTCTACAATCCTTTGGCCGAACCTACTGCGACGGCTCTAGGAGCGGCGTGCGCGCGGGCGCTCGGCGGCGGGCGGGAGACGGCGCCCGAGGGCGCTGTGGCGCGGGCGGTAGGAGATCGTGCGGTCGGCGGGCATCTCGCGCACGATGCGGTCGGTGGCCTCGTTCGTCATCTCGACGAAGGCCGCGTGGCGGCGCTTGAGCAGCGTGAGGAGGTCGCGCCTGCGTCCCGCGCTCGACGGCCCCGAGAGTTGTCGCGGGTGCGAGGCGCGGCGCAGCAGCAGCGGCGGAGTGCACGCGTCGGGAGCGCCGTCGCGGAAGCGATCCCTGTACCTCGCGGGCGTCAGCCCACAGCACTTCTTGAAGTCGCGGACGAAGTGGCTCTCGTCCGTCACGCCGACGCCGGCCATGACCTGCTTGACCGAGAGGTGCGTCGTCTCAAGCAGTTCCTTCGCGCGGCGCATCCGCAGTTGACGCAGGTAACGCGCGGGCGGCAGGCCCGTCTCTTCCTTGAACAGTTGATGTAGACGTGAGGGTGACAGGTTGACCACCGCCGCGAGCTTCGCGGGCGACCAGCCTTTGTGCAGAGACTCTTCGGCCAGGGCGATGGCCTTACTTACCCTATGCTCCATGGTTACGCTCCGTCGGGGAGAGGCAACCGTACCGATGTTTCATCTTCCGTCGGCGCCTGGGTGCAACGCCCGTGCCGGTTTGGAGACAACGTCCAACCCGACCCTCTTACTCAACTTTCGTCCCAGGCCGCGCGGCCTCGGTGCACGCGCGCCACACATTGAAACGATACGGACGACGCGTAGCCGAACATCGAACGGCCGCACCGCGCGCGACTTAAATTATCTCCCGTCCGTAGTCGCAGTATTCGACGATGGGGCAGCGTTCGCAGAGGGGGTCGCGGGGGCGGCAGAGCTTGCGGCCGTGGCGGATGAGGTTGACGTGGAAGGAGTAGAATTTGCCGGCGGGCACGAGGCGGTTCATGACCTCGTGCGCGAAGTGGTCGGAGCACTTCGGGGGGATGAGGCCGACGCGGCGGAGGATGCGGAAGATGTGCGTGTCGAGCGGGAAGACCTCGACACCGCAGGCGAAGAGCAGCGTGCAGGCCGCGGTCTTCGGGCCGACGCCGCGAAAACTTGCGAGGTAGGAGACGGCTTCGAGCGCGGGCATGTCATGTAAGAATGAGAGGTCGAACGAGCCGTGCCGCTCCTTCACCTCGCGCAGCAGGCCACGGATGACGGCCGCCTTCTGGTTGGCGAGACCGCCGAGGCGGATGGTCTCGACTAACGTCTGTTCACGCGCGCGCAGCACCGAGTCCCACGTCGGGAATCTCTGCTTGAGCGCGTCGTAGGTGCGGTCGCTGTTGGCGTCGCTCGTCGCCTGCGAGAGGATGACGGCGACGAGCATGTCGAGCACGTCCCAGTCGGTCCATTTGTTCTCGGGCACGCCGTACGCGCGCTCAAGGTTCTGGACGATGTAGCGAACGGGCTTCTCGTCGGCGACCGACGAGACCCACTGCTCGACGGCGGACGAAGAACGCGCCGACGAAGAATCGACCGAAGCCCTCACGGCACCACTCTCGTCCTTACTTCGTGGGGTTCTCTTTCGACGCGGCGATGACGCGCTCATAGAATTCGATGTACTGCGGGATGACAAGGTCCGTGCTGTAGCGGCCCACGGCCGACACGCGCGCGCGCCGCCCCATCTCAAGGCGCAGCGGCTCGTCCGCGAGCAGGCGCGCCGCGTCCTCGCTCATCTTCTCCACGTCGCCGACCTCGGCGAGACAGCCCGTCACGCCGTCGTCAACGACCTCCGGCACGCCGCCGACGCGCGAGGCGACGACTGGCACCTCGCACGCGAGGGCTTCGAGCGCGGCGAGCCCGAACGACTCCTGCTCCGAAGGCAGCAGCAGCACGTCCGCGACCGAAAGGTAGTCGGTGATGCGCGGCTGCTTGCCGACGAACGAGCAGTAACGTTCGACGCTCAGGCAGCGCGCACGGTGCTCAGCGCGCCCGCGCTCGCTGCCGTCGCCCACCATCACGAGCCGCGCGTTGACTCCCTTCGCGCGCACGCGCGCCAGAATCTCGACGCAGTCAACGGGCCGCTTCACGGGTCGGAAGTTCGAGACGTGGCACAGCAGCGGCTCGCCCGAGGGTGAAAGCTCACGCCGCAGTTCTTCCTTCGGCTTGCGGCTGTAGTCGGTCGCGCAGATGAAGTTGGGGATGACGGCGATGTGCTCGAACTGGAACGTCTCGGCCGTGGCCTGCTTGAGGTAGTGCGAGACGGCCGTCACGCCGTCCGACTGCGCGATGCCGTAGCGCGTGATGGGCAGGTACGAGCGGTCGGCGCCGACGAGCGTGATGTCTGTGCCGTGCAGCGTCGTCACGACGGGCAGCGTCCTGCGCGGCTTCAGGGACTCGCGCGCGAGGATGGCGCTGATCGAGTGCGGGATGGCGTAGTGGACGTGGAGCAGGTCGAGGTCTTCCGACTCGGCCACGTCTGCCATCTTCGTCGCGAGCGCGAGCGTGTAGGGCTGGTGCTCGAAGAGCGGGTACGACATCATCTCGACTTCGTGGAAGCGCACGCGCTCGCCCAACTGTGTGAGTCGCGTGGGCAGCGCCGACGAGATGAAGTGGACCGTGTGCCCGCGCTCGGCCAGCTCCTTGCCCAGTTCCGAGCCGACGATGCCGCTCCCGCCGTAGGTCGGGTAGACAGTGATTCCGATGTTCATAAGAAGCCGTTAGCCGTTAGCTTAACAAAACCCGGCGGGCAAATGAAAAGCTGTTAGCCGGAAGCACCAGGCTAACGGCTAACAGCTAATGACTAACAGGTAAAATAGCAAGAGGCAGCCGGCCCTCGCTACCGTCTGCCTCTCGTCTCAACTTGTCTCACCTGCGAAGGGGGGACAAGCGAGAGCCAGAACTATACGCCTACTTTTCCCTTTTGACAAATTAAATTTTGCGACGCCGCGGGTTAAACATGGCGACGCCCCGAGTGCGGATTGGTACTATCCGCGCGGGTCGCGGAAGTCGAGCCGGTGCGCCACTTAGCGCGGGCGCGCGCGGGCCGCCGCCGCCGACTGCGCGCGGCGGGGAATCGCGTTATAATGGGCGCAGACGAAAATCAGACAAAACGTTCACGCGTAACGCGCCGCGTCTTGATTTGAGTGAATTTTTTATCAACACGGAGAGAGTTAACCAATGCCGAAGATAGATAACATCGAAGAGACGCCGAACCCGAACGCCGTCAAGTTCATCCTGAAGGAGCCGGTGACGAACGGCACGACCCGCTCGTTCCACAGCGCGGAGGAGGCCGCCGGAGACCCTCTGGCCGGCCCGCTCTTCGCCGTGGGCGACGTGTCGTCGGTCTTCTACATGGACAAGATGGTCACGGTCGAGAAGTCGGACGAGGCCGACTGGGACGACCTCCTGCCGCGACTGGCCGTGCCCATCCGCGCGGCCGAGTCGGTGGCGTCGAACGGCGGCCCCGTGGCGCAGCCGCCCGCGCAGGGCGTCGGCGGACACTTAGGCGCGCTCATGAGCGACGACCCGCGCCTCATCCGCATCAACGAGATTCTGGACGAGAAGGTGCGCCCCTACCTCGCCTCGGACGGCGGCTGGCTCGAAGTGCTCTCGCTTGAGGAGAAGAAGCTCACCATCCGCTATCAGGGCGCCTGCGGCAGTTGCCCCAGTTCGCTCTCGGGCACGCTCATGGGCATCGAGGGCCTCATCCGCCAGGAGATCGACCCCGAGATCGAAGTCGTCGCGGTCTAACGATTGCGGAATGCGGATTTCGGGTTGCGGATTGATGAGAGCCGTCGGGTTCTCCAATCCGCAATCCTAACTTCCCTCTCTACAGTTTTTTGGAACCAGTCCCTGAGTAGCGACGTTTACCCCTCCAACTCAGCTTGAGTGCAGGTCTCCGTCTATCCGGGGGCCTCTCGCGCGTCCCAGACCTTTCAGCGAACATCCGGCGTGAACCGCGACCCCGACCGAGGGTTCACGTTCCAGGACCGAGGACGAAAAAAATGAATAGACACGCACGCCTTCTGGCCTTCGCGCTCTGCGTCTCGGCGACGGCCCCGGTCGCGGTCCCCGCGCAGACGCCCTCCCCCGCCGCGCAGAAGAAGCCCGCCGCCTCGACGAAGCCCAAGGGCGCCGCCGCCGACCCGATGGCCGACGTGCGTCGTACCTCGGCCGTCTCGCTCGTCTCGGCGCTCGCCGACGAGGCGCGCACCTTCTCGGAGCCCGGCCTGCGCGCGCGCGTGCAGGCCCGCGCCGCCGACGCGCTCTGGGAAACGGACAAGGAGAAGGCGCGCCAACTCTTCCAACGCGCCTGGGAGGCGGCCGAAGTGGCCGACCGCGACACGGCCAACCTCTCCGATGCGGAGCTGCGCCGCCGCGCCATCGCGCAGGGCTCGGCCGGCGCGCGCGGTCTGCTCAACATGCGCCGCGAGGTCGTCATCCTCGCCTCGCGCCGCGACCGCGACCTCGGCGAAGAGTTCCTCGCGAAGCTGGACGAGGCGCGCAAGGATGAGGCGAGCGCGACCTCGGCCCCGCAGACACCCGTCCAGACGGGCGAGCAGCGCATCAACCCCGACAACCCGCCGGGGCCGATGATGCAGCGGCTCAACCTCGCGCAGCAACTCCTCGAAGACGGCCAGACCGAGCGCGCCATGCAGTTCGCGGACTCGGCGCTCTACCCGGTCAACACCTTCGGGATGCACTTCCTCAACACGCTGCACCGGAAGAATCGGGAGGCGGCCGACCAACGCTACATGTCGCTCGTCACGCGCGCGGCGGGCGACCCGTTCTCCGACGCCAACAGCGTCTCGCTGCTCTCGTCCTACGTCTTCACGCCGCTGATGTATATCACCGTGCGCCCCGACGGCAACAGCCACACGCGGCAGTACGGCCCGAGCACGCCGTTCGAAGACCTCGACCCGCGCCTGCGCGACGCGTTCATCGCGACGGCCTCGCAGATACTCCTGCGGCCCTTGCCGCCCCTCGAAGAGGACCGCACCTCTTCGGGTCGCACCGGCGCCTACGTCGTCGCCACGCGCATGCTGCCTCTCTTCGAGCGCCACGCGCCCGACCGCGCCGCCGCCCTGCGCGCGCGCCAGGCGCTGCTCATGCAGGACACGCCCGAGCGCACGCGCCGCGCCGACAACGAGCTGCTCACGCGCGGCATCGTCCCCGAAGACCCGAACCGCGACCGCGTGCAGGACGCGCTCGACCGCCTCGAAAACGCGAAGACCACGGGCGAGCGCGACTCGGTCTACTTCCGCGCGGCGATGGCCGCCTTCGACTCGGACCCCGACCGCGCGCGCGAGCTGGCCGGCAAGATCGAAGACCCCGACACGCGCAAACAGCTCTACTCCTTCATCGCCTACCGGCTCGTGCAGGACGCCTTGCGCGCGAAGAAGGCCGACGACGTGCTGCGCTACACGCGCAGCGACGAGTTGACGCGCGTGCAGCGCGTGTGGGGGCTGACCGAGGCCGCGGGCCTGCTCACGAAGGACCAACCCGGCCGTGCCGCCGAGGCGCTCGACGAGGCCACGGCCGAGGCGCGTAAGCTCGACGACCGCACACCCGAGCGCGTGCGCGCGCTCCTCGCCGTCGCCACGCGGCTCACGGAACTGGACCGCGCCCGCGCGTGGGACGTGATGCAGGAGGTCGTCAAGGCCGCCAACGACCTCTCCAACTTCAGCGGCGAGGGCGGCGACATCACCGTCCGCGTCGAGTTCAAGGGCGGCGGCGCGATGACCTCGAACAACAACGTCGAGTCGTTCGACCTGACGGGCGTCTTCGCCGCTCTGGCGCGCGACGACTTCGACCGCGCCGCCGCGCTCGCGCGCACGCTCAAGGCCGAGGGGCCGCGCGCGGTGGCGACGCTCGCCGTCGTGCGCTCGGTGCTCATCAAGAAGGATCAGCGCGTCGCCGCGAATTAATCCTGGAACTATCCGCGCGCGAGAACGGAATCAACGGGGACGGTCAGAGCGTGTCGCGGAGGTCGGGGCGCCGCCGGTCGGATTCGGGGAAGGGCTTCCTCCGGTTCGGCCGGCGGCGTCCCAACCGCATCACTGTCAAGCGCGTCCTCTTCAAGTCCCGCCATCGCCCGTATCGCTAAACACCCCCGGAGGTAAGTATGTCGAAAAGAGTCTCGCTGATGGCGCTCGCCCTCTGCACGTTCGTCTCGCCCTTGAGCGCCGTCGCGCAGGAGCAGCCGGCCGCCAAGCCGAAGCCCGCGAAGACTTCGGCCAGGAAGACGGCCGCCGAGCCGGCCGACCCCATGGCCGAGATTAAGCGCACGACCGCCATCTCGCTCGTCTCCACGCTCGCCGACGACGCGCGCACGTTCCGCGACCCGGCGTTGCGCGCGCGCGTGCAGGCGCGCTCGGCCGACGCATTGTGGGACACGGAACGCGAGAAGGCGGTCACGCTCTTCCGCCGCGCGTGGGACGAGGCGGAGGCGGCCGACGCCGAGGCCGACCGCCGCGTCGCCGACGAACGCGCGCGTCAACAGCGCGCGCGCGGCTACGCCTCGGTCCAACTCGGGCCGAGCCTGCGCACCGAAGTCCTCCGCCTCGCCGCGAAGCGCGACCGCGCGCTCGGCGAAGAGTTCCTGACGAAGCTCGACGAGGCGCGCAAGCGCGAGATGGAATCGGCCGCCACCTCCAACGAGCGCCCGACCGACGCGTCGAACCGCGACGGGCAGCCCGAGCAGCAACGACCCGACCCGATGGAGACGCCGCCCGCCATCGCCAAGCGCCTGCGCCTCGCCATCCAACTCGTACAGGACGGCGACGTTGAGCGCGCCATACAGTTCGCGGACCCCGCGCTCGTCGGTGTCTACCCGACCGCGCTCGAATTCCTCACGCGGCTGCGCGCGAAGAATGCGCCGGCCGCCGACGAGCGTTACGCGGCGATGGTCGCGCGCGCGGCGGCGAACCCCGCGTCCGACGCCAACACGACCTCGCTGCTCTCGTCCTACCTCTTCACGCCGACGCTCTACATGACCTTCTCGGCCAGCGCCGGGTCGAACGCGAACTCCTGGGGGAACGGGCCGAATCAATCCTGGCCTCCGGCCGACGTGGCGCCGCCAGTCCGCGCGGCCTACTTCCGCGTGGCGGCCGCCATCCTCCTGCGGCCGACGCCGACGCCCGACCAGGACCGCACGTCCGCCGGCCGCGCCGGGTGGTACATGGTCATCACGCGCCTGCTGCCGCTCTTCGACCAGTACGCGCCGGACAGGTCGGCGGCCCTGCGCGCCAAGCAGGCGTCGCTCTCCCCCGACACGCCCGACGGATTGAGACAGCCGAGCGCCAACAACGCGCTCACGCGCGGCATCGTCCCCGAAGACCCGAACCGCGACCGCGTCGAAGACACGCTCTCGCGCCTCGACCGCGCCAAGACGGCCGAGGAGCGCGACGCCGTCTACGTGGACGCCGTCTTCGACGCCATGCGGAAGAAAGACCCGCGCGTCGAAGAGTTCCTGAGTAAGATCGAGGACACCGACACGCGCCAGAAGCTGCGCGCCTTCATCGACATGGACGCGGCGCGCGAGGCCGTCAACGAGAAGAACGCGACCGAGGCTCTGCGCATCGCGCGCGGGAACAGCCTGACGAGCATCCAGCGCGCGTGGGTGCTGACGGAGGCCGCGCGTCTCATCTCGAAGCAGGAGCCGGGCCGCGCCGTCGAGATACTCGACGAGGCGCTGAACGAGGCGAAGGAGCGCATCGACCCCGCGTCGCAGGAGCGCGTGAGCGCGCTCGTCGCCGTCGCCACGCAACTCTACGAGCTTGACCGCGCGCGGACGTGGGAGGTGATGCTCGATGTCGTCAAGGCCGCCAACGCCGCCAGGGAGTACACGGGCGAGGACGGCCGCATCAGCACGCGCTTCCAGTCAAAGGGCATGACGATGGCGTCGAGCAGCACGGTGCAGTCGTTCGACCTCACCGACATCTTCTCGAAGCTCGCGCGCGAGGAGCTGCAACGCGCGGCCGACCTCGCGCGCGCCTTCGAGGGCGAGGCGCCGCGCGCCTTCGCGACGCTCGCGGTCGCGCGCTCCGTGCTCGACAACAAGGGCGAGAAGAGGCCGGAGCGCGCCGCGAACTGAGGCACGTCTCGCTAGCCTTTTCCGCCGCGCTGTTTTAAGATGCGTCGGCCTTCGGAAGGAGGCGAGCAGCGTCAGCGACACTTTGAAGCACCGACCCCGCGAGAGGAGCCGCAACCGTTGCGGCTCCTCTTTCTCTGGCCCGAACATTCCGACCCACAACGAACCCCGGAGGTTTACAGACTTTGAAATTCAAGCAACTCATACTCGCCCTCGTCGCCCTCTTCGCGCTGGCCGGCGCCGCCGCCCCCGTAGCGAGCAACGTCAACGCCGCCGTCATTCAATCGGAGGGCAAGACGTTCACGCACGAAGGCGCGGGCGTCACCTTCGTGCTGCCGGCCGGTTGGACGGCCGAGCCCGACGACGACCAGTTGACCGTCTCGCCGGCCGACGACAGCATCGCCGTCGTCTTCTGGGTGACCGAGCAGGAGGACTTCGACGCCGCGGCGAAGGCGCTCGGCGAGGAGCTGGCGAAGCAGATCAAGAACCTGAAGATCGACGGCGAGCCGAAGGGCGACACGCACAACGGCATGGACCACGCCGCCGTCACCGGCACGGGGCAGATCGACGGCAAGGATGTCGTCTTCAGCGCCGACATCCTCGAAGCCAAGAAGCCGCTCATCGTCCTCACCTTCGGCTCGATGGAGAACCTCCAGAAGCACTCGGCGGACTACGTCAAACTGGTCAAGAGCATCAAGAAGGTCGGCTAAACTTCACCCGCCGCCCAATCGTAGAAAAGGCAGGCCGCGCGGCCTGCCTTTCTCATTTCACGACGGAGGTTAACTGTGATTAAGAGGATGCGCTGGGTCGAGAGGGAGTTCGAGTTCAACCTGCCCGTCGGCGTCTTCCCCTGCGTCGTCGAGCGCCTGCGCGGCACGCCCGCGCGGCTCGAAGAGTTGACGCGCGGACTCACGCGCGAGCAGTTGACGGCAAAGCCCGGCGGCCTCTGGTCGATGCAGGAGCAGGCGGGACATCTCTGGGATTTGGACGAGCTGCACGAGGGGCGGCTCGAAGACTACGCGCGCGGCCTCGAAGTCCTGCGCGCGGCCGACATGAAGAACCGCAAGACGGAGGAGGCCGGCCACAACGACGCGCGGCTCGAAGAGATACTCGCCGCTTTCCGCGCCGCGCGCGAGGGCTTCGTCCGCCGGCTCGAAGCACTGACCGAGACGGAGGTCGCGGCCTCCGCGCTCCACCCGCGCCTGCGAAAGCGGATGCGCGTCATCGACATGGCCTACTTCACCGCCGAGCACGACGACCACCACTTGGCCGCCGTCTCGGAGCTGCGCCGGCTCGTCTAAAATTTCGGGCAAAAAAACGCCCGGCGCTTCGTCCGACGCCGGGCGTAAAACCACAGGAGAACCGTCCTTATTACCCGAGCCCGCGTTCCCCCCGCGGCCTTGCGGGTAATTGCTATGCTACCCATTCGGATGCCCTACCCACACCCTCGCGTTGCTCAAAACTTTTACGCACAAACGCGGCCCAGGCGCCGTCTAATAAAGTTATTGAGTTCGACGCCCGCCGGAGTCATCATTGCACCGACGCTGATTCTCTTCCCCGACCGTCGAACGGTTGATGAATAATAACGACTGACGAGAAGGAGGCTTCCGTCATATCAGGCAGGGGCAAACGCGTACTCGTCTACACGGCCGCGCTGCTGCTGGCGCCGCTGCCGTTGATGCCCTTCGCGCGGGGCACGCGCGAGTTCGCGTGGGCGGTCGCCGCGTGCGGCGCGGCGCTGGCGGCGGCGAGCTACTACGTGGCGCGCGGCGAGTGGAGACTAAGGCATCGCGGGCTGCTCGGCTTCAAACTGCTCGCCTCGTCACTCATCACGCTCGCCTTCGGACTGGCACTGCTCGCGGGCTCGTTCGTGCACCTCGTTTACGGGCGCGAGGTCGGAGCGAGACGCGATGTCTCACCTCGGAATTCACTCCGCGCGCGCGGCTCCGACGAGTGGCGCGTGTACGACGCGGACGCGGGGCACTTGTGGAACCGCTTGTATCGAAGCCTCTACCTGCGCACGGCGCGCGATGGCCGCGAGTTCGGGCGGGACGAGGTTGACCCGCTGTTGTGGTGGGGCACGGATGAACACCTGCTCGGCGGCGAGTCTTATGCGCGCGCGTCCGCGTGCCTCGAAGAGTTCATCGACGCGCGCGCCGAACGGCTCGTCACGGACCCGCTCAAGCGCGCGTTGTTGCAGCGCGACCTGTGGGCCGTCTTCGACTGGACGGCGCGGAAGTCCGAGCGGCCGAAGCCCGAGTTGCGCGAACTACAACGCATGCTGGCCACGGTCATCCGACGCCTCGCGCTCTCGCCCGCGCAAATCGCGTCGCTGCCCGACACGTACCGCACGGCCGCAGCCTCCGGCGCCTTCGCGCACGATTACGACCCGCGTGCTCCCGACTCGCCCTTCCTCCCGCCGGACCTTCTCCGACCCGACGGCCCCTGGGTGGCGCTTGGCGTCGAAGGCGACGGGACGACCGCGCCCGCGCACGTCTTCAACGTCTCTGGACGCTCCGTCTTCCGCGTCTTCATCAGCCTCCCGCAGGGGCGCGCGGCGACCCTCGCGTACCTCAGGAGCGTGGCTGAATTCAAGAAGCCCTGGGTGCGCGACCGGCGTAACCCCGCCGACCCACGACCCAACCCGCGACTGCCGCAGTTCCCGACGGGCACGCGCCTCGCGCTGGTCAGGCAGATGCTCGTCATCGACGAACGCGGCGAGCCCGCGCCGACGGACATCGTCGAGAGCGTGCAGCTACGAATCCACCGCGCGCTCCCCTTGGAAATCCCCGACGCGTTCGACAGCGACGTGGCAGCGGCCCGCGCATCGCTGTCGCTGTACGAGTTCAGGCTGAGCCGCGCGCGTCTCTTCGCGGGCGAGGCCGGCGGCCTGCGCGCGCTGACGCGCGACGAGCAGGAGTTCCCGCAGTTCCAGTCGCACGGCATCGACCCCTTCGAGTTCGAGGGCGGGCGCGAGCCGGTCGAACGTCACCGCGGACCCGTCCTCGGCTCCTGCGTCTCCTGCCACTTCCGGCCGGGCATCCACTCCGTGCTCAGCCGCATGCCCGACATAACCCAACTCCGCATCCGCGACGTGCGGCGCGACCTCGTCCCGGCCCGAAGTTACGAACAAGAGGCGGACATCACGAAGACGTGGAAAGTGAAGCAGGAGAGTTGGAGACTGCTGCGTGAGTTCTGGGAGCAGTCCGCCGATGCCGGACGCTAAGCCGCGTTACCTTGCAGGTCGCTCTGACGCCTGCTCCGCTCGGGCGGCGTCCACGGCCTCTTGAAACCACTTCACGACCACCGACGCTTTGTCCCACGCCAGTTCGGGCGCCCTCGCCGACAGACGCTTTTGTGCCAACTCAAGCAGCACGACCCCTGCTTCGGCCGGCGAGAGCGAGTCCACGCGCCCAAGCTCGCGCCCGAGTTCGGGCTCTATCCGTTCAAGCCTCCGCCGTGGTTCCAACTCGTCCGCCGCGCGAGTTCTACTCAGGCCGTCGTGCGCCGCGAGCAGGTCGAGGAATGAGTCGATGGCAAATTGAACGTAACGTTGCGCGCTCAGACGCTCCCCGCGTTCCCACCTCTCGTGCGCGGTCGATAAGAGCAGGCAGAGGTTCTCCAACTTGTCGGGCCGCGCCAGCCCGGACATGCGGTCGTTATGCGTCTGAAGCCGGATAGATTCGGCGAGGCCGTTGATGTCTCCACGATCTATGAGAACGCGGAACCTTTCAATCTTGCCGCTGACAGCCTCTTCAGAATCGAAGACCGCGTACTCCGCTTTGTGCCTGTTCGTGTAAAGGATGGTGCGGCGTGAGGGGCCGTGCCTGACGATCATCAGGATGTCGTCCGCGCGCGGCAGCCATGCGACGTTATCGAGGTAACGCGCTTGCGAATCGGGCGCGGTGATGACCCAGAAGTCGTGATCGGACCAACGGTCGCGTGAGGCGGCGTCGGCCGTGGAGCCGAGCGTGATGAGGCCGAGGACGAGCGGGTCGGCGGCGAGCGTGGCCGTCAACTCTTCGAGGAAACTCTCGTACTCGAACGTGTCCATGACTCTGGCGTGCGTCGCTTTAACGTTCGTAGCGCAGCACCAAGCCGTCGGCGCCGACGGCCCAGCCGGCCTTCTTGTCGAAGAAGAGGGCGTAGAGATGCTGGCGCGTGTTGGTCTCCTGCTGCACCCAGGTCGAGCCGCCGTCGGCCGTGCGGAGGATGACGCCGCCTCGGCCGACCGCCCAACCCTCCTCCTTGTTGAGGAACTTCACGCTCAGCAGCGTCGTGCGCACGGGCGGCGGCACCGCGCGCCACGTGTGGCCGCCGTCTTCGGTGCGCAGGATGGTGCCGCGCTCGCCGACCGCCCAGCCGCGCTCGTCGCCCTCGAAATCGACGTGATAGAGCGCGGCCGACGTGCCCGAGTTCTGCACGTCCCACGTCTCGCCGCCGTCGCGCGTGTAGAGGATGCGGCCGCCGCTGCCGACGACCCAGCCGCGACGGTCGCCGTCGAAGTCGAGGTGAATCAACTCGTCGCGCACGGGCACGCGCTGGCGCTGCCAGGAGGCGCCGCCGTTGTCGGTCGAGAGCACGAGGCTGTCGATGACGCTCTCGCCTCGGCTCAAAGAGCCGACGATCCACCCGCGCTTCTTGCTCGTGAAGCGCACGCTGTAGAGTTCGGGCTCGGCGCCGAAGGTCAGCGCGGTGAAGCGCGCGGCCGGGCGCCACGACTCGCCGCCGTCGTCGGTGGTGAAGATTTGCGAGGCGGCGAGCAGGTAGCCGTCCTCCTCGTTGCGGAAGTACACGTCGTTGAAGGACTCTTTAGTCTCGACCGTCTGGCGCGACCACGTGCGCCCTGCGTCGCGCGTGTGCAGGACGAGTCCGCCGTCGCCCGCCACCCACCCGCGCTTGGAGTCGAGGAAGTAGACGGCGTTCAGGTCCTTACCCGGCACGCCCTGCCGCCCGCCCGACCAGCCCGACGACTGCGCCCGCGCCACGCCCGCGCACGCCGCCAAAAGAACGGCCGCGCACGACGCGAGCGCGGCCCAACGACTCAGACTTTTTAAACTCATCTCCGACTCAACTCTCTCCCCGAAGGAGTTCGATAAGATTGGCTTCCCCTTGAATCTTCTTCCTCCTTTGTACATGAATGGACGCCACGGATACAAGGAGAGTCAGTAGTCAGTAGAAAATCGCGCGGCGCGCTTCGACCGGAGTCGGGCGCGCCGCGTTTTAATTCTACTGACTACTGTCTACTACTTACTGTTCACCCTGTAGACGCGGCCGTTGTGGACGACCACGACGCGCTCGCCGAGCGAGAAGAAGCGTGCGAGTTGCGGCTCGCTCTTGACGAGGGCGAAGTAAGCGTCGCCGCCGAATTCGAGCGCGGTCTCGGGCAGCTTCGCTTCGGGCTTGAACTCGGAATCGGTCCACACGCCTTCGCGCAGGTAGAAGGTCTTGTCGCCCACCTTGCGCACGGCCGACGAGGCCGAGTCCGCTTCCGAGTCCGCGCGCACCGCCTCCTGCTGCGCGCGGTCGCGCTTGCTCTGGCGGACGGCCATCTCGCCGACCTGCGCCTTCGCGGCCTCCCTCGGGGCCGGCATCGAGAGGCCGGGAGCCGGCACAGGGCCGCCGCCGCCGGTGCCGGCGCCGCTGCCGACGGTTGCGGAACTCGGCGCCGGACGCGCGCGACGGTTGCCCACGCCGCCGGGCGTGACGCGGATGGCGTCGGCGTCGCGTCCAGTTCCGAAGCTCAGGCGCTTGGCCTCGTTCTCTTCGAGCGCGAGGTAGGAGGTGTAGGGCGTGACGATGCCGTAGCGCGTGCCGAGGTCAACTATCTCGTCGGTCAACTCCTTCTGCTCGCCGTTCGTGCGTATCTGCTCCATCAGCCAGCCGACGCGGCGCGTCGCCCACAGGCGCGGCAGGAAGTCGTTGCGCTCGGTCCTGAGCGGGAAGCTCAGGTTATCGTATGTGAACGAGCGCGCCGCATCGCCCGCGCGGCCCGTCAGGCTGAGCACGACGTTGTCGAGGTCTTGCCGGTTGCGGTAGCGGCCGATGAGCGTGAGCTGCGTGCCACGGAAGATGTCGGGCAGTTCGCGCGGGTAGACGAGGTCGGTCTCGACGCCGCCCATGTCGAGCACGAGGTTCGTCAGGACTGGGTGGTTGATCTTCGTGAAGAAGTTCGAGACCTTGATTTCGAGGTCTTCTTTCGGCTCGACGTACTCGGCGACGCCGCCGTTGTCGGCCGCGAGCTTGTCAAGCAACGCCGTGTTCACGTCGTAGCCGACGCCGAAGGTGAACAGACGAACGCCGGGCGCGCGCGCCGCGCGGACGTTATCGTTGATGCGGTCAATCTTCGTCTCGCCCACGGTCGGCAACCCGTCGGTGAGGAAGACGAGCATGCGCGGGCGCTCGGCGCGGTCGAACTGCTGCATCGCCGCGAGCAGCGCGCCGTTGATGTTGGTGCCGCCGAGGGGCCGCAGCTTCGAGATGAACTCCTCGCCCATCGCGCGCCCCTGCGTGTCGGCCTGCACGAGGCCGGTCGTCATCAGGTGCTCTTCGCCCGCGAAGTTGACGACGTTGAAGCGGTCGGCCGGTCTCAAACTCCGCACGCCGAAGAGGAGCGCGGCCCGCGCCTTCTCCATCTTCCCCGCCTCGGCCATCGAGCCCGACGTGTCGAGGACGAAGACCACGTCCTTCGCGACGTACTCCTGCTCGGAGAGCGAGTCCTTCGGCGAGACGGTCAGGAGGAAGAAGCCCTGCTTGCCCGGCTCGCGGTGGGTGAGAAGTGTGAGGCCGAAGTCCGCGTCCGAGAGCGTGTAGAAGAGTTGGAAGTCCTGCGGCTCGCGCCCGGCGGCCGACTCGAACGAGACGCGCGCGCTGCGCTCGCCCTTGCGCGACACGTCGATCTCGTGGCTCGGCGAGTAGATGTTGCGGACGGGCTCGCGCCCCTCGATCTCGACGCGCCCCGAGACGGTGCCCGTTATCTGCGCGACGTTGCGCCCCGTGCCGAGCGGGTAGCGATAGTTGACGGTGCCGGACTCGGCCTTCAAGACCTGCGTGTAGGTCAGCTCAAGCTTCTTGTCGGAGCGCGGCGGGATGGGGAAGATGCTGGCCTGGAAGAGGTCGCGGCCGGCGTACTCCAACAGTCCCGGGTCGCGCTGGCGCCGCACGATCTCGTCGTAGATGCGGCGCGCCTCCTCGCGCGAGCGCACCTCGCCGACGAGGCGGTTGTCGCCGTCCCAGATGGCGAACTCGACGATGGATGCCGTCTCGGGGATGGGGAAGAAGTATGTGCCTTCGAGCGTGGCGTCGGTGTCGTTGCGGAAGACCTGCTCGACGTGCGTGGTGGCGACCTGCGCGGCGATTTTAGTCTCAATCTTGACCGACTTGACGGGCAGCGCGCGCGGCATCGTGACGGGGCGCGGCGGCGTGGGGCAGCGCCGGCAGGGGCCGGGGACGATGACGCCCTGCGCGTTGGCGGTGGCCGTGACGAGCGCCATCAACATGAGGCCGAAGACGAGGCACAGCAGGTCTCTGAAGGTTCGCATCCCTTTTCTCCTCAAAAACATCCTTCGCAAGTTCTCACGAGCCGGGCGGCTCTTCAGAAAACGGCCGCCCCGCACGTAGAACGTCTCCCCCGTGATTTCTTGCGCAAGAACCGCTTGAGGGCCGCGGCGTCGCGGCGTCGTCTGAATACTCAGAATCAGGATGCGGGGCGGAGCGTTGCCCCGGCCTCCGCGCGTGTCACATCTCGCGCAGGTGCGGGTTGAGGACGCCCGCCGCGAGTCCGAAGAGGAGGACGACGAGGCCGCAGGCGGCCAGCGTCGGGCGCGGGCCGAAGCGGTCGGCCGCCGCGCCCGAGATGAAGCTCCCGACGGGCATCGTCCCGATGATGGTCAGCAGCCACATGCTCATCACGCGCCCGCGCATCTCGTCGCTGACGAGTTGCTGCACCAGCGTGTTGCCGAGCGCGAAGAAGACGACCAGCGACATCCCCGTCGCGAAGAAGAGGGGGACGCCGACGCGCGGCGACGCGACCGAGGCCAGCCCCGTGATGCACGCCCCGGCCGCGACCATGCACCCGAGCACGACGAGCCCCTTGCGCCGCAAGTCGCCGCAGTATGCGAGCACGAGCGCCCCGACGAGCGCGCCCGCCCCGGCCGCCCCCGTCAGCAGCGACAGCCCCGCCGCGTCCCACCCGTACACGTTGCGCGCGAACAGAGGCATCAGCACGAGGTAAGGCACGGCGAACAGCCCCGCCGCCGTCGAGCACAGCAGCACCGCCCACACCCTCGGGCGGACTCGGACGTACCTGAACCCGTCGGTCACGTCGCCCCACATCGAGCGGCGCGCGGCCTGCTCGCCTTCGATTGGTTTCGTTGAAACGGCGCCGCCCCGCCTCTCGAAATTCACGCGCGCGAGCGCGACGACGATGGCGACGTAGGAGAGCCCGTTGGCGAGGAAGCAACCGGCCATCCCGAACGCCTTCATCGTCAGGGCCGCCAGCGTCGGCCCCGCCACGCGCGCCAGTTGGAACTGCGAAGAGTTGAGCGCGATGGCGTTCGCGAGGTCTTCGCGCTCGACGAGGTCAACCGTGATGGCCTGATACGCCGGCCCCGAGATCGCCCAGCAGCAGCCCGTCACGAACGACAGCAACAGCACCATCCACACGTCACCCGGCCGCCGCCCCACGCCCTCCCAATGCACCGCGCCCGCCCACACGAGCGCCGCCAGCACGAGCGCCGACAGCCCCGCGCCCGCCTGCGTGTAGATGAGCAGGCGCTTGCGGTCAACCTTGTCGGCGATGACGCCGCCGACCAGAGTCAGCGCGAGCGCGGGCACCGTCGCCACGAACATGTCCACGCCGAGCCACGTCCCCGAGTCGGTCAACTGCAACACGAGCCAGCTCTGCGCCACCGACTGCATCCACGTCCCCGCGTTCGAGAGGAACGCGCCCGCGAAGAAGAGGCGGAAGTTGCGGTGCCCGAGCGCGCGGAACATCCCGCCCCCGCGTGACGTTTGTGATGTACGTGTGTGAGTCGGAGCCGTGGGCATGAGTCTTGCGGGGAGCGCGCCGAATGTGAATAATGCTCGCCGCCGGTACGGAAAAAACGCGGCGGGTCTAAGATGCCTACGCGGCGGTGAAACCGCAAGGAGCGCGTGTGATACGAGAGAGCCTGGCGAAGAGGGAGGCGGAGGTGCGGTACGGCTTCCGCCAACGCGGCCTGAATGACGTGTCACGCGTCGAGGCGCTCTCCGACGGCGTCTTCGCCTTCGCCATCACGCTGCTCGTCGTTTCGCTCGAAGTCCCGCGCACGTTCGACGAGCTGCTGGTGATGATGCGCGGCTACCTCGCCTTCGCCATCACCTTCGCGATGCTCTTCCACGTCTGGCACACGCAGTACAGGTTCTTCCGGCGCTACGGCCTCAACGACAACTTCACCATCTGGATGACGGCGCTGCTGCTCTTCGTCGTCCTCTTCTACGTCTACCCGCTCAAGTTCGTCTGGACGCTGATGGTCAACGTCGTCCTCGGCTTCGGCAGAACGGTCGAGGTCGCCGGCCGGGCGGTGCCGGTCGTGCGCGCCGACCAGATGCCGTCACTGCTCGCCATCTACGGCGTGGGCTTCGCCGCCGTCTTCATCATCTTCGCGCTGCTCTACTGGCACGCCTACCGCAAACGTGAGGCGCTTGAGTTGAACGAGTTGGAGACCTTCGACACGCGCACACTCATGCAGGAGAACGCGCTCATGGCCGCCGTCGGCCTCCTCTCGGTCGGCCTCGCACTCACCGGTACCGTCGTCAGTTCCCTGTTCGCCGGCCTCTGCTACTGGCTCATCGGCCCTGTCCAATACCTTTACGGCAGCGCGCGCGGCCGACGCCGCAAACAACTCGAACAGAACCTCGCGGACACGCAGTCGTCCCCGCTCGACGTGACGGCAAACTTTTAAATTGAGTGAGGGCGGAGAGTTACTCCCTCCTCCATGCCGAGAGCGGCGCGCCGTTGCCGCCGCGGCGTTGCGCGACGACCTCGGCGAGGATGGCGAGCGCGACCTCTTCGGGCGAGACGGCGCCGATGTCGAGACCGACGGGCGCGCGGACTTCTTTGAGGAGTTCTTCGTCCGCGCCCGTCTCGCGCAGACGCCCGAGCACGATGTTTGTGCGGCGGCGGCTCCCGATCATGCCGACGTAGTCTGGGCGCGCGTCGAGGACGGCGCGCATGCACTCCTCGTCCTCGTTGTGGCCGCGCGTGACGACCGCGACGTAGACGCCGCGCCCCGTCCCGACGACCTTCATCAACGTCTCCGTCCAACCTGACGCGGCGACGAGTTCGATCTCTTGCTCCGGAAAGCGCGCGCGCGCGACGAACTCTTCGCGGTCATCGACGAGCGTGACGCGATAGCCTATAGCGTGCGCGAGCCGCGCGAGCGCGGCCCCGACGTGGCCCGCGCCACAGACGACGAGGTGCGGCTCCGGCTCGACGCGCTCGAAGAGGACGCGCGCCGCGCGCCACGCTTCGAGCGCGGGCGCGAACTCCTCCGCGCGCAGCGTCCGCGCCTCGGCCCGCGATTCGAGGAAGGCGCGCGCCTGCTCTTCCAACGCGTCGTCGAACGCAGCGTCCCCGGTCGTCCCCGCCCGCGCGCCCCCTGCCTCGAACAGCACCTTCGCGCCGACGCCCCGCTCCGCCTCAACCAGCGTCGCGAGCACGGCCACGCCGCCCTCCTCAATCACGCGCGCGAGTGCGCGTGTGAGTTCGGCGGATGAGTTTTGCGGACGCGGGTTGTCCATTGAAAGGGGTCGGGCTGAGTTTGAGAGTCGCGGGCGCGCGGCTACTTGTCGGTCATGCGAACCAGTCCGACGGCGGCAAGCGCGCGGCGGAGGAGCCAGAGGGGGCCGACGATGAGGTAGACAGGGTTGCGGAAGAAGGCGGGGCTGTTGCCCTCGATGGCGTGCCCGACGAACTGGAAGACCCAACCCACGACGAACAGCCCCAGCGCCCAACGCCAGTCCCAGAGGAAGAGCGGCAGGCTCACGACGATCATCGGGATGCCGATGGAGTGCGTCAACTTGTTGAGCGGGTGCTGATGCTTCGCCTTGTAGTTTTCGACGAAAGAGTTCATGACGCTCACTCCGTTCGCTGGTGATGAGTGACTTATCGCTCATCACTTATCACTTCACTCCCCCACACGTCCAGAAAAATCTCCATCGTGCCGCCGCAGACCATGCCCTCTTCGCTGGCCTCGTCGGCGGTGAGGGTGAAGCGGTGGAGCCCGGGGCGCCCTGTGCGCAGCGCCTCGCGCGCCTCGGCCCAGACCTCCGCCTCGACGCAGCCGCCGCCGACGGTGCCGGCCGTCCCGCCGCCCTCGAAGAAGAGCATCTTGGCCCCGCGCCGCTGCGGCGTCGAGCCGCGCGTGTGCGCCACGGTCGCCACGACCACGCGCTCGCCCCGCGCCGCCGCCGCGCCGACCAGCCGGTAGAGTTCGAGTTTGGTGACGGAAGACATGTTCGGAACGATGAAGTAGGAACGCTGAACGCTGAACTGAAGTCAACTCGTCTTACAGTTCAGCGTTCAGCGTTCCTACTTCCTACTTCACATCGGCGGTTGCGCGGGCGTCGGGCTCGGGCTGGGTTGGGGCGTCGGGGCGACGACGTTGGTGGCCTCGGTGCCGGGGGTGGGCGGCGACTGCTGCGCCTGGTCGGCGGCCTCGACGCGCAGCCGCAGCCGCTCGACCTCGGCGTCGGCCGTGGCGACCGAGGCTTCGAGCCGCGTGTGGCTGGTGGCGAGCAGTTCGAGTTGCTTGTTGATGCGCGTGCGCTCGCGCGCCAACTGTTGCTCGATGGCGCCGCGAACGGCCGAGGGGTTGAGCGAGCCGATGAGCGCGGCGCGGCGCTGGATGGATTCGGGCTGCGACTCGTAGTCGATCTCGGCCAGCCGCTCCTGCAACTGGAACTCCTTGTCGGTCACCTCGCGCAGTTGCGTGCGGAGCTGTTCGGCGCGCTGCTCGGCGCGCGTCAAGCGTTCGAGGTCGAACATGGCCTTCTGGTCGGCCTTCATCTGGTTGAGCTGGCCCGAGAGCTGCTCGACCTGGCCGGAGAGGTCGCGGACGGTGCCGCGCAACTGCTCGTTCTCGACCTGCGTGTTCTGCGGCGGCTGCGTGCGCGTGCGCGCGCCGGCGCGGCGCGGCGTGGGCGTGGGCTGGCCTTCGTCGGCGGTGCTGACGACGGACGGCTCGTCCGGCAGGTCGGGCGCCTGCACGGGCTGCGGGCGCGCGGGGTTGGTCGTGCGGCGCGAGGTGCGCTTGCGCTGCGACTGCGCGTCCGTTTGGAAAAGTATGAGCGCGGCCAATGCCGCGAGCGCCAAGCGTGCCAGAGATTGCTTCATCACTTCCTCCTTGAAAACGTGCCGGCGCTAACTCGGATGCGCGCCGCACGCCCCGGGGTTTACACGCGCCACGCGGCGCACGGTTCCCCTTCCCTCACGCCGACTGAATCTTGAAACTGATGTCCACGGCGCGCGCCGAGTGCGTGAGCGCGCCGACGCTGATGAGATCGACGCCCGCCTCGGCGTAGGCGCGGACGTTCTCCAGCGTGATGCCGCCCGAAGATTCGAGCAGGATGTCGGGCTTGAGCGAACGCGCGATCTCGACGAGGCGCCGCGTCTCCTCGGGCGTCTGGTTGTCGATGAGGAGAATGTCCGCGCCGGCCTCGACAGCGTCGCGCAGGTCGCGCTCGCGCGAGACCTCGACCTCGACCTTGTGCAGATGGCCGACGGCCTTGCGCGCGCGCTCGACGGCCGTCGCCACGCCGCCCGCGAGCGCGACGTGGTTGTCCTTGATGAGCACGCCGTCGTCGAGCCCGAAGCGGTGGTTGCGCGCGCCGCCCGTCAGCACGGCGTACTTCTCAAGCATCCGCAAACCCGGCGTCGTCTTGCGCGTGTCCACGATTTGCGCGCGCGTGCCCTCGACCGCCTGCACGTAACGGCGCGTGAGCGTGGCGATGCCCGACAGTCGCTGCATCAGGTTGAGCGCGAGCCGCTCGCCCGCGAGCAGCACGTCGGCGAAGCCGGTCGTGCGCGCGATGACCTTGCCCGCCTCGACCTCGTCGCCGTCCGAGACGAAGGCTTCGATCTGCTGCTGCGAGTCGAGCGTCGAGAAGACGGCCTCGGCCGCTTCGAGCCCGCAGACGACCATCGACTCCTTCGCGATGAAGCGCCCCTTGGCGGACTGGCTGCGCATCACGGTTGACTGCGTCGTGATGTCGCCACGCCCGATGTCTTCGTTCAGGAACGCGCCGACCTGCGAGAACAGCGCCCCCTCGTCAAGCCAGCTCATTCGCCTAAAGCCTCCAGCATCTCGTCCAACACCTTGATTCTTTGTTCGACTTCCGCCGCGCGCTTGCGCAGCTCTTCGACCTTCTCTGCGGGCGCGCGCTCGATGAACTGCGGGTTCGAGAGTTGCGCCACGGTCTTCCGCGACTCCTTCTCCTGCTTCTCGCGCTCGCGCGTGATGCGCGCGCGCTCCCGCGCGAAGTCGATGAGACCTTCCAACGGAACGGCCACCTCGGCCCCGCCCGCGAGCACGGCGCGGGCCGACGCGCGCGGGATGCCCTTGTCGTCAGGGTCCAGGGCGTCGAGCGAGCGGCCGTGCGCGGCGGCCTCGCCGTTGGCCCCGTTCGAGCCGACCGCGAACCTTTCGAGGCTGTCGCCAACGAAAATCTTCGAGGCGCGCGTGAGCCGCGTAATCTCCGCCGAACTGTTGGCGAAGACGTAGCGCATGTCGCGGTCGGGCGTCGCCACGTACAAGCGCCGCAGGTACTCGCCGGGCTTGACGCTCAACTCCGTGCGTATGTTGCGCACGCGCGAGACGAGTTCGATGACCGAGCGCATCTCCTCTTCGGCGCGCTCGTCTATCAGAGCCTCGTTAGCAACGGGGAACTCCGCGAGCATGACGGTCGGCGTCACGTCGGCCGCGCGGTAGGCCGCGTGAAGAGATTCTTTACCGACGCCCGGCAGACGTTGCCACAGCTCCTCCGTGATGAAGGGCATGAACGGATGAAGCAGACGCAGCGCCTGTTCGAGCACGGTCAACACGCGGCTGCGCGCGGCGTCGCGTTCGGGTGAAGCGTCGGCCGCGGTCACGTCCGACTTCGACAGCTCGATGTACCAGTCGCAGAAGTCGTCCCAGAAGAAGTGATAGAGCGCGTAGACGGCCTCGTGGAACTGGTACGCCTCGACGGCGGCCGAGACCTCGCGCGCGGTCCTGTTCAGACGCGAGACGATCCAGCGGTCGTGCAGCGCCCAAGTCTTCGGGTCGCCCCTGAAACCTTTGCCCACCCGCGCGCCTTCGGAGTTCAAGAGGCAGAAGCGCGCGGCGTTCCAAATCTTGTTGGCGAAGTTGCGGTAGCTCTCGACCTGATTGTCGTTCCAGCGCGTGTCCGTGCTGCCGACGGAGGCCAGCACGACGCGCGTCGCGTCCACGCCGTACTTGTCGAACACGTCGAGCGGGTTGATGCCGTTGGCCTTCATCTTCGACATGCGCTGCCCGTGCTTGTCGAAGATCGTGCCGGTGATGAAAACGTCGTCGAACGCCTTCTCGCCTATGAACTTCATGCCCGTCATCATCATCCGCGAGACCCACAGGAAGATGATGTCGCGCGCCGTGACGAGAACGGAGGTCGGGTAGAAGGTCTTGAGGTCGGGCGAGTCCTCGTCCGGCCATCCCAATGTCGAGATGGGCCACAACGCCGAAGAGAACCACGTGTCGAGCACGTCCGGGTCCTGCTCAAGCTTATCCGTCCCGGCCGCGTCGCGCGCTTCTTCTTCGGTGCGCGCGACGTAGACGTTGCCCTCCGCGTCGTACCACGCGGGGATGCGGTGGCCCCACCAGAGTTGGCGCGAGAGCGTCCAGTCGTAGAGGCCGGCGAGCCAGTTCTCGTAGACCTTCTCGTAAGGATTCTCGGGGACGAAGCGCGGCTCGTGATTCTCACGAAAGAGGCGGAGCGGCTCGCGCCCCAGTTCGCCCTGCTTGAGGAACCACTGCGTCGAGATGAGCGGCTCGATGACCGTGCGGCAGCGGCCGCACTTCGTGATGGAGAACTCGTAATCGACGATCTTCTCCAACAGTCCAAGCTCTTCAAATTTTTCAACGACCTTCGCGCGCGCCTCGTAGCGGTCTAAGCCCTCGAACTCGGCGCCGGCCTCGGCCGTCATGCGCGCGTGCTGGTCGATGACCGTCACCTGCGCGAGGTCGTGGCGCTTGCCGAGCGCGTAGTCGTTGGGGTCGTGCGCGGGCGTCACCTTCACCGCGCCCGTGCCGAACTCGGGGTCCACGAACTCGTCGGCGACGACGGGAATTTCGCGGCCGACGATGGGGAGGATTACCGTCTGACCGACGAGGTCTGCATAACGCTCGTCCTTCGGGCTGACGGCGACGGCCGTGTCGCCGAGCATCGTCTCGGGGCGCGTCGTGGCGACCGTGACGCGGCGCTCCGACCCCTTGACCGTGTATTGCAGATAGTAGAGCTTGCCGGCCTGCGACTCCTTGTCCACTTCTAAATCAGAGAGCGCGGTCTGGTCTTTCGGGCACCAGTTGATCATGCCGGGGCCGCGATAGATGAGCCCCTCTTCGTAGCAGCGGACGAAGAACTCGCGGACGGCGCGCGCGAGGTGCTCGTCCATCGTGAACTGCTCGCGCGACCAGTCCACGCTCAAGCCTTCGCGCCGCATCTGGTTCTGAATCTCGCCGCCGTACCGCTCTTTCCACTCCCACACGCGGCGGAGAAACTCTTCGCGGCCGAGGTCGTGACGCGTCTTCCCTTCCTCCTTCTTCAACTGGCGCTCGACCATGATCTGCGTCGAGATGCCGGCGTGGTCGGTGCCGGGGAGCCAGAGCGTGCGGTGGCCGCGCATGCGGTGATAGCGCGCGAGCACGTCCATGATCGTGTGCTGGAGCGCGTGCCCCATGTGAAGCGAGCCCGTCACGTTCGGGGGTGGAATGACGATGGAGTAGACGGGCGCCGCCGGGTCCGAGTTCACCTCGGGCGCGAAGCACCCCTCGCGCTCCCAACGCGAGTAATGGCTCTCCTCGGCCTGCTTCGGGTCGTAAGTTTTCGGGATGTCCATGACCGTTCGATTATACGGAGGGCAGGGGGAAAAGGGAAAACGGGGCAGTAGACAGTAGTCAGTAGATGAAAAGTTAAAGGAGGATGAGAAGCAACGTGCCTCTCATCCTCCTTTTCTACTGACTACTGACTACTGTCTACTTCCTTCTGTCCTCTTCGAGCTTCTGCTTGATGAGAAGCTCGGCCAGTTCGGGGACGACCTCCCAGGCGATTTCGCGGACGACCTTGTCGGACATCATCTCGACGACGCGGCGGGCGATTGTCTCGATGACCTCGGGCGAGAGTTGGTCGGCGCGCGGAGGCTCTTCGAGGCCGGCGCGCGCTTGGCCGACGGCGTAGCCAGCGGTCGAGGGCTCCTGCGGTTTGGGCAGGTCGCCTTCGACGCTGCCGTCGGTGAACTCGCTCTCGACGACGGCCGGGACCGGCTCGTCGGCGGGCACGACTTCGGGCTCGACGAAGCCGCGCGGCGCCGTGCTCGAAACCTGCGTCTCCTCGCCGCCGAAGGCGAAGCCCTGCGGCCCGTCCTGCACCACCACGTCGCGCCACGGCGCCTCGTCGTGTTGGGCGGAAGCCTCGGGCCGCGCGAGGGTGTCGGAAGCGTCGAAGGTGTACGAAGGCTCGAAAGATGTTGAAGGCTCGAAGGTGTGCGCGGGCTCGCCGTGCGCGGCCTCCGCGAAGGCGCTCGGGGCGTCGGTCATGCTCGGCGCGGGCGCGGGCTCGACTTCGAACGGCGAGTCGAGAACGTCGGCGGACGCCTGCGCGACAGGCTCTTCGTCGTCGAAGCCGAGGTCGAGGATGAAGTCGTCGGCCTCGGCGGTCGCGGTCGCCGTGGGCGCGGCCCTCTGCCCGAGGTCGAGCAGCGCGTCGTCAGCGGCGGCGGCGCTCGTGGCGCGCGCCTCGAATGAAGTCTGGGAGAAGTTCGGTTCGGTCATCACACTTTCTCGGGGCTGGGCTGCGGCGAAGACGGGTTGCGTGTCCTCCGCCTCTTCGACATCGAGCACGAAGTCGTCTTCCTCCACTTCAGAGACGACGGCCGACTCGGGGACGACGGGCGCGGCGGCGTGATCGTGTGGCGTGCCGTCGTTCATCTCAACGATGTTCGTCTCAACGACGTTCGTCTCAACGACGTTCGTCTCGAAGACGGGCGCGGCGTCGAAGTCGGGGTCGGGCGGCTCAGCGGGCGCGTCGTCGCGCCTGCGCGCGAACGGCGGGGGCGCGCTGAAGGCTTCGGCCGGACGCGCCTCGATCAGTTCGTCGTCGGCGGCGAGGTCCGCGAACGAGGCGGCCGTCTCTTCGGCTCGCGGCTCGTCCGCCTCCTCGAAGGCCGCGCCGTGGCGCGGGTGCGCGTCCGCGTCGAGACGCGTGTGCGCCTCTTCGGCGCGGCGTTCGTCACGCGGCGCGGGCGCCTCCGCTGGCTCGTCCGCCTTCGACTCGCCGCCGAGCAGCGAGCCGACCTTGCCGACCAGATTGCGTATCGATTGGAAGGGTTTCGTCAAGACTATATCCGCGCCAACTCTGCGCGCCTCCGCTTCGTTGAATGGTTCGAACGTGCCGACGAGGAGGATGACGGGGACGCGGCACAGACGCGCGTCCCGCTTGATCCGCTCGCACAGCTCGTAGCCGTCGGGGCCGGGCATCACCACGTCGGCGAGCACCACGTCGGGCGGCGGCTCGTCGGCGAGCGCCCGCAACGCCTGCCCGCCGTCTCCGACCGCGACGACCTCGAAGTCCTCGTCCCCGAAGGTGAGACTGATGACCTTCTGAATCGTCGGCGAGTCGTCTGCGAGCAGAAGTTTCCGGCGTCCCGAACTCAAAAAAAGAGTCTCCTTGTGACAGGGGGCCAAACGCTCCGGGGGGCAAGTAAAGGAACGCTTTCGCGCGTGGAGCGGCGGCAGGGCATGTTCGGCGGCCCCTCGCTCTAAAACCACGCACGAAGGCCGCAAATCAAACCTAACACCCGCGCGGATGACGCGTCAAGCTGATTTTCCACAGCGCTTTCCGGCCGCGCCCGCGTGTATAATCCGGCCGTTTGGTTAAGCTCTGAAGGGAAGGACGACCGACGCTCCGATGGCTTCGACAGAGAGGAGGCTCGACGCCTCGAAGTACGACACGGACAAGGCCGCGCACACGCACTACCTGCGCAACTACGAGGAGTACTTCCGCCCGCTCCTCGACAAGGACGTGCGCCTGTTGGAACTCGGCGTCCTCAAGGGCGGCTCGCTCCTGCTCTGGCGCGACTACTTCGCGCGCGGCGTCATCGCCGGCCTCGACCTCAACCCCGCGCGGATCGAAGATACCACGGGGCGCATACGACTCTATCAAGGCGGGCAGCAGGACACCGCGCTCCTCGACCGCATCGCGCGCGAGTGCGCGCCCGAGGGCTTCGACGTGATCATCGACGACTGCTCGCACGTTGGCGAGTTGGCCCGCGTCAGCTTCTGGCACCTCTTCGAGCGACACCTCAAGCCGGGCGGCCTCTACGTCATCGAGGACTGGGGCACGGGCTACTGGGACTTCTGGCCCGACGGCGTGCGCTACCGCCCGCGCCGCACTGAGCGGAGCCCTCTGCGCTATCGACTCAGCCGCGTCGCCACGCGCCTGCACAACAGCCGGCTCGGCCGCCTGCCGCTCGCCGGCGGCCTCACCCGCGCGGCCAAGCGCGCCCTCCAACGCGGCCTCTACGCCACGCACGACTACGGCATGGTCGGCTTCGTCAAGGAGTTGATCGACGAACTCGGCATGCCCGACATCACGCACCCGGACTTCGGCATCGCCCCGCCGCGCCCCTCCCGCTTCCGCGAGATGAAGCTCTCGCAGAGCCACCTCATCGTCGTCAAGGCTTAGTTTCGCTTCAGCGTTTGTAGATGATGTCGTCGGCGGTGCCGCGTTTGCCGTCGGGGCCGTCGGAGGAGATGGTGAAGGAGACCTGCGTGCCCGTGTAGCGGTAGGGGTTGTGCCAGGGGTCGAGGCGAACGATGCGTTTGGCGTAGCGCGGGCTGAGATGGTCCTGGAGGACGACCGAATCCTCCGCGACGACGTAGAAGCCGCGCTCACGGCGGAAGGCTTCGAGCGCATCGGCGAGCGTCACGAAGTCTTCGCCCACGCGCGCCGCCTTGCGCATGTTGGCCGCCGGCCAGAGCGTGTCGAGGCCCGCGACGGACTCGCCGCCGACTTCGACGCCGGCCACGCGCCAACGGCCGCGCGCGTCCTTCGACATGATGAAGTCGGCCGCGACTTCGACCTCGGCCACGGCCGACGAGCCCATCAGCGAAAGCTGCTTGATGGTGAGCGGCCCGCGCGTCAGCGGCTCGGGAGCTTTCTTCTCCGGCTCCTCCAACTGCTTGGCCTTCTTCTTATCCTTGCCACCGCCCTCGGCCGCGAGTGGCGGGACGACGACCGCCTCGACGCGCGGGGCGGCGGCCTGCCGCGCCTCGAACTCGGTGGCGAGTTCTTCGAGCGCGCGGCGCGCGGCCTCGACGCGTTCGCGGCCGAAGGCGTCTGCGACCAGGTCGAACTCCTCCCACGCGCGGTCGCCCGTGCGAAACTCCACGGCGCGCCAGCGTTTGACCTTGAAGACGCCGCCCGTCTGCGGCACGCGCTCGTCCTCGACGCGCAAGAGGCGGAACGCGACCGTCACCCCGGCCGAGACCTTGACGGGCGACGCGCCGACCGGGCTCACCTCTTTGACCTTGACCGCGCCCGTCCGCAGCGCGAACCCCGGCGCCTCCGCCAACGCGCGCCGCGCGTCTTTATCTTTCAACGCGGGCTTCGGCTTCTTCTGCGCGTTCGCGCCGACGGCAAAAAAACAGAAGACAAGGATGACGACGAGAAGCACGCCGCCTCTCGTCGTCAACGACGAAAGAGGATGAGAGACACGCCGTCTCTCATCCTCTTTACTGCCTACTGCCATCTGCCTGCTGCCATCTGCCTTCATCATCGTTCCGGCGGCGGGGTGACGTTGAAGCGCGAGAGCAGGCGGTCGGCGGAGTCGCGCGCGGCCTGTTCGAGTTGGTTCTGCGACGGGTAGCGCTCGACGCGGCGCGAAGGGACGGGGACGCGCACGCCGCCGATGCGCGCCGAGTCCTGATACGGGCGCTGGAACATCGTGTCCGAATACTTAAGGTCGCCCGTCTTCGGCGTGTAGACGTAGGTCCGCAGCACGACCCCGCGCAGGTCCGAACTCGACCCGGTGTAGCCCGACTCGTCCATCGAGAAGAAGACGACGTAGGCCACTTCCTCCTTCTTGGCGCGGTCGCGCGCCTCGCCCCTGCGCCCCTTCCCGCCGTCCTTAATGTCCACGTCGCGGCCGACCTGCTTCAGCCTGTCCATGAAGGCCGCCGCCACGCCGTCGCGCGCTATCGTGTCGAAGCCGACCGAGAGCGTGTCGTCCTTCACGACGACGAAGCTGAAGAGCGCGTCCTGCTTCTTGGCTTCGGCCGGTTTGTCGGCGGGGTCGGCCGGCTTGCCCTTCTCGGTCGGGAGCCCGAGCGGCTTCTGCGCCTTGCGCCCCGACTGCGCGACCGCAGCCGACACGCAGAACGAGGCCGCGATGATGAGAGCCGCGACGCCGAACAGTGCGGCGCGTGTGTTCGAAGGATTCGGTCGGTTCATAAAAATTCTCCTCGTCCTTCCTTTCGATGCGCGGGCGGGGCGCTAACCTTGCTCGCCGCGCGACTTGCTGATGAGCATGCGCAGCATGACCTGGAGCTGCGAGGTCGTGAAGGGCTTCGGCAGGAAGACGACGGCCCCGGCGGCGAAGCTGTCGGAGGAGAGCTTCGGGTTCTGCTCGGCCGTCATCATCATCACCGGAATCTTCATCAGCTTCTTCTCGGTCTTCATGTAGCGGACGAGTTCCGGCCCCTGTATGTGCGGCATCACCACGTCGAAGACGCACGCCAGAAAGTCGCCGCCCGTCTGAAGGAGTTTGTACGCCTCGCGCCCGTCGCGCGCGGGCACGACCTGATAGCCCTCCTTCTCCACGATGGCCGTCACCAAACGCAAAATTGCCGGGTCGTCGTCGGCCACAAGGATGCGGCGTGAGGCTTCACTCTGCGCAGACACTTAAGAACCTCCGCTTCTTTGGAACGATGAACTATGAACGCTGAACGATGAACTGAAGACAAGATGCTAACGGTCTTCAGTTCATCGTTCAGCGTTCACAGTTCAAACTTCAACTGCCCTGCCGCTATCGTCGGCGCGCGCGAGGCGCGCGGCGAGGGTGATGGCGGCAATCATGCTCGAATGCTCCGCGACGCCCCGGCCCGCGATGTCGAAGGCCGTGCCGTGGTCAACGGAGGTGCGGATGAACGGCAGACCCAGCGTGACGTTGACCGCCTCGCCGAACGAGAGGCACTTCACGGGGATCATCGCCTGGTCATGGTAACACGAAATCACCGCGTCGAACTCGCCGCGCGAGGCGCGCAGGAAGACCGTGTCGGCCGAGTGCGGCCCCGACACGTTCAGCCCCTCGTCGCGGCACGCCTCGACGGCGGGCTGAATCTCCGCCGACTCCTCGACGCCGAACAGTCCGCCCTCCGCGCCGTGCGGGTTCAGGGCCGCCACCGCGATGCGCGGCCGCTCGATGCCCCAACGCTTTAGCTCGCGGTCGGCGAGACGCGTGACGCGCGCGATGCGCTCCTTCTCAACTAAGCGGATGGCCTCGGCCAGCGGCACGTGCGTCGAGATGAGGACGATGCGGAGGTTCGACGCGACGAAGGCCATCGCGCACTCGGGCGTCCCCGTCAGGTGCGCGAGGAACTCCGTGTGGCCGGGGAAGCTGTAGCCGCCGAGGAAGAGCGCGCGCTTGTTGATGGGCGCGGTGGCGATGGCGTCCACGACGCCCGCGCCGCAGAGTTCGACCGCCGCCTCGATGTACTCGGCCGCGGCGCGGCCCGCAGCGCCCGACTCGACGCCCGGCGCGACCGTGCCCGTGATGTTGTCGAGATGGTAGATGAGAGGGACGCCGCTGTCCGTCTCGGGGAAGGGCTCGCCGCGACGCACGATCTCGTAGCCGCACTGGAGGTCGAGCGTGCGCGCCGTGTGCGCGAGGTGCCGCGCGTCGCCGACGATGACGGGCACGCAGGCCGCGAGCACCTCGGGCTCGGCCACGGCTTTGAGGACGACCTCGGGGCCGATGCCCGCCGGGTCGCCCATCGTGATGCCGATGCGCGGGACGCGCGCGCCGCCGCGCCCCGCCGCGGCAGAGTTGGGTGAAGAGTCGTTCATCTTTAATGAGCCGGAACCGCGAGTGAGGTTGTCGGGGAGCACGGACGGACGGGCGCGGGGGCCGACCTCTGCGGAGGCCGCTCCCCGTGCGTCGTCGCCCGAGGTCAGTCGCCGGTCTCGTCGCCGCCGCCGTCGCGGTCTTCGGCCTTGAACATGTACTTGATGTTGTGCTTGAGCAGCATGATGTTGGGCGCGCCCTTGCGGTTGATCTTGAGTGCGCTGCGGTCGTACCACTCGATGGTGCCTTCGACCTCTTCGCCGTCGGTCAAGACGATGACCATCGGCGTGTGCTGGTCCATCTGCTTCTTGTAGTAGAAGATTTCGGCGCTCGTCTCGGCGGGCGGAATCTTCTTACGCCCGAGGGCGGCGGCCGAAGAGGACTCGCGCGCCGGCGAGGACTCGCGCGCCTCGCGCGGGGCGGCCCCACCCGACGGGCGGTGCTGCGCGGCGCGCGGCGGCGGCGCGGCCCGCTCCGAAGTCTCACGCGCCTGCGGCGCCGTCTCGCGGCCCTTGACCTCGGCCAGTGTCGTGCGGATCAGTTTGCGGTTCACTTTATCTCCTCACCTCCAACAGTGCCAAAAAACTTACATGAAACGGGGCCGCCCGCGCCGCCCCGTGGCGACAGGATCGAACAAAAGAAGAGACACGGCGGACACTGCCTGCCCGGCCGGCGCCCCCACAACTTTCTGCGGTCTGAAGTAGACAGACGAGAAACGGTCTTTACCCGTGGTTGATTTCAATCCTGTCAGGGTTTGCGCGACACAATACATGAGCGGAGTTCAAAGTTCAAGGTTGCAAGTCCAAAAAATGAAAGTAGGCAGCAGGTAGTTGGCAGTAGGCAGTTGAAGACGTTAACTCCCCTGAAAATTTTTGGAGGCGGCGAGTCATTCAACTCGCCGCCTCCGAATCTTTAAGGCCGCTCTGGCTTCCAGCTAACTGCCTGCCGCCATCCGCCTACCGCCTACTAATTCTTAGTCCGCCTTCTTGCGAATGAAGGTCGGCACGTCAAGGTCGTCGGAGCGCGTGGGGGCGACGGTGCGCGTGTTGAGGTCGGGTGACGCCTGCGCGTAGCGCGACGGCTGCGCGGCGGCGGTCGCGTGCGTCGTCGTGCCGACCTCGGACATATCCTTGTCGAAGCCGGTGGCGATGACGGTAATCTTCATCTCGTCGCGCAAGGATTCGTCGATGACCGCGCCGAAGATGATGTTGGCGTCGTCGTCGGCCGACTCGCGGATGATTGACGAAGCTTCGTTGACTTCGTAGAGCGTCAGGTCCATCCCGCCCGTGATGTTGATGAGCACGCCCTTCGCGCCCTGGATGGTCGCCTCTTCGAGCAGGGGCGAAGAGATGGCCTGCTGCGTCGCCTCGACCGCGCGGTTCTCGCCCGACGCGCGGCCCGCGCCCATGAGGGCGAGGCCCATACCCGACATGATCGCCTTCACGTCGGCGAAGTCGAGGTTAATCAACCCGGGGACGGTGATGAGGTCGCTGATGCCCTGCACGGCCTGACGCAGCACGTCGTCGGCCATCTTGAAGGCGTCCTGCAAACTCATCTTCGGGTCGGCCGTGTGGAGCAGTCGCTCGTTGGGGATGGTGATGACCGTGTCCACGCACTCGCGCAGTTCCCTCAACCCCTGGTCGCCCTGCGCCATGCGGCGCTTGCCCTCGAAGTGGAACGGCTTGGTGACGACGGCGACCGTCAAGGCGTTCAGTTCCGTCGCCAAGCTCGCGATGATGGGGGCCGCGCCGGTGCCCGTGCCGCCGCCGAGGCCCGTCGTGACAAAGACCATGTCGGCGCCTTCGAGCGCCTCGATAATCTTCTCGGTATCCTCTAACGCGGCGTTGCGGCCGATGTCGGGGTTGGCGCCCGCGCCCAAGCCTTTCGTAAGCTTGCCGCCCAACTGAATCTTGATCGGCGCGCGTGAGCGCTTGAGCGCCTGGAGGTCCGTGTTTGCGACGAGGAACTCGATGCCCTCGATGCCGGCCTCGATCATGCGGTTGACGGCGTTGCCGCCGCCGCCGCCGACGCCGATAACCTTGATGCGCGCGCCCGTGATCGGGGGGTCGTCATCGATGAAAATGTTAATCCCGCTCGCCGGACGGCCTTCCGGTGTCATATTCTGCAATTTCCTCTCTCCTTCCGAAGCTCTTGTGCCGCCCCGAAGGTGTCGTGCGGTTATCTTGGGCTGTGCGCGGCGCCGACAACAAAATGTTGAGGGCTACATCTTGTGCCGGCTGGCGCGGCAGCATACAACATCTACTCAGAAAATACCACCAAAACGGTTGCGAAATTTCGAGACGAGAGCGCCTAAGCCGCCCGACGCCTGAGCGCGCGCGAGCGACGCCCGCATTTCCGCCGATTTCGCCTTCTGGCGTATCAGACATAGCCCCGACGCGGCCGCCCACGCGGGACTCTGGATGTCTTCGACGAGCCCGCCGAAGCGGTCGCGCTCGGGATATCCCAAGCGCACCGGCGCGTCGAAGACCTGCTCGGCAATCTCGACCGTGCCGTTTAAGAGCGACCCGCCGCCCGTGAGGACGACGCCGCTCGAAAGTTGTCCTTCCCAGCCCGCCTCGCGTATCTCGTCCGCGACGTGCGAGAGCACCTCTTCGGCGCGCGGCTGGAGGATGTCGCAGAGGATTTGTCTGGACAGTTGTCGCGGCGGGCGACCGCCGACCGAAGGCACGTCCACAAGTTCGCCGCGCTCCGACTCCGACAGACTCAGCGCCGACGCGCAGCCGACGTTGCGCTTGATCTTCTCTGCCTCGGGGATGGGCGTGCGCAGTCCGAACGCGATGTCGTTCGTGAAGTGCGAGCCGCCGAGCGCGAAGACCGCCGTGTGCTGGACGGCGCCGCGCTGATAGATGATGAGCCCCGTCGTCTCGGCGCCGATGTCCACGAGCGCCGCGCCGAACTCCTTGTCGTCGTCGGTCAAAGTCGCCTCGGCCGCGGCCAGTTGTTCGAGCACCATCTCACCAACGACGAGGCCCGCGCGGTTGACCGAGTTGATGACGTTCTGGCGCGCGGTCACGGGGCTCGTCACGATGTGGACCTTGACGGCCAACCTTGCGCCGATCATGCCGACGGGGTCGTTGATGCCGTCCTGGTCGTCAACGATGAACTCTTGCGGCAGACGGTCAACAATCTCGCGCCCGGCCGGTAACTGTATTGCCGAGGCCGATTCGATGGCGCGGCGCACGTCGTCCTGCGTGATTTCGCGGTCGCGGCCGGCGATGATGACGGGGGCGTGGCCGTTGCGGCGCCCGTGGCCCGACTCGTAGACGGGGTCGCGCTCGCGGCCCGAGACGGCGACGATGGCCTGACCGTTGAAGCTCATGATGTGCGAGCCCGAGAGGTTGATGGCGACCTCTTCGGCTTCGAGCCCGCTCATGCGTTCGGCCTCCTCGACGGCGCGCGTGATCGAATCGACGGCGGCTTCGGGATCGACGACGACCCCTTTGCGCAGGCCGCGCGCCTCCGACTCGCCGATGCCGACGATGTCGATGAGGCCGCCGTCGCCGGGCTCGCCGATGATGCAGGTCACGCGGCTGGTGCCTACGTCGAGTCCGACCGTGTGGGTCAGGTTCTTAGCCATCCGGGTTTCGCTCCTTCACAAGACTCTGGGGGTAGATTTCGTCCGGCGCGAAATTCAAGTCTCAACTCCCTCGTCGCTAACACTTCAATGCTCCCGGGTCGTCTCCGCGCGGCGCGGGCGGACGGCCGAAGTCGCGGGGCGTGCCGCGTTCTCTCTACGTGTGGCCGGCTTCGGCGACTGCGCGCGCGCGGGCGCCTGCGCGGCGTGACGCGCGGCGGGTTGCGGCTCGGCGCGCGGGGCGTGCGCGGCGCTCGGCGCGTCCTGCGTCGCTTCGGGTGCGTCGGACGCGGCGACGAAGCCCGGGGGGCAGCGGTCGAGGCCGAGGATGGCGTTGCGCCCCGTCGTCATGTTGATGGAGGTGACGCACTGGCCGTTGAGCACGCGCCCCTTCTCGTCGAGCTTGGCGAGCGCGTTGCGGAAACGCTTGACGTGGTCCTGCGCGCCGAGCACGACCTGAATGCCTGAGTCGTCGCCCGCGAGGTGGACGCGCACGTCTTCGAGGTCGGCCACGTCGATCTCGCTCACGCGCTTCGAGAGACCGGACTTGTCCCAGTCAATCTTTAAGGCCAGCGCGGCCTCGACGCGCGTGCGGTTGTCGCGCCGCGCCTGCGTGCCTTCGCCCTCTTCGAGCCCGCGAATGAAGAAGTCTTCGTCGCCCGGCGTGGCCGCGCCGAGTTGCACGGCGTCGTCGTCAATCCAGACGAGCCGGCCCGCGCCCGTGCGCGCGATGATGCGCGGCTCGCGCTCGGTGACGCGCACGCGCAGGCCGTCGGGCAGCACGCGCGTGACGACGGCGTCGCGCACCCAGGGCACTTCCCGCAACTCCTTCGCGATGACTTCGAGGTCGGACTGCCAGACGCCCGCGTTCGACAGTCGCATCACGGCCGCGCGTATCTCGTCGCGCGACGCTTTCGAAGCGCCGGCCACGTCCACCGACCTCACTTTGAAGAAGGAGGCCGAGACCGCCGTTCGATAACCGAGGTATGCGAGCAGGCCGAGCGTGACGGCGAGCGCGGCCTTGAGCACGGCGGGGACGTAAGGGAGCGCGGACTTCCACTCGAAGCCCTTCTGCCGCGACTCCTTCGCGGTGGACGGCCGCGCGCGGCGGGTGTTGTTCGGCCGCTGCACGGAGACGGCGCCGCGTCCCTTGGTGCCGACGCGCCCCGCGCGCGGTGTGATGACCTGCTCTCTCACTGCTTCTCCCCCGCGCGTTCGCGGCCCGCGCCCTTCGTCCCGACGAACGCCTCCGCGTCGTCCTCCGTCTGCCCCTGGTTCGGCTCTGCCCCCCATAGCTCGACTTCGTACTCCAGCTCTATCCCGTGTTCGCTCCGGAATCGCTCGCGTATCTCTTCGGCCAGGGCGTATGCGTCCCGCGCGCGCGCGCCCTCGCCCTCGGTGACGATGAAGTTGGCGTGGACGGGCGAGACGACCGCGCCGCCGCGACGTTCGCCCTTCATCCCCATCTCGTCGATCATCTTGCCGGTGCTCAGGCCGGAGCCCGGCGGGTTCTTGAAGAAGCAGCCGGCCGAGCGCGCGCCGTGCGGCTGCGTGGCGAAACGCTGCTGCTTCGACTCATCCATCCGCTCTTTAATCTTCTCGGGGTCGTCCGATTTGAGTTTGAGCGTGCAGCCCAGCAACAGCTCGCCCTCCTTGAATGAAGTGTGACGATAGTCCCACTTCACTTCGCCGCCGGGCACTTCGACGACCTTCCCCCCGCGCGCGACGCGGACCGTCTCGACGACCTGCCCTATCTCGTGGCCGTATGCGCCCGCGTTCATCCAGAGCGCGCCGCCGACCGTGCCCGGTATCCCGCCCAAGCCTTCAATGCCCGAGAGTCCTTGCCGCGCTACTTCCACACACAAACGCGGGAGCGAGAAGCCCGCGCTGATGGAGACGCGCTCGCCGTCGAACTCCGCTTTACCTTTGACCTCGCGCGTCGAGACGACGACGTAACGGTGTTCGCGGTCGTCGGCCAGCACGTTGCTGCCCGCGCCGAGCACGCGCCACGCGACGCCCGCCTCTTCCAAAGCTCCGACGATTGCCGCGGCCTGCTCCTCCGTCTCGGGCACGAGCAGCCAGTCGATAACGCCGCCGACGCGCAGAGAGGTCAGCTCCGCGAAGCGACGCCCGCGCTCCGCGCGCACGCCCGCGCCGCGCGCGATCTCTTCGATTAGCGCGTCGCGCTTCGTCACGTCGGACGTGTCTCGCTCTTCGCTCATTACTTCTATATGCGTGGCGGCGGCGAAAGATGTCATTCAGGCCGTCGCCTCCGACTTCCCGTCGCGCTCCTTCAAAAGCTCCACCAGGTTCTCGCCCGCGCGGTAGACGTTGCCGGCGCCGAGCGTGATGACCATGTCGTTCTCGTGCGCCTCTTCGAGTAAAGCCTGCGTGGCCTCCTCGACCGAGCCGACGTAGCGCGCGTCCTTGTGGCCGAAGCGGCTGACGGCATCAACCAGCGCCTCGCCACTCACGCCCTCGATGGGCTGCTCGCTCGCCGCGTACACGTCGGTTACCATCAGCACGTCGGCGTTGTTGAAGGAGCGCGCGAACTCGTCCATCAAGTCCTGCGTGCGCGAGTAGCGGTGCGGCTGGAAGAGCACGACCATGCGCCGACCGGCCGAGCCGAGTTTCGCCGCGACGAGCGTCGCGCGTATCTCGGTCGGGTGATGGCCGTAGTCGTCCACGACGATGACGCCCGCCGCCTCGCCCTTGAACTGGAAGCGACGGTTGACGCCCGTGAACTCGGAGAGCGCCTTCGCGACGGTCATGAACGGCACTTCGAGTTCCAACCCGATGGCGATGGCCGCCAGCGAGTTGTAGATGTTGTGCAGCCCCGGCACGCGCAAACTCACTTCGCCGACGGGCTCGCCCATCAGACGCACCTGGTAGATCGAGCCGAACTGCTTGTCGTAACGCACCTCGCGCGCGGCGATGTCGGCCTGCGCCGAGAGGCCGTAGGTGATGCGGCGGCGGACGACTTCGGGGATGACGGCCTGCACGTGCGGGTCGTCCAGACACAGGACGGCGGCGCCGTAGAACGGCACCTTGTTGACGAAGTCGGCGAAGGACTTCCGCACGTCGTCCATGTCGGCGTAGGACTCCATGTGCTCGCGGTCGATGTTGGTGACGACGGCGAAGGTGGGCGACAGCATCAGGAACGAGCGGTCGCTCTCGTCCGCCTCGACCACCATCAGGTCGCTCTTCCCCAAACGCGCGTTCGAGCCCATCGCGCCGACGACGCCGCCGACGACGACCGTCGGGTCGAGACCCGCGTGCGCCAGCACCGTCGCGACCATCGACGTGGTCGTCGTCTTCCCGTGCGAGCCCGCGACGGCGACCGTGTGCGGCTTCAACCTCATCAACTCGCCCAGCATCTCCGCGCGCGGGATGACGGGGATGGAGCGCCGCCTCGCCTCCAACACTTCGGGGTTGTCGCCGCGCACCGCCGTCGAGCGCACGACGACGTGAGCGCCGCTCACGTTCTCCGCCGCGTGCCCCTCGTAAATCTTCGCGCCGAGGCTTTCGAGCCGCGCCGTCACGTCCGAGCGCCGCAAATCCGACCCCGACACGCGGAAGCCCATGTTCAGCAACACCTCCGCGATGCCGGACATGCCGATGCCGCCGACGCCGACGAAGTGAACGTGTTGGATTCTTCTGAACATAAGCTCGAACTGACTACTTCCTTCCGCCGATTAACTTCTCCATCAAATCGACCGCCGCCGCCGCCGCGTCGCCGCGTGCGAGTTTGCGCGCGGACTCTTCCATGCTTGTGACGCGGTCGGGACTCTCGACCAGTTCAATAATCTCGCGGGCGAGGCGTTCGCCCGACAACTCCGATTGCGGGATCATGCGGGCGGCGCCGGCCTCCTGCATCACCTCCGCGTTGCGCCGCTGTTCGAGTTGCCCGGGCAGCGGCACCATCAACGCGGCCTTGCCCGCCGCCATCAACTCGAAGCTCGTCGTCGCGCCCGCGCGAGAGACGATGAGGTCGGCCGCGCCGAAGGCCGACACCATGTCGTCGATGTACTCGCGCACGTCGGCGGCTTCCGCCCACCCGGCCGCCTCGTACCCGACGCGCACCTTCTCGAAGTCGAGCTTGCCCGTCTGATGCGTGACGCGGAGCACGTCGCGCCGCGCCGCGAGGTGCGGCAGCGCCGCGACGACTGCCTCGTTGACGGCGCGCGCGCCCTGCGAGCCGCCGAAGACAAGCAGGGAGAAGTTTGCGGGGTCGCGCCTCTTGGCGGGGACTTCAAAGAACTCGCGGCGGACGGGGTTGCCGATGACTTGCGCCTTGCCGCCGAAGTAGGGCAACGCCGCCTCGAACGAGACGGCCGCCGCGTCCACGAAGCGCGCGAGCCGCCGGTTGGTAAATCCCGGCACCGCGTTCGATTCCATGATGAGCGTCGGGACGCGCATCAGCGCCGCCGTCATCAACACCGGCCCCGAGACGTAGCCGCCCGCGCCGACGACGATGTCAGGGCCGAAACTCCGAATGAGCCGCCGCGCCCCGATGAAACTCTTCGGCAGAACGGCCAGCCCGCGCAGTCGCGCCGCCAACCCCATGTTCACCAACCCCGCCGATTCAATGAGCGAAAGCTCGAACCCCGCCTGCGGCACGAGCCGGTTCTCTAAACCCTTCGACGTGCCGACGAAGCGGACGACCGACTGCGAGTCGCGCCGCATCACCTCTTTCGCGACGGCGATGCCCGGGTAGATGTGCCCGCCCGTCCCGCCCGCGGCGATGAGCACGCGCATCAGTCTTTACCCCCGCGCCCCGCCGCCGATGAGCGAGCGCAGCGTTGAGACGCCGGCCGCGCGCGGCCTCGTCGCGCTCGCGCGGCGCGCGGCCACGGCGTCACCTTCAAAGAGCGCGGCGCCGTAGCCCGGGCTCGACTGCTGCGAGATGTTCAAGAGCACGCCGACCGAAAACAGAGTCGGCACCAGAGACGAACCGCCGTACGAGATGAACGGGAGCGGGATGCCCTTCGTCGGTAGCATCGAGAGCACCACGCTCATGTTAAAGAGCGCCTGCGCGACGACGCCCGTCACGATGCCGATGCCGAGCAGCATCCCGAACCTGTCCGGCGCTCGCAGCGCCGCGCGCATCCCGCGCCACAGGAAGAGCCCGAAGAGCGCGATCACCACAAGGCCGCCGAACAGCCCCAACTCCTCGCTCACCACGGCGAAGATGAAGTCTGAGTGCGCGAACGGCAGAAAGAACATCTTCTGCCTTCCTTCCGTGAACCCCAGCCCGTGCACGCCGCCCGACCCGACGGCCAGAAGCGACTGCACGACCTGATAGCCCGACCCCTGCGGGTCGGCCCACGGGTCGAGGAAGACGAGCACGCGCTTCAGTCTCCACGGCACGAAGAGCAGCAAGCCCACCACGCCCGCGAGCGCGGGCGCCGCCGCCAGCGCCATGTGCTTGAGCCGCGCGCCCGACGTAAAGAGCATCGACGTGCAGATGACCGCGAGCATCATCGAAGTCCCGAGGTCGGGCTCGGCCACGATGAGCAGCGCGAGCATGCCCGTCACCGCCACGGCCGGAACGAACGTCGCCCAGAAGTCGCCCTCGCGTCCGGCACGTCTTTCAAGGAACCGCGCGAGGAAGATCGCCAGGGCGAACTTCGAAATCTCCGACGGCTGAAGAGAGAAGCCCGCGAACCTTATCCAACGCCGCGCGCCGTTAATCGGCGGGAACGCGAAGACGGCGACGAGCAGCACCAACGTCAACGCCAGCAGCCCCCACGCAACCTTCCCGTTGCGCAGGCGCCCGTAGTCGAACCGCATCCCGGCCCACATCGCCAACAGCCCGACGATGGTCCACACGCCCTGCCGGATGACGTAGTGGTACTGGGTGTGGTTCTCGGCCGTCGCCACCACGGCCGACGCGCTGTAGACCATGATGACGCCGAACAACGACAGCGCCACCGTGCCGGCGAAGAGCCACTCGTCTGCCTGTAGCTTCCGGGCCATAAACTCAACGCGGAACGATGAACGATGAATGATGAACTAGGAGACGAGTGACTTCGCCTTCTCGTTCATCGTTCCTCGTTCAGCGTTCATCATTCCCAACACCTCTTCCTTGAAAACGCGCCCGCGATGTTCGTAGCTCGTGAACATGTCGAAGCTCGCGCAGGCGGGCGCGAGCAGGACCGTGTCGCCGGGCTCGGCCGACGCGTAAGCCTTGCGAACCGCGTCGGCCATGTCCGCCGCGCGCGAAGTCGGCGCGAACTCTTTCAACTCGGCCTCGATGCGTTCGGCATCTTCGCCGAGCGTAACGAGGGCGCGCGCCTTCCGCTCCATCAGCGGCGCGAGCGGCGCGTAGGGCGCGTTCTTGCCGCGCCCGCCGAGGATGAGGACGATGCGTCCCGGCTCCTCCGCGAGCGCCTCGACGGCCTTGACCGCGGCGTCAACGTTCGTCGCCTTCGAGTCGTTGTAGAAGGTGACGCCGCCGACCTCCGCCACCCTTTCAAGTCGATGCTCGACGGGCACGAAGCGTCTCACGGTCTCGCGCATCGAGTCCGGCCCCGCGCCGCAGGCGAGCCCGGCGGCCATCGCCGCCAAAACGTTCTGTACGTTGTGCACGCCCTTCAACTGCATCTCGTCGCGCGACATCAACACGCGCTCGCCCGACCAGGTCCGCGCGACCAACTCGCGCCCGCGCAGGAACAACCCCTCGTCCAGTTCACGCTCGGTGCTGAACATCGTGACGTGCGCCTCAAGCCCCGAGGCCCACGAAGAGACGACCGCGTCGTCCGCGTTGAGCACGGCCACGTCCGCCGAGGTCTGGTTGCGGAAGATGCGGTGCTTGGCCGCGCCGTAGTCCGCGAGCGTCTCGTACCGGTCCATGTGGTCGGGCATCAGGTTGAGCGCGACGGCGACCGTCGGCCGAAACTCCTTGATGGTTTCGAGCTGGTAGCTCGAAAGCTCCACGACCGTCCATCCGTCCTCGCGCGACGAGTCGACTAAAGAGACGAGCGGCGTCCCGATGTTGCCGCCGACCTGCGTCGGAATCCCCGCGTCCTTCAACAACTCGCCGACGAGCGTCGTCGTCGTCGTCTTCCCGTTCGTCCCCGTGATGCCGACGACGCGTCCGCGCAGGAACCGCCACGCCAGTTCTATCTCGCCGATGACCTCCGCGCCCGCGCGCTCCGCGTAACGAATCGGGATGCTCTTCGACGGCACGCCCGGACTGACGACGACGAGTTCTATCTGATCCAACAACCACGACGGCACGTCGCCCGCGAGCAGCTTGACGACGCCCTCGCCCTTCAGTGCGAGCGCGTCGTTGGTCCAGTCGATGAACTCCTTCCGGTCGTTCAGCACCACGAGCGCGCCGCGCGCCGCGAGGAACCGCGCCGACGCCACGCCGCTGCGCGCCGCGCCGATGACCAGAACTTTTTTCCCGTCGAGTTCCATCGCTCTCTAGCGAAGCTTCAACGTCGAAAGGCTCAGCAGCGCGAACAGGATCGCGATGATGAGGAAGCGGAAGACGATCTTCGGCTCCTTCCACCCCGTCATCTCGAAGTGGTGGTGCAGCGGCGTCATCTTGAAGAGACGCTTGCCCGTCCCCAACCTCCTCTTCGTCAGCTTGAAGAAGCCGACCTGCAACGTCACCGACAGCGCCTCGACGACGTAGACGCCGCCGATGAGGACGAGTATCAACTCCTGCTTCGTCAGCACGCCGATGGTGCCGATGGCGCCGCCGATGGCGAGGCTCCCCACGTCGCCCATGAAGACCTCGGCCGGCGGCGCGTTGTACCAGAGAAACCCGAGGCTCGCCCCGACCATCGCCCCGCAGAAGACCGTCAGCTCGCCGATCTCCTTCTGGTGTTCGAGCCCGAGATACGCGGCCCAGCGCGCGTCGCCGCTCACGTACGTGAAGGCCGTCAGCGTCGCCATCGCGATGACCGTCACGCTGATGGCGAGGCCATCGAGCCCGTCCGTCAGGTTCACCGCGTTCGAGAAGCCGAGCAGCACAATCGCGATGAACGGCAGGTAGAGCACGTAGCCGATGTTCGTGATGTCCTTGAGCGCCGTCTGCTTGAAGAACGGCAGGCTCAGGTTCCACGAGTAGTCGGCCCAACCCTGCTGCGTGAAGAAGAGCAGCGCGCCCCACACGAACAGCGTGATGGCCAACTGGCCGAGCAGCTTCCAGCGCCCTTGCAGCCCGAGGTTCTGCCGCTTCGCGACCTTCAGGTAGTCGTCCAGAAAACCGATGGCGGCGAAGCCCGCGGTCGCGACGAGGATGATCCAGACGTGTAGGCTTGAGAGCCGCGCCCACAGCAGCGTCGAGATGAGCACCGAGCCGATGATGAGCACGCCGCCCATCGTCGGCGTGCCGCGCTTGGCCTGGTGCCCCTGCGGCCCCTCCTCGCGTATCTCCTGCCCGACCTTCAAACGCCGCAGCGCCTCGATGACGCGCCCGCCGAAGACGAGCGAGATAAGCAGCGCCGTCACCGCCGCGTACGCCGTCCGGAACGTCACGTACTGGAAGACGTTCAGCGCCTTGACGAAATACGACTCGCCGCTCCCGCTGGCCGAGAGCGACTTGAAGAGCCATTCGTAGAAGATGTGGTAGATCATCAGCTTTCGAACGATGAACTCAGAGCGATGAACGATGAACTAAAAATCTCTTGCCTGACAGTTCATCCTTCATCGTTCCTCGTTCATCGTTAGCTCGTACCGCTCCTTCAAGGCTTCGACCACTTTCTCCGTGTGGACGCCGCGCGAGCCCTTGACGAGAACGAGGTCGCCCGGTCTGACGAAGTCAACGAGCGCCTCGGCCGCCGCCTCCGAAGTATCGAAGAACCGCGTCGAGGCGTCGTCCATCCCCGACGCGCGCGCGCCCTCGACCAGTTCACTCGCGAGGCCGCGCACGCCCCAGAGCACGTCCACGCCGAAGCCCGCGATGTCGCGCCCCGCCTCTCGGTGGAGCGCCGCGCCCTCCTCGCCCAGTTCAAGCATCTCGCCCGCGACGACGACGCGCCGCGTGACCTCCTCGCCCCCCTGCGCGACCGCCTCGGCCATGCTGAGCAGCGAGCGCGGGTTCGAGTTGTAAGAGTCGTCCACCACGACGAATCCTTCCTTGAAGCGCAAGACCTCGCCGCGCTTCTCCGAGGGCGCGGCCGTCGTCAGCGCGGCGGCTATCTCCTCGACGCCGACGCCGACGCTCAAGGCCGCCGCCGCCGCCGCCAGCGCGTTCGAGACGTTGTGGCGGCCGTGCATCGGGAGCACCACCAACGCCTCGCCCTCCGGCGTCTTCAACCTGAAGCGGCTCGCGCCGACCCCGATTGTCTGAACGTCGAGCGCCCGAACGTCCGCGCCTTCCGCCACGCCGTAGGTAATGACGCGTCCGGCGTGACCGGCCTTCGCGCGCATCGCGAGGACGCGCTCGTCGTCCGCGTTAAGCACCGCCGTCCCGCCCCGCTTCATCCCCTCGACGAGTTGCGCCTTGCCTTCCGCTATCGCCTCGACCGACCCCATGAACTCAAGGTGCACGGGCGCGACCAGCGTCAGCACCGCCACGTCGGGCGGCGCCACCAGGCAGTGGCGCGCGATCTCGCCCGGCACGGACATCCCCATCTCAAGCACCGCCACGTCGAACTCGTCGGGCCGCGCCCCGTCGCTCTCCATCTGCAAGACGGAGAGGGCGACGCCCAACTCGTTGTTGTAGTTCTTGCGGCTGCGCAAGACCCTCCGGCCCGTCGAGCCGAGGACGTGCGCCACCAAGTCCTTCGTCGTCGTCTTGCCGGCGCTCCCCGTGACGCCCACCACGGGGCGCCCCCAGGCGTCTATCGTCCCGCGCGCGACCGCCTGCAAGGCGTCGATACAATCTTCGACGAGGAGCAGGCGATCCGTGAACGGGCGAAGCTCTTCGTCGCCCTCGACGCTCGACGCCCGCGCGACCGCGGCGACGGCGCCTTGCTCCAACGCTTCGGGGATGAAGCGGTGCGCGTCGGCGAACGACGTGGCCGTGAAGCAGTGGCGCCGGTAGTCTTCCGGCGAGAGCGCGAAGAAGAGCTCGCCCGCGCGGACGGCGCGCGAGTCGATGGAAAAACCACTTATTTCCTTGTCAAAGAGCCCGCGCGCGGCCTCCGCAGAGGCGCGCATCAACCTTGCCGCATCGACGACTTTCACTCCGTTCTCTTCCTCCCCACTGGCGTTCGTGGCATAGCCCGTCGCGCCTGAAGGAAGAGCCGGGCCGCCTCTTAAGTCTCCTCCCCCCGCACTTCCGTCCCGGCCGTGGCGAGCGTCAGTTCAGACATCTCCTCCGCCGTCTCGAACGTGTGTGGGGTGGCGCGTTCGGCTATTCTGCGCGCGGCGCGGTTGCGGCGCAAACGCTCGCGACAGCCGTCAATCCCGCGCCTGATTTCCGCCACCTGATAACCCTCGCACGGCGAAGAACCCGCCGCCATCATCTGCTTTCTCATCACACCTTCCGGGTCAACTTCAAGGAAAGCGTCCGACTTTGTTTGGGGGAGCCGGCCGCTCTCGAATCAAAAATCAAAATGACTTCAGTCGCTCCGCCCGAACTCGATGCGGACGGTCTGACCGGGCGCGAGCGCGGCGCCGACCTCCGGACTCTGCCGCAACGCACGGCCCTCGCCGCGCGCTTCGAGTTCGAGCCCGAGCCGCGCGCAGATGCGCGCCACGTCGCGCACGCTCCGTCCGCGCAGGTCCGGCATCAGGAGTTCACGCTCGCGCGCCGCCGCGTAGACGACCTCGCCGACCTCGCCCGCCCCGCGCTCGGCGACCACGGGCAGGTTCGACGCCCCGACCCCAACACTCTCATGCTCCGCCGCCGCGCCCTCGGGCGTCGCCGTGGGCAGCACGGTCGCGGGCGCCGTAGCCGCCGCGAGCTGTCCCGGGGTCGCCTTCACGTCGGGCGCCTGGTCGGGCGTCACGTCGAGGTAAGGGAGCACCTGATTCGCTATCTCCCTGAAGACGGGCGCGGCCACCTGACCGCCCTGGTGGAGGCCGACCGCCTCGTCGATGACGACGATGATGACGACCGCAGGGTTCTCAAGCGGCGCGAACCCGACGAACGACGCGACGTACTTCGAGTGCGAATACGCGCGCGTCTTCGGGTCGATCTTCTGCGCCGTGCCCGTCTTGCCCGCCGCCGTGTAGCCTTCGAGCTGAGCGGCGCGCGCGGTCCCCTTGAGCGTCACCTCTTCCATCATCCGGCGCAGCACGCGCGCCGTCTCCGCGCTCACGACGCGGTGCGACTCGGGCTCGGCGCGCTTGACCGTCTTCCCTTCCGCGTCCCTCACTTCGCGAACGAGGTGCGGCGCGACGCGTACGCCGTCGTTGGCGACCGCCGCGTAGGCCGCTGCCATCTGTAAAGGAGTGACGCCGACTTCGTGCCCGATGGGGATAGAGCCGATGGAGCCCGGCTGCCACTTCGAGACCGGCCGGACGAGCCCGGCCGTCTCGCCCGGCAACTCGACGCCCGTCTTCGCGCCGAAGCCGAGACGGCGGATGTACTCGTAGAGACGGTCGTTGCCGAGCCTCTGCCCGAGCTTGATGGCGGCGACGTTCGACGACTTCGCGAGCGCCTCGGTCGCCGTGAGCGACCCCGTCGCGTGGTCGTGCACGACACGCCCCGGAAGGCTGATAGAGCCGGGGCAGTCGATGCGCGTCTCCGGCGTGATGAGCCTCTCTTCGAGCGCGCCGGTGAAGGCTACGACCTTGAAGGTCGAGCCCGGCTCGTAGATGTTCTGGAGCGCGTCGTTGCGCCGCTGCTCCGGCGTCGCGCCGCCCGCGTCGTTCGGGTCGAACGACGGCGCGTTGGCGAGCGCCAGCACCTCGCCCGTGTGCGGCTCCAAAACGATTGCCGCCGCCGACTTCGCCTGCGTCCTCTCCAACGCCGCCGCCAACTCGCGCTCGACGATGTACTGCACCGTCTGGTCGATGGTGAGCACGAGCGTCTGCCCGTCGCGCGCGTCGAGCCCCGCGCTCTCGAAGGGCCTGCGCTTCGCGTCTGCGTCCAGAATCCGTTTCCCCGCCTCGCCCGTCAGCGCCGCATCGTAGACCTGCTCGACGCCAGCCAGGCCCTTCGCGTCCAGGCCCACGAACCCGAGCACGTGCGACGCCAAAGCCCCGTTCGGATAGCGGCGCCGCTGCTCCTCCGCCGAGTAGACGCCCTTGAGCTTCAAAGCCTTGACGGCGCGCGCCTGCTCGTCCTCAACCCTGCGCGCCAGCCACACGAAGCCGCGCCGCGCCGACTTCGCCTCCTTCAAACGCACGCCCAACCCCGTCGCATCCATATTAAGGACACGCGCGAGCGCGGACGCCGCCGCCTCCACATCCTCTATCTCGCGCGGGTCCGCGTAGAAGGAGTCAACGTCGATGCTGCGCGCAAGCTCGCGCCCCTGCCGGTCGAGGATGAGGCCACGCGGGGCGGCCAGCGGCTCCTCGTCGGACTGCTGCATGCGCGCGCGGCGGCTGAGCCACTCGTGCTGTGAGGTCTGTAGGTAGGCGAGCCGCGCCCCGACCAGAAGCATCCACAGACAAAGAAAAACGGCGACTACTAAAGCACGTCGCCGTGAAACGTCGGGACGCAGAGCTTGCTCCGAGCCGTATCGGTCTAACATGTCAGGCAGCGGCCTTCTCATCAGACTCCCGAAGCGACACGGGGTCACGCACCGCGGCGTGTAGTCGGTCGCCCTCTAACTTCCCCCGCGAGGCTTAACAGGGAAGAGGCCGCGCGGCGCCGGACTGCAAATTCCCGTCAAACCTCCTTCGTCTAACGGCGCAGGGCCGCGCCCGCGCTCGCCGTCCCCACCACGACGCCTGTCCCGGAGTTCGCGGCCTCGATCTGCGCCGCCCGCGCCGGCTGCATCCCCAACTCGCGCCCGGCCTCTTCGAGCTTGGCGGGCGACGAACTCTCCTCAAGGGCGAGCTTCAATTTGCGCTGCTCGTCCAACAACTCCTCACGCTCGCGCCGGAGCGCCTCGGTCTTGTAGCCGTAATCGACGGCCATAATCTGCTGGCGCACGGCGTAGAGAAAGCCGCACGCCAGCACCAAACAGCCCACGAGCAGGAACGCCTGGCGCCTCGCGGCGCGCGGGTCCCTTTGACGGCGCACGTGGGGGTTGGGGTACTGCTGGGGCAATCTTCTCATCGGTTATCGGGCCTCTGGCTCGGGTCAGTTACTTCGTGAATCGTCGGGCAGGGGGTGAGGGGGTTCTCGGGGCTCTTCCCCGGCGCCCTCTACAGCTTTGAGCAGGCGCGCAGCTTGGCACTCCGCGCGCGGGGGTTCTCTTCCAACTCTTGCTCGGACGCCACCACGGGGCGCCGCGTCAGGACTTCGACCGCGCGCCGCGCGCCGCACGCGCAGACCGGCATGCGCCGTCCGCACTCGCAATGCCCCGAGAGCCTCCGGAGCGCGTGCTTCACGACGCGGTCTTCCAGCGAATGGAAGCTGATGACCGCCAGCCGCCCCCGCGCCTGTAAAAGATCGACCGCCGTCTCGACGAACTCGTTCAAGCCTTCAAGCTCGCCGTTGACCACGATGCGCAGCGCCTGAAAAGTCCGCGTCGCCGGGTGGATGTGGTCGCCGCGCTTGTAGCCGACCGCACGGGCGACCAGCGCCGCAAGTTCGCCCGTCGTCCTGATCGGCTCGCCGCGCTCGCGCCGCTCGACTATCCAGCGCGCGATGCGCCGCGACTTGCGCTCCTCGCCGTACTCGTAGATGACGCGCGCGATCTCCTCTTCCGGAAGACGTTCGAGAAGTTCGGCGGCCGTCTCTTCGTCGCCCTCCGCGTCCATGCGCATGTCGAGCGGCGCGTCGTTGCGGAAGCTGAAACCCCGCTCCGCCGTGTCGAACTGGAGCGAAGAGACGCCGAGGTCCGCGAGAATGCCGCTCACTTCCGACTCATCCGCCTCGGCCAACACCCGCCGGATGTCTCGGAAATTGGCGTGGACGGCGCGGAAACGTGTGCCGAAACGCGCCAGACGCCCGGAGGCGAGTCGGATTGCCTCGCGGTCGCGGTCAAGCCCTAGGACTCGCGTGTCGGGCGAGGCCGTCAGGATCGCTTCGCTGTGCCCGCCAAGACCGAGCGTAGCGTCCACGAACAGCCCCCCGCGCACGGGGTCGAGCAGTTCCACCGCTTCAAAGAGCAACACGGGGCGATGGGGCGCTTCAGGCCCCCCTCCTGACGCAGCCATTACCACCGCCCCGTGGTCTTGAAAAGTCGCTTGAAGTGTCGTGTGTCGGTTGACAGGCGTCCGAGCCTTAGCTCTCGAAACTTTACTATTGCCTTATCGCTCAACACTTTCCACTCTTTCGCGGCCTTTCAGATTCCCAGTCGCGCTATCGCGGCCTCGTCCTCCTCCGTGTAGGGGTCGGAGAGAAGCCTCTGCTCGAAGCGCTCCAGTTCCCAAACTTCCAGGTATGTCAAATATCCCAGCACGGCCACATCGCCGACGACCCCTGAAGATTTTCTCAGCAAAGGGTGGATTAAAACTCGCCCCTGCCCGTCAACCGTCGCCTGCTGGCCGTAGTAGTTTGTTCTGTCAAGGAACTTTCTTCTCGCCGGGTCCATCGACGGTAGGAGCGCCAGACGCTGCTCGATGGACTCCCATTCGGGTAAGGGGTAAATCCGTACACAGTCGCCGTTTAGGCTGGTGACATAAACTTCCTGGGTGGTATATTTCTCTTCAATATAGCGCCTGAAGGCCGTCGGAATTTTGAGTCGCCCCTTTTCGTCAACCCGCGCCGTGTAATTTCCTCGCAACATTTGGGTTCCCGGCGACGGTTGGAGGCTGACATTGCTTAAACCTTAAAGTGAAACTCTAAGCATCGGCGGCAAGCTGCTCACTGTAGCCCACTTTCAGCCACTTTTGACCACCTGCGGCGAATAGTACGCCTGTGCTTAAGCACCTGTCAAGAGCAAAAACACGGTCAAAACAAAATTTTTAAGCACGATTTGGTGTAGTAGTCTTTAAGCTGTGCCGTAGCCAACCCGTCCCGTATCCTGTATATTGCCAGCAACGATATAGATATTAAGGACAGGCGCGGTCGGCGGTCTCGAATCTTCGGATGAGCTTCGGCGAACTTCTCTTTTTCGGCAGCCTCGTGGCGCTGGCGAACGTCGGGGGCGGGCTTCTGCTGGCCCGCCCCGGCACTTTTCAGCGCAGCCGACATCTCCTGCGTTACCTCGTCGCGCTCGGCGCGGGCTTTATGCTGGCGGCGATTTTCATCGAAATTCTCCCGGAAGTGGTCGTTTTGTGGGGAAAAAGCGGGGGCAGCGAGGCCGAAGGGAGGCACGGAGTCCTCGGGGCAATGACGCTCCTTCTGGCCGGATACCTGCTCATACATTTTTTCGAACACACGATTGCCCCCCATTTTCACTTCGGAGAGGAGACGCACCCGGAGGCGGTCGTGCGCACTTCGGCCGCGTATACGGCCATCGGGGGACTCTCGATTCACACGTTTTTCGACGGGGCATCGGTCGCTTCGGCGTTCGTGGTGGACAGGAAGGTCGGGCTTTTAGTCTTCGTGGCGGTGCTGTTACATAAAGTGCCTGAAGGGTTTACGGCCGCGTCGATCATTCTGGCGTCGGGGCGCTCGGCGCGGCGCGCGCTGACGGCGACGCTCATCATCGGCGGGGCGACGCTGTTGGGGGTGCTGACGGTGGCGATTTTGCAGTCGCGCGTGACGGAGGCCGTGGCCTACGCGCTCCCCTTCTCGGCCGGCGTGACGCTCTACGTGGCGGCGAGCGACCTCATCCCCGAGGTCAACCACATGGAGCACAAGAACCCCTTCGTCTCGCTCGTGGTCTTCGCGGGCGTGGCGCTCTTCTACCTGCTGCACGTTCTGATCGAGGGTTAAACGGCGGCGTACAGTTAAAAAACACAGGGATGAGATTTTCGTAATACCGTTCGACGTATATAACTAAAGTGAAATTGTCGAGAAAAAGGCTTTTGACCCCGCTCGCGGCGTGTCTGGCGCTGGCGTGGCTGTTCGCCTTCGCCGGGGCGGCGCGGGCGCAGAACGCGCGCGCGTACACGGAGGCGCCGCTCCCGAAGCCCGAGGGGTACGTCACGGATAACGCCAACGTCATCGACCCGGCGACGGAGCAGCGTCTTTCGACAATCCTCACAAACCTGAAGGACCGCGCGGACATCGAGTTCGCCGTCGTCACCGTCCCGACGACGGGCAACGAGGACATCTTCGAGTATTCGCTCTCGCTGGCGCGCGGGTGGGGCATCGGGTCGAAGGATAATGAGAAGAACGGGCTGCTGCTGCTCATCGCCGTCAACGACCGCAAGTGGCGCGTGCAGGTGAGCCGCCACCTCGAAGGCGACATGACCGACGGGCTCGCGGGCGAGATCGCGCGACAGCGGCTCGTGCCGCAGTTCAAGCAGAACAACTACAGTCAGGGCATCAGCGACTTCGTCCAGGCCACGGTCGCGACGCTGGCCGAGAAGCGCGGCTTCCAACTCGAAGGCATCGACCAGAGTTACGCCTACCGCCCGCCCGTGCAGCGCACGCGCCCGACGCGCGCGAGGGAGGGGAGCAGCATCGGCCTCGGCGCCTGCTGTTTGATTATCGTCGTCGTCATCATCCTGCTCTCGCTGGCCGGTAAGGGACGCGGCGGCCGTGGCGGGCGCGGCGGCGGAGGTTGGGGCGGAGGCGGCGGAGGCTGGCTCGCCTCGATACTCGTGGCTAACGCGATCAGCGGCCTCGCGCGCGGCGGGCAGAGCAGTTCAAGCGGGTGGGGCGGTGGCGGCGGCTCCGGATGGGGCGGCGGAGGCGGTGGCGGCGGAGGCTTCGGCGGCTTCGGCGGCGGCGGGGACTTCGGCGGCGGTGGGGCCGGCGGCGACTGGTGAGCTAAACGATGAAGTAGGAACGATGAACGATGAACTGAATACAGCAGGTCTTTACTTCATCGTTCATAGTTCATCGTTCGGAGATTGTGATGGCGAATAGAGTGGCGCAGGAGGCTTTCAACCACCTGATCGGCGATTTGAAGGCGACGCACGGCGACAACCTGGCGTCGGTCGTCCTCTACGGGTCGGCGGCGTCGGGCGATTTCGTGCAGATTGAGTCGGACTACAACCTGCTCATCGCGCTGCACCGCATCACGCCGGAGGACCTGCGCGTGGCGCAGTCGCCGATGCGCGAGTGGCAGAGGCTCGGTCATCCGCTGCCGGTCTACTTCACCTTCTCGGAGCTGCGCGACGCAGCCGACGTTTTCCCCATCGAGTTCCACCGGATGGAGCGCGCGCGGGTCGTGCTCTACGGCCGCGACCCGTTCGAGAGCTTCAGCATCTCGGACCTGAACCTGCGGCACCAGACCGAGTACGAGCTGCGCAGCAAGCTCATACAGTTGCGCCGCCTCTACATTCCCGCGTCGGGCTCGGCCACGCGGCTGCGCGATTTGATGACGGACAGCCTTTCGAGTTTCGCGACGCTCTTCGCGCCCGTCCTGCTGCTGCACGGGCAGGACGCGCCGGTGCTCAAGTTGGACATCGTGCGCGCGACCGTCAGGCTGTTGGGACTCGACGGCGGAGTCTTCGAGCGCGTCTTCGCCCTGCGCGACGGCGCCGCGCCGCCGGGCGAGCGCGAGGCGGACGAACTGTTCGCGTCCTACCTGGCGCAGATCGAGCGGGTCATCGAGGCCGTTGACCGCTTGGACATTTCGAACGGGAGATAGTTTTAGAACGCGGGTTTCAATCCTCGCGGGCATTGTCAGATTTTGAGGAGGAGTATGATGAAAATAAGAAGGGTGTTGCTGCTCACGCTCGTCGCCTTCGTCGCATTCGCGTCGAGCGGCTGCGGCTACAACACGCTCACCAGCAAGCAGCAGAACGTGCGGCGCGCGTGGGCCGACGTGGAGAGCCGGCTCCAGCGCCGCGCCGACCTCGTGCCGAACCTCGTGGCGGCCGCGCAGTCGGCCGGCATACAGGAGCAGGAGGTCTTCGGTCAGATCGCGGAGGCGCGCTCGCGCCTCATCAACGCCACGGGCGCGCAGGGGCAGGGCGAGGGCGGTGACAAGACGCCCGAGCAGAGGCAGGCCGTCATCGACGCGGCCAACAGCTTCGGTGGCACCGTGGGCCGCCTGCTCTCTTTGCAGGAGGCTTATCCGCAGTTGCGCTCGAACGAGCTGTTCATGAAGGTGCAGGACGAGTTGTCGGGGACGGAGAACCGCATCAACGTCGCGCGCGAGGACTACAACGCGGGGGTGCAGGACTACAACACCACGCGCAACAGCTTCCCGACCGTCATCGCCGCGAAGATGTACGGCTTCAAGGAGGAGCCCTACTTCAAGGCCGAGGAGGGCGCGCGCCAGGCGCCCCGCATCGACCCCAACGTCATGCGCCGCGACGGCGGCACGACGAACAAGTAAGGCGAAGCCTTACGGGACAAGGGTAAAGGGGAAGGGGTAAGGGATTGGCAAGCAGCCTCCCTTACCCCTTCCCCTTTACCTATGTCTTAGAACCCACGGGCGCTGCACTGGCCGCAGTGGTCGCAGGGCTTGTCGCCGGGTTCGAGCGTGCAGGTCTTGTCGCGCTCGAAGAACTCGACGAGTTCGGAGACGGCCTCGCCCAAGTCCTCGAACTGCTCCTGGCTCGGGTGCGAAGAAGTGGCGGGGACGTACGTGCCGCTGAGCCACGTCGAATGCGTCTGAGGCGCCGTGCTCTGGGTTGCAGAGGTTGTTGATGAAGTTGACGGGGAACGAGCGTCGTTAGGTTTACGCTCTGCGTGCCCGCAGTCTTCGCCGTGCGTGATGTGCGACTCGATGTGCGTGAGGCGCCGCTGTATCTCCGCGAGGCTGGCGCGCACCGAGGCCAATTCTCCGCCCGCCGGGCCTTCGCCGCCGGACTGCTCGCGCGGCGCTTCGCCCAGACGGCGCGCGACGCGCTCGGCCAGTTCCCTCACCCTGTCCTGTTCGCTGCTGCTCATCCCTGACTCTTACGCTTCGTCTTCCAGCAGGTCGATGCGGTCCACGACGCCGACGATGGCCGAGTCTATCGCCGCGCCCTGCTCGCCCGTGGCGGCGGTCGAGGCGCCCCAGCCCTCCTGCACTATCAGCACCGTGTCGCCCTCGCCCGCGTCCACCGAGTCGAGCGCGAGCAGGGTCGCGCCGAACTCCTCGCCCGTCGGCGTGACGGGCTGGCAGAGCATCACGCGCGCGTTCGCGTAGCGCTCGTTCTTCTGCGTCGCCACCACGTTGCCGAGCACGCGCGCGAGAATCAACGGCGCCCCCTCCCGTTCCACACGTGCGCGTCCGAATCGACGATGCCGATGATGGTGCAGTCGGTCGGCGTGTCCTCGCGCCGGAAGGGGAAGCTCGCCTCTTTGCCCCTACACCAGAAGACCAGCTCGCCCACGCCCGCGCCGACGGAGTCGAGCGCGACCAGCGGCTGCCCCTGCGGCTCAAGGTCTGCGTTGAGCGACTGCACGACGAGGAGCTTGCGCCCCTCCAGCGAGTCGTTCTTCACCGTCGCCACCACACACCCGATGACACGCGCGAGTTGCATCGTCAGTCGTTCACGAAATCGACGGTGTCGATGACGCCGACGATGGCGGCGTCGATGGGCTTGTCCTTCTGCCCTTCGGCGAGGCGCGCGGAGGAGCCGGCGACGACGAGGACGCGCTCGTGGAAGCCCGCGCCGACCGTGTCCACGGCGACGACGTAGCCGGAGCCGTCCGAGCCGTCGAGGTTCAGCGGCCGCACGAGCAGGAGCTTGCTGCCCTTCAGCCGCTCGTCCTTCTGCGTCGAGACGACCGTGCCGAGGATGCGCGCGATGATCATTGGCGGAGTGATAAGTGATGCGTGATAAGTGATGAGATAGAGCCTTGACTCTTATCACTCATCACTTATCACTTATCACGGCTCTTATCTGTCCGCCCCGATGGGCAGGGCCTCGTCAACGCTGCCGTGGGGGCGCGGGATGACGTGGACGCTGACGAGTTCGCCGACGCGGCGGGCGGCGGCGGCGCCGGCATCCGTGGCGGCCTTGACGGCGGCCACGTCGCCGCGGACGATGGCCGTGACGAAGCCCGCCCCGATCTTCTCGTAGCCGACCAGCGTAACGTTGGCGGCCTTCACCATCGCGTCGGCCGCCTCGATCATCGCCACCAGCCCCTTCGTCTCAACCATGCCGAGTGCTTCCTGAGCCATTCCGGTTCTGCTCCTGTCTCTTGCGTGAATCGTAAAGCGTCGTCTCTTAAACTCGCGTGCCGAGCCGAGCCGCTTGACTGAGGAGTTCAATCAACTCCTCACGCGTCAAACTTATCTTACCGTTCGAGGCGGCGCCGTTGGAGTCCGCACGTTTAGTCGGCGCCGCGTCGCGCTCGCCCGTCGGGCAGACGATGCGCGTCTCGTGCAGGTAGCCGCACGCCTGACAGCGCGCGCGCTCATCCAGATAACCGGCGCGCTCGCGCACGTCGATGAGCTTCTCGATGGAGTCGGGCGAGAGGTCGCGCGCGCCGCCCAACGCGCGCGCGAGTATCGCGATCTTCGCCGTGTGCTCCAGGGTTTCGAGTCTGTCGAAAGCCTGCCACACGTCGGCGCCGTACGCAACCGCGCCGTGGTTCGCCATCAGCAGCGCGTTGTGATTCTTGACGAGCGGGCGCATCGCCTCGGTCAACTCGTCGGTCGAGGGCGTGCCGTACTCCGCGAGCGGGACGCAGCCCAAAGTCAGAATCACTTCCGAGAGAATCGGCTGGTCGATGGCGAGCCCCGCGACGGCGAAGGCGGAGCCGTGCGGCGGGTGCGCGTGGCAGACCGAGCGCACGTCCGGCCGCTCGCGGTAGATGAGCAGGTGCATCGCCAGTTCGCTTGAGGCGCGGCGGTCGTTGAACGCCTTGCCTTCGAGGTCCGTGACGGCCAACCCGTCCTCCGTCATCCGCCCCTTGTTGGTCTGCGTCGGCGTGGCGAGGACGCGGCCGTCGTCGAGGCGCACGCTCACGTTGCCGTCCGAAGAGACGACGTAGGAACGCTCGTACAACAACTTGCCGACGCGCACTATCTCGCGCCGGGCTGTCTGCTCATCCATCAGCGTTGGGTGAGAGCGGCGTTGCCGCACCTCCATGGCTGTATATCAACCTCTCTTGTGACGGTGATGGGGAGGCCGTTAACCGTCTCCGGCTCGAACTGAATCTCCCGGGCGGCACCCTCCGCCGCCTCCCACACCTCCTGCCGAACAACTCTCCCGGCGGCCGGCTCGACCTTCCGCACCTTCCCGTCCGCGCCGAAGGTCACGTTGACCGTGACGGGGTTAACGTCGCCCACCGCCGGACTGACACGCGACAAATCAGCTTGCGGCTTGTAGAGGATGTTGAGCGGCTTCGTCTCGGCGACGAGGTTGTGGCGGCGCATGCGGCACTCGCGGCGGCCGCGTCCGTACTCACCGACGTGATGCTGAAAGCGCAAGACCTCGTAGCCCGTCTTACTGCTCACGAACAATCCGACGAGTCCACTCAGCAACGCGCCGAAGATGAAAGTCAGCGTGAACGGAAGTGCCTTCTTGAGCAAGAACGAATACATACGGAAACTCCTTGTCAGCTCTGCTGCAACTCCTGCTCCTCGCGCTGCGCGATCTCCTCGTAGGGGAGAAGGCTGCGCGGGTTCGTGACGCAGGTGATCTGTGGGCGCGCTAAGAAGTACGATAGCGATTCGAGCGAAATCGTCAAGTCAACCGTCTTCACCTTCACCCCGAGGCGCGCGTGCAGGCGGACGGGCGCGAAGTTGAGCACGGCCTTGACGCCCGCCGACATGATCTGGTTGAGCACGCGCTGCGCGACGCGCGCCGGCACGGCGACGACCGCCACGTCGATGTCGCACTCGCGCACGACGCGCGCGAGCCGGCGCACGTCGTGGACGACGGTCTCGGCCGCGCCGACCTTGCGCCCGATCTTCGCGCGGTCGTTGTCGAAGAGCGCGACGACCTCGAAGTTCGACTCGCGGAAGCCGTTGTAGTTCGCCAGCGCCGTGCCGAGGTTCCCCGCCCCGACGATGCCGACGCGGTGCGCGCGGTCGAGGCCGAGAATCTGCGTCAGGTGGCGGCGCAGCTCGCCCACCGAATAGCCGACGCCCCGCGTCCCGAACTCGCCGAAGTGCGCAAGGTCTTTGCGTATCTGCGCGGAGTTCAGGCGGAACTGGTCGGCGAGCGCCTGCGACGAGATGGTCTTGATCCCGGCGGCGGCCAACAGGTTCAGGCAGCGCAGGTAGACGCTCAACCGACTCGTCGTCAGCTCAGAAATTTTCTCCGACTTCATCCGACAACCTTTTCCGAGGAGAGCAACGACCCGAGTATACCGCGCCCGCCCCCGCCGCGAAAAGACACGCGGCAAGAAGTAGGCAGATGGCAGATGGCAGTACGTTCCTCGTTGCGATTGTCGAGGATGACAAAAGTAGGGCTCGGGCGTCGAAAGTGCTTCGACTGCCTACGGCCATCTGCCTACTGCTTACTTTCCCTCGTTGCCGACCGTCGGCGGTTCATCTAAAATCACCGGGTAACGTGAGACGCTCCCGAAATTCCTTCTCTCGTCAAAGCAAGTAAAGAATGATCGCACACCTTTCCGGGACATTGCTCGCGAAGCACGCGACGAGCGTGATCGTGGATGTCGGCGGGGTCGGCTATGAAGTGACCATCCCCGTCTCGACCTTCTATGACCTCGGCGAAACGAACTCGCCCGTCCGCCTGCAAATCTACACGCACGTCCGCGAAGAGGCGCTCCAACTCTTCGGCTTCCGCACGTTGCGCGAGCGCGAACTGTTCACGCTGCTCATCTCGGTGAGCGGCATCGGGCCGAAGTCGGCGGTCGCCATGCTCTCGGGCATGAGCGCCGACGAGATCGTCACGGCCATCCGCCAGAGCAACTTCGCGCGCATCACTTCGATTCCGGGCGTCGGCCGGAAGACGGCCGAGCGGCTCGTCATCGAGCTGCGCGACAAGATGGCCGCGCTCTCCAGCCCCGCGCTCGAAGAGCAGCTCGCGGCCGGCGGCCCGACGGCCGCGCAGTCGGAGGACGCGCTGCGCGAGGAGGTGCTCTCCGCCCTGCTCAACCTCGGCTTCCAGAAAGCACTCGCGGATAAGGCAATCACGCGGGCGGTGGACGAGGGCGGCGACATCACGGTCGAACTCATCCTGCGTCGCAGTCTGCGGACACTGTCGAAACCCTGAGCGATGCCAAAAAAAGAATCCAGCACAGCACTCGGCGCGGGGCGTGATTCATCACCGACAGCAACCAGGAAGGCGTCTTCGAAGAGCGTCAAGAAACTTCAGCCGAGTGCCGAATCCGGCGTCAAGCAGACCGCCAAGCGCCCGAAGCTGAAGACGGAACGCTCCGAAACACCTCCCGGGCCGGAGGGGCTTCAAGCCGTCACCCGTGGCCCACAGGATTTCAAGAACGATGCGCACGCGGTTGCTTCTCCGGAGGTCCGGGACGCGACCCAGGTTTACGACGAGCGCGAGTTCGAGAAGTCTTTGCGCCCGACGCGACTCGCCGAGTATATCGGTCAGAAGAAGGCCACGGAGAATCTCGGCATCTTCATACGGGCCGCCCGGCAGCGCCGTGAGGCTCTCGATCACCTGTTGGTGATAGGCCCGCCGGGTCTGGGCAAAACGACCTTAGCCAACATCGTCGCTAACGAGATGGCCAAGGGGTTTCGCTCGACCTCCGGGCCTGTCATCGAGAAGTCGGGCGACCTCGTCGGTCTGTTGACGGGCCTGGAAGAAGGCGAGGTGCTTTTCATTGACGAGATTCACCGCCTGACGCCCGCGATTGAAGAGATTCTCTACCCGGCGATGGAGGACTATCAGCTCGACATCATGATCGGGCAGGGCACGGCGGCCAAGTCAATCAAGCTCGACCTGCCCAAGTTCACCCTCGTCGGCGCGACGACGCGGCCGGGTTTAATCACGGCGCCGCTGCGCGGGCGGTTCGGCATCGTCTTCCACCTCAACTTCTACACGCACGACGAGCTGGCGACCATCGTCCGCCGCTCGGCCGACATACTCGGCACGGAGATAGACGACGGCGGGTCGCGCGAGATCGCGCGGCGCGCGCGCGGGACGCCGCGCATCGCGAACCGTCTGCTCCGTCGCGTGCGCGACTACGCGGAGGTCGAGCACGCCGGCAGCATCACGAAGGAGATTGCCGACGACGCCTTGAACCGCATGGAGGTTGACACGTTCGGGCTCGACGAGATGGACCGCAAGCTCCTGCTGATGATTATTCAACAGCACCAGGGCGGCCCCGTCGGACTGAACCACATGTCGGCCGCGCTGCAAGAGGAGAAGGACTCCATCGAAGAGATCATCGAGCCTTACCTCATCCAGATCGGCTTCCTCAACCGCACGCCGCGCGGACGCGCCGCCACGCGCCTCGCCTACGAGCACTTCGGCATCGAGCCGCCGCGCCCAACGCAGGCGTCGCGCCCCGGACTCTTCGACGCGCAGTAACACCCGGGTTAAGCTTCAGCCATGAAGAAGCGCCGCCGGACAGCACTGCGACTGCTCCTCCTCTTCACGCTCCTGCCCGCGTGCGGCCCGCGCGCGCGCGGCGCACAGGAACGCCGCGCCCCTCAGACCAAAACGAAGCAGACGCCGAAGGCCGCCCGCGACGCCAAAGAGCGCGAGCGGCGCGAGCGTCAGCAGGCCGCCGTGGTCGTGGGCGAAGCGGTCGCCGCCGCGCCCGAGGTCAAAGACTCTTACAAGCGCGCGATGCTGCTCGCGCTCGCCGCCGACGCGCTCTGGACGTTCGACGAACAGGCGGCGCGCTCACTCTTCGCGCGCGCGTGGGAGACGGCCGTCGCGTCGGACGCGGAGGAGACCTTGGCGTTCAAGAAGCGCGTCAGCGAGGGCGGGCCGGACGTAAGTCCCTGGGACGCCGATGAAGCTGCTTTCACCAACGTCGTGGGCGCGCGGCAGGAGGTGCTCGCCGCAGCATCACGACGCGACGCGCGACTGACCGAACGATACCTCGCGGAGTTCGGCAAGAGCATCGAGCCCAACGGCGCCGACGCGCCCGCCGACGAAGACGAGCGCCTGCCCGGCAACTTCAGAGGCTACGCCAACGGAATCTTAGAGAACGAGAACCTTGGCGCGGCCGAGCGCATGCGCCTCGACCTGTCGCGGACGTTGGCCGAGGCGGGCGACTACAGGCAGGCCGCGATGGTCGCCGCGTCGGCGGTGGCGGGTGGGGTGAACGCCGCGCTCATACAGTTCCTCGTGGGCTTGCGCCGCGACGCGCCCGCCGAGGCCGACGCGCTCTACCGTCAACTGCTCGCGCGCACGGCCGCAGACCCGCGCGCGGGCGTCAACGACGTGCTGCTACTCTCGACCTACGCGCTCACGCCCGGGGTGCTGGTCTTGGTGGACGAGAGCGGCTCGGTCGGCTTCAGCGGCTTGCAGCTCGCGGGCAATGACGGAAGCAACAACGCCACAACGACCCCCGTCCCGCGCGCCGTCAGGATGGACTTCTTCAACGCCGCCGCGACCGTCCTGCCGCGCGCGGGCGCGCGACGCACGGCCGGGACGGACGAGGCTCGCCGCCGCGCCACCGCGCTCTTCTTCGCCGCCACGCGTCTGCTCCCCTTCTTCGAGCGCGAGGCGCCGCAGTTCGCGCCGCAGCTCCACGCCCTGCGACAGTCGGCCGGGGCGGAGTTGGGAGCGGCGAGCCGCGACTCGCTTTCGCAAACGGCGGGGCGGTCGAGCATCACCCCGAGCAACCCCGTCGATCCGCTCAAAGATGACCTCGAATACGCGAAGCGCGGGCCGCACGCCACCGCGCGCGACGCGGCGCGGCAACGTGCGCTCCGCGAGGCCGTCAGGCTCAAGCTCTGGGACCGCGCGCGCGAGGCCATCGCGGGGATGGAGGACGTGGACCTGCGCGCGGACTCTCTAAACGAGCTGGCCGTCTGTCAGGTCGCGGCCGTCGGCGAATCGTTCGACGGCGACGAGGACGGCGACGAGCGCGCCGCGCGGTTCGTCGAACAGGCGAACGTGCCGCCGCTCACGCGCGCGCTCGGCTACGCGCGGGCCGCGCTGCTCGCGTCGAAGCTGAAGAAGCAGGCGCGCGTCACTGAGTTGATTGAACTCGCGCGCGACTACGCGGAGCGGACGGACGGGGGACGCGAGGAACGCTTCGTCGCGCTGCTCGTCGTTGCGACGGCCGCCGAGCAGGCCGACCCCGCGCGCGCGTGGGCTCTGCTGCCCGCGCTTGTGCGCGCCGCCAACGAGACGAGCGACGCGCCGGCCGACGAGTTAGGCGGGGGCTTCCGCACGCCGAGGCTCGAAGGCGCGGAGAACGTCTGCGTCGCCGAGCAGTTGGCAGACTTCCGACTCGATAAACTCTTCGCCGCGCTCGCGCGCCGCGACTCAGCGCGCGCCCTGCGCGAGGCGCGCGCACTGATGGACGTGACGACGCGTTCGCTCGTCACCGTCTCGGCCGCGCGCGCGGCGTTGGAGAGGCGCGCCGACAAGTCGCGCTGAGCTTTTGCGGTGCGGCGCGAAATGACGGAGAATCGTGTGCGGACTAACAATTTCAAATTTGAGATTTGAAATTTTAAATTCTTAATTAACCTTCCCGGGGTGTTTGATGGAGAACGTGCGGAGACATATCCCCTTCTTCTCGCGCGGGCGTTGGGGCGTGAAGAACCACGCGCCGTGGACGACCATTCTTCAGCACACCTTCCACCAGTTTCACGAGAACGACCTCTTCACGCCGGCCGCGGCGATGAGCTACTTCGGCCTGCTGACGCTCTTCCCCGCGCTCCTCGTCATGCTCGTCATCGGCAACCGCTTCGCGGCGGGGAGCGAGGCGCTGACGCGCATGGTCGAAATCTATCCCGGCTCGCGCGAGTTCCTGCGCGCCACGGTCAAGTCGCTGGCGGAGGTCGGCTGGGGCGGTCTCGTCAGCGCCATCGTCGTGACGCTGTGGGCCGGCTCGTGGGTCTTCGCCGTCATCGAGCGCGCGCTCAACCGCCTCTGGGGGACGCGGCCGCGCGACTTCCTGCACGGCCGCGCGGTGACGCTCGGCATGATCGCGGCGGTCGGGCTCCTGCTCATCGTCTCCGTCTTCCTGACCTCGATCCTCGTCGGCCTTCAGGAGTTGATCGACCAACTCCCGGTCCGCATCGTGCGCCGCTCGGCGTGGATGACTTTGTTGGGCAACGCGTTCTGGCAGACGATCTTCGCGGCGGCGGGCGCGCTCATCACAATCGCGCTCTTCGCGGTCGTCTACCGTCTGGTGCCGAACGGGCGCGTGACGCTGCGCGACACGCTGCCGAGCGCCATCGTCGCGGGGCTTTTGTGGGAGGCGGCCAAGTACGTCTTCGCGTCGAGCCTGCAATACTTCCACTACGACGAAATCTACGGCTCGGTCGGCGCGGTCGTCGCCGTGCTCACGTGGAGCTATGTCTCCAGCCTCATCCTCATGTTCGGCGCGCAGCTCTCCGTCGTCCTCCACCAGGAGCACTCCATCGAGGAGAAGTTAATCGTCGAGACCCCGGCTTCGCCGTCATAGAACGATGAACTATGAACGCTGAACGCTGAACTGAATACAAGCCGCTTGTCTTACAGTTCAGCGTTCAGCGTTCATAGTTCATCGTTAACTTTTATGCTCATCTCCGATTTCGATTTCGAGCTGCCCGACGAGCTTATCGCGCAGCACCCGCTGGAGCGGCGCGACGCGTCGCGGATGCTGGTCGTCAGCCGCGCCGAAGGTGCGTGGCGCGACGCGTCCTTCGCCGAGTTCCCTTCGGAGTTGCGGGAGGGCGACGCGGTCGTCGTCAACAACACGCGCGTCTTCCCCGCGCGGCTCGTCGGGCGACGCCAGCCGACAGGCGGGCGCGTCGAGTTGCTGCTCGTGCGGCGGCGCGTGGAGTTTGAAGGCGAGGCGTGGGAGGTTTTAGCGAAGCCAGCGCGCAGGCTCGAAGCGGGCGCGCGCGTGACGTTCGGCGACGGCCGTCTGAGCGCCGAGACGCTCGCGGCGACCGAGGACGGCGCGGGCCGCGTCGTGCGTTTTCAAACTGAAGGCGACTTTGCATCTTTACTCGAAGAGTTCGGGCGGATGCCCCTGCCGCCCTACATCAAGCGCGAGGCCGACGACCTCGCGTCGGCCGACGAGGACCGCGAACGCTACCAGACCGTCTACGCCAACGCGCCCGGCGCCATCGCCGCGCCGACCGCCGGGCTCCACTTCACGCCGCACGTCTTCGAACACCTGCGCGAACGCGGCGTGCGCACGGCGGAGGTCACGCTCCACGTCGGCTACGGCACCTTCGCGCCCGTGCGCGCCGACGATTTGAGCGAGCACCGCGTCGCCGCCGAGCACTTCGAGGTAAGCGAGGCCACGGCCACGGAGATCAACGCGACGCGAGAGGCGGGCGGGCGCGTCGTCGCCGTGGGGACGACGACCGTGCGCGCGCTCGAATCGGCTGTTGATGAGAGTGGTCGGGTCCGGGCGGGACGCGGCGAGACGGGGCTCACCATCACGCCCGGCTACAGCTTCCGCGCCGTGGACGCGATGCTGACGAACTTCCACCTGCCGCGCTCGTCGCTGCTCGTCCTCGTCAGCGCCTTCGCCGGACGCGAACTCGTGCTCAACGCCTACCGCCACGCCGTCGCCGCGCGCTACCGCTTCTACAGCTACGGCGACTGCATGCTCATCGTTTAGTGAATGGTAAATGGTGAATGGATGTGGAAAGTAATTCGGCTTGAGCGCCTCGGCCGAGACTCCACATCATCCCTATTTACCATTCACCGTTTACCATTTACTATTTACGAGTCATGGCTGTGCTGAAGAAAATCCGCTCGCGGCTCTTCTCGGCGGGCGTGGGCGAAGGGGAGGAGGGCGGCGCGGCCGTCGGCGAGGGCTTGCGCGCGGGCGCGCAGTCGCGCTACGACGTGCGGCCGCTCACCGTCGCGCAGCTCGACGAGTGCTGGCGCCTCGACCTGCGCTGCTTCGTGGACGGCGAGGCGTACAGCCGCGAGACCTTCGAGTACCTTTTGACCTCGCCCGAGTCTGTCTCCTATCGCGCGGTGACGCCCGACGGGACGATGGTCGGCTTCATCGTCGGCATCGTCGAGCCCGACCGCACGGGCCACGTCACGACGCTCGGCGTCGCCCCCGAACACCGGCGGCGCGGCATCGCGCAGCGCATGCTGCTCAAGGTCGAAGAGGGTTTCCGGCGCCGAGGCGTCCGCATCACACGCCTCGAAGTCCGCTCCGTCAACACGGGCGCGCAGGACCTCTACGTCAAGCTCGGCTTCGCCGTCACGCAGCGCCTCCCGCGCTACTACTCCAACGGCGGCGACGGCCTCCTTATGATCAAGTCAATCGTCTAGGGCCGAAAGGGTCAAGGGTAAAGTGAAAGGGGGAAAGGCTATCAACCTTTCCCCCTTTCACTTTACCCTTGACCCATACCTTATTCGGCCTGGACGTTGCGCGCGACGAGGTCGCTCATCTCGCGGGTGATGGCTTCGCGGTCGGCGAAGAGTTCCCAAGCAGGAGCAGTAAAGAGATAAGGATTTTTCCGGGGCGCATTCGTCGTCCTTTCAGAGATGAAGAGGTAAGCCCCGCGCCCCTCGGGTGGGGAGGCGCGGGGCTCGAAAGAATATCACGCGCGGGCGCTGATTACCCGCCAAGGACGTTGGCGGTGACGAGCATCGGTCTACGGGGGATTTGTATTGTTCGCGGCCGTGGCGGCTATTGTTCGCATTTCGGCGGTTTCGGGGGATTTATATCGTTCGCAGCCCGTCGATCCCTCAGTGAATGCGTCCGGGCTTGGATGGGGCGCTCGGCTCTTCGAGTCCGAGTTTCTCCAGTAACTCGCGCAGGGGCTCGTCGCCTGTCTGGTCGATGAAAGGCTGGAGGTGGAGGCCATGCCGGTCGAGAAGTGCCTGCAGCTCTTCGCCCTCGTCGTAGACGTACGAACGGTGGGCTACGAGTTTCTCCTCGAAGGGCACGAACCAACGGCGGACTCCTTCGGAGTCGCCCAGCGCGTCGCACACCTTCATGAAGGTGTGAAGGGCATCGACCGTGTAGTCCTCAGGCACAGTGAATCGACTCTCATAAAGCCGGAGGCAGTCGGCGGCCTCCTCGAACCGCTCCTCATCGAAGAGGTAGGACATGTAGGAGTACAGCGGGTCAGAGTCGGCGGGCGCGAGCCTGATCGCCTCTTGGTATGCCGTGTCGGCGTCCAGTTTCGGTCGGTAGCCCGGATGGCTGAGCGCGCCGCACAGTTCCCACTCGTAGCCTCGGCCCAATGCGTTCCAGAAGTCGGCCCGCTCCGGCAGGAGCTCTACGGCGCGCTCCAGCGCCCGCAGATGGAGGGCCATGCCGCGTGCCGTCCTCCCGCTGATGTAAAAGCACTCATGTATCCACGCGGCCGTCTCAGCCGTGCGGTCGAGCTCCAGCATGCGCTCCAGTTCCGGGCAGGCCCGCTCTGCCTGGTCGTTCTGGATGTGGACGAGCACCTTCTGCTCCAGCGCGTCTAGTTCCTGCTTAATCTGCTCGGTGTTCGCGTGCTCGTCGGCCATGTGCCAGTCCTCCCCAAACTTGGATTTTAGCGGCACAGCGTATTCCAGTCGAGACATGGATGCCCTACTGGACTGTGTGGTTTAGGGGATTTCACACATCAGGAGGTGTACTCCTCGGTGAAGTCGGCCGGCTTCACGTTGCTGGTGAATAAGCGTATGAAGAATTCGACCTGATGCGAGCTTTGAATCGCTCGTTGTTAGAAGCAGATCAGCTGGTCGCGCCAGTCAATCAAAAAGCTATCTTGTCGGATTTTTGCAGGTTGCAGCGTTCGCAGAGTATCTGGATGTTGTCTTCGCTATTCCCGCCGCCTTTTACAATAGGAATGATATGATCAAAGTGTAGCTTCTCACCCGAGCCGCAGCGGACGCATTTGCCTTCATCTCTCATCCAGACGATCAGCTTCACTGAGTCCGGAATGGGTTCTCTTTTCACCCCACGGATTCCGCTGGCCAAGCGCTCCATCGCATCTACTTCCTGACGGAGTCTTTTTAGCTTCTGATCTTCTGAATACGCCAGCTTCTTAATGTTGAGGATAATCTCCTCTTTAGTTTCATCGTCGTTGTAGATGTTATCGACGTAGAATAGGAGGTTACGGAACATCAAAATAGCATCATCAGTGCTGTCTTCGTCTTCCGCAAAAGGATTTATATTGACAGGCTGCTCCTGCTGTTTTTGCCATATGCGCGCAGAAAATGGGAGATCTAACTTAACCTTTCGAGCTGCCGCACCCTGCCCTATCCATATCTCAACAGTAGCACCCCTGTCATCATCATCGGGTTAGAGGTTCGTTAGTAGCGCCAACGCCCTACTCAGTTTAGCATCACGCGGTCGATCAAAAATGATGTCGCCGTTGTCCGCCATCCTCCCTATTTTCCATACTTTCATACGAGCAGCGTTTGCTATCAAACTTTTGTAAGTATCCTGTCTGTTAAAGCGCAGGCGTGCGCATTGAGCATACGACCGGAATCACCGTCCCGCCTTCATCGACGAACGGCAGCTGAATCTTCCTAACATTGGAGCAGTAGCTTTCGACGAAAAGCTGGATGTGAGCGGCGTCGGTAGCCACTTCCATGTCGGCGGGCAGATGCTGAACGATGGCCTCGCTGACCAACATGATAAACTTGCTTCTCGCCCGTGTTAGGGTCACGTTGAAGCGTCTCGGGCTCAGGATGAAGGCATCCTCCTTCCCGACGAAGTCCGGGTCGGCGACCGTGTAGCTCGCAATGATCAGGTCGCGCTCTAAACCTTGAAAGCGGTCAACGGTATCGACGATCGGCGCAGGCTGCCTCTTAAACCCAGCAGCATCGATCAGCTTATTGCGAATCGATGCGATCTGCGCCCTGTGTGGGCTGACGATCCCCAGCTTCTGCTCCCAGAAGTCTTTCTCATCCACATCGCCTGTTGCTTCCAGGGCGAGATGATACAACCGCGCGATGGCGGCGGCAGTCTGCGCCTCGAAGGCGTTGGAGAGGGTGTAGCTGCCCGCGCCGTAAGTGATAACGATGATCGGCTGGTCAGGGCTTAAAATTCTCGAATACTCCTCCGTCCAAGGGAGGCTCTCGTTCCAGCCGGCCGGCGCCTTACCCTCTGTTTTGGGCACGCTGATGTCCAGCCGCCGCTTGGGGAACATGGCCTGCAGATCGTCCTCGTAGAAGCGTACGCGCGGCCAGTCTGCGATCTCATCATTGTTTCTGTAGTTCTCGTTAAGCACCACGGGCTCTAAGCCGTGTGTGAGCTTCATGTAGCTGTAAATGCAGTCGAAGAGGCCGTCACGATGCTCCCGCATCTCGAAGCCGTAAACCGGCCCCAGCTGCCGGTCGTCACCCGCCAACACGACGCGCGCTCCTTGTGCCAGCAGTAGCAGATAGGCGGCCGCGCTACTGACATCCACCTGCGACGACTCGTCGATGATCAGCAGGTCGAACCATGGGGCCGTGAGCTTCTCTTCATCGTTACCTCGCTCGCACAGCTTCCCCATTTGCATCCACATCCCACCTACGACTAGGGACGTCTTCGGCGCGCCGAGTTCCTGCGCCAGCTCGAGGCCGGCAGCAGAACTGCGTGGTACATCTTCGAGCCGTCCATCGAGTGGCACAGAAGCGTGGTCGCTCCTGACGCGCACGAACCGGGCAGTCCACTCCTTGCGCTTGTGTTCTACATATCGCTCGTACAGCGCCACCGCATCGCGGAGGACGTTGTCGAGGGCGTTGTAGTTCGACGCCCCGACACAAATACGGACGGGAGTTCCTGTGGCCTCTGCATGAACCAGCGCGCCCACGATGATTCCAGCCAGCACCGTCGTCTTTCCCGTTCCAGGCGGCCCCCATATAAGAGACACGGGCTGGTTGAACGAGGTCTCGAATGCTCTCACCTGGCGGGCGTTGAAGGGCTTTTTCAGCGCAGGCGTGACTTCCCGCAAAAGCGCATCCAGATCGGGCACTTCCGCTGGCGGCGTCAGCTTCTCCGGCTCGTAGAGGATGCTGTGGGCGGGCTCGGTGCGAGGGGCTTCTTTGCGGCCGGACATGCTACTTCTTTCTCCTCATCTTGATCTTCGGATACTCGCCGCCGATGGTTCTCAGGACTTTCACTATCCTATCAGTGCTGAAGTCTTCGTAGATCGGATCGAGGATCATCGGCCGCCTGACATCAAGGAGTCCGACACTCTGCGCGAAGCGGAACAGTGACGTGTCGACCGGGGACAGGACTAGGAACGGCGGGTCGGCAGTCGAGTTCAGCAGGGCGATCTCGACCTGAAGGAGCTTAGAGAGCTTGATGTTCGCCTTCTTGTTATCTTCGATCCCGTGTTCTATCAAGAGCTCCAGCGCCTCATCGAAACTCAGGTCGAGGTGCTTCTTCCACGGGACGGCCACATCGAAGGTTGAGTCTTCGTTCGAAAGGTCAAGCAGCCAGTCGCCCTCCTTGATGCGGCTGTCGCGTGAGTTGGGGGAAAAGATCATGGGAAGCAGTTGCCGAACTGCATATCTCGGCTTTGCACCCCGCACGTCGCTTACGGCCTTCTCGTACGACTCACCGCCGGCAGGTACGAGTCCCCTGATGGAGATAAATCGAGCTTCACGCTCTTCCACTGGCAGCGCCCTGTCCTGTCGATTCTGTAATTCTTCGACGGCCGCGTTTAGTTTGGAGAAGGCGATCAGTCCGCGCGCCTTTTCGGGTATTTTTGTCTGTGTCGGCCCGGCGGCACTGAAAGCAGATTTCCTTAGCACCAGGCTGCTGCCATGATGCTTCCTCATGGCGAGGACAATGTGTTCGAGCGCGCTAAGCCTCGTTTCGGCAGCACTCTTGATACCGTCCAGAATCTCCCCGCGCGTGTACTTCTCTTCGTTAAAGTGTGTGAGATAGACGTTGTCCTGCCAGAGTTCGTAAGCCCGCTCGAACGGTATCTGATCGGTCATCGGGTATTTGAACCCGTAAGGGATGCTGTACTTAAAGGGCGTCCCATCTTCCTTTATCCAGGGATGAAGGGAGTTCGCCACCTCGATCAGCGTGTAGTCGTGTGGGATAGGAAACCCGAACATCGTCCGGCAGACTTCCTTCACGATTGTGCCCGGTTGGGACTTGAACACCTCAGGGTCTGGCAGGTGATTGTCCGGCGGGAAGAACCGCAGCAGCAGTTCTGCCTTTTCTACGACCTCCGGATCCTCAATGTGCCGGCGGAACATGCGCCCGATCTGCTTAACCTCAAGGCTGTCCCAGAAGAAGATATGAACGCTCCGCCTCTCCTCTTTCGGGACGCTGGCGTTGTAGGCGGACACTTCCTGCATCCATCTAGTAAGCAGCTCGACGAACTCAATAAACCGTTTCTTCTCCGAGTCGGTGCTGAGATCGCGCACGTTGTCGACGATGAAGGTTCGCGTGTCCCTGCGCGGCGATGATCCCTTCTCCGCACCCGGCTCGAAGAAGACCCGCATGGCGCTCATGGCGAATGAGATGCCTGAGCCCATGTCGAAGTGAACGGTAAGATAGAGGTTTACATCAGACCACCTCGGCATGAGGGCGCTCACGCGGTCGGGCACAGCCACGAACTCGCCCTTCTGCAACGCCTCCGCGCGAGCCCGTAAAACGGATGCCTCGGACTTCAGCTGGTAGCTCGTCCGCACCGCCCTCTGCCATCCAGGTGCATTCTCCCTTATGGCTTCGGCTAGTTCTTCAGTAGTGTTGATGCCGCTCTCGCGTAGCAGTTTCGCCTGTCCGCCGGTCAGCCACGCGATGCGTGAGAGGTGGTCTGTCTCTTCCGCCTGTTTCTCGCAATACGGCAGGAACTCGCACAGCTGACATTTCGGTGCTACGTGCCAGGCCGCCTCTTCAGGCGCTTGTCCGAGTACACGCAGCAGCCGGTCTTCGAAAAACTGCTTGACGTGCGCATGGTAGACCTCGTAAGGGACGGCGATCAGCGTGTGTTCGAGCGCATCTGCGACAGGGTCTTCTGAGCCTCTGGCGCTAAACTCCTTGTACAGATTTCTGAAGGCATTGTTGTCGTGGCTGCCCGGCCACACGAAGCCACGCGCGCTGACCGCGTAGCGATCAGATAGTCCCTTCTCTTTTAGCTCGGCGGCCAGCGCCAGCGCGTAGTAGGTGACTTCAGTGAAGTGGCGCAGGCTAGGCTCGGCTGCGAGTTTGACATCGATGATGTGAATCTCGTGTTTAAGAGACTCCTTCGGCCCGCCGATCAGGGGCGCGCCGGTGGGGTATGGGCGAATCCACAGGATGTCTGGTCTGGCGCTTACTTTTTCGAGGCCGTATTTCTTATAAGCCTCTTCGAGGGCGGGAGTGATCGTCGAAGGGGCATCGAACTGTCCCTCGATGATGGCGTAGGGCGGCTCTCCAGTTTTCAGTACATCGATGATGTTTTCGACTTTATTAAAAAGGCGGCGGCCTACTTTGTCATCCTCGTCATCATCCCTGTCATAGAGCGTCCTCCCTTTCGGCAGTACGTCCACGAGGTCTTGAAACTTGTCGGCTTCCCAGCGCCGGCCGGCGGCCTTAACCAGATCAATGCCGGGTCTGTAGCTGGCAGAACTAATCTTTACGCCGAGAGCAGCCCGCTCATCTTTAGAGGCGAGGCTAAAGCGAAGAAAGCGGTCGCAGTCGAACTTGAAGGTTAAAGCGATTGTATTCTTTTTAAGAGACGGCATCCGCGAGGCTCCCATCGATGTGTACGCCGGTGTCGGGCGGCACTGTAGTATAACACCTGTGGTGCATTGGCAGCCTCGTTCTGCGCCAGTTTCAGGCGAACATTTCGTCCGTCACATCATTGAACGACCGTATAGATTGCCTCGACAAGTCCGCACCGATGGCGGAGCGACCCATCTTCCAAGCGGCCTTAATGGTCGTCCCCGTACCCATGAAAGGGTCGAGCACTACTCCCGGCATAAATTCCTGGCCGCACTGGCAGTCCGTCCAGCCGTCGCTCTTACGGAGTGGGAACGTAAACTCACGGAAGTAGCCGCCGAGGACGGCCTTGGCTTCCGCAGCCAGTCTCTGGACTTCTTCCGAGTTGCGACCAGTACCCTCCTGAAATTCGCGCGCCTTCCCTGCATCGGAAATTCCGAAAGCCTGGATCGCCGCGATATGCTCATCTGTGAGTCCACCAGCCAGGGCAAGCTCCATCGCGCGCTTGGCCTGTGGACGGTCAGGGTTAAGCTCCATCGTGCGACGAACGATCCGCCGTCTCGGGCTGTTACACGCAGGGCAGACCTCTTCGGGACATGCCAGCGTCATCGCCCGCTCTGCTATCTCCGCCGGGTACGGCGCGAGATGCTTCCGAGCATTCAGTCGCTGGTTGATCATCCACACATCACCGGGATTCGCTCCCGTGCCGTATCTGTCGGCGAAAGCAAAAAGATCGTAGTAATAGTCGCGGCCGGTGGTTAGATGGATGATGAATTCATGGCGGCTGACCAGTCGGTTCTTGACCGGGTCAGGGAGACCATTCGTCTTAACCCAGATGATTCTATTTCTAACTATCCAACCATGAGCGCGGGCGGCCGCCATAACTCTGCTTGGGATATCAACGAGATCACCCTTATGGTAGGTATCCCCGATGTTCAAAAAAACCGATCCGGTCGGACGCAGGCAGTGCCGCCAGCCGTCGAGCGCGGACACCAACTCATCCACATATTCTTCGGGCGTCTCCTCTTGGCCGATCTGTTCTTTCAGCCCGTAGTCCCGCTTACGCCAGTAGGGGGGAGACGTCACGATCAGATCAACAGACGCCGGCTGTAAAACTAGCCGGCGTGCATCACTAAGCACGACGGAGACGAATTTCAGATCGCTGATAGGTCGCGGCGTGTTGTTAAGGGATGGGGTTTCGGCCGCGGCTGGCTCTCGCTGCAGCGCGTGGCGCTGCTTGATGTCGCCCGTTCCTACATGGAGGTTAGTTTCGGCGGGTGGGTTTAATACTTGCATGGCTATGAAATGCCCTTTCCTACGAGGCAGTAGTTAAACCACCGTACATATACAAGAAAAAGTTTTTGTCGTCGAGAGAAAAGTCGCTGAAGACTTGGAACACACGCCTTAAGGAGCGAATTAACTCTAAGGCCGCCGCCTCTCAAGACAGAGAACCTCGTTAGAGACTAGACAGTCAAATCGGCCTTTTCTCCTGATGAGAACAACATCGACCGTCGAATCCATCGGCTTTATTCAGCCTGTCGCCCGTTCTATTGCGAGCGATACAAGCGCAGCAGGGCAGCCCAGCCAGCTGGTGGGCTGTCTGGCGGTCGCTCCAGGACTCGGCCGAACCGGACATGCTGGTCGACAAGGAACTTACAATGGTGGAAGCCTGCAATGACGGGCGAGGCGCCCATAATCCACGCCCGTGAAGAGCGGAGATCCAAGCTGCCGAGGGTTGCATCCTGCACGATGATCTCGAACGGCAGCACGAGGCCATCATCACCCGCGATGGCGCGGAAGAGGTTGACCGCCCGTTCGACTAGCAGCCGCAGGTCGTAGACCCGTAGATCAGAGTTGTAGAACCGTAGAAGGCCGATAGCTTCGGCTTCGGCCATCTCGTGCTGGAGGGCTTCCAGCGCGCGCAGATTCGCCTTCACGCGCGCCAGCAGGGCGTCGTGCGGCTCGTTGCACAGCGCGAAGATTTCAGTGCTCATGATGCCACTCCTTCCAGCGGCATAAAGCCGTGTGTCTCAAGCAGGAACATGAGATCTTCCAAGCGCCAGCCGATGAATGGCAGCTCACATATGAGGTCGGGGTTCATGGCCAGGAGACGCGAGCCGTCGATGTCGGCCACAAGCACAGCGCCCTCTGTACCCAACCCCAGGAAATCCACCGACACGATGAAGTGCCGGTTGCCCTCGTCGTAATAGCCGAACGAGAGTCGGTTCGATGGCTTGATGATGTAACGTCTATCGCACATGTCGTTCCTCAACTCGCCTTCGCCAGTGCCTCCGCGCGCTCGCACTGCTCGAAGCGCATCTTGTAGAAGATTTCGCGGGTCAACATCACGTCCTCCAGACAGTAGTCTGCGATGGCGACATGATCGCTTTTCATAAAAGCCTCGTAGACCTTGCTGCCGTCGAGGTCTCCCTTCGAGCTCTTCAGGTGCAAGGCTTGAGCTAGTTCATTCAGGGAGATGCGCGCGTATGCCCACTTCTCCCACTCGCGCATCGTGTCGAACACGGGCTGTGATCTATACCGCGCGAAAGAGAGATTCACCGGCGGCCGTACCTGATGAACGATGGAGCGTTTCAGTAGAAACAGGAGGTCAAAGTCGAACAGGTTATGCCCGATAACCAAGTCCCTGCGGACGTCAAAGCCCTCGAACTGTCGCCACACGCCGCGCAGTGTTTTCACCTCATCGAGGTGAAAGCGCAGCGTGGAGCGGTCGCGCCCTAACACGCCCCGCTGCGTGATCACGCCGTTCTGTTCGACAATTAGGCCGACACAGAGAAGTCTGCCCAGTTCGCCCTTCAACGCAAGCTTCCGGTACGCTTCATCGGGGCAGGGATCACGACCACTGCACTCAGCGTGGCCGCACTCGGCCGGCGGCAAAGTCTCTATATCGATGAAAATCCGCCTCATCACTGCCTCCTCGTGTTTATCAACAGCCTAAGAAGCATCGTGCCGGTCGCACACCGCTTGGGCGCGCGCCGGCATTGATACTCGGATGTGTTGTCCTTCAGCTTCTAGCTGACCATCATCGCCTCTTGGACGATGTCGTCCTCCGGGTGCTCCCAGAGACGCGCACGCAGCATCTCAGCATGCTCCGAACACCAGTCGGCCTCCTTGCCTAGCCCCTTTCCGGCAACGTAGTGCGCCACGCCGACGAACTCCTCGACCTCGTCAGCGAAGGTAAGCTCGAACATCACATTGGTGAAGCGGCAGCTCAGTTCTCGGACGACGGCGTAGATCGGACGCTTATATGAGTAGAAAAACAGCCGCACGTCGGGCTCGCCCTTCCTCATGGTCTCGCAGCGCTCGACGCCCCAGACGTTCTTAGGCGTCCCCCAGTAGTTCTCCAGCCACTCACTGGCGGAGTCGAACCCGGTGGCGAGCCACGACCTTGAGGCAGCGATTTGCACGCGCTCGGTGTGTCGCTTTATGGCCTCAGGCGTCGCGCGTGCGGCCGCAGTCATCTCCGGCGATGTCAGCTTTTCGAGCGCCCTGATCGCGCGGGGTACGGGCACAACCGTGCTCAAATCAAACAGCTCCGTGGGCTCACCTTTCTTGCCCCTGATGAACTCGAACGCCTTGCGGGCTTCGCTGCGGTCGCCCAACGCGCACAACCTTTGTCTTACTTCCATCTCCCCCTCCTACAGTAGCCAGATCTCGGCGCCCTCGGCCGCCGCGACCTGGGCCGCGAATTCTCGAACCTCGGCGCTCTCGTCGTGTTTCGCCATCACGGTCGCCAGTTCGTGGGCCATGTCGGCCCCGGCGAAGCTGGCGGCCCAGAGCGCCGACTGGCGGATGCCAGGCTCGTTGTCGGTCATAGCCCGTTTCTTCAAGAGCTTGTTCCCCTCCTCCGACCAGACGAAGGCCATACAGGCGACGGCCACCAGGCGCATGTCGGGGTCGGCCGCCTCAGCCGCCGGGAAAATGAAAGAGGCGTCTCTCAGCATGCCGATCTCTGGAGCAGCTAGGCCGGCCAGAAAGACGCACTCCCGGCCGCCGAAGCGGCGCGCGGCGAATAGCAGCGTGTCCGTGCGGTCGTACTGCAGGTAGCCGCCGAGGAAGGGCGCGATACGGCGGATGCGGGTGATCAGGAGCGACGTGATCTTGTAGGCCCGCTCCAGCCGCCGGATGGTCGGGTAGATCGGCCGCAGCAGCTCTCTGAGCTCGTCCTTGGTAAACGTCGGCACAACCGTGATGGGATGTTCGGGCAGCGCCTGGCCGCCGACGGGTGTCGGCCACTTGCCAGCCTGCTCGGCGACCGCGTCCACTCGGTCGATCAGAGTCTCGGCCTCGTCGGCCCATTGGCCGACCAACTCGCTGGAGGCGATCATCCCGCGCAGGCGGCCGACGATGTAGCGGGACTGCCATGCCAAGAAACGGGCGCGTCCCAGTGCGACCGTCGGCAGGCGGCAGCCCTGTAGGTCGTAGAGCTGCTCATCAGCGCGCAGATCCTTCCATTGCTGCTCAAGCTGCCGGAATTCCACATAGCCCAGTGCCTGATCGACACCCCGGCCCGGCGGGTAGTAGAGGGCGCGGCCGCGCACCCGTCCGACGCTCAGGACAACGCCGGGAGCGTATTCCCGCTGTGGCTTGATCCTGCCGTCCCGGCCGACATATTCGACGGCCGAGTTGAGTGCCTTAAACGTCGCCGGGTTCTTGACGCGGAGCGATGGGTCAGCCTCCATCTCCGCCTCGATCTCTCGTAGGGTGACGGGCCGCTCCAAGCGGGCGGCGGCGCGGGCTACCGTTACCCCGATCCGCTCGGCGTCAGTCGCGTAGGCGTTGAGGTCAAGTTCCAAGTCGCCGATGCCCGCTGGACACCAGAACAGCGACTTCCGACTCCGGCGGCAGATTCGCCTGATGGTGGGGGTGTTGTTCTCAGAGAGGTCGAAGAGGGCTGACACGACGCCGGCCGTCTTCGTCATCTTAGGATCGTCGCAGCCCATCTCTAGAAGTCGCGCCCGCACCTGGCGGGTCGTCACCGGGCGGGGCAACCGCCCCTGCTCGCGCGCCTCCTGCACGTGCTCGTCCCAAAGGCTGTCGAGGGCTGCCCTGACCCACTCAAGCCATGAGAGGGGCTTCGGCGGAGCGTAGTCTGCGGGGTTAAGCTCAGCCGGCACGTAAAGGTTGCGGAGGTTGCCGCGCATGGCCAGCACGGCCAATTCACCTTTGCTGTGGGCCTGTTTGACAGCATTCTCGATCATCGCCGGCGTGAGGCGCGCGTATTCGGGCCGGCCATCGGCGAACGCGACGATGTCCGTGAGGCGGACGGCGCGACCCAGTTCCCGCACCGCGTGGCGCACGAGTACCACGACCCGTTCGCGTACCGTAACGACTTCGGGCAGGCCAGCATCCTCCGGCCGGAGGATGCGCTTCGAGGCGAAGCAGCGACGACGGCTCGACGTGATCCCCGGCGAGAAGATCAGCCCCCGCGCCGGTGCGGTGAGCAGCTCAAGCACATGTGTGACCGCCGTCGGCATGGAGTTCTTGTAAGAGGATGCGACGAGCTGCCGCTCCTCAGGCGACATGGCCTCGATAATCTCCTCGCCCGTGGCTGCCCGCCCCAGGGCAGTGTTCGCCACCTCCAAGGCGCGGAGGACGGCCGCATGCGCCGGCTTTAGTTCTCGACTAGCGTTCACGCTGCGTCGTCTCCTTTCTGCACGCGCAGCCGCCCTTTAGCGGGCTTCTGTGGCTGCACAGAGCCGGCCGTAGTACCGTCCGGGAGCTTGCCCTTGTACCGGAGTCGCGCGTCCTGGATGGCGCGCGTCTTGTCGCGCTGGGTGCTGAGATGGACGGCGCGCAGGAGCGTCAGGTCTGGTTCGCCTCCGAGCTCGCGCAGGCGGTGGTCTACCTTACGGAGGTACGGCACGATCTCGCCGATCACGCCGCCGAACGTCTCGTGGATGAACGAGACCATCTCCTGATGCTCCCGCTTCCGGCCATCCAGCCCTGCGAAAAAGGGATGTAACTCGGCAAGAAGCGCCCAGGTTTCATCGAGGTTATAGGGCTCGAAATAAACCCACTCGTGCAGCCTGAGTTCAATCTGCGGGAGTTCACACAGCTTCGCGGGCAGATCGTCCATGCCGACGAAGACGATGGAGAGAGGGTGGTGTTCGAGTTCCGCCACATCTCGGAGGAGCACCATGCCTCGGATGGCCTCCAGGCTCAGGCAGCCCGCCTCGTCGACAAAGATGAGTCGGATGTGTTTTCGCCGGAGACCGTGTACGAGTTGGCCGGCGAGGGCTTCGGCCGGGAGCTGGAGGTACGTCGCCTGATCGAGGCGGCCGGCGCAGGCGTGATAGATGGAGCGGATGCCCGACTTCATCGTCCCGCCTGTCTTGGGCATGCCGCCGACCTCGTAGTGGATGGCGCGGAATGTGTCCGGGTCGGTCGTGTCGAACCGCCGGTTGATCTCGGCCGTGAGCCAGTTAGCGGTGATTGACTTGCCGAGGCGGGCGCGGCCGAACCACGCCGCCATGCCGCCGCCCCCGACGACTGCCAGCGTACGGTTCGCGGCGCGCCTCATCATGGCCGTCTCGATGATGACCTGCTGCGATGCCTTCGGGAATTGGAGCGTACCTGCCATATTTCTTCCCCCTTTATGCGTAGCCGCGATCGCGGCGCTCGAACTCGGCCAGCAGCCGCTCGACATCGTCCTGCTCGGCCGTCTCGGCCGAAGCCGGCTCCGGAGCCTGGCTGGCGGCCATCTCGTCGGCGACGGCCCGCGCCTCCTGCCACTCGGCCTGTCGGGACGCGCGCCGATCCCGCTCGTGCACGTCTTCCGCGTAGGTCTGCATTCGCTCGACGAGGCCGCGCCGGAACTGCGAGCGGCGACGCTTGACGTCTGCGATGTCGTAGCGCGCGTCGCTCCGGCCCATAAGCCACGCCTCGCCCAGGCGCTCACCCGTGTCGGCGCAGTACACCAGAACCGACTCCAGATCCTCGGGGTTGTAGCGGAGCGTGACCTCCTCACCCCAGTGATAGGCCAGCTCCGGCGCCCAGTAGCGCCCGCCCCGCTCCTCACGCGGAGCACTCCCCTCGAGAAGGAAGTCGATGCCCGTGTTGCGGACTTTGCGCCGGCGGTCGTTCTTCAGGAGCATCGAGTCGAGTGCGTCCTGCGAGGCGGGGAGGTTTAAGCGCACCGTTTCCTCCCAGAGCTCGGCCGGCTTCCGCTGCGTCTCGCTGTGCTCACGGGCGTGGTAGTCGTCGACGATGAACTTCTCGATCTCTGCTACGAGTTGCCGCCTCGTGAGCATCACGGCCGTGTGCTTTTCGGCAGCCCCCTGTGTGACGCCGACGGCGGCGTGGTGCGCCGGCAGGCGGCGGAGGCAGCCCGTGTCGAGCGTGCGGAAGAAACGCTCGATGCGGCCTTTCCGCTGTGGGTAATAGGGTGGGTCTTCGTCGCGGACGATCCCCAAAAAAGCTAGCGAGGCGGCGACGGCGTTGGACATAAAATCTCGGCCGCGGTCGGGCTGGAGGATGCTCGGCAGCCCGTGGTTGCGCCACTTCGGGTTCTGCTTCTTCATGATCGCCTGTCGCAACAGCATCGCGGTCGTCCAGGCGTCGGGCTGTTTGCGCGAGCAGATGAAGCCGGCCACCGAGCGGCTGTGGGCGTCGAGCGCGACCGTGAGCCACGCATCGCAGGGAGTCCATCGGCCATCGATCATCTCCCTGATCCAGATATCCAGCCGGGTGTGATCGAGCTGCCAGCGCTCGTTGCTGTACGTCGTCAGGTTGAAGCGGACGACGGGGCGCGCCTGCTTATCCCAGGCTTCAATGCGCCCCTCCCGCACGAGCTTCTCGTGCCTGGGGATGCTCTTGATGAACTTCTTGACCGCGTCGTATTTGGGCGTGGGGAGGTTCTGCTCGCGGCAGAGTTCAAGGGCCATCTGCCAGACGGCCTTCGGGCCGGCCGCGCGCCGCGCGTACCAGACCGAGCGGATGACGTCCTTCACCTCGGTTGTCAGGACGGAGACGGCCGTCTTCCGCTTATAGCGGTGGTCTAGCAGGCCGTAAGCTCCTTGCTCCCTGAATCGCTGATAGGCCCGCTCGGCCCACCTCCTCGAATAATTCACCTGCGGGTACTCGCCCTTGAGTCGCTGAAGCGCCTCGAGGGCGGACATGCCCGACTCAATCCAGCAGACGAGGCGGTACTTGTGCCCGAACATCACGAGCTGCTCCTCCGACAGCTCGTCGCACCGGGGGATTTCCGTTGCCTTTTGAACAGTCTCTTCTGACATATCGCTTAACATGCTTGGGATAGGTGGAGGGCGGCGTGGCGGACGCCAGCCCGCAGACGGCGCAGAACGAGGCCGATCAGGCACTTAGGGCGTGGCTTGTAACGGACTGTGAGAGCCAGGAGGGCTATGCCCTGAATAACTCTAAGGTGCAGAAAGGACTTGACATGCCAGGAAGGACAGTTAGAATGAACGTGCATACACGTGCCCTCGGGCGGTAGAAGTGGTGGCCTGCAAAACCTTAGCTTCTTCGCCTGCGGAATTGACGAGCCGACTGCCGGCAAGCAGTCGGCTCGTCGCCTATCTGGCTGAATCAGTTCTTACTTCATGTTTTCTTCGGCCTCACGAAGTGCAAATTTATTAGCTCCGGTACGCTTGAACCTTCGTCCTTTAGCGTGGTATCTCGACAGGGTGGCCGTGATCGCTTGTTTAGTCGTTTCGACCCCGGCCTCCCGCAGCCGCTGTAGAATCTCATCTGCGTGGAGCTCCGCGACGTCGTGGAGCATAGCCTCGGCCAGATCTGCAATAGAAGCTCGGCCGCGCGAATGCTTGGCCGCCTCATCCGTATCGGACTCGCCCCGCATAAGGGCGCGAGTCCGGCGCAGAGCCTGAAGGTCGAGTTCAACAGATGCGAGAGCGGCGCGCAGTTCCTGCGCTCGCTTTTCCTTTTCAGAGATTAATAGGTCGATTTCGAGCATCCGCTGAATCGAACTTGCAGCGCGTATTATATGCACTGTTACATCAATGTCAACAGGAAAATGTTTAACGATATGCGAAAAATGCAATTTACCCGAACAAGCACAATAATTTAGTGGATGTGAAATAATAACGATGCTGATGCAGTTAGTGCATCAAGGCGGCTTTGTTTCATATCACTTCCACCCTGGCAGCCCAAGTGATATAGACAAAGACCGGACAAATCGAAGAAACTTTTGATAACGCGGACAGCTAATGTTATAGTTCGGCTTGTCATGTTCTGGAGGTAGTGATAGTGCCTCAGGTCATTGAGAATCCAGTACTCAATTCGCCATACACATAGCCGACCAAACACTTCCGTTTCGGTGACGAGGGCATCACGAACGAGGTCATCGAGGAACGGCGTGTCTCCTCATACTTCATGCCGATCCCGCGCGCTCGGCGGCGCGGCGCAGACCAGTTCGCCTTCGACGAGTGGACGGAAGACCGGATCGACGAGAACAGGGAGATCAACCGCACCCGATCGTGCGTAGCCCTCTGGCGTCCGCGCGGCCGCCCCCGCATTACCGTCGGCGAGCCGCCGGCCAAGGGCAAGATCGTCATCAAGGTCATCAACCACTACGATAATGAGGTCTTGAAGGTCTACGATGTTGAGTCGTTATAGTAGACAGATCTCGTAAGAAAAGAGGGACTAATGGATATCGACAACAGCAGAATCATTCTGAAGGCACTGGCAGAAAATCGGCGGCGGCAGATAATTGCCACTCACTACAATCCTCAGACGGCAGATCTGTACACCGACGCCTTCGTCTACGCCGTCGCGCACTCTGTCTGCCCTATTTTCGAGGAGTACCCCGGCTACCGGACAGAACGTGCCGACATACTTGAAGTTCTGCCCTTTCACGAGACGTATGAGGTCAGCTATGCTCTCGTAAAGCAGATACATGATCAGCTTGATAAGGCACAGCTGAACAAGGAAAAGATAACCTATTACGATGTCGAAGGCCCCTACAAGCTCGGCAGCGAACACTGGCCAGGGCTTGACGTCCGGGGCGATCTCATCAACATCTGTCGGTACTTTTTCCTGTCCGGCAGTTTTGACAAGGAATTCTGGACAGGGTTCATGTCCGATGCGCCGGTCGAGGCATCCGGCATCACTAAGGAGTGGAGTCGTGACGAACTGGCCGATGCTGCTCAGTTGATCGGGGCAGCGCGCTAATCACAATGTTACGATTCCCTCAAGCTGTATAATAAGGAGAGACCGCCGCTGCTTTGCGGCCTATCGGCAGCGGCGGTTCTCTCCTTGCACGGCTTATTGCCCTTCAACATTAAGCCGTGCCCGCCACACTTCCCGCCCTTACAAGCGTGGCGGCTTCGCGGCACTGCCTGTCCCCTCAGGCGTGCCTGCGTATATCCGTTGAGTGCTAGTCGAGCGGATTAAAGGGGGCCGTTCCCATCGGCTCTATACTGTCTAGCCGCCAGCCGTCGTCGTAAAGTAAAAAGTTCGCAACGCCTTGATGTGCGCCGATGAGGTTAAGAGGTGTCTTCGGCTTGAACGTCGGTATGACCTGTTGAGAGCTGTCGAATAAAGTCTTCACTTCATCCGGCAACCGTGCGAATTCAGGTGTGCCTGCTGACATGGTGGTGCCGGCCGTCGTAAGTTCCCATTCCCAGGTAAATTCCACCGTCGCACGCGACCCTTTCGCAGCACCTCCGCCTCGAATCCCCGTTATGGCGACCAGCCTTCTGCGGCCGAGGGGGATTGATGCTGGGTCGACTTGCATGCCCAAATCCTGCCAGAGCTTCCGTCCTGCGTCGGTAAGATCGATGTCGAGATCGTACGTGCTGCGCCCCTCGCGCTCACCATACATGGTGGTGCTCTGGTAACGCGCTCGCACCGTTACTAAGCCGAGATGCACTAACACGGCTCGGTAGGGGAAGCTGGTGCGCCAGCTCTCGACCGCGCGAGCTTCGCCCTGCTGTCTGGTCTCATCGGGCGAAACCGGATCGAGATAGCGCCGGTCGGTGCCATGCTTGACGATCATTTTGTACGGCTGAGTGAATGGCGACGAGCGCCGGATGATGCCGGCTGCCGTCTTGCGATCAAGCTGCTTCGAGGCACATGAGACTGATGTAACCGAGATAGACGTGGTGAACACGATGAGGAGCAGGAGCTTGCTTATGGTGTGTCTGGACACGCGGTTTACTTCCTTTCTGCATTTGCAGGCGTCGCCTGCTTTTTGGCCCGCCGCTTCGGCTTGTTGTTCTGCGGCGGCTGCCCCCGCGGAGTAGCCACAGGGGAATTTATGGCAGCAGGAGGTCGGTATTCCCGCATCCCCCTGCGAAGGCCATAAATGAAATAGGCTGATGAGGCTAGGAGTACTATGACAGCGGCCAGGAGAAACCAAGGGGAGACGTTGCCAGCAGCGAGTACTCGTTCCCTATGCTCTTCACACCCCTGTTGAAACTTGCGCCACTGCTCACGCCTGCGCTCATCTTCCTCCTGCCATGCACGCTGTCGTTCCAAATAGCTCATGCCCCAGTGCATTCACGGACGCGGCCGTTTCTGATATGTTTGGTCGAATGAGATCAGATCGGGAGAGCTGATGTGAGCGCCCTTCTACCACGAGTTAATAGTGGATGACGGACGCTGCCGGAAAACTCCGTAGCCTTCCGGCGGTGATGTTTGACAAGTACATCTTAGTGCTAAAAAGCACTAAAACGCAAGCGATTTGCAGCAGCCTACGCATCGGGGGTGTTTCTGATGGGTAGGCTGCCGCGCCCACGGCCCGCTCGCCTGGGCGAGAAGTTGTTGCAGATTAGGGAGGCGCTCGGACTTTCACAGAACGGGATGCTCCGCGTCTTAGGCTTCGCGGATGCGATAGACCGATCTGCGATTTCTGACTACGAGAACGATGTGCGCGAGCCGCCGCTGCCGGTGCTGCTAGAGTACGCGCGGGCGGCGAATGTTTACATTGATGCGCTAGTAGATGATGAGGCGGATCTGCCGAAGAAATTGCCTACTAGAGTGAAGGGCGGAGGGGTCAAAAAACAAGCAAGGTAAATGGAAGGAGCATATCTTCCTCATCCATTAGAGTTGATTAGGCTGGCGCTATTAGCCCAGGATGCTTATTTCCTCACGGTAAAGGCACTTCTATGGAAACAGGAACAGCTAGACTGGGGCTGGACGGTAAATGGGAACTCAACGATCTTTCAGACCTGACGTCTGTCTATACACAGCTGTATGCCCTCGCATTTTCATTAAGCCCTGCCGAGGATAGCTCCCGCGACGAACGAATAGATTACGTCTACACGAAGTTTCCATGGAGGGGTGGCTACAGCGCCGTTAATTTCTACAACAACCTATACTACCTGATCCCAGCAAAATATAGGCCCAAGATTGACTCAATCCACTACAGCTCTCCGGGGCACATCGATCTGGTGGAGGTCATGGCAGTGGCCGCCACCATCGCCGCCACCGTTAGGTTTGTAGCCTCAGCCGTCAATCACGCCCATGAAACATACCGCAGAATTCAGAAGGGCAGCCACGATCATAAGTTGAGTAAGATCAATGTAAAGAAAGAGGAGCTAGAACTTTCCGAAGCCCAACTCAAGTTTGTCAGGACGTCAGTGGAAGAGCTATCGAAGGTGCTGAATCTCACCGTACAGGAACGGAGAGTGCTGGAGAAGCGCGCTCAAGGCAATGAGCTCACCGAACTGAAAATAATGAATTCCTATTACCGCCGAGTAAAAAAGCTCGTCGACCTTCACCTTAAAGGCAAGTTGTTCCTTGATTAAATAGCGGGCTACGCTTTGCAGCAGCAGCCCTCCAGCTTGGAACACTGGCAGGGATATCAAGGGCAGAGCGACCCAGAGCACTTACTTCCGCTTTAGCTCTTCAAGTGCAGGATGGGTTCTGGCTGATAGTGCTTGGCCTGCGGGATGATGCGCCAGAAGCTGGGAGAGTCATTGAACTAGAGGCTCGATGATCGCGCCGCCCACTGCCAGTGCGATCTCGATCCACAAAAGCGCACGCGCTTGCCTCAAAGCATTCTTTAACGCCTGGTAGTCGTCAACATCCTGAGCCGTGATGAGAACTCGATAGACCATCACTGCCGCCGTGACTACCACAAAAATGAAAAGGGTCATCCATGCCGTGTTAGCAAGCAGTTTGAAAACCGCCAGCAAAATAGGCAGGAACTGCTTGGTAGCAAAGCCAGCCTTCACGTCGAACGGGAAACCGGCATTGCGCCCCGCATATGCGACGGCAGCAGCGCCTAACAATAGGAGTAAAGGATAGCTGAGCCCCCTCAGCCATGCCCGTTTCTGCTGCTCCTCCGTTTGCAGTAGGTACGGTTTAAGGGCGCACCTCTGCTCCATCATGTGCCCTACCGACAGAAGGATGCGGGACAGGCGTGGTCTGACGGGGTAGCCGTACTGTCTCATCACATCTGGGGTCGACAAGGCAATATCGCCTCCGAACTCCTCGAGGACTTCCGGCGGGAATCCCGCCTCCAGCGAGTACGTCCGGATGAATCTGAGGCTGTCCGCGACCCACTGCCTGACCTGAGCGCGCTGATCGCGCGCCAGTTTTTCTACTTCCTCGAACAGCACATAAGTCACGTACACCAAGTCGCGTGGGAGGGTCTCGTCTCCTGATGCCTTATCCAGACAAACTTGCCTTAACTTGGGCAGCAGGTCTTCCGTCTGCGTATGCTTCGCCCACATGTAAGCGGCGACGATGTTCTTAGTATCATTAAAGATCGCCGCGGCGTGGTCTTTAAGCTGCGCGTCAATACACCTGGCGAACTGCCGATAGAGGTCGGATTCGGCGGGGAGTTTACTCAAGCCCAAGGCGACCAGTACCGTAGCTAAAAAGTTATCGAATAGCCCGCGATCAGGCGAGAAGTATTTTTCGACGAGCGGGGCGAATCTGCCATTCACATCAGGACAGGTGCGATGCTCGCATAAGGCGAAGATGGCTAACCCGATGGCGGCAAGATCTCTATCGGTGTAGGAGGATACGTTGCCGCATGAAACCTTCTCCTCAACCCAGTGCCGCCACGTGTCGGGCAGGAAGGCTAACTCCTGGTTTGTATAGCCAGTTTCGAGGATGGCGTAGGTGTAGAAGGCGAGTCCAAGCGGGTCGTGGTCATCCACGTCAGCGAGCGTACAGTCCCCGACCGTCACGCTCGCCACTCCGGCAAAGTCGTTCCGGATCGCGTTGACGATCACGTTGTGTGTATCGAGCAGGGCAGTGTACGACATTCCATCCACTCTGCCTGTATCATACACGACACAGCGTTGCACACAAAAGACGCCACGAATTGAATTAAGACCGCAGAATACCGCCCATCCGGCAAACAATCAAACAGATTTCAGAGAAACCACATCACGGTATTGATCTTGTTCGACGGGGCGTTCTGCGCCCCCTTCCACTGGGTTTCCGAAAAGACGGCCGTAAATTTGGCGACCAGATTGGAAAAGAGCAGCGTCACGGGATCGCCAACGACGGGCGTGAGCGTCTTATAGTTGAGCCGCGTCAGGGCTAGAACTTGATTCGTTACGTCATCAACTGTGACGAATGGCTCCGGATGCTGATCGACGGTGATCTTCAGGATCGCCGGCGTCCCCAGCCGCTTCTTCGCCAGGTCGGTGTGTCCGGTGGTCGAAAGCAGTACCTCTCTGTCGGAGATCTGCGCGTAGTGAGCGCGGGGGAAGCTGCCGTCGGGCGTCTGGATGTCGTAGAGGCGCATCGGGTGGCTTTTGTCGATGGTAATGTATGCCACGCGGAAGCCCTCGCCGACCTTCTCCTGAAGTACGGCATTGACGCGCCGCATCTTCTCTTCAGAGAAGCGCTGGTAGTAGTGAATGGCGATGGAGCGCGGCGGGTTGCCCCGCTGTTGAGCGAACCGGGTCACCGCCCTGGATATCACGTCAGCCAGTTGGTCTTCGCGGTTGTCGGAGTCGTATAGCTCCGACGTGCTCTCGAAGAACATCCAGCGGCCCTGCTCGTCGAACACGTTGGTGTAGCCGATGTAGCGGGGGTGAGCCCCTGCCCGCTTCGTCTTCGATATGGCCTGGGACAGCCCGATCCCTAGGATCATGTCGAAGCCCACCAGGTTGTTAGCCAGCACCCATGGGTAGCCCCGCGCCTTTGCGAAGATCGCACTAGCCAAGTTGGCGTGTATCCACTGCCCTTTGCCCAGCGCCGGCTGTGTGACCGCCTGTGAGGCGAGTCCGTGGTTGAGGAGTACGGGTTTGACGTTGTAGTAGGGAGTGTTCAGTTCGAAGTCTGAAGTCTCCTGCGGGAGATGGACGAGCGTCACATCTGCGGGACTGGTAAGCCGGGCGTTCTTGCCGCCGAGTGAGTCTGCGCCCCGCACATAGTTGTCTACCGACTCCGAGGCGATCTGTTCTTCATCTACTACTACGAGCTTCGTGTTGAAGAACTGGCGCATCCCACCGGGCATAATTGCTGTGCCTCGGTTCATCTCCGAGACGAGCTTACGCAGCATTGCGATCCCCGCTTTCGTGCCAAGCAGCGACAGCCGGATTTCGGTCTTGTTCTTCGTGAACGGCCCGAAAGTCCGCAAGCCCCAGTAGGGCTGGAGGTGGACGGCCGAACTATCCGACTTGTCGAAGAGAACGGGCGGCTCTGGGAGTTGTTTGGCTTGCGGATAGCCTGCCCCTGCTACGGGCGTTAGATCAGGGTCGATGGTCACCTCGAAATTTCCCAGTTTCAAGGGGAATACTTCTGCCTTGGTGATCAGGAAGTCGCGCACGATGTCCTGGGTCTTCCTGAATCGGTCGCGCGCGGCAGTTGAGCTGTTGAGGAAAGACTTATCCCGCTGCAGGGCGACAACATCGTACTTAATCCCCAAGTCTAGCAGCACCAGGCGGATGATCTCGGGGCGCGGTTCGAGGTACACGCGGCTGGCATCAACGGTTTCCTGCTCGTTAGTCCTTGCGTTGATGATCCGGCAAACCAGCTGTTCGTCGGCACCTTTTACGGTTTCGAGGAGAAAGCCGTCGATCCCTTCGGCCCTTTCCGAGTCGTCTCCCTCTACTCTGACGGACTGGTTTTCAAGTCGCGTCAGGTTGCTCCCACGCCGCACGAGATCTGCCATACTCGCCTGCATGATGAAGACCACGTGCGGGTCAACGGCGAGGTAGCACTCGTCGCTCTCGCCATTCCAATTTTCAATCACCCGGAACTCGAAGCCCGTATGGGCCGTGAATATGTCGTTATAGTCCTTCAGATACGAGGTCTTGCTGTGGTAGGCGATATAGCCATGCCAGCCCTTGAAAGAGAAGCCCTGCTGACGGAGGGCCTCGCGGAAACCGCGCTCGATGATACGCCGCCCCAGTTCGCCTTCCAGCACGACCGGCTGACACTCATCCCTCTCGTCTAGAAAGTAGTATTCGCCGTCGTGCCTGATGAAATAGTCCTCAGGAGGCTCGTCGTCCTGATCCAGCGGCTGAAACTTATAAACGTGATCGCCTTTGACGTGAAGATGAAACCAGTTGACGAATCTAGAGAAGGCTGAAATCCTTGAATTTGGCATTCGGCAGATACCTGATTAGTTTTCGGTGAAGGAAAGACCTTCGTCGGGAGACCTGCGGGAGCGCGATGTCGGCTTAACTTACTACTTACGGCACTTGCTGGCAAGCACATTTCATTCATGGCTAAAGGGTTAGAATGTTCGGGCAAGCCTAACACGGTCGAGGCAGGGTTGTAGAAATAAACAGCGCCCGTACCTCATTGGTACGGGCGCGATAGAAACTTGTGATCGCACATTGGGCAGCCTCCGTGCGATCAAATTAAATCCCCCGGACGAACTTATTAAATCCCTCGTAGAGCGAACGAATCAAATCCGCCGTGAAGGTGCGACAGTTATGAATCCCCCGAACGACAGATATGAATCCCCCGAACGACAGATATGAATCCCCCACTGCGACAGATATGAATCCCCCGTAGAAGCATCGGCGGGCGTGGCGTCCGGCTAACTCTTCCTCAGCTCGGTCAAGACCTGCTTGGCGACCGACTTGAGCGTGTCGAAGACGCCGTTGCCCTTGGCGGCGATGGCCTCGTGGACGGGCTCGTCCTTGCGCCGGAGTTCGGCCACCATCTCGTCGGCCGGGATGACGTTCGGCAGGTCGCGCTTGTTCAGTTGCAGCACGTAGGGAATCTTTGACAGATCGTAGCCGTTGGCCTGGAGATTCTCCTCAAGGTTGTAGAGCGACTCGATGTTGGCGTCCATGCGCTCGTCCTGGCTGTCGGCGACGAAGACGACGCCGTCCACGCCCTTCAGGATGAGTTTGCGCGAGGCGTCGTAGAAGACCTGCCCCGGCACCGTGTAGAGGTGAAAACGCGTCTTGAAGCCGCGGACGGTCCCGAGTTCCAGCGGCATGAAGTCGAAGAAGAGCGTCCGGTCGGTCTCGGTCGCCAGGGAGATGAGCTTACCCTTGGCCGTCGGCGCGGTCGTGTCGTAGATGTATTGCAGGTTGGTCGTCTTCCCGCACAGCCCCGGGCCGTAGTAGACGATTTTGCAGTTGATCTCTCGCGAAGCGTAGTTGATGAAAGTCATGGCACTCCGATGACAAGTGATGAGTGATAAGTGATGAGCGATAAGAAGGAAGCGCGGGCCTTGTCTTCACTTATCACTATCACTTGTCGCTTATAACTAACTGAAGAGGCTGTCGATGTCGTCGTCGGTGATTTCGGCGAAGAGCGACTCCTCGCGTTCGCGGCGCTCGACGTTGAGGCGTTCGAGTTCGTCGAAGAGGTTGGAGAGGTCGCGCGACGCCTGTTTGACGCGCAGCTTGACGAGGCCGAGGCTGGAGCGCTCGTCAAAGACCACGACGAGCAGGACGCGGCCGATGATGCAGATGTGGATGCTCTCGCGCTCGCCCTCGTGCGAGAGGGTCGGGAACTCCTTCTCGCCGATGAGACGCGCCATCCCGCCCGTGGCGGCGACGTTGCCGGCCGCCAGAGAGGCCAGGCTCGTCGTGTCCAGATCGCCCACGTCGCCGTGCGTCGCGATCTGCTGGCCGTTCTTGTCCACGAGAAAGACGACGCGGGAGAAAGATTCGAGACGCAGCTTGCCCAGGATGAGCCTGAGCTGTTGGAACTGCTGCTCGTGCATTATGATAGGCGTGTCTGTCATTCGTACACTGGCTCTCTATCTTGCAGGATGCGGACGTTGGGTGAGCGCCGGGGGCGGGAAGCAGGCGCGTCCGCCGAAGAGCTTAAATGAAGGTATCAGGGGGCTTTGCCTTAGACTCCGGCGGTTGCGGGCGTGGGCCGGGACGCTGTCCGCGGAGGCCCCGGCGACACCATAAGAACTCTAGCATATGGCCAAAGATGACTTCAACAGTTTTTCTTTGGCTGTCGTTGTTTAACCGTTCGGAAAGCCGGTGCAATTCCCATAAATACTACTTCCCAGTTGATTTAGACCATATCGTGTGTTAAAGTGCCGGAGGTCGGCGGCTTCCCTGTCCCCAGGGGAAGCGTTCTCTGAAAAGCGAGTGCTTCGCATGAGCGATCCAGTCATCAAGGGTGCAAAGAGAAGCTCCTCCCGCCCTGCACCGCACAGCGCAGCGCCCAAGGCTCCGGCCAAGGGTCGCAAGCTGACCTCTGAGGCCGCGAAGCCCAAGCCGAAGCGCGCGGCGGCCGCGAAGCCCCCTGTGCGAAAAGCCGCCCCCGCGAAATCCTCCAGTTCCAGCAACAAATCGACCAAGTCGGCGCGTCCTGCCGCCAAACAAGCGGCGTCAGCCAAATCTTCGAAGAAGCCTGCCGCCTCGAAGTCTGCCCCGGCCGCCAAGGCCGGCGCGAAGTCGCACGCGGCGCCTCCGAAGGCCGCACCCGCGAAGAAGGCGCCGCCGCCGCCGGCCAAGTCTCAATCCGCCAAGGGCTCGCCCGCGAAGGCGGCCCCGACCAAAACCGCCGCACCGCGCCCCGCGCCGGCCCAGCCGCGCCAGCCCTCGCGCGACGAGGCGGCGGCGCTCAAAGCCTTCGAGCGCGCACACAAAGATTTCACGCGCGGCAACTTCACGGCGGCGCGCGAGCACTTCCGCGCGCTCATCGAGCAGCACGCGGGCGTCTCGGAGGTCGCCGCGCGCGCCCGGACCTACCTCAACATCGCCGAGACGCGCCTGCGCTCTGAGGCCACGCTCCCGCGCGACCCCGACTCGCTCTACGACCGCGGCGTCATCGAGCTGAATCGCGGCGACTTTGTCGCGGCGCAGGAGCTTTTCGAGCGCGCGCTCAAGCGCGACCCCGACGCGGCCGACACCTACTACGCGCTGGCGGCGGCGCGCGCGCGCCTTCACTCAATCGAGTCGGCGCTCCATGCGCTCGAACGCGCGTTGGAACTCAAGCCCGTGCTGCGCGTGCGCGCGCAGGCCGACGCGGACCTCGCGATGCTGCGCAACGACCCCGAATTCGAGCGCATCGTCTTTCCGAACACCCGCCCCTGAGCGCCCGACGCAGGCGCTCCGCGCACCACGTCCCTCCCCCTTCCGCCTTCTAACTCCTTTGAAAGCCTACGTCTTTCAAGTATGATTTCCCACACCGGCGCGGGCCGGCCCCAGTTTCACCGAGGAGCCCCGAAGGATTTGCAGTTCAGCTTGGAGAGCGGTCTGAAGCTCGTCGCCATCGGCGGCGGGACGGGTCTGTCTACGGTTCTGTCGGGGCTGAAGGAGCTTGTGGGCGACCACGCGCGCGGCGACCTGTGGCTCGAATCGCTCTCGGCCATCGTCACCGTCTCGGACGACGGCGGGAGTTCCGGCCGCCTGCGCGACGAGTTGCAGATGCTCCCGCCCGGGGACATACGCAACTGCATGGTGGCGCTCTCCGAAGACTCGACGCTCCTCTCGCGCCTCTTCCAGTACCGCTTCCGGGGCGAGGGCGGACTCGGGGGCCACAGTTTCGGCAACCTCTTCCTCGCGGCTTTGACGGAGGTGACGGGCGACTTCGTCGAGGCCGTGCGCCTCTCCTCCGAGGTGCTGGCGAGCAAGGGGCGCATCTACCCCGCGACCCTGAACGACGTGCGTCTCGTCGCGCAGCTCGAAGACGGCCGGCAGGTGCGCGGCGAGACGAACATCACGGCCGCGCGCTCGCCCATCCGCCGACTGTCGCTCGAACCCGAGCAATGTCTTCCTCTTCCCGAGGCGCTCGCGGCCGTCCGCGCGGCCGACATCATCACGGTCGGCCCGGGCTCGCTCTACACCTCGATTCTGCCGAACCTGCTCGTGGCGCGCGTGGCGGATTCCATCGGCGCGTCGGGGGCCGTCAAGATTTTCATCTGCAACCTGATGACGCAGCCGGGCGAGACCGACGGCTACACTGCGCGCCGCCACCTCGAAGTGGTGAAGGCGTACGCGCCCGAGATCGAGTTCGACTTCGTGGTCGTCAACGACCGCCACGTCAGCCCCGGCCAGGCCGAACGCTACGCCGCCGAGGGCGCGCACCAGATCGGCCTGACCGACCACATGCTCGAAGAGGAGTTCGGCCGCGAGGCCGAGATCGTCCGCGCCGACCTGCTCGACGAGGGCGAGAAGGTGCGGCACAGCCCCGATAAGCTCGCGCGCGTCATCCTCGCCTGCTACGAGAAGGCGTGCGCGCGCTCGGCCGTGACGGTCGCACGCTGAAGCGAACCTATGGAGAGACAGACGCCACAACCCTCGCAAGTCCCCTCCGCGCCGCTCGACATACTCATTCTCGCGGCGGGCCTCGGCACGCGCATGCGCTCCTCGACGGCGAAGGTTCTGCACAAGCTTGGCGGGCGTCCGCTCATCGCGCACGTCTGCCGCACGGCGTCGGCGCTGGTGAAGGGCGAGCGCCCGGTCTACGTCGTCGTCGGGCATCAGGCGGAAGAAGTTAAAGACGCCGTGCACGCCGAACTCGGCGAGGGCGGCGCCGTCTTCGTCACGCAGACCGAGCAGCGCGGCACGGGCGACGCGGTCTTCGCCGCGCGGGAGGCATTGGGCAACGCGAACTCGACGCTGCTTGTTCTCTCCGGTGACGTGCCTTTAGTCAGGGCAGAAACGCTCGGCTCGCTCGTCCACCAACACCGCACGCATCGCGGGCGCGGGGCGGCCTGCACGCTGATGGCCGTGCGGCTCGAAGACCCGACGGGCTACGGCCGCGTCATCCGCGACGAAGAGGGACGCTTCCAGAAGATTGTCGAACAGAAGGACGCGACGCCCGAAGAGCGACAGGTGAGTGAAATCAACGTCGGCATCTACTGCTTCGAGACGCGCCTGCTCTTCCCCGCCCTCGAACGCGTGAAGCCCGAGAACGCGCAGGGCGAGTTCTACCTAACGGACGTGCCCGGCATCCTGCGCGCCGACGGCGAGGACGTTTCCGTCTACACGCACACCGACGCGCGCGAGGTCTCCGGCATCAACACGCGCGTCGAGCTTTCGGAGTTCGAGCGCATCCTGCGGCTGCGGACGCTGCGGAGCCTGATGCTCAACTCGGGCGTCACCGTCATCGACCCGCAGCACACCTACGTCAGCCCCGACGCGCATGTCGGCCGCGACACGACGCTCCACCCGAACGTCCACGTCGAAGGGCGGACGGTCATCGGCGAGGGCTGCGAGATCGGTCAGGGCTCGCGCATCGCGGACTCGCGCATCGGCAACGGCGTTGTCGTCAAAGACCATTGCGTCGTCGTCGATTCCGAAATCGCCGACCACTCCGTCGTCGGCCCCTTCGCGCACCTGCGCATGAACGCGCGGATGGAGGAGGGCGCACACGTCGGCAACTTTGTCGAGATGAAGAAGTCGCGGCTCGGCGCGAAGTCGAAGGCCAACCACCTCACCTACCTCGGCGACGCCGACATCGGCGAGCGCACCAACATCGGCGCCGGCACCATCACCTGCAACTACGACGGGAAGAACAAGCACCCGACCGTCATCGAGCACGACGTGAAGATCGGCTCGGACACGATGCTCGTCGCGCCCGTCCGCGTCGGCGCGCGCTCGGTGACGGGCGCGGGCTCGGTCGTCACCGAGGACGTGCCGCCCGACACGCTCGTCGCGGGCGTCCCGGCCAAAGTCAAGAAGAAGTTGCCCCGCGAAGACGCGGCGGCCGAAGCGCCCACCGCGGAAGGCAAGGGCGACGACGCGGGCGAGCCGGTCACGGCGGCCGCCACGGGCGAAGAGCACTGACGGCCTCGCCCCCAGTCCCACCTGTCATCAATCAACGGCACAACGGAAGGTCATAAACTTATGTGTGGCATTGTCGGATACGTCGGAAACAAGCAGGTCGTCCCCGTCATCCTCGACGGTTTACGTAAGCTCGAATATCGCGGGTATGATTCGGCCGGCATCGCGGTCGTGGACGAGGACCAACAGCTCGACATCCGCCGCGCCGAGGGCAAGCTCCGCAACCTCGAAGAGGCCATCCGCCTCAAGCCGCTCGACGGCACCTACGGCATCGGCCACACGCGCTGGGCCACGCACGGCCGCCCCACCGAGGAGAACGCGCACCCGCACCGCGACTGCACGGGCCGCGTCGTCGTCGTCCACAACGGCATCATCGAGAACTACATTCAACTGAAAGACCGACTGCGCAAGAGCGACCACGTCTTCGTCACCGAGACCGACACCGAAGTCGTCGCGCACCTCGTCGAAGAGTATCTGAAAGAGGACGACTCGTTCGAGAAGGCCGTCGGGCGCGCGGTGCGCGACCTGCGCGGCATCTTCGCGCTCTCCATCATCTCGACCGACGAGCCCGACACCATCATCGCCGTCCGGCAGGGGCCGCCCGTCGTCATCGGCCTCGGCGACGGCGAATACTTCGTCGCCTCCGACGTGCCGCCCATTCTCCAGCACACGCGCGACGTGTTCTTCCTCGGCGACGGCGAGTTGGCCGTCTTGACGAAGGACTCTGTGCGCGTCACGGACTTCGACGGGAACGCCGTCGAGCCGCACACGCAACGCATCACGTGGGACCCGATCATGGCCGAGAAGGGCGGGTTCAAGCACTTCATGCTCAAGGAGATTTACGAGCAGCCGCGCGCGGTGCGCGACACCGTGCAGGGGCGCGTCTCGCTGGACACTGGCCGCGTCTACATGGACGAGATGGACATCACGCCCGCCGAGTTCAAGTCCTTCGACCGCATCCTCATCGCGGCCTGCGGCACCTCTTGGCACGCGGGGCTCGCGGGCAAGTACATGATCGAGCAACTGGCGCGCGTTCCCGTCGAGGTCGATTACGCCTCCGAGTTCCGCTACCGCGACCCCGTCATGACGGAGAAGACTCTCCTCATCGTCATCTCGCAGTCGGGCGAGACGGCCGACACCATCGCGGCGCTGCGCGAAGCGAAGGAACTCGGCTCGAAGGTCCTGGCCATCTGCAACGTGCAGGGCTCGATGATTACGCGCGAGTCCGACGGCACCATCATGACGCACGCCGGGCCGGAGATAGGCGTCGCCTCGACGAAGGCGTTCACGTCGCAGATGATCGCGCTCTACCTCTTCGCGATGTACCTGGGTCAGCAACGCGGCACGCTCTCCGAAGAGGACTCGAAGCGCCACGCGCAGCAGTTGGCCGAGTTGCCGGTCAAGATCGAGCACCTGCTCTCGGAGTCGGACGAGCTCGAAGAACTCGCGCGCGAGTTCCACCGCGCGACCGACTTCCTCTACCTCGGACGCGGCATCAACTTCACCGTCGCGCTCGAAGGCGCGCTGAAGCTGAAGGAGATTTCCTACATCCACGCCGAGGGCTACCCGGCGGGCGAGATGAAGCACGGGCCGAACGCGCTCATCGACGAGCGACTGCCCGTCGTCGTCGTCAACCCGCGCGAGCAGGGCGACCACGCCTCCGAGCTGCGCTACGAGAAGACGCACTCGAACATCGTCGAGGTCAAGGCGCGCGAGGGCGTCGTCATCTCGGTGTTGACCGAGGGCGACGAGATGTCTTCGAAGGTCTCGGACCACGTCATCGAAATCCCCGAGTCGTCCGACCTCCTCTCGCCCATCCTCGCCATCATCCCGCTCCAACTCCTCGCCTACCACATCGCCGTCCGCCGTGGCTGCGACGTGGACCAGCCCCGCAACCTCGCCAAGTCCGTCACCGTGGAGTGACGCGGCGCGGGCCGTGAGAAATTTTTCGGGAGGGCGGCGGAACTGTGTTATAGAGTCTGCCGCCCTCGTCATTTGTCCGAAGGCGCTTCACTCCGAACGCTCAACCCACGGGAGGTGACCGATGCACCACGGCCCCGTTTCACCCGAGATCGCGCAGGGGCTCGTCGCCCTCAAGCAGCGCATCGAGGCGTCGAAGATTCCGCCGTCGCGGCTCGACAAGACCGTCAATCTCGCCATCTGGAACATCCGCGAGTTCGGCAAGAAGAAGCGCACCACGGCGGCGCTCCACTACATCGCCGAGATACTGAACCAGTTCGACCTCGTCGCCCTCGTCGAGCTGCGCGACAACCTTGAGGACATGGCGGAGGTGATGCGATACCTCGGCCGGAGCTGGCAGATCGTCTACTCCGACTGGATCGACGACGACGGCGGGAACAAGGAGCGCACGGCCTTCCTCTTCGACCGCCGCGCGGTCATCTTCAACGGGCTCGCGGCCGAGCTCGACGCCCCGCGCCTGAAGCAGGGCACCGAGTACCTCGCCCCGCATTCCTTCTGGCGCGCGCCCTACCTCTGCTCGTTCCGCTCGGGCAACTTCGACTTCCTCGCCATCGCCATGCACGCGCGCTGGGGCGACAGCATCGAGGGGCGCAGGGTCGAGCTGCAAATGCTGGCCGACTGGATGGCCACGCGGTTCAAGAGCAAGTACGTCGAGGACAACGACCTCATCGTGCTCGGCGACTTCAACGTCCCGAAGCTCGACGACTCGCTCTTCAAGGCGCTGACGAGCAGCGGGCTGCGCATCCCGAAGCAGCTCAAGCAGCTCAAGGCCGGCGACGCCGTCATCGGCGGCGCGAACCTCGGCAAGGACGCGCGCTACGACCAGATTCTCCACCGCCCGACGGTGCCCGAGAACTTCTGCAACAACGGCGGCGTCCTCGACTTCTTCATCGACGACGCGCACATCGAAGAGCTCTTCCCCGGCAAGAACTACACACGCGACAAGTTCAGCTTCCAGCTCTCGGACCACATGCCGGTCTGGATTCAGATCAACGTGGACATCGACACCTACCGGCTCGAACAGATCGTGCAGGACGCGAAGTAGGACGGCCGGGCGCGCGTTCACTCGACGGCGCGCAGGACGACGCACTTGAGGTAGAGCGTTTCGGGGACGCCGAGGAGGACGGGGTGGTCGTGCGACTGGACGCGGCGCTCGACCAGTTGCACGCGGCGGCGCGCGTCGCGCGCGGCCTCGGCGAGGACTTCGAGGAAGAGCGGCTCGGTCATGTGGTAGGAGCAGGTGCAGGTGACGAGGTGGCCGCCCGCCGAGAGCATCTTGAGCGCGCGCAAGTTTATCTCCTTGTAGCCGCGCGCCGCCGCCGGGACGCTCGCGCGGTTCTTGGCGAAGGCCGGCGGGTCGAGGACGATGGTGTCGAAGCGTTCGTGGGCCTGCTCCATTTCGTGAAGCGCGTCGAAGACGTTCGCCTCGCGGAAACTCACGTTCCCCGCGCCGTTCAGCTCCGCGTTGCGGCGCGAGGCCGCGACCGCCTCGGCGGAGATGTCGAGCCCCGTCACGCTCTCACAGACTCCCGCGATGCTCAGCGCGAAGCCGCCGTTGAAGGTGAAGCAGTCGAGCGCGCGGCCGCGCGCATAGCGGCGCGCGGCGAGGTGGTTCTCGCGCTGGTCCAGGAACGCGCCGGTCTTCTGCCCGCCGAGCGGCGCGACGCGGAAGCGGACGCCGTGCTGCTCGACTTCCAACTCGCCCGGCTCCTCGCCGTAGAGCACGCCCGCCTGAAGCGGAAGCCCTTCCAACGCGCGCACGCGCACGTCGTTGCGCTCGACGACCGTGCGCGGCGCGAACTCTTCGACGAGAAGCTCCGTCAACATCCCCTTCAAAGCGTCGGTGCCCTGCGAGAGCGTCTGCAAGACGAGCACGTCCGCGTACCTGTCCACGATGAGCGAGGGCAGGAGGTCGCCTTCCGAGTAGATGAGGCGGAAGGCGCCGGCCTCGCGCTCAAGACCCGCGCGCCGCGCGGCCGCCGCGCGCAGGCGTGCGCGCCACCACTCGCGGTCAACGGTCTCGTCGCGCGCCGTCAGCAGGCGCAACGCAATCTCCGAGCGCGAAGAGTAGAGCGCCTGCCCCACGGCCCGCCCGCGCTCGTCGCGCACGCGGACGACCGAGCCGCCTTGCGCCTCTTCGGCGTCGCGCACGTCGCTGCGGTAAATCCAGAGATGCCCGCCGCGCGCGCGCTCCACGCCGCGCTTCGTGATGGTGACTTGAGCCTGACTCATCGTTTCTACCTTTAACCTTCATTGAAGCACGGGAGCGTACAAGGTTCAACGCGGGCGCGGGCGCGGCCCTTGAAATCGTCTCAACGGAGTTGTAGCCTTAAGACATCGGCCCCCGAACAACTTAACCTTTAGTCATGGAGGAAAACTCTGATGCCAGAAGTCGGAGACGTGGCCCCGGACTTCGAGCTGCCGAGCCATCTTACGCCGGGTAAGAAGGTGAAGCTCTCGGACTTTCGCGGCAAGTCGAACGTCGTCATCGCATTCTACCCGCTGGCGTGGACGCCTGTCTGAACCGCGCAGATGCCTGCTTATGAAGCCGACCTTGATCGCTTCAAGCAGTACGATGCCCAGGTCTTGGGCATAAGCGTTGACAGCGTCCCCTGCAACACCGCCTGGGCCAAGTCGCTCGGCGGACTCACCTACGACCTGCTGAGTGACTTCGAGCCGAAGGGCGAAGTCGCCCGCCTCTACGACGCGTACCGCGCGGGGGACGGCATCTCCGAGCGCGCGCTCTTCATCGTGGACAAGGAAGGCAAGCTCGCCTACGTAGACATCCACGACATCGGCGACCAGCCCGACAACGAAGACTTATTCGAGGTGCTCCGCAAGCTCTAGCGGCGGGCGCGTGTGCTTAAACCCACTGACCAGCGGGCCGCGACCCTCCCCCGGGGGTTGCGGCCCGTGAAGCTTTAGCGACACAATTGCGTTAACCTCCGGGGCAAAGAGTCACAGCAAGGAGTCAGAGAGTCATGTCGCTTGCGAGAAAGTGTGTGCCGTTCACGCCGTTCGACGGCGAGCTGTCGAAGGCGACGGTCGCCATTGTCACCGCGGGCGGCGTCCACCTGAAAGAGCAGGAGCCCTTCAACACGGCGGACGAGTTGGGCGACCTCTCCTTCCGCCTCATCCCTGAAGACGCCGACACGTCGCGGTTGATGGTCTCGCACCACCACTACGACCACGCGGACGCAGACTCGGACATCAACGTCGTCTTCCCGCTCGACGTGCTGCGCGATTTGAAGGAGGAAGGGTTCATCAAGGAGGTAGCCAAGAAGCACGTCGGCTACATGGGCTACACGATGCAGCTCAAGGCGATGTACGAGGGCACCGCGCCCGAGATCGCCAACGAGATCGACCGTGGCTCGCGCGCAGACGTGGTCATCCTCACAGGCGGCTGCCCGAACGTGTGCCACCGCACGGTCGTCGCCGTGCAGCGCGAGATAGAGATGCGCGGCATCCCGACCGTGCTCGTCACCGTCAGCCCCGAAGTCTCGGCGCAGATGCGCCCGCCGCGCGCGCTCTACCCGAAGGGCTTCAAGATCGGCAACAGCCTCGGCCGCCCCGGCATGCGCGAGTTGCAACGCTCCGTGCTCCGCGACGCGCTGACGCTGCTCACACAGGACACGCGCCCCGGCCAGTTCGTCACGCGCGAATACCCCGACTACGGCGAGCAGTACGAACCGACGAGAGTCAAGAGTAAAGGCCAATCCTAAGTGATGAGTGATAAGTGTTGAGTGATAGGAAAAGGCGGCACCGACTTTCTTATCTCATCACTTATCACTCATCGCTTATCACTTAAACATGAAGACTATCGGAATCGTGACCGGCGGGGGCGACGCGCCGGGGCTGAACGCGGTCATCCGCGCGGCGGTGAAGACGGCCGTCGGCGAGTTCGGGATGCGCGTCTTCGGCATCGAGGACAGCTTCGAGGGGCTCTTGGGCGAGACGCACGTGCGCGAGTTGAAGGCGTCGGACGTGCGGGGGCTGCTGCCGCGCGGCGGGACCATTTTGGGGACGCGCAACCGTGGCAGCTTCGTCGTGCGGCGGAAGGACGGCACGAACATGATGCCGGACGAGGTCTACAAGGAAGGCATCGACAACCTCGCGCGGCTCGGCATCGACGCGGTCGTCGCCATCGGCGGCGAGGGCACGCTCGCCATCGCATACGAGTTCCACCGTCGCGGCTTCCCCATCGTCGCCGTGCCCAAGACTATCGACAACGACCTCGCGGCCACCGAGCTGACCTTCGGCTTCATGACCGCGCTCGACATCGCGACCGAGGCGCTCGACCGCCTCCACACCACGGCCGAGTCGCACGACCGCGTGATGGTGCTCGAAGTGATGGGCCGTCACGCGGGCTGGATCGCGCTCCACTCGGGCGTCTCCGGCGGCGCCGACGTGATCCTCATCCCCGAGATACCCTTCTCGATGGAGCAGGTGGCGAAGAAGATTCGCGAGCGCGAGGCGAGCGGCTCGCAGTTCTGCATCATCGTCGCGGCCGAGGGCGCCAAGGAGATTGAGGGCGACGTGATGTACCTCGACCGGGGCGACCGGCAGGGCGCGGCGCGGCTCGGTGGGCTCGGCCATCACCTCGCCGCCGAGCTTTCGGAGCGGACGGGCAAGGAGGCGCGCTGCGTCGTCCTCGGCCACATGCAGCGCGGCGGGAGCCCGAACGCCTTCGACCGCATGCTCGCCACCAACTTCGGCGCGGCGGCCGTGCGCGCGCTCGCGCGCGGCAGGAGCGGCGTGATGGTCGCGCTCCACGCCGCCAACATCCGCACCGTGCCGCTCGAAGAGGCCGTCGCGACGCTCAAGACCGTCCCGCCCGAGAGCCAACTCGTCCGCACGGCGCGCGACGTAGGAATATCTTTCGGCGCGCCCGACGAAGACAGTTATCATCAGCCGGGCGGCGACAATCAGTTATAATCGCGAGTCAAACAGACTGGAGGGAAACGTAAGTGACGGAGGCGGTAAAACAGAAGTTGCAGCAGGAGCTTGACGAGTTGGACCAGGAGCTGCGCGTCGAGTTGCCGAAGCAGATTAAGACGGCGAAGGAGTGGGGCGACCTGCGCGAGAACGCCGAGTACCACGCCGCGCTCGCGCGCCAGCAGTTCGTGCAGGCGCGCATCCAGCAGTTGCGCCAACGCCTGCGCGAGGTCTCCTCCATCGACCTCTCGAAGGTGCCGCACGGCAAGGCGGCCTACGGCTCGACCCTCGTCCTCTACGACGCCGAGCGCGAGGAGGAGGTCACCTACCGCCTCGTCACGCCCGAGGAGTCGGACCCCAACAAGGGGCTCATCTCCACCACCTCGCCCGTCGGCCGCAGCCTCATGGGGCGCGAGGAGGGCGACGAGGTGACGGTGCGCACCCCCGCCGGCGCGCGCAACTTCGAGATCAAAAAACTGACCACCCTCCACGACGAGGCCGAAAGTAATAACGAATAGCTTCGGCCTCGGTCAGGCGCGTGACAAGAGTATCGCGGCACCGGGCTACTGGTGCCGCGATACTCTTGTCCGTTTCAGCGGCGGGCCAACATTACGCAACCTCATGGCCTGCATGAAATACTGTATTAACGTCAGTTCGGTCAGTTCCTTGACAAGCGTTCCGGCGCGTTCCTATGATGAATCGTCATTCATTCGGGGCGCGCCGCGTGGCGCGTCCGCTCAGAGATTAACGCGGTAAGAGGGGTCTGTAAGAAGTTGTTCGGGGCGAGCATCGGACGCGGCGCGAGCCGGATCATCGGGGCGATGGTGCGGGGCTTGGCGCGCCGCCGCATCAACCCGAACGTGTTGACGGTCATCGGCGTCTCGATCAACGTCCTGTCGGGCATCCTCTTCGGGCTCGGCCACTTCTTCTGGGCCGGCGTCATCCTCATCGTCGCGAACCTCTTCGACATGCTCGACGGCCAGGTGGCGCGCCGCACGGGGCAGGTCACGCGCTTCGGCGGCTTCCTCGATTCGACGCTCGACCGCGTCTCGGACATGGCCGCCTTCGTCGGCCTGATGACCTTCTACGCGCGCGACACGGAGCTGCACTCGACCCTGAACGTGCTGCTCGCCGGTCTCGCGCTGGTCGGCTCCGTCCTCGTCTCTTACGCCTCCGCGCGCGCCGAGAGCCTCATCCCGAAGTGCGACGTGGGTTTCCTGCGCCGGCCCGAGCGCGTCGTGCTGCTCATCATCGGCGCGCTCTCGACGCACCCCGGCTCCGAGAGTCTCTTCGCCAACCGCATGCCGGCCGTGCTCTGGATTCTCTGCGTCGGCTCCTTCTGGACCTTCGCCTACAGGGTCTATCACACCTGGAAAGAGCTGAACCGCGTGGCCGAGCCGACCGCGTCCGACGCGTCGCGGAGGCTCGAAGCCGCGTCGGACGCCGGAGCGGACGCCGCGACCACCGGCACACCCGCGAAGGCCCCGGGCGCATCCAACACCGACGCGGGCCGTCCCATGCGCGCGCGGCGCCCGGACCCGCGACCCGCGCTGACCAAGGGGGAATGAATTCGAACGATGAACGATGAAGTATGAACGATGAACTAAAGGCAAGTTGCTTACAGTTCATCGTTCATCGTTCATACTTCATCGTTCTCCGTGAGGAGTGAGCACCTTGAACATGTGTCCATGCTGCGGCGAGGGTTTTGAGGGCGAGGCGGGCGGGGCCTGCGGGTCGTGCGGCGCGCGGCGCGTGGGGCCGCCGCTGGCGGAGCCGGAACGCCTGCTGCCCTCTTACGGCCACGCGCTCGCGGTCTGCGCGGCGGGGTTCGTGCTGCTGGCCGCGACCGTGGGCGCCACGGTCGGCTCGCTCTTGCAGTTCGAGGAGTTCTCGCTCGACGCGAAGACGCTGCTGCGCGCGGCCGAGACCGCCGCGTGGCGTCTGAAGTGGACGGCGCTGCCGGGCGGCGTCCTGTTGATGGTCGTCTGCGAGTGGCTCTACGCGCGCATGCGTCGCGCGCCCGCGCGCTTCGTCGGGCACCTGCACGCGCGCGCGGGGCTCGCGACCGTGGCGACGGTCACGCTCGCGCTCTTCGTCCTCATCGGCGTCACCATCCCCGAGCGCCTGCGCATGAGGGAACTCGGGAAACGCGCCGCCGAGAACGTCGTGCTCTACGAGACCGACCTCGCGCTCGCGCGCTACCGCAAACGCTTCGGCACGTACCCGGCCGCGCTCACGGACCTGCGCCGGCTCGAAGACCCTGACGGCTCCATCGCGCGTCTGCTCTCGGTCATCGCGCCCGGCGAGTACAAGGCCGAGACCGACCTCGCCTCGCTCTCGACCGGTCGCCCGAAGTCGCGCGGGAAGCGGCGCGCGGGCACGGCCGACACCTCGGACGCGGGCATCGCGCTCACCAACTACGGGCTGACGCTGCCCGGGCGCGACCGCCTGCTCGGCACCGCCGACGACCTCTACATCCGCGACGGGCGCATCCGCGAAGAGGCGCCGTCCGCCTCCTACGTCAAGGCCGTGGCCGCCACGCCGACCCCCGTCCGCGCGCGCACGAACTGAGCGGCGGCGCTTCTCCCCGACAAGACTTATGGGCATCCGCGACTTCTTCAAGCGCAACAAGACCGACGGCGAGGCCGAGCGCCGCGACACCCTGCTCCGCATGGGGCGCATCACCGAGGGCTCGATCTTCGACGTGATCACCGACGAGGCCGGCGCCATCACGCACGTCTTCTACAACTACGAGATCAACGGCGTCGAGTACGAGTCGTCGCAACTGCTCGACGCCGGCCAACGCCTGCGCCCCGGCGACTACTTCCCCGGCGCGCGCGTCACCGTCCGCTTCAACCCGCGCCAGCCCGGCAATTCAGTCGTAGTGTAGTCAATAGACAGCAGACAGTAGTCGGTAGAAGACGGCGGCTCTCGCTTGCAAATCTACTGTCTACTGACTACTGTCTACTATCCTTATGTTCAAAAAGATTCTCATTGCGAACCGAGGCGAGATCGCCGTGCGCGTGCTGCGCGCGTGCAGGGAGTTGGACATCTCGCCGGTCGCGGTCTATTCGGAGGCGGACGCGGCGGCGCTGCACGTGCGGCTCGCCGACGAGGCTTATCTGTTGGGGCCCGCGCCTTCGGCCGAGAGTTATTTAAGGATCGACCGCGTCGTCGAGGCCGCGCTCAAGAGTGGGGCGGAAGCGATTCATCCGGGCTACGGCTTCCTCGCGGAGAACGCGGCGTTCGCGCGCGCGGTGAACGAGGCGGGGCTCGTCTTCATCGGCCCTTCGCCGGAGGCGATGGAGTTGATGGGGTCGAAGACGAGCGCGCGCCGCGCGGCCGAGGAGGCGGGCGCACCCGTCGTCCCCGGCACCAACGACCCGCTCGAATCTTTAGACGAGGCGCGCGAGACGGCCGCGCGCGTCGGCTACCCCATCATGCTCAAGGCCGCTGCCGGCGGCGGCGGCAAGGGCATGCGTCTGGTCGCGGACGAGTCCGAACTCCCTTCGGCCTTCGACACGGCGCGCTCCGAAGCGGCCTCCGCCTTCGGCGACCCCTCGGTCTACATCGAGAAGGCGGTCGAGCGCCCGCGCCACATAGAGATTCAGGTCTTCGCGGACACCCAAGGTAACACCGTCCACCTCGGCGAGCGCGAGTGCTCGATTCAGCGAAGACACCAGAAGGTCATCGAGGAGTGTCCCTCTCCCATAGGCGACCCGAAGCTGCGCGAGGCGATGGGCGCGGCGGCTGTTCGCATCGCGGCGGCGGCCTCTTACGTCGGCGCGGGCACCGTCGAGTTCCTCGTCTCCGACGTGACGCGCGACTTCTACTTCCTTGAGATGAACACGCGCCTACAGGTCGAGCATCCCGTGACGGAACTCGTGACCGGGCTCGACCTCGTGCGTGAGCAGATACGCGTCGCCGCCGGCCTGCCGCTCTCCTTCACACAAGAGGACGTGCGTCTGACGGGCCACGCCGTCGAGTGCCGCGTCTACGCCGAAGACCCCGAGCAGAACTTCATGCCGAGCCCCGGCCGCGTCACGCACCTGCGCGTCCCCGCCGGGCCGGGCGTGCGCGACGACGGCGGCGTCTACGAGGGCGCGGAGGTCTCCATCTACTACGACCCGATGATCTCGAAGCTCGCCACCTGGGGGCGCACGCGCGACGAAGCGATTGAGCGCATGCGCCGCGCGCTCGACGAATACGCCGTCGGCGGCATCAAGACCACGCTCCCTTTCTTTCGCGAAGTCATGCGCGACGAGGAGTTCGTCGCGGGGCGCCTCGACACCTCCTTCATCGCGCGCTTCAACGAGCGCCGCGCGGCGGCGGCTTCAACCGACAACGCCCCCTCCGACGAAGAGACCGCCCGCCGCGACATCGCCACCATCGCCGCCGCCCTCCGCTACTCCGAGCCCGCCCGCAACGGCTCCCAACCGAACGCCCCCGCCGCCGCCCCGAGCCGCTGGAAACTCTCCGGCCGCGACGCGCTCCACCGTTCGAGGATGTGAGCCGGGCGTTTTGCACAGACATACCGCTATGCGAAACTTGCGCGGGAGGTATAGGGAATGAGCGACCAAGAGTTGTTGGAGCGAATCATCCTCAACCCGAAAGTGATGACCGGGAAGCCCGTCATCAAAGGCACACGCCTGACGGTCGAATACGTCCTCAACCTCCTCGCGCACGGCGCGACGCCGGAAGAGATACTCGGCGAGTACGAAGGGCTCACGCCGGAAGACATCCGCGCCTGTTTCCTCTTCGCCGTGAAGTCGTGAATTATGCTGCTCTATGGTTGCAGACAGCCGAGACATCTTGTAGATTGAATTCGCGCTCTGCCACTTGTGAAAAGAAGCTTGGCAGGCTTTTTTTTCAGAGGTGGCTGAGCGGTTTAAAGCACCCGATTGATACTCGGGCGGAGGGTAAAACCTTCCACGGGTTCGAATCCCGTCCTCTCGGCTAAGTCCCTCCTAAGTCCAGCAGCTATTCGTTGCTGAATTTAGGAGGGATTTAGCCGTTTTAGGTGCAGAAATTAATGAAACTCAACGCGGAGATTGACGGCGAGAGGGTCGCGCTCGAAGTGAGGCGCGAGGGGGGGCGCGTGTCGGCGGAGGTCGGGGGGCGCCGTTACGAGTTGGAGGCGCGCGAGGTGGGCGCGGGCGAGTACTTGCTGGTTCACGGGGGGCGCGTGTACGCGTGCCGCGTCGGGGCCGAGCCGGGCGCGGAGGGACGCGGGGCGCTGCGCGTGTCGGTGGGCGCGCGCGAGTACGGCGTGCGGCTGACGGACCCGAAGCACTTGCGCGGGGCCGGCGCGGGCGCGGGCGAGCAGGGCGGGCGCGCGCAGGTCAAGGCGCCGATGCCGGGCAAGGTCGTGCGCGTGCTCGTCGAGGCGGGGCAGGCGGTCGAGGCGGGGCAGGGGCTCGTCGTCGTCGAGGCGATGAAGATGCAGAACGAGTTGAAGTCGCCCAAGTCGGGCACGGTCTCAGAGCTGCGCGCCGAGCCCGGCTCCACCGTCAACGCGGGCGACGTGCTCGTCGTCGTTGAATGAGAATGGCAGACCTCCGCGTCATCCTCTGGGACATTGATGGGACGCTGCTGCACTCGCGGCGGCACGGGGCGTTCAGGGATTACATGACGCCGGCGATGTTGCGCGTCTTCGGCACGGCGGGGCGCCTGGACGAGTTGGTCGTGTCGGGGATGACCGACCTACAGATCTTCACGGAGGCGCTGCACGGCGAGGGCTTCACGGCCGAGCGCGTGCGGGAACGTTTGCCCGAGTTGATTCCGTTCTTCCTCGAAGGGATGGAGCGGATGGCCGGCGAGGGTGAGTTGTTCCGTGCGTTGCCGGGCACGCGCGAGGCGCTCGAAGCAACGGAGCGCGAGCCGCGCTACCTCAACTCGCTGCTGACGGGGAACGTCGAGCCGGCCGCGCGACTGAAGTTGAGATTGGTAGGGCTTGAAGAGTTCTTCCGACTGCCCGGCGCCTTCGGCGATCTGTCGCACGACCGGCGCGACCTGCCCGCCGTCGCGCGCGAGCGCATCAGCCGTCACTTAAATCAAGACCTCAACCCCGACCAACTCATCGTCATCGGCGACACGCCCAACGACATCGCCTGCGCACGCCACTTCGGCGCGCGCGCCGTCGCCGTCGCCACGGGCCGCGGCCACACGACCGACGAACTCCTCCGTTACGACCCCGACGCAGTCCTCCAAGACCTCACTGACACCGAACTCCTCCTCCGCACTCTCGCCGCGCTCTGAGCCGCGCGGGATGAGTCGTTCGTTGACTTTCTCGGTCGCTTGGGATACAACGCCCTCGTTAACCACCGCAAACATACCTCTGGTTACCTCCGCGGAACCATCAAGGCCACTCCCCAACAGAGAGCGGCCCCTTCGACCTTTGCCCCGCGCCGGCAGACGACGGCGCGGCTATTCAGGGAGGAATACATCATGTCCATCGCACGCATTACGGAGATCAGTTCCACCTCGACGAAGAGTTTCGAGGACGCGATCCAAAGCGCCGTCACCCGCGCGACGAAAACCCTGCGCAACGTGCGCGGCGCGTGGGTCAAAGAGCAGCAGATTAAAATCGACGAGGGCAAGATCGTCGAGTACCAGGTCAACTTGATGATCACTTTCGTGCTGGAAGAAGACGACCAGACGGATGTCGCGTAAGAGGAACTGACGGGCGGGCGCCGAGCCTGTGACGGAAAACTTTGAGCCACGAAACCATGCGCATGGTTTCGTGGTTCGAATCTCTTTCCGGCGCTTACGCCGGACTAAGTACAGTCAGCAAAGGGGCAGACAATGAACTTCATCACGCAGATGATTACACAACAGGTCGCGGGCTTCGCGGCCCGCGCCATCGCGCAGCGGCTCGGCATCAGCGAGACGACGGCCCAGCGCGCCGTGATGATAGCGGTCCCGCTTATCGTGGCGGCGCTGGCGCGTAACGCCGCCCGGCCCGAGGGCGCGCGGGAACTCCACGAGGCGGTCGCCACCCAGCACGACGGGAGCATCTTCGATAACCTGTCGGGCTATCTCGGCAACCCGCAGACCGCGAACGGGGCGGGGATTCTGGGACACGTCTTCGGGGGGCAACAGCCTGCTGTGCAGGACACCTTGGCCCAGACGGCGGGTCTCGACCAGAACACCGCCGGGAATATTTTAGAGATGGTCGCGCCGCTCGTGATGGGCGCCGTCGGTCAGACGCAGCGGCAGAACGACCTCGACCCGGGCGGGCTCTCCGACTTCCTCGACACGCAACGGCAACAGACCGAGGAGGCGGCGCCGGGCCTGACGGGGGCGCTCAACTCCATGCTGGATTCGAACAATGACGGCAGCGTAACGGACGACGTTGGGCGTATCCTCGGGTCGTTCTTCAAATAACCCGCCTTCACTCCCTCACGCGGTAGAGGTAGATCGAGTTGCCGAAGACGGCCTCGGGCGCGCGGCGGCGATAGTCAATCACCTTGAGGCGCTGCGGGACGGGCACGCCGAGCAGGAAGGCGCCGTTGAGGTAACTGGCGCCGACGGCGACGTAGCGCGTCTCGGGCGGCGCGTCACCCGGCGCGACGAGGTTGACGTACTCGACGCCGTAGTGTTCGAGGTTGCGCACGTAAGGCGTGCCCTCTTCGTTGTAGGTGCCGCCGTCGAGCAGCGCGGCCGTGACGCGCGTCTCGCCGCGCGCGCGCAGGTATTGCGCGAGTTCCTTCACGTCGTCGCCCCACTCGACGTTCGAGTCGGTCAGGTAGTACCAATGCGGCCGCCGCCACGCGAGCTGGTTCATGTAAGGGACATAGTGCGGGTACGCGCGCGCGGCCTCGAAGACAACCCAGCACAACACTGCGGCGGCGAGGAGCACGCGGCGGCGCTGGCCCGACCTCAACAGACGTTCGAGCAGCGCGCCGCTCAGGATGAAGAGGAACGGGAAGAGCGGGACGATGTGCCTGACGCCGATGTTGATGCGGCTCGACACGGCGAACAGCGCGTAGAGCGCGAAGGGGCCGAGGAGCAGCAACAGTTTCCGCTCGCGCCTGCTCCAGAGCCAACGCGTCGCCCACGAGAGCGCGGCCAGCGACGTGAGCAGGAACGGCAGCGTCGTCTTCAACGCGAACGCCGCCGGGAAGTAGAGCAACCAGCCCTGATACCCGTAATGCCCCAACACCGACGCGAGGTGCCCGTTCCGGTTGTGGACGTAGACCTGATAGAGCCCCAGTAGGTACTGCGACGGCACGACCTTCGACAACGCGCGCCACCAAGCCTCCAGTCCGCCCACGGCCTCCGGCGTGAGGCGCGCGACGTACGCGAGGTCGCCCGCGAGCGGCGGCGGGCTCTGAAAGTAGTAGACGGCGTTAAGGACGAAGAGCGCGACGAGCGCCGCCGCGCCCGCGTGCATCGCTACACCCGCCCGCTTCAACCCGCGTCGCGGCGCGAACGCGAACAGCAGCGACGCCGCCGCCAACATCAAGGGCACGACGATGACGAGCGAGAACTTCGTCGCCAACGCCAGGCCCGTCACGCCGCCCAACGCGAGCGCGCGCCGCGTCGTCGGCCCGAGCCAGTAGGAGTGCAGCGTGTAGAAGAAGAGCAGGTAGGAGAAGGCCGCCGGCACGTCTGTCTGCACGACGCGCCCGTGCGCGAGCATCGTCGGCTCGAAGGCGTAGAGCAGCACCGCGACGAGCGCCGCCCGCCGCCCGAACAAACGCCGCGCGTAGACGTAGACGAGCCACCCGAGCGCGAGCGTCAAGAGCACCGCCGGCACGCGCGACCAGAACGCGACCCGCTCGAACCGCGCCGTGTTCGCGCGCCAGAAGGCCGCGAGCGCCTCCTCCGTCCGCGCCCTCGGCTCCAACGCCGGGTCGTAACGCGGCGGCGGCGCCTCGACCCCGACGAAGACCAACGGCAACGCCGCCAACATCTTCACCAGCGGCGGGTGCTCCGCGTTGACGCGAAACTCGCCCGCCGTCAAATGGTAATAGCCCGCCGGCACGTGATAGAACTCGTCGGCCGTCAGACTCTTCCGCCACACCACGCTCAACAGATTCACCCCCATCAACACCAGCAGGCACACGCACGCCACGTCGGCGCGGCGCGAGTCCAAAGACCTCCACGCCGCAGTCAACCCTATTCGCGTGCTCCCGTCCTTCATCAAGGTCTTTGCTCAGGGCCGGTGGAAGCCGCGCTCGATGTCGCGTTTGTTGAGGCGGAGGATGGCGGGGCGGCCGTGGGGGCAGGTGGTGGGCGAGGAGGTGAGCAGGAGGCGGTCGATGAGCCAGCGCATCTTCTCGTGCGTGAGCGGCATGTTGACCTTGATGGCGGCGTGGCAGGCGAGCGAGGCGGCGACCTCGTCGCGCAGCGTCTCGCGGGCGCGGCCGCGCTTCTCGGCGTCCACGGTGTCGAGGATTTCGGCGAGGAGGTTGCGCGCCTCGGCGGGCGCGAGGTCGGCGGGCACCGCGCGCACGGCGACGGTGCGGCCGGAGAGACGTGTGAGCGAGAAGCCGATGCCTTCGAGTTCTTCCGAGACTTCGTCGAAGGCGGCGGCCTGCGCTGGTGTAAGGTCGAAGGTCTCGGGGACGAGGAGCGACTGCGACTCGGGGCGGCGCGACTCTTCGAGGCGGCGATACTTGTCGAAGAGGACGCGCTCGTGCGCGGCGTGCTGGTCGATGAGCAGCAGCCCTTCGGCGTCGGTCGCGAGGATGTAACTCTCTTCGAGCTGACCGAGCGGACGTATGTCCGGCGTGAGTTGTTCGGGCGCGACCCCGCGCACGATGCCCGCCGCTGAGTTGAGCGGCGGCAGCGTGACCGAGGCCGGAGGCGCTTCCCTCCCCTCTTGATGAGAGTGACGCGGTCCTTCGTCGGAAGAACGTTGGACCGCGTCACTCTCATTCTCAACCGTCGGCCGCGCGACGGCGTCGAGTGCGGACGTGGAAGGGTGCCGCCGCTCGTTTACTGCTTCATGCGCTTCACGCTTCCACGGCGACTCTTCGGTCGCGGGCGTCCAGCCGAACTCTATCGACTCCTGCCTCGCCGCCGGCACATTGTCCGACGCCGTGTCGCTCAGGAAGGATGAAGCGGGCGCGGACTCGCCGCCGTTCGGGTTTGTGGTTTCGACTTCTCTGAAGTCTTCGGCGACGAACTCATTCCCGTGCACGTCCACCGCGAAGCTCGCGTCGTCGCGCAGGTAGCCTCCGGCGTAGAGCGCGGCGCGCACCGCTTCGCGCACGGCGTCGGCGACGGCCGACGAGCGGCGGAAGCGCACCTCGGTCTTCGCGGGGTGGACGTTCACGTCAACCTCTTCGGGCGGGACTTCGAGGAAGAGCAGTGCCGAAGGGTAGACGCCGTGCGGGAGCACCGTGCGGTAGCCTTCGGTGAGCGCGCGCGCGACGAGGCGGTCGCGCACGTAGCGGCCGTTGACGAAGAGGTATTGCGCGTCGCGCGTCGTGCGCCGCGCGCGCGGGGCCGAGACGAAGCCCGAGACGCGCGCCACGGCCGCCGCGCCGCCCGCGACCGCGAGCAGGCTCTCGACGAAGTCGTCGCCGAAGAGTTGGTAGGCGCGCTCGCGCAGGTCGGCGGCCGGCGTACAGCGCAGCACCTCGCGGCCGTTGTTGGTGAGAGTAAAACTAATCTCCGGGTGCGCGAGCGCGTAGTGCGTGACGAGGTTCGTCAGGTGGAAGCTCTCGGTCGCTTCGGAGCGGAGGAACTTGCGGCGCGCGGGGACGTTGAAGAAGAGGTCGCGGACGGCAATCGTCGTCCCGCGTGGGCGCGCGGCGGGCGCCACGTCGCGCATGCGTCCGCCCTCGATGAGAACGCGCGTGCCTTCCGTCTCACCCTCCTGTTGCGTGACCAGTTCGATGCGCGCGACCGAGGCGATGGAGGCGAGCGCCTCGCCACGGAAGCCGAGCGTCGAGACGCGGTCGAGGTCTTCCATCGAACTAATCTTCGAGGTGGCGTGGCGCTCGAAGGCGAGGACGGCGTCGTCGCGCGTCATGCCCTCGCCGTCGTCCGAGACGCGGAGCAGACGGCGGCCGCCCGCTTCAACGTCAACCTCGACGCGGCGCGCGCCCGCGTCGATTGAGTTCTCGACGAGTTCCTTGGCGACCGAGGCGGGGCGCTCGACCACTTCGCCCGCGGCGATCTGGTTGGCGACGTGATCGGAGAGAACGCGAATCTTGGACATGCGGGGTGCAGTGTAACGGCCGGGCGGGGGTTCAGGCAAAAGCGCGTGTTCAGTCGCGCGCGCGTCGTTCTTTGGGCTCGACGTGGAGCAGTTCGGTCGTGTGGTCGGTGACGCTCGACGGGATGGGGTCGAAGGTCTGTTCGTGGAGGAGGCGGCCGGTCGGCGTCGCCTGGTCGAGCGCGGGCGGCGGCGTGGCTTCGACGGCCGCGTCGCTCATCCGGCGCAGCGACGAGAGGACGGAGACGAGCGAGAAGACGATGCCGAGAGCGGCGGCGATCAGGCCCAGCATCTTGAAGGCTTTGCCCGGCAGGAAGGCGATGAGGAGCATGCCGAAGATGACGACGAAGACGCCCGTGAAAAGGCCGACCGTCAGCCTTCGCACGTTGCTCCGGTCGGCCTCGCGCGACGCGCGCGCCGCCGCCGCGCCGCCGACCGAGAGGTGCGCGGCCAGCGCGCGCGCGACGGGCTCAAGGTTCATGCCGCAGTTGCGACAGAACTTGTGCTCGGTCGTCGTCTTCGTTCCGCAGTTCGGGCAGAGCATAAAGGGGACGGCTCCTCTCGCGCGTGTCGAGAAGTTATACGGGGGGCGCGGGGGCGCGGTTCGGCGGCGTCAAACTTAGAGGTAAACGATCTGGTGGTCGTTGGTCGAGAGGTCGATGGCGTCGTGTATCCACTCGACGAAGTAGCGGCCGTGGCGCGCGAGCAGCGAGGCGACGTTGACGTGCCGCTCCTGCAAGCTCTTCTCGGGATAGAGGACGGTCGCGGCGCGCTCCAGTTGCCGCAGCACCGCGCGGTCGCGCCGCATCTGTGCCCGGTGGAAACGCGAGCGCAAGCCTTCGAGCTGGTGCGCGATCTTGCGGCGCCCGCCGTCGAGCGCGTCGGCGAGCGTCGGGTCGAAGTCGCGAAGCTTTGCCTTCAACTCGTCGAGCGCGCGCGCGACGGCGGCGTCGGTCTCGTCGAAGGCGCCGGCCAACTCGCCGCCGAGGTGCTCTTCGACGACGCGCGCGATGACGGGGTCGAGGCCGCCAAAGAAGTCTTCGAGCTTCAGTCCGTAACGTTCGAGCGTGCGCCCCGTGCGGCGCTCGACGACGGTGAGGCTCGCGCGATGGAGGATGGGAGTCGTCGGGCGCGAGAGCACGCGGTAACTCTCGGCCGTCTGCGCGAAGTACGCGACCTCGGCCGCGCCGCCGAAGTATGCGATGGTCGGCAGAAGATAGTCCTGCACGACCGCGCGCAGCGTGACGTTGGGGCTGAAGCGTTCGGGCTCTTCGAGCGCGAGCGCGGCCAACTCTTCGGCCGTCCACGCGTGTTCGGTCCCCTTCGCGCGGTAGCGGCCATCTTTAGTTCGCGTCAGCGCGCGGCGCGCGCCGTCGTCAATGAGAAAGAGCGGGAAGGCGTCGGGCGAGGTGTGAACCTGCGTGTGATAGCCCTCGCGTTCAAGCTCGCGCGAGCGCGCGTCCGTGGCGGCGGCTATCTCCGCGCCGAGCCGCGCGGCCTCCGAGTAGAGCGGCGCGGCCAGACGTTTGAGCGCGGCGTCCACGGGGTCGAGCAGGACGAGCCCGTACTTACCGGTCAGCGCCGCGAGCATCCGCGCGAACGCCTCGCCGTAGCTGCGGCCGGGCGCGTACGCGTCGCGCGCGAGACGTTCGAGGTCGGGCAGGAACTCGCTCGAAGGCATCAGCTCGAAGAGACGTTTCAAAGCCTCCTCGATGCTTTCGTCCAGACGAACGCCGCCGACCTGCTCGCCCTCCCTGTGCAGTCTGTCGGGGACGCCGACGGAGGCGAGCCGCCCGTCGCAGGCGATGACCTCGGCCGTCTGCACCTCCTCCCAGTCGTGGTCCTCGGTCGCCATCCAGAAGACGGGCACGGCGTCGGTGCCGCGCGCCGTCAGACACGCGGCCAGCTTCACGGCCGAGAGCGCCTTGTAGAGCGTGTAGAGCGGCCCCGTGAAGAGCCCCGTCTGCTGGCCCGTGACGACCGCGACCGCGCCCGGAGAGCGCAGGCGTTCGATGTTCGCGAACGTCTGCTCGGAAGCGTTCCAGCGCCTGTTCGACGCGGCGAGCGCGTCGGCGATGGCGTCGCGGTCGGTCTGATACGCTTCGAGCACGCGGGCGCTTCGTCCCGCCAACTCATGGTGGAAGCGCACGGCTTCGGGGTAGAAGCGGCGGAGCGACGTGGGGTCTTCGAGGTATTCGAGGAAGAGGCGCGACTGGTGCGGGACGCGGCGGAACGGCAGCCGCTCGACGCGCAGGGCCACGCCCTCGGGCGTGCCGTGACATGCAGGTTCGGTCGTGGTCACACGCTTCTCGGCTCCTCGCGCGGCCCTCGGTTCGGACAAAACTACTTGCGGCCGGGGCATTATACCGACCGCCTCCGAGCGCGCGCAAACAGGACTCACGGCGTGAAAGGAATCCGCCGAGGGCGACACTTTAAGGCGTGTGCCCGAACGCACACTCTTTTCTACGACGCGCGTTTGCATTAAAGTCGCCCGCGCCCGTCGTCAACCGCCTTGTGCGCCGCTTCATAGTCCGGAGAGAGCGCCATGCCCGAACACGTGGACATACCGCTGCACCTCTACCAGGTGCTCGAAGAGGAGTACCTGAGTTTGCACGGCGAGCTGTCGCCGAGCGAGACGGTGCGACTCGGCGAGCGCGACAGGGATGTCGTCGCCGAGCTGGACTGGAACTTTCACACGGGGCACGTCAGGGAGCCGCGACGACTCGTCAACCGCCTGACGCCGTGCGGCGACGCGCTGCGCGACGACCTCGCGACGCACCTGCGCAAGGCCGCGCCGCGCTTCCGCGAAGCCTTCGACCGGCGCGGCGACGACGCGGGCCTCGTGGACGCGCTCAACGAGTTGCTGCGCGTGTGGATATATCACCCGGACGCCTTCAAGTACGTGGCGCTCACGGACACGCTGCGCGTGCTGCTCGACACGCGGCCGTGCGACGGCACGCCCGAGCTGGCGCACGTCAACCGCCTGCTGCTTGAGCAGACCTTCCCCGACGAGTTGGAGAAGGCTTCGGACATCCGCCTCGCCGCGATGTACGCGCGCATCCACCGCCACCCGAAGGGGCAGGCGGCGCTCTCTCTTTCGGGCGGCGGCATCCGCAGCGGCACCTTCGCCCTCGGGCTCTTGCAGGGGCTCGCGCGCTTCGGCCTGCTGAGGGAGTTCGACTATCTCTCGACCGTCTCGGGCGGCGGCTACATCGGCGGCTGGCTGACGGCGTGGCTCCACCGGCACCGCAACGAGTTGGACGGCGTGACCAACGACCTCAGCACCGTCGGGCCGAAGTCGAAGGTGGACCCCGACCCGCCGGCCATCAGCTACCTGCGCGAGTACAGCAACTTCCTGACGCCGAAGGCCGGGCTGCTGACGGCCGACACGTGGGCCTTCCTCGCCATCTACCTGCGGAACCTGCTCCTCAACTGGCTCGTCCTCATCCCGCTGCTGCTGGCGCTGCTCGCGCTGCCGCGCCTCAACGTGGCGCTGCTGCTCTCGCGGACGAGCGTCAGCGACATGCTCAGGTTCCCCGGCCGCTACCTCTTCCTCGGCGCCGGGTCGCTGCTGTTGACGCTCGCGCTCACCTACGTCATCGTCAGCCGCCCGGCCGTCAGCGCGAAGATCATCGAGCGCAGCCGCTTCTGGCGCGGGAGGCTCGACCAGCGGAGCTTCCTCGCGTGGTGCCTGCTCCCGATGGTGGCCTCGGCCTTCTGCCTGACCACCTACTGGGCGCGCTCGTCCGAGGCGCGGCCCGAGGCCGTCGCCGACAAGGGGCCCTGGTTCATCCTCTTCGGCACGGGGGTCACGGTCATGGCATGGGTCGTCGCCTCCTTCTCGCTCGAAAGGTTCACGCACCCACGGGAGTTCGGCAAGCTTGAGACGACGGAGCTGGTCATTCTCACGCTCGTCGGCGCGGGCGGCGGCGGGCTGCTCTACCTCGCCTCCCGGTACGGCTCGAAACTCCTCGACGCCCCGCTCGGATGGTGGGTGAAGGAGTGGTATGCCTGCCTCGCCGTGCCGCTGATGCTGCTCGTCGTGCTGCTGGCGACGACGCTCTTCGTCGGGTTGACGAGCAAGGGCATCTTCGGCTGGGCGGAGCTGCTCAACGACGAAGACCGCGAGTGGTGGGCGCGCTTCAACGCGTGGCTCTTGATCGCGATGCTGGCGTGGGCGGGTTTCAGCGTGCTGTCGCTCCACGGCCCGCGCCTCCTCTTCCTGGCGCCGGGCTGGATATCCTCCGTGGCCGGCGCGTCGGGCGCCGCCTCGCTGTTGGCCGGCTTCAGCGCGAAGACGCCCGCCAACGAGGAGCAGGCCAAGGCGCGGGGCGGGCTGCTGAAGACTTTCGTCGGCGAACAACTGCTGCCGCTGCTCGCGCTCGTCTTCCTGCTCGTGTTCCTCGTCGCGCTGTCGCTGCTGACCAGCGCCATCATGGCGGGGGCGGCGGCGGCGCTGGCCCCGCTGGCGGTCTGGCTCGGCGAGTACCTGCCGGCGGGACTGTTGCGGCTGAGCGCGGCCGTCGTGCCGCCCTTCCGGGACGGGTTCGACGGCGCCTACGCGGCGCCCGGCGGCGACTGGCACATGCGCGTCGTCCACAACGCGCGGTTCTTCTACGACCTGCTCTTCATCGTGGCGACGGCGACCGTCTCGTTCGCCCTCGCGAACCGCATCAACCTCAACAAGTTTTCGCTCCACGCGGGTTACCGCAACCGCCTCATCCGAGGCTTCCTCGGCGCGTCGCGCGACCGAGGGTTGCGGCGGCCGAACCCCTTCACGGGCTTCGACCCGGAGGACAATCTCCAGATGCACGAGCTGCGCCCCGTGCTCTTCCACGAGGGCGACTTCATCGACCTCGAAAGTCTCGCCGTCAAGCTCGGCAAGGCCCCAGACTTTAAGGGGCCGTCGCCCGAGATTGCCCCGCAGGATGAGGTGCCCCCGACGCTCTCGTCGCTCCTCAAGTCGTGGCTCAAGCCCGACACGCGCGACGAGCTGAAGAGCTTCACCGGCGCCACGCACCTCCCGCCGCGCCTGCGCATGAACCTCATCGCCGACCTCAACTCTATCCTTGAGAGCGGCCTCATCCAGCCCGCCTCGGCGCCCGACGGCAAGACGACGCTCAGGAAGATCAGGAAGGAAGAGGAGGAGCGTCCGCCCGACGACAACACCATCCTCAGCAAGCGCGCCGTCCTGTGCGCCGCCTACCCCGACGAGATCAGGGTCAAGTATCCGCCGTCGCACCGCCTGCTCCACGTCGTCAACACGGCGCTCAACCTCGTCGGCGGCAAGAAGCTCGCGTGGCAGCAACGCAAGGCCGAGCCCTTCGCCGTCACGCCGCTGCACGCCGGCAGCTTCCGCGTCGGCTATCGACGCTCGCGCCACTACGGCGGCTACCGAGGCATCTCCCTGGGGACGGCCGTGGCGATCTCGGGCGCGGCGGCCAGTTCGAACATGGGTTACTACACGACCTCGCCCGTCCTCTCGATGGTGCTCACGCTCTTCAACGTCCGCCTCGGCTGGTGGCTCGGCAACCCCGGCCCGGCCGGGCAGAAGACCTACCGGCGCGAGGCCCCGCGCGTCTCGCTCCAACCCGTCATCGGGGAGGCGCTCGGGCTCACGGACGACACGAACCCCTACGTCTACCTCACCGACGGCGGGCACTTCGAGAACCTCGCCCTCTACGAGATGGTCCTGCGCCGCTGCCGCCTCATCGTCCTGAGCGACGCCGCCGAGGACTCGCGGTTCCAGTTCAACGACCTCGGCAACGCCGTCCGCAAGGTCAGGATCGACCTCGGCGTCCCCATCGACTTCGACGAGGTGCGCATCTTCAAGGCGAAGCCCGGCCCCGAAGAGCCGCGCGCCGCCGAGTACAACTACTGGGCCTTCGGCCGCATACGCTACTCGGCGGTGGACAAGGTGGCGACCGTGGACGGGGACGGGCAAACGGTCTTCACCGAGGCGCCGGACGGCGTCCTCATCTACGTCAAGCCGACGGTCTACGGCGACGCCGAGCCGCGCGACGTGCTCCAGTACAAGAAGGCGTACGAAGAGTTCCCGCACCAGTCCACCGGCGACCAGTTCTTCGACGAGCCGCAGTTCGAGAGCTACCGCATGCTCGGCTGGCACATCATGAACCTCATCTGCAACAACCGGTTCGACACGTCGGGGGGCGGGGACGAGCCGCCGCGTCCTAAGTACAGTCTGAACAAGGCCGAGTTCGTCGAGGCCGCGCTGAACAACTACAAGGGGCACGAGCAGGCGTGGCTCAAGGACCTGCTTGAGCCGGACAAGAGGTGGCTGGACGAGCCGGAAGAGACGAAGTCGGAGGAGCCGGACGGGCCGCCGTCAGGTTGATAGCGGACGCGGAAACGTGCGAGGATTCAGGTCAACGCTTATGCGAAGACCTGTGGGAAGACTCGACCTGCTGATCGTCGGCGCGGGGCCGGCGGGGCTCTCCGCCGCCGACGCGGCCGCGCGCGAGGGGCTCTCGTATCTCGTCGTCGAGAAGGGGCTCATCGCCCACACCGTCTATAACTACCCGGTGGGGCTGACGGTCTTCTCGACCACCAACGAGCTTGAGCTGCGCGAGGGGGGCTTGCGCCCCTGCCGCGAAAAGCCGACGCGCGAGGAGTTGCTCTCCTACTACGTCCGCTTCGCCCTCGAACACGACCTCCGCATCAACACCGAGGAGGAGGTCACGAAGATTGAACCATTAGAGCCCGAGGGCTTCCGCGTCACCACCTCGCGCGACACCTACGAGGCTGCGCGCGTGCTCGTCTGCGTCGGCGGGATGGCGCGCGCGCGGCGTCTGGGCGTGCCCGGCGAAGACCTGCCGAAGGTGCGACACCGCTTCGTCGAGCCCTTCCCCTACGTGCGCAAGGAGGCGCTCGTCGTCGGCGGCGGAAACAGTGCGGCCGAGGCCGCGCTCTTCCTCTCGGAGGGCGGCGCGCGCACGACCTTCGCCATCTGGCAGTCTGACTGGGAGAACCGCGACCCGAAGCGGGGCTGCATCAAGCACTGGGTGCGCGGGCCGCTCGAACGCGAGATTGAAGAGGGACGGCTGCGCCTCTTCCTCTTCTCGGAGGTGTTGGAGATTAAGGAGACCGAAGTCCTCATCAAGGACGAGCGCGGCGAGACGCGCGCGCTCCCGAACGACGCCGTCTTCATCCTCATCGGCAGCGACGCCGACCTCACGCTCATACGCGCGGCCAGCGTCCGCACCGAGCGCGCGGGGCTGACGGAATTCCCCGTCTACGACCCCGACACCTTCGAGACGAACGTCCCCGGCCTCTACGTCGCCGGCCACTTCACACACGCGCGCCACATCAAAGAGGCCATCGCCGTCCCGCGCCGCATCGTCCCTCTCATCGCCCAATCCCTCCGCAGCGCCCAACCGGCATAAGACTAGTTCACGCGCAGCGTCACCTTGTTGCTCTCGGCGCCGCGCACGGTGACGGAGACGTTGAGGTCTCCGGCGCCGGAGAGTTGCGTGGGAAGGAGGACGGTGACCTGCGCGAGCCACGTGAAGTTCTTCGCGCCGCCGACCGACTCGACGGGCAGGTCGTATGTATTTTGCTGCGCGTCCACGGCGCGTGCCGTGACGAAGGGCACGTCCGACGCGGGGTCGAACTTCAGCCCGACGACGAGGAGCGTGACGCGCGTCCGGCCGTCGTTGACGAGGTTGCGCGTCGCGGGCGTGTTCACGTCGAAGGGCTCGGGCGTCAGGCCGACGGACTCGAAGGCCGCCGCGCGCGCCGTCGTCGCGTCGGCGAGCAGAAGAGGTTTGGGCGGCTCGTTGCCCGCGCGCCGCTGCCCGTAGGTGAGGTTGTCTACCAAGGCGTCGGGCGTCGGCTCTGGAAAGTCGAGCGTGACCGTCAGGCTCGCTATGGGTTGGTCGGAGACGAAGCCGACGAAGTCCGAACCGTCGGCCGCCGCCATCGACACCTTCTCACCCGTGGAGGCCAGGATTTCCATCGGCCGCGAGAACTGGTCGAGGCCGACGGCGGTCGTCCCCGGCGGCAGGTAGATGTCGAGTCGGGTGATCTCGCCGACGGTGCCCGCGAACAGTTTCCTGTCTCCAGAGCCGTTCACGGAGAAGATGTCGAGGAAGCTCAGTCCTCTGAAGCGGATGCCGTCCACTTCAAACACGACCGTGTTGGGCCGCTCGCCGGTGTCGAAGTCGATGGTGCGGAGATTCTGCGCGGCGGCCTCGAAGGCCGCGCGGTCGCGGAAGATGGTGGCGTCGGCGCTCGACGCCGAGAAGAGACAGAAGAGCGAGAGGGAGACGAACGACAGAACACGTTTCGCCGCGAGGGGCATGGGCGTTGACCTCCTTTGTGCCGGAAAGTCTACGCCGCGACACGGCGACTCGCAAGCGTTTTCGTCGCCGCCCACCGGCATGTTTCTCTTGAGAGTCGCGAACTTCAAACCGTCTGCTTCACGCGGCCGTCGCGCGCGGGCTATATTGAGGCGCCCGTCTGAACTAACGTATGCCTTTACCCGTCGCGCACGGTCTGGTCGGTGCGAGCCTCGTGGCCGCGATGTTGCCGCGCGAGGGGCGTGCGCGGTATGGTCTGCTGCTCGCGGCGGGCGCGATTGTAGCCAACGCCGCCGACCTCGACTTCTTCCTCGTCTTCCTCTTCCGCTCGCGCGCGTGGCACCGTGGGTTCACGCACTCGCTCGTCTTCGCGCTCGCCGTTCTTCTCTGCCTGCTGCTCGCGGCGGGCCGTCGGCGCGCGCGCGAGGCAGCGGCCCTCGGGCTCGCGTTCGCCTCGCACGCGCTGCTCGACTTCGCGACGACGAGGGAGGGCGGCGGGCTTGAGCTATTGTGGCCCTTCAACAACGACAGGCTCGGGCTGCGCTGGTGGGGACTCTCCGAGTTGCCCTCACGCCTCCCGGCCGTGGAGATTCTGAAGGCCGTCGCGCTTGAGTTCGCGCTCTTCGCCCCGCCGCTCATCATCCTGCTGCTGCTGCGCAGAGGCTTCTTCCGCCGCGCCGCGTGAAGCGTCATTGGACGGGGAGCTTGTCGATCTCTTTCTCGATGATGGGGAGGAGGCGCTGGCGTATGCGCGTGACGAGGAAGTCCGCCTCCTTCAAGTCCTGTTCGAGGCGGGCGCGGGCGGCGGTCGTTTGATTGAGCAGGCTCTCGACGCCCCGCCGCTCGTTGTCGAGTTGTCGGCGGCGCATGTCGCGCAGCTCGGGCGTGCGGGTGGTGCCGATGCCGCTCAAGCTTCGGTCGATGTTCTCGGGACGCGTCTCCTCGTCGATCTGCGCGAGGCGCGTGCGGTAGGCGGTCTCCTTCTCGATCAGTTCGAGGAGTTGGCGGCGCATGGTCTCGGCGCGCTGCTCGGCGCGGCTCAGGATGTCGAGGCTCTGCGCGATGGGGTTCTGCTTGCCGCCGGGCGCGGCGCCTTCGGTCTTCACGGCGTCGGGCGAGAAGACCTTCTCGGTTATCTCGCGCAGGCGCGCGTTCAAGGTCTGGAGCGACTTGCGCAGGAGCGCGATCTCGTTCGCGACGGGGTCGGCCGAGGCGGCGCCCGAAGACACGACGGCAGGGTCGGGCGTCGTATTCGAGGGGCGCGCGGTCTGCGCTCGCGTGCCGGCACAGAGTAAGGTCAAGGCGCAGAGCGCGGCCGTCAGGAGTCTTGCGCGGGTTATCATCGGCCGAAGTCCTCTCTGAAAGGGGTGTGCGGGCCAGAGCCTAAACACGCCCCGCCCGCGTCGAAGTTCGTTTATTATCGACGCGCCGGCCCCGCGCTCAAACTCACGCGGCGCCGAAGCATCCGGCGCCGCAGACTTTACATCAAAAACGGTTCACCCCGGCCGTTTTTCGTGGGAGTTATGAAAAGACTTTTGACCTTACTCTTCGCCGCCCTCGCCCTCTGCGCCGCCGCCGCGACGACGCGCGCGCAGGGGCCGGAGGACTACTACAAACGCGCGATGGGCCGCTTCAAACAGGGCGACGCCGACGGCGCGCTCTTAGACCTCAACCAGGCCATCAAGCTCTTCCCCAAGTACGACGCCGCCTACAGCGGCCGCGCGCAGGTCAGGAAGGCCAGGGGCGACATCGAAGGCGCGCTCGCGGACTTCGGCAAGGCCATCGACCTCAACCCGAAGAACGTCATCGCCATCTACACGCGCGGCTTCACGCTGCTGGAGAAGCAGGACTACGACGGCGCCATCAAGGACTTCGACCGTGCGTTGGAGCTACAGCCGAACCTCGCCATCGTCTACAACAATCGCGGCGACGCGAAGAAGGCGAAGGGCGACGCCGACGGCGCCATCAACGACTACACGAAGGCCGTCGAGAACAACCCACGCCTCGCCGAGGCTTATCACAGCCGCGCGACCCTCCTCATGGACAAGAAGGAGACCGGCCGCGCCATCGCCGATTACACGATGGCCCTCGGGCTCAACCCGCAACTCGCGGAGGGCTACTACAACCGCGCCGTCGCGCGCTCGGCCGCCGGTGACACGGACGGCGCCGTCGAAGACTTCACACGCTTCATCGCCCTCAACCCGCAGAGCGCCGATGCCTACTACAGCCGCGCCCGCGCCCTCGAAACCAAGGGCGACACCGACGCCGCCCTCGCCGACTTCGCCAAGGCGATTGAGGTTGACCCGCAGTACACCGAAGCCTACGCCAGCCGCGGTCTCATCCTCCTCGCACGCAACCAGGATGAAGAGGCCCAGAAGGACTTCGACAAATACCTCCAACTCAACCCCGCCGCCAAAGAGAACCTCGACCAGCGCATCAAGTACGCCAAGTACCAGCGCACGAAGAAGCCGAAGCCCTGAGTTCGCCGGGAGCGCGGGCATCCCTGCCCGCCATGAGCGCGAGAGCGCGAATAG
>DASVGG010000097.1:0-1636 GCA_036379655.1 Pyrinomonadaceae bacterium
CCCGTCCGCCCCCTTGGCGACGCGCACGGCGACCGAGGCGCCCGGCGGGATGACGCTCGTCCCGAGTTTCGTCGTCGCCTCGAAGACGTAGCGCCCGGAGTCGCCCTCCCTGATGGCTGTGAGCGGGAGAATCTGCTCGCCGCCGGTCAAGCCTTGCAGCGCGACGGGACGCTGCGCGACCTCGGCGAGGGCGCGGCGCATGGGCGCGGCGAGGAAGTTGTAAATCTGGGCGGAGACGAACCAGCAGCAGATGAGGGCGACGAAGATGAAGACGACGGAGCGGATGATGCGGCGGCGCAGCTCGTCAAGGTGTTCGAGGAACGACATCTGCCCGCCCATCTGGCGGCCCCCGCCCTGCCCCTCACCCGTGTCAATAAAAGTAGCTGCCATCTCGGAGCATTAAAACTGCGTGCGACGGCGGGAGACATTTACCAGACCGCCCCGGGCCGTTACGTCGGTTCGTCTTCTTCTCGGCTTAGACTTCGCTGAAGGCCGCCTCATGATTAACGCGGGACTAGGCGGCGGCCGGCGCTTCGTGCGCGGGCGCGTGTGTCTCTTCGACCTCCACCGCCACGGCCTCAACTTCGCCGGGGACGAGTTCCTGATGCGTGGCGGTTTCGAGCCGCGCCTCGGTCTCCCAGGTCCGCTTGAAGTCTTCGGAAGCACTACGCACCTGATGCAGCGCCTGGCCGAGCGAACGCCCCAACTCGGGCAACTTTCGCGGGCCGAAAATGATGAGCGCCACGACGAGCACGACCAGCAACTCTGACGTGCCGATGAATTCAAGGAAGAGAAGTTGGTGCATTTGTCGCCTCCTTGCTAATCGAGGCGCCCATCCGTTCGGCCCGACCCCTCGCCCAGCGCGGCGGCTTCGTCCATCCCGGCCGCGCCCTTCTTGAACTCGCGGATGCTGGCCCCGAGTCCCTTCGCCAGTTGCGGCAGACGCGTGCCGCCGAAGATGAGAAGCATGACGCCGAGGAGGAGCAGCATCTCCGGCATGCCCAGCCCCACGATACCTAACACGTGATTCATGATCTTATTCTCCTTCCGCGTGGCTCACGGCCCGCGGCTCCGAGGTCTATTCCGACTTTGCTTTGGCGGATGTCTCTTCCAGCTCTAACTCCATCTTGCATTTCGGGCATTCGCCGGCGGTCTTCGAGCGGACTTCATGGTGCATCGGACAGGTATACATGGCCTGCCGCGGCTGCTGCGCCTTCTGGCGTCGCTTCGCCGGGCGGCGCGCGCTGGTGGTCTTGGCGCGATGCCGCTTCGGCGCGTTCGACACGTGCGAGTCGTGGTCGTGCGCGCCGGCAGCTGGCGCAATCGTCAGCGCGAGGGTCACCAGTAAGAGGGCGAGCGGTAACACAGTTTTCTTGTTCACGGAGGAATCCTCTTTCAAGGGCTTCGGTCTTTACTTAAACGTGAGCGCGGTTGGTGCCTGCGAGTCGCCGGATTCAATTGCAAGTTACATTCCGTGCGGTCTTCTCTTTAGACCGGCCACCCGGGGCTCGGGGCGGTCATCGATGTGTCCACCCTGCGACATGACTGAGGGACACTGTTCCGTGCTGAAACACGCGGCGTGGACATTGCAGTCGCGGCGGGGTCGGGCTTCCCATACGACGTGGGAAGCCCGACC
>DASVGG010000098.1:0-69969 GCA_036379655.1 Pyrinomonadaceae bacterium
CCCGTCCGCCCCCTTGGCGACGCGCACGGCGACCGAGGCGCCCGGCGGGATGACGCTCGTCCCGAGTTTCGTCGTCGCCTCGAAGACGTAGCGCCCGGAGTCGCCCTCCCTGATGGCTGTGAGCGGGAGAATCTGCTCGCCACCGGTCAAGCCTTGCAGCGCGACGGGGCGCTGCGCGACCTCGGCGAGGGCGCGGCGCATGGGCGCGGCGAGGAAGTTGTAAATCTGGGCGGAGACGAACCAGCAGCAGATGAGGGCGACGAAGATGAAGACGACGGAGCGGATGATGCGGCGGCGCAGCTCATCGAGGTGTTCGAGGAACGACATCTGCCCGCCGAGCTGGCGGCCCTCCTCCTGCTGTTCGTCCTCGCCGCTGTCCAGAAGGGTCGAAGCCATCTCGTCGGTCGCAGTCTGCTCAAGGCTCTCGGGTTAGAAACTCGCGCGCGCCGCGCACGCATGCTCAGGAGGCTTTGGGCTCTTCGGCGTCGGGGCTCGTCGGCGCGCGCCCCGTAGCCACGTCCCACGCGTGCTCGTCGGCGAGCCCCTGCCCGCCCGCGTCCTCTTCGGCCGCGCCGCGCGCGATTGTCTCTTCGGCCGCGGCCGGCTGTGGATGTGAGCCGTCGAACTCCCCCACGGAAGCGTCGTAGGCCGGGAGCGCCGCCGCGTCTTCGCCGGGCGTGATTGTCTGGGCGGTCGGCGCGGCCTCCTCGGTCGCGGGCCTGCGCTTCTCGACCTCGACCTCGTACTCCCACGTCCGCTTGAAGTCTTCGGAGGCGCGCTTGAATTCGCCCATCGCCTTGCCGACGGTGCGCCCGATCTCGGGGAGCTTGCGCGGCCCGAACAGGATGAGCGCGACCACCGCGATCACCAGCAACTCGGTCGTGCCGAGGAACTCGAAGACGAGAAGGAATGAGTGCATAAGAGAATCGTGAATGGTGAATAGTAAATAGTGAATGGTTAAGACAGGCTCCGACCATTCACTATTTACTATTCACCATTCACGGCTTTTTGTAGTCCGGCGGGTAGTAGATGACCTCGACGGCGCGGCCGCTGACGCCGTTGGTGTAGAAGGAGAGCGAGCGGTCGCGGTGCTCCTTGATGGGCCGCCCTTCGCGGCGCGCGGCCGTCTCCAGTTCGCCGCGCGACTTGACGCGGAGGGCGAGGTGCGGCGGGTGCTTCGAGCCGGGCGGCAGCAGCGCCACGCCGAAGCCCTGCGGGTCGCGCAGCATGGCCCAGTCCTCGTAGAGCGTCTCGACGCGGAAGCCGAGCCGTTCGTACTCGCGCACGTCGGCGTGCATATCCTCGGTCTTGACGGCGATGTGATCGACCACGCCCTCGACCCGGGGCTCATCTCCCACGGTCATCTCGCTTGTCTCCCCAGCCGTAGTAAGTCAGCTTGTACAAGTTATCATTCACCCACTGGAACTGGTACTGCGCCTGCCGGCCCTCGTAGTAGACGGTGCCGTTGGCGCCCGTGATGCGCACGGAGGACAGACGGAAGAAGTCGTCGTGGTCGCGGTCGCCGTGGCCACGGAAGCTGCTCACACGCTCCACCAGCAGTGCCTCCGAGGGCGCTAAGGTCACCGTCACCACCCCCGCGGCCGCGTCGAAGCGAAAGTCCTCGGGCCGCAGCCAGCCCCACTCCCCATCCGCGTCGTCGAGCTTGTCGAGCGGCCTCTTCGCCGGCCGCGTCGGGCAGCACTCGTCGCCCTCCTGCCAGTTCTTGAACGAGTAGCTGACCTCGACGGGCGAGCCCGAGTCGTTGACGATGACGAACCCCGTGCTGTACGAGCAGGCCGCGAGCGCCAGCGCGTAGAGCGCGAGCAGCGTCACGCAGAACGCCCTCAAGACATTGGAAGTCGCGCGGCCTCTCTTCAAGGCTTCCTCCCGCTTTACTTCTTCAAACTCAGCGGACGTGCGGATTGTAACCCTTCGACGCGCGCGCGCAAAAGCGGGGGCGCGCTTCCTTGACAGGGGCGCGGCGCCTGCGCCAACCTCGCCGCAGTCAATGCTGAAGACGAACGGAGAAGGGTGAGGGATGGGGACAGGTCCGCGCATAGTTTCGCTCCTGCCGTCGGCGACCGAGATCGTCTGCGCGCTCGGGCTCGAAGAGAACCTGGTGGGCGTCACGCACGAGTGCGACTTCCCGCCGTCGGTGGTCGGAAAACCGGTGCTCACTTCGAGCCGCATCTCGCACGCCGAGATGTCGAGCGCCGAGATCGACCACGCCGTCCGCTCGCAACTCGACGGCCACGGCTCGATATATAACCTGGACGAAAAACTGCTGGCGGAGTTGAAGCCCGACCTCGTCATCACGCAGGAGTTGTGCGAGGTCTGCGCCGTCAGCTACAAGACCGTCCAACAGGCCGCGCGCCTCGTCGAGTCGGACGCGCGCATCGTCTCGCTCGAACCGAACAACATACAGGACATCTTCGCCAACATACGCACCGTGGGCGAGCTAACCGACGCGTCGGCGGCGGCGGACGCGCTCGTGCGCGACCTGACCGTGCAGTTGGACGCGCTGGCCGTGCTGTTGACCGAAGTCGAAACACGGCCGCGCACGCTCGTCCTCGAATGGCTTGAGCCGCCGTTCGCGCCCGGCCACTGGGTGCCCGAGCAGGTCGCGTTCGCGGGCGGCGACGCCTCGTTCGGCAACGCGGGCGGGGTGTCGCGCACGACGACGTACGCGGAGATTCGCGACTACGCCCCCGAAGTGATCGTGCTCGCGCCGTGCGGCTACTACAAGGAGGACACGCTGCGCGCGCTCGAAAGCGCGCTCCTGCCGCACGCCTGGGGGAAACTGCCGGCCTTCTGGACCGGGCGCATCTGGGCCGTGGACGCCACGAGCTACTTCAGCCGCCCCGGCCCGCGCGTCGTCGAAGGCGCCGAGATACTGCTCAGAATCATCCACCCCGAAATCTTCGGCGAGCCCGACGCGGCGCAGGCCGTCCGCGTCCCACACGAGCTGATGCGCGAGGCGCAGGCCCGGCCGTAAGCGGGCGCGCGGCTTCCTCCATGGCGAGAGCAAAGGGAACAACGACGGCGACCGAGCCCGCGTCCGCGACGCTGCAACGTTTCGCGGAGACGGCGGACGCGGTGGGCGCGACGACGAAGAAGCTTGAGAAGGCTGCGCTGCTCGGCGCTTACTTCGTAGCGTTGACCGACGAAGACCTGAGCCTCGCGGCGCGCTACTTCGCGGGGCACGTCTTCCCGCTCTACGACGCGCGCACGACGAACGTCGGCGGCGGGATGCTGCGCGACGCAATCTCCGAGGTGACGGGGCTCGAAGTCGAGAACCTGCGGCCGCGCTACGTGCGCCTCGGCGACTCGGGCGACGTGGCGTTCGAGGCGTTCGCCGAGACGAAGGGGACCGTGAACGTCACGCCGACGCACACGCTCGCCGCGACGCACACGCTCATCGAGAGTTTGAGCGAGACGCGCGGGACGAAGAACAAGAAGGCGCTGCTCGTCTCGGCCCTCACCAATGCGACGCCTTCCGAAGCGAAGTACCTCGTCAAGCTGCTCGTCGGCGACCTGCGCATCGGCCTCAAGGAGGGGCTCGTCGAAGACGCCGTCGCGCGCGCGTTTGGTCGCCCGCTCGCGGACGTGGCGCGCGTCAACATGCTCACGGGCGACATCGGCGAGACGGCCGTGCGCGCGCGGCGCGGCGCGCTCGAAGGCGTGGAGATGCGCCTCTTCCACCCCATCAAGTTCATGCTCGCCACGGCCGCCGAGACCGTCGAAGATGTGGCGCGCACGATGCCCGAAGAGTTCTACGTCGAGGACAAGTTCGACGGCATACGCGGGCAGGCGCACGTGCAGAGCGGACGCGTCGCGCTCTACACGCGCACGCTCGACGAGGTGACGCACCGCTTCCCCGAACTCATCGAGCCGTTGAAGCAACTACCCTCGGACGCCGTGCTCGACGGCGAGATCGTGCCCGTGCGCGGCGAGTCAATCCTGCCCTTCCTCGAACTGCAAAAGCGTCTGGGGCGCAAGACCGTCTCGGAAGAGTTGCTCGCGGGCGTGCCCGTCGCGTTCGTCGCGTACGACCTGCTCTACGCGGCGGGGCGCGTGTTGACGGACGCGCCGCTCGCGGAGAGGCGCGCGGCGCTCGAAGCGTTGATTAAGGATGAAGCGGTCGCGGTCGTGCGTCTGTCGTGGGCGAAGATGACGGGCGGCGTGACGGGACTTGATGAGGAGTTCGACGCGGCGCGCGCGCGCGGCAACGAGGGGTTGATGATTAAGGACCCGCGCTCTTCGTATAAGCCGGGCAAGCGCGGGCGCGAGTGGTTGAAGCTGAAGAAGGCTTACGCGACGCTCGACGTGGTGGTGACGGCCGTCGAGGTCGGGCACGGCAAGCGTCGAAACCTGCTCTCCGACTATACCTTCGCCGTGCGGCGCTCGGAGGACGACGCGGAGCTTTTGAACGTCGGTAAGGCTTACTCGGGGCTGACCGACGCGGAACTGGCCGAGTTGACCGAGTGGTTCCGCGCGCACACGGTTCAAGAGTTCGCGCACGGCCGCGTCCGCGTCGTCGAGCCGAAGATAGTGCTCGAAGTCACCTTCGACCGCGTGCAGGAATCGAAGCGGCACAAGAGCGGCTACGCCCTCCGCTTCCCGCGCATCCTGCGCCTGCGCGAAGACAAAACGCCCGAAGAGATCGACACGCTCGACACCGTCCGCCGCATCGCGCGCGAACTGGCGGGTGAAGATGAAGGCGCTCGGGTGGATGCGTCGGACGAGGCTTAGAAGGGAATTAACTGCGGAGACACAAAGACACGGCTTGTTGAGTATCCCTCTTCAAGCCGTGTCTCTGCGGTTAAGTTCTTACCCGTTACTCTCAGGTAACGATTGCCCTACGGTTTCGTCAACACGTCAACGAGGCGCGCGCCCTTACCCTTGCCGCGCTTCATAGCCTTGCGCATCTCCTTCTCAACGTCGTCCTCGCGCTCACGCCGCTTCTCGGCCGACTTGCCTCGACGCCCCGAGTCTTCGTCGTCATCAACTTCGTCAATCTCGGTCACGACTGACGCGGGCGCGGGCGCAACTCGCGTGCGTCGCGTGCGCGGTGCGGGTTTGGCTGCAACGGGCGCCTCTTCGCGCGGGGCTTCCGCGCCCGTCGGCGTAGAGGGTTGCGGCGGCGCTTCCGCAGCCTGAACCGTGGCGGGCTGAGCCTGTTCCTGTGTCTGATGCGCGCGCGGGCCTTGCATGACTTTCGTGGCGACCGCGCCGCCGACGGCGGCGACCGCGAGCAGCGCGACGGCCAGCAGCGCGGGCGTCCACGCGCGACGCGGGCCTTGCGCGCGACGTGCGCGCGGGGCGTAGTGCGTGGGCTCCGGCGCCTCGGCGAGCGGCACGACCGGGTGCGCGCGGCGCGCGTCGTTGGCGTCGAAACGCGGCGAGACGAGCGTCGCCTCCGGGTCTTTCGCCGTCTCGAAATTTTCAGGACGCTGCTGCATAGTTTCTGGCCTCAAACCGTACGTAAAAACCTTCCCGCCGGGAATAAAAGCAAGAACGGGGCCACCCGCGAGGCCCGAAGTTGCCGCCAAACGACAAAAAAAGGATAATCCAAGGCTTGCCGCGCGGTGCCCGAACGCGACTGTGCGCGGCGACTTTTTCCAAAGATGTACATCCTCGGAATCTCAGCCTACTACCACGACTCGGCGGCGTGCCTCGTGCGCGACGGCGAAGTTGTGGCGGCGGCGCAGGAGGAGCGCTTCACGCGCAAGAAGCACGACCACCGCTACCCCGCGCACGCCGTCGAGTTCTGTCTGAAGCGCGCGGGGATAACGCCGAAGGAGTTGGACTACGTCACCTTCTACGACAAGCCGCTGCTGAAATTCGAGCGCCTGATTGAGACCTACATCGACTACGCGCCGCGCGGCCTGCGCTCGTTCCTGATGGCGATGCCTTTGTGGCTGCGCGAGAAGCTTTGGATACGCGAGCAGGTGTCGAAGGAGGCGGGCTTCGAGGGCAAGGTGTTCTTCACCGAGCACCACGAGTCGCACGCCGCCTCGGCCTTCTTCCCCTCGCCGTTCGAGTCGGCCGCCGTGCTGACGATGGACGGCGTGGGCGAGTGGGCGACCTCTTCGTACGGTTACGGAAAAGGGAACGAGCTGCACCTCCTGAAGGAGCTACACTTCCCGCATAGCCTCGGGCTGCTCTACTCTGCCTTCACATACTACACGGGCTTCAAGGTCAACTCGGGCGAGTACAAGGTGATGGGGCTCGCGCCCTACGGCGAGCCGCGCTACGTCAAGCTCATCCTCGACGAGTTGATTGATCTTCGTGAAGACGGAAGCCTCCGTCTCAACATGAAGTACTTCGACTTCGCGGCGGGCCTAACGATGACGAACTCGGCGTTCGACCGTCTGTTCGGCGGACGCCCGCGCGCGCCCGAGAGCGAGGTGACGCAGCGCGAGATGGACCTCGCGCGCTCGGTGCAGGAAGTCACCGAAGAGGCGATGCTGCGCATGGCGCGCCACGTTCATCAAGAGACCGGCGAGAAGAATCTCTGCCTCGCGGGCGGCGTCGCGCTCAACTGCGTCGGCAACGGACGCATCCTGCGCGAAGGGCCATTCGAGAACGTCTGGGTGCAGCCGGCGGCGGGCGACGCGGGCGGCGCTCTGGGCGCGGCGTTGTCGGTCTGGTATCAGTACCTCGGGAACGAGCGCCGCGTGGAAGAGGTCTGCCGGGGCCGCGCCGACGGCATGCGCGGCGCGTACCTCGGGCCGGAGTTCACCGACAACGAGATAGAAGAGTCTCTGGTGACGTTGGGCGCGCGTTACAGGAAAGTCCCGCACGGCGAGTTGGCCGAGACGGTCGCGCGGCTGCTCGCGGAGGAGAAGGTGGTCGGTTGGTTTCAGGGCCGGATGGAGTTCGGGCCGCGCGCTCTCGGTGCCAGAAGCATTCTCGGCGACCCGCGCTCGCCGCGTATGCAGTCGCAGATGAATTTGAAGATAAAGTTCCGCGAGTCGTTCCGCCCCTTCGCGCCGTCGGTGCTGCGCGAGCGCGTCGCGGACTACTTCGACCTGGACGCCGACTCGCCCTACATGCTCCTCGTCGCGCCCGTGCGCGCGGGGCTGCGGCGCGAGACGACGAAGGAAGAGGAAGGACTGTTCGGCATCGAGAAGCTGAACGTGCCGCGCTCGACCATCCCCGCCGTGACGCACGTCGATTACTCCGCGCGCATACAGACCGTGGGGCGCGAGGAGAACCCCGCTTACTATGATCTGCTCGCGGCCTTCGAGCGTCTGACGGGCTGCGCGGTCCTCGTCAACACCTCCTTCAACGTGCGCGGCGAGCCCATCGTCTGCACGCCCGCGCAGGCGTTCGCGTGCTTCATGCGCACGGAGATGGACTGCCTCGTCGTGGGCGACTTCCTGCTGCTCAAGTCGGAGCAGGGGAGGAACGCTTACTCGGAAGACCTCTCGTGGCAGGAGGAGTTTCAGCTTGATTGAGCCGAAGGGGAGCGTCACGCAACACGGGCCGGGCGCGGTCACGAACGCGCAGGCGCGCAAGTCCGCGCTGCTGGTCGCGGCCGTCTTCCTCTGCATCGCCGCGTGGAACCTCTACCGTGGGCGGACGACGGTCGTCATCATCTTCGGCGCGCTCGGCGCGGCGCTCGTCGTCGCGGGGCTCTTCGTGCCCCCGGCGGCGCGCGCGTTCCACACGGCCTGGATGCGCTTCGCGGTGCTGCTCGGCCACGTCAACAGCCGCGTGCTGTTGACGGTGATGTACTACTTGGTGGTGACGCCCTACGGCTTCGTCACGCGGCTGGTCGGGCGCGACCCGCTGCGCCGTCGCGGGGCGAAGGCCGAGAGTTACTGGGTCGAGCGCAAGACGACCCGGCAGGCGCCCGAGCAGTTCGAGCGCCTCTTCTGAAGAGACACGTTTGTAAGGTTCGGAGGGATTTAAGTTCTTATGGGAAAGCTCTCGCTCGCCGGTGAGGTCTGGATGTTCCTGCGCCAGAACAAGAAGCTCTGGCTGCTCCCGATCATCCTCGTCCTGCTCCTCCTCGGCGCCCTGCTCGTCTTCGCGCAGTCGTCCGCGCTCGCGCCGTTCATCTACACGATCTTCTGAACGATGAAGTAGGAACGATGAACGATGAACTGTAAGGCCGTCGTCTTCAGTTCATCCTTCATCGTGCCCTCTGTTAACGCTTCGCGCCGTCCCCGCGTCTATACCGGCGTAGAGGGAAGGGGCCGCGTGGGGCGTGAACCTCAGAGCCGCGCGGCGTCGTAAAACTTCAAGGCATGTACGAGGTGGAGACCGGCACATTGCTCTTCGCCGAGCGACGGCAGGAGGCGGCAGAAGTCCAGCCGCCCGAGGTCGCGCTCGTCGAGTCGGCGCGCGCGGGCGACCGCGCGGCCTTCGAGCGTCTCTACGTGCTCTACGCGCCGCTCGTGCACGGCGTGCTGCTCGCGCGCGTGCCGTACGGCGAAGTCTCGGACCTCGTGCAGGACGTTTTCCTGACGGCGTTCCGCAAGCTCTGTGCTCTGCGCGACCCCGCGCGCTTCGGGCCGTGGGTCGCCATCATCGCGCGCAACCGCGCGGCCGACTTCTACCGGCGCGCGCGCCAGACCGAGGAGTTGTGCGACGAACTGGCGCAGGGCGCGGGGCGCCGCGCCGAGGCGCAGGAGGCTTTGGAGATCATCCGCTCGCTGCCCCAGGCTTACCGCGAGACGCTCGTGCTCAGGCTCGTCGAGGGCATGACCGGCCCGGAGATCGCGGAGCGGACGGGCTTACGGCCCGCGTCCGTGCGCGTCAACCTGCATCGAGGGATGAAGCTTTTGCGCAAGCGGCTCGGGGTGAAGTGTGACGGTGATTTGAAGGAGGGGCGTTTATGAGCGACTACCTCTGGGACAAGAAGGGCGACGCGGACGCGGAGGTCGCGCGGCTCGAAGCACTGCTCGGCGCATTCAAACACGAGCCGCGACCGCTGGAGTTGCCGGCCGAGACCGAGATGCTCAAGCCGCCGACGGCCGGCGTCCTGCCCTTCGTCTCGCGGCTCCGCGCGTCGAGACTCTTCGCGCCGGCCGCGTTCGCGGCGGCGGCCGCGCTCGTCGTCGCGTCGGTCCTCGTCGCGTCACTCTTCATGCGCGCGCGCGTGGCGACCCGAGACGAACAGGCCACCGCGCGGCCGACGCGGGACGCGCGTGGGGAAGAGCGTCCCGCGCCGCCCGAGACGAAGCGGGCCATGTTGGAGCCGCCGCCCCCGGCCGAGGTCAAGGTTAAAGATGACAAGGTTGCGGTCCAAAGTCTCCCGCGCCGTCGAAAGGATGTGCAGTTGACGGCCGCGCAGGGCCGGCGTTTGAAGAGCGCGACCGTGGAGACTTTGACAGAAGGGGCGGGCACGCGCGACGGCTTGACTCTCGAAGCGATGAGCACGCGCGACGGCGCGTCTACGCTCGTCGAGAACGCGCGGCTGTTGACGAAGGAACAACTGGTTTACGCTCTGCGCCTGACCGGCGCGAAGTTGAGGGACGTGCGGGAGCGGGCCCAGGGAACGATGAAGGATGAACGATGAACTGTAAGACAAAGGGTTTTAGTTCATAGTCATAGTTCATAGTTCCGAGGTGTGGAGTTATGAGGCAGTCAATCGTTAAAACTTTCGTCGTCGTCATTATCACTTTCGTCGTCTGCGCCGGGGCGCGCGCGCAGGCGCCGCGGGCGTCGAGCGGGAGGTTGCGGCTCGACAGCCTCGAACGGCTCGCGCCGAAGGCGTCGGAGGCGGTCAACATCGACATCGACGGCATCCTCATCAAGTTCGCCGGCTCCATCCTCTCGGACAAGGATGAAGAAGAGCGCGCCGTCAAGGAATTGGTCGCGGGCCTGAGCGGCGTCTACGTGCGCAGCTACGAGTTCAAGTCCGCGGGGCAGTTCGCCGAAGGCGACGTGGCGGCGGTGCGCGAGCAGTTGCGCGCGCCCGGTTGGACGCGCGTCATGGACGTGGAGTCGAAGGGGCTCGACTTCGGCGACGCGGAGGTCTATCTCGCAACCGCTGGCGGGCGCATCGAGGGCTTCGCGCTCCTCTTCGTCGAGTCCAAGGAAGTGACGGTCGTCAACATCGTCGGCTCGCTCGACCTCGACAAGCTCCGCAAGCTCGGCGACAACCTCAACCTCCCGCGCATCCGCGTCAAGAAGAAGTCTTCGACGAAGTAGCCGCGCCGCGCGCGAAGAGGTAGCGCGGGTCGGGCCTGGAGTTGAACCAGCCCGCGAGCGCGGTCTTCGGCGCGTCGCCCTCGACATCGGTGACGCGGTGCTCGAAGCGCGGGTCGATGGGGAAGAGGAGGGCGTCGCCGAAACCGTCGTTGGTCAACTCGCAGACGACGCGCTTTGTCGCGGTCTCGCGCAGGAGCGTCGTGCCGCCGCTGTAGGCCGTGTCGCTCAGGTTGATGCTGAGCGTGACCATGCGGCCGTCGTCGTTGATGTCGGTGTGCCAATGGCTGACGTGGCTCTCGCCCGGCGCGCGGCGGTAGACGCGGCCGGTGAAGCAGGCGGGAGGCGGGCAGCCCGTCAGTCTCGGGATGAGTTCGAGCACCGCGCGGCTGTTGAGCAGCAGCTCCAGGGCGAAGTAGGGCGTCGTGTCGAGCGGACGCAGCTCGCTGCCCACGTCGCGGTCGATGCGCACGAAGTCGGTCGCGGCCAGTTTCGCGCGCAGCGTGTCGAGCAGCGTCGGGTCGAGGAAGCCGTGCAGCGCGAGGTGATGCCGCTCCTCGAAGTGCGAACGCAGCCGCGCCAGCTCTTCGTCAGAGCCGGAGACGACCGGCCCCGACCTCGTTAACTTCACGACACCATTCACCAGGGCAAGCCTCCGACCTCGACGCGTCCGGCGGGCCACTCGCGCTCGCCGCACGGCTGCACCATCACGCGATAGGGCCAGACCTTCTTGCCGTCGGGCTGGTCGATCTCCACTTCATCCTCGACCGTGAGCCATCCCTGCCGCGCGTAGAAGGGTTCGAGGCGCGGCAGGCAGAAGAGCATCCCGAAGTCGGCGCCCAACTCGTGACAGATGAACTGGGCGGCGTGCCGCATGGCGGCGTGGACGAGGCGGCGCCCCTGCGCCTCGGGGCGGGTGGCGACGCCGCCGACGCCGCCGACCGTCAACGTGCGCCCGCCCACGCTGACGGTCGTCTTGATGACGCCGACGTGGCTGAGCGGGTGCCCGTCCTCCTCCGTGATGAAGTGATAGTCCTTCGGCCGCCACGCGTAGCCCGCGTCCTCAAGGCCGAAGATCTGCTCGCCCCAGAAGAAGAGCGCCTGCCGCTCCTCCTCGGTCAACGCTTCCGTGTAACGAATCTCAATGCTCAACTCTGCCACGCTCCTTGAAAATGCCGATTGCCCGGCGGGGCGAAAGGCAATATAGTAGCCCGCAAACGTCAGCCGTTTTAAAGCTTTCCAGGTCGGAACACAAGTCCATTCTTCTGAGGAGCCTTGCACATGTTGAGGGTACGTCTTCTCTCGCGGAAGCCCGCCGCGCCTCTGCTCGCCGCCGTCCTTCTCTTGAACGTGCTGCCCTTCGCCGCGCGCGCGCAACAACCCGGAGCGTCGCAGGGGCAGCCGTCGAACGCGCCGCAACGAAAGCCGTTCGGGCCGCTCGCCTACAGGCAGATCGGGCCGTTCCGTGGCGGCCGCGTGGCGGCGGTCGCGGGCGTTCCCACGCAGCCCTTCGTCTACTACTTCGGCGCGACGGGCGGCGGCGTGTGGAAGACGACCGACGGCGGCGTGACGTGGGAGCCTTTGGGCGACCAGACTTTTAAGACCGGCTCGGTCGGCGCCATCGGCGTCTCGGAGTCGGACCCGAACGTCGTCTACGTCGGCATGGGCGAGGAGACCTTGCGCGGCAACGTCTCGCACGGCGACGGGATGTACAAATCGACCGACGCGGGGAAGACGTGGAAGAAGCTCGCGGGCCTCGACGACACGCGCCACATCTCGCGCGTGCGCGTGCACCCGCGCGACCCGAACCTTGTTTACGTCGCGGCCATCGGCCACACCTTCGGCCCGAACGAGCAGCGCGGCGTCTTCCGCTCGAAGGACGGCGGGAAGACTTGGGAGAAGGTCTTGTACAAGCACCCGCAGGCCGGCGCGATTGATTTAACGTTCGACCCGTCGAACGCGAACGTCCTCTACGCCGCGCTCTGGCAGTTCATACGCAAGCCGTGGACGTTCGAGAGCGGCGGGCCCGCGAGCGGGCTCTTCAAGTCAACGGACGGCGGCGACACGTGGCAGGAGATTACGCGCAGCCCCGGACTGCCGCGCGGGATGGTCGGCAAGATCGGCGTCACCGTCTCGGCCGCGCAGCCCGAGCGCGTGTGGGCTCTGGTTGAAGCGGAAGAGGGCGGCGTCTTCCGCTCGGACAACGGCGGCGCGTCGTGGACGAAGGTCAACGAGTCGCGCGACCTGCGGCAGCGCGCGTGGTACTACACGCGCATCTACGCCGACCCGCAGAACGCAGAGCGCGTCTACGTCCTCAACACGGGCTTCTACCGCTCGAACGACGGCGGACGCACCTTCGCAAACATCTCGGTCCCGCACGGCGACAACCACGACCTCTGGATTGCCCCCAACGACCCGAACCGCATGATCGAGTCGAACGACGGCGGCGCCAACGTCTCCTTCAACGGCGGGCGCACCTGGACCGAGCAGGACCAGCCGACCGCGCAGTTCTACCGCGTCGCCTTGGACAACGACTTTCCCTACAACGTCTACGGCGCGCAGCAGGACAACTCGACCATCAAGATACGCAGCCGCACGGAGGAGTTCGGCATCGGCCCCGAGTCGTGGCACGACGTGGGCGGCGGCGAGTCGGGTTGGATTGCGCCGAGCCCGAAGGACTCGAACGTCGTTTTCGCGGGCTCCTACGGCGGCTACCTCACGCGCTACGACCACCGCACAAAGCAACTGCGCGCCGTCAACGTCTGGCCCGACAACCCGATGGGCCACGGCGCGGAGGGGATGAAGTACCGCTTCCAGTGGAACTACCCCATCCTCTTCTCGCCGCACGACCCGAACGTCCTGTACGCGGCGGGCGACCACCTCTTCCGCTCGAACAACGAGGGGCAGTCGTGGGAGATGATAAGTCCCGACCTCACGCGCAACGACAAGTCGAAGCAGGGGCCGGGCGGCGGGCCGATTACGAAGGACAACACGAGCGTCGAGTATTACGACACCATCTTCACCGTCTCCGAGTCGCCCGTCACGCGCGGCGTCATCTGGGCGGGCACCGACGACGGCCTCGTGCAGGTCACGCGCGACAACGGCAAGACGTGGTCGAACGTGACGCCGAAGAACATCCCCGAGTGGATACAGGTCAACTCAATCGACGCCTCGCCGCACGAGGCGGGCGCGGCCTACGTCGCCGCGACGATGTACAAGTCGGACGACTTCAAGCCCTACCTCTACAAGACGAGCGACTACGGCAGGACGTGGAAGAAGATCGACACGGGTATTCCCGACGGCGCCTTCACGCGCGTCATCCGCGAAGACCCGGCGCGGCGCGGGTTGCTCTACGCGGGGACCGAGACGGGCATGTACGTCTCGTTCGACGACGGCGAACGCTGGCAGCCGTTGCAACTGAACCTGCCTTACGTGCCCATCACAGACCTCGCCGTTCACAAGCGCGAGAAGGACTTGGTCGTCGCCACGCAGGGCCGTTCGTTCTGGATTCTCGACGACCTCTCCATCCTCCACCAGTTGAGCGACGCGCAGCGCGCGGGCGGGGGCGAGACCGTTTTGCTCAAGCCCGAGGACGCGTACCGCATGCCGGGCGCGGGCGGCGTGGCGCTGCCGCCGACGGTGACCATCGGCGCGAACCCCGTGAACGGCGTCGTCGTCTACTACTACCTGAAGTCGCGGCCCGCCTCGGACGTGACGCTCGAATTCATCGACCCGGCGGGCCGCTCGGTCCAGAAGCTCACGGCCAAGGCGCCGCCGCGCCCGACGCCCACGCCTTCGGGCGGGACGGCCGGGCAGCCCGGCGCCTCGACCGCGCCCGGCTCGGCGCAGGTGCAGACGCCGCCCGAACAATCTCAAGCGCCGTCGGGCGAAGAGTCGTCCGAGTTCACGGGGCGGCGCGGGGGCGGGGCGGCGCGCGTGACGACGGAGGCGGGTCTGAACCGTTTCGTCTGGGACATGCGTTACGCGGAGGCGACGCGCTTCCCCGGCCTCATCCTCTGGGCGGGCGGCACGAACGGGCCTCGGGCCGTGCCCGGCACTTATCAGGTCAAGCTCACGGCCGACGGGCAGACCTACACGCAGACGTTCGAGGTGAAGAAAGACCCACGGCTCCCGACGACGCAGGAGGAGTTCGACAAGCAGTTCGCGCTGCTCACGAAGATTCGCGACAAGCTGACCGAGACGCACAACGCCGTGACGCAGATACGCGACGTGCGGCGTCAGGTCGAAGACCTCCTCAAGCGCGTCGGCGACCAGCCGAACGCGAAGCCCTTGGTGACGGCGGGCGGTCAACTCAACAAGAAGCTTCAGACGGTCGAGGAGGCGCTCTACCAGACGAAGAACCAGAGCGGCCAGGACCCTCTGAACTTCCCCATCCGGCTCAACAACAAACTGGCGGCGCTCGGCTCCATCGTCGCGAGCGCCGACGCGCAGCCGACCGAGCAGTCCTACGCGCTCTACGAAGAGCTGGCCGCGCAGATCGACGCGCAGCTCCGGCAGTTGAATCAGGTGATGACGGACGACCTCAAGAGCTTCAACGCGCTCGCGCGCTCGTCCGACATTCCCTTCGTCATCGTCAAGCCCGCGCCGCCCGCGCCCGGCGCCCCGGCGGGCGGCGGCGGGCCGGAGGACGAGCCGGAGAATTAAGCGGTGGCAGGGGGTTGCGGTCGTTCGGAGGTTGAGAGTATAAATTTCAAGCCTCCGCGCAGCCCCTTGCGCGCCGCGCGCCTCCGGCGCCGGATTCCAACGTGAACCGCTCGGTAGTTGAAAGAGAGAAAGGCGGCCTCGTCATGTTACATCCCAACCCCAAACGCAATCTCTTCGGAAGGCTCTTGCTCCTGTCGGCCACGCTGCTCTGCCTCCTCGCGGGCGCCTACGCGCAGACGCAGGAGAAGGAGGACGTGGTGCGCGTCGAGACGGAGTTGGTGCAGACGGACGTGATGGTCTTCGACAAGTCGGGCAAGTTCGTTGACGGACTCACGCGCGACCAGTTCGAGTTGAAGGTGGACGGGCGCGCGGTGCCCCTCGCCTTCTTCGAGCGCGTCGCGGGGCCGTTGCCGAAGGGCGAGGGCGCGCCCGGCGCCGCCGCCGCCGCCGCCAACGCGGCCGTCGCCTCGCGCTCGCGGGGCCGCACCGTTATCTTCTTCATCGACGACCTGCACCTTTCGCTCGACAGTCTCGGGCCGACGCGCTCGGCGCTGACGCGCTTCATCGAAGAGGAGATGGCGCCGGGCGACCTCGTCGCCTTCGTCACGGCCACGGGGCAGCTCGGCTTCCTCCAGCAGTTCACAGACAACAAGGCGGTGCTGCGCACGGCCGCCGCGCGCCTCCGGAACATCCCGCCCGCCATCCACGACGCCGAGCAGCCGCCGATGACCGAGTTCATCGCCACGCGCATCGCCAACGGCGACCGGCAGGCGGCCGGCTTCTACATCACCAAGATTCAGGAGGGCTTCGTCAGCAAGTCCAGCATCGGGGCCAACGCGGCCATGAACTCCAACGCCGTTTACGAGATGGTCAAGACGCGCGCCAACAACATCACGAGGCAGATGGAGGCGGTGACGAACAACTCGCTCACCGCGTTCGACCGGCTCGTGAGCACGGCGGGCAACATCGAGGGTCGCAAACTGATCTTCTTCATCTCGGACGGCTTCTATCTCGACGGCAAGGGCTCGGTCGCGGCGGCCAACCGCCGTCTGCAACTCGCCACCGACACGGCCGCGCGGACCGGGAGCGTCATCTACACCATCGACGCGCGCGGGCTCTTCGCGCCCTTCAACGACGCGTCGGGGTCGAAGCCGCGCGACCCGAACGGCTACCTCGACCGCTCGTCAATCGGCGAGGCCACGATGGCGCAGGAGGGGCTCTCGGCGCTCGCGGGCGACACGGGCGGGCAGTTCCTCAAGAACCAGAACTACTTCGACCGCTGGGTCTCGCGCGTGCTCGACGAGACCTCGAACTACTACCGCATCGCCTGGAAGCCCGAGGCCGAGGAGCAGAAGGGCGGGCGCTACCGGCGCATGGAGGTCGCGGTCGTCGGGCGCCCCGACCTGACCGTGCGCCTGCATCGCGGCTACGTGCCGGCGGCGGCGCGCGCGGCCGAAGAGGCGAAGACGGCGAAGCCCGACGCGAAGGTCGCGGCCCCGAAGGCGCCCGAGGCGAAGGGGGCGGAGGCCGACCTGCGCGCGGCGCTCGCGGCGCCCTCGGGCAAGCGCGGACTGCCGACCGCGCTCTCGACGAGCTACGTGGACGTGCCGGGCAGCGGGCCCGTGCTCACGAGCTCGGTCGAGGTCGGGACGGGCATGCTCGACTACGGCGCCGACGGGAAGCAGCCGGCGTCGGTCGATCTGGTCGGAGTCGTCATGAACGACCAGGGCAAGCTCGTTACGAACTTCAGCAAGCGGCTGACGGTCGCGCCGGCCGCTTCGACCTCGGGCGAGCAGCCCGGCGTCATCTACAACCACCGCGCGCCGCTCGCGCCGGGGCTCTATCAGGTGAAGGCGGCGGCGCGCGACACGCGCGGCGGTCAGTTGGGGAGCGCCGTGCAGTGGATCGAGATACCCGACCTCTCGAAGAAGCAGTTGATGCTGAGCAGCCTGCACCTCGGCGCGCGGCAGGTGGGCGGCGGCGCGGACGGGAGCGCGCCGCAGATACAGTTCAGCGTTGACCGCCGGTTCTCGCGCTCGACGAAAGTGGACTTCCTCGGGTTCGTCTACAACGCGGCGCAGGCGGGCGGCAAAGTTGACCTCTCGGTGACGCTGCGCGTGCTGCGCGAGAATAAGGCGGTCGTCTCTTCGCCCGCGCGCAAACTCGCGCCCGAAGCGGGCGCCGACCTCGCGCGCATCCCCGTCACCGGCGCCATCTCGCTCGGCCAACTACCCGCCGGCCACTACGAACTGGAGGTCGGCATCACCGACAACACCGCGCGCACCAGCGCCGTCGAGCGCATCGTGTTCGAGATTAAGTAGGCAGTAGGCAGACGGCGGTAGGCAGTTGAAGGCAAGACGGCGGCGGGTAAATGTGAGCCCCGGAGGGGCGAAGGACTCGTCACACGTTCCTTCGCCCCTCCGGGGCTCCGACTTTACTGTCGCGTGTCCCGGGGGCTCGCTCCGACGTTCGCCTGACGGGTCACGTCTCAAGCTCACCCCCGGCTAATTTCCGACGCCCCTCCGGGGCTCATCCCTTCTGCTTTGCAACTGCCTACCGCCGTCTGCCTACTGCCTACTCCTCCCTCTTCTTCTCCTTCTTCACCTGTCGGAAGACGACGATTGCAGGGACGAGAATCATGGCGAAGTAGTTGAGGATGTAAGCCTGTTTGAAGAAGGTGAGCGAGAGCGTCTGCGCCGTGGTGATGAGCAGCGTGAGGCGGCGGAGCCAGTGGCGCTCGGCGAGGAAGAGGGCCGGCGGCAGCAGCATCCCCATGTACCACGCGTTGAACTTCGAGCTGACCACGCACATCAGCACGAGCATGACGAGCGACCACAGCTCAAGGAGCCTCGCGGCCGTGCCGCGCCGCAGAAACCTCACGTGGACGACGACGAGGAAGAGGGCGAAGCCGACGCGCAGCAGCGTCTTGATGCCCGCGTTCACCAATTCCTTGAACTGCATGAGCGGCGTGAAGAGGCGCGCGAGGTTCGTGTAGATGTGGATGAGGAAGGAGTGGAACGAGTTGTCGATGAGCGTCGCGTTGTCGCGGATGTCTTCGAGCCGGAACTGCCGCCAGTCTGCGAGAAACGGCGCCGCCGCGACCGCCGCGACCAGCGCCGCGAGCAGGCACCCGAGGGCGGTCGTCTTCCACCCGCGCTGCTTGAAGACGTAGACGAGCGCCGCCGGGACGAGCAGCACGGGCGCGTACTTCAGCATCACCGCCGCCGCCAGCGCGGGCAGCACCCACACGTCGCGCCCGGTCACGACGAAGTACGCGGCGACGGCGAGCGCGCAGCCGATGAGGATGTCGTTGTGGCCGTTCGCGATGTGGTGGAGCAGGACGAGCGGGTTCCAAAGGAACGAGTAGAGCGCGAGCAGCGGACGCTCGTGCCCGAGGTGTTTCGCGCCCGACCAGACGAGCCAGCCCGTGAAGGCGTAGGCGGCTGCGTTGACGGCCTTAAAGAGTCCGAGCGTCAGCGCCCAGTTGCCGCCGCCGAGCCTGGTCAAACCCCGCGCGAGCAGCGTGAAGAGGAAGCCGTACGGGTTCGGGTTATAAATCCAGTGGTCCCAGATCATCGGGTCGTCGCGCCAGCCCGGCACCTCCGCGACGGTGTAGACGTATGGGTTCATCTGGTAGTGAACCTGCTGCCAGCCACGGTTGATGTAGCCGAACACGTCCGTCGAATGGAACGGGTAGACGGCCGCGCACGTCACGCAGAACAGGACGGCGAACCCGACGACCTGCGAAGTCTTCAACCCGTCGCCCGAGTCGCGCACAATCTTATACCCGCGCCAGAAGAGGTAGAGCAGCGGCAGCACCGCGAGCCAGATGAAGACCTCGCGCGCCGTCCGCGTGTAGCCCTGAAAGCCGCGCACGTAGAAGAGGAACGTCGCAAGGTAGACGGCGGCCGTCAACGCCCCCGTCCACGCGAACGCGCGCTCGGCCCCGCCCCTTACTCCTTCTTCATTCGCTCTCATACGGTAGGCGGACTCTACCTGAACCGTTAGGCTTTATCAAAAGTGCGTCGCGGGACGGCATTGACAGGCCGTCGGGTAAATTGGTATTCCAACGTCGTAACGCTCTGGCACTCCCTTCGCGTCGGCCGCCGTCGCAGAAACCCTCGGAAGGAGCCCGGTGGAATGCGCGCCTCCGCAACGTTGCTCGTCGTGCTCTGCGTGGCGGCGCTCTCCGCCTGCGTCGAACAGAGTCCGGGCGGCGCGCCCGCGCCCGCGCCGACCCCCGCCGCGAATTCTTACCAGCCGACGCCCTACGTCAAGCTCAAGCACCCGGAGTGGACGAAGAACGCCGTCATCTACCAGATCAACACGCGGCAGTTCACCCCCGAAGGGACCTTCCGCGCGGCCGAAGCGCACCTGCCGCGCCTGAAGGAGTTGGGCGTAGACATCCTCTGGCTGATGCCCGTGCACAGGATCGGCGAGAAGAACCGCAAAGGCACTTTGGGGAGCCCTTATTCAGTTAAGGACTACTACAGCGTCAACCCCGAATTCGGCACGCTCGAAGACCTCAAGCACTTCGTCGCCGCCGCGCACGCGCAAGGCTTTCACGTCATCCTCGACTGGGTCGCCAACCACACCGCCTGGGACAACAACCTCGTCGCGGAACACCCCGAGTGGTACGACCGCGACTACAAGGGCGACTTCCGCCCGACGCCGTGGTGGGACTGGTCGGACATCATCGACCTCGACTACAAACACGAGGGCCTGCGCCGGTACATGACCGACGCGATGAAGTACTGGGTGCGCGAGGCAGACGTTGACGGCTACCGCTGCGACGTGGCCGGCTTCGTGCCCGTGGACTTCTGGAATAACGTCCGCAGGGAACTCGACTCCATCAAACCCGTCTTCATGCTCGCCGAGTGGGAGTCGCGCGACCTCCACGCCGAGGCGTTCGACATGACCTACGCGTGGAGCTGGTACGACGCGGTCCATCAGGTCACGTCGGGCCAGAAGAAAGACCTGAGCGGCCTCTTCGTCTACTACTCCTGGAACGAAAGCTCCTACCCGCGCGAGAGCATCCGGATGACCTTCCTCACCAACCACGACAAGAACGCGTGGGAGGCGACGGAGTTCGAGGCGTTCGGCGCCGGGCTCGAAGCCGCGATGGTGCTCTCGGTCGTCGGCGAAGGGATGCCGCTCGTCTACAACGGGCAGGAGGCGGGCAACGCGCGGCGCCTACAGTTCTTCGAGAAAGACCCGCTAGTTTGGAAGGAACACCCGAACGGCGAACTCTATAAAAAACTGTTTGCGCTCAAGAAGCGGAACACGGCGCTCTGGAACGCGCACTGGGGCGCGACGATGATTCACGTGCCCAACAGCGCGCCCGCCGAAGTCTTCAGCTTCGTGCGCCGGAACGAGACGGACAAGGTCTTCGCCGTCATCAACTTCTCCGGCCGCCCGCGGGCGTTGACGTTCAAGGAGACGCTCTACCACGGCAAGTACACGGACTACTTCGGCGGCGACGCGGCCGAACTCGACGCCGCGACCCGAATTGAGTTGAAGCCGTGGGGCTACAAGGTCTTCGTGCAATAGACGCCGCGCCGCGCCGCCCGGCGACTCATAAACTCGGACAGGACAAACATGCACACCCCGTCGAAGAGAGTTCTTCTACTGCTGACCGCGCTCCTCTGCCTGTCGGCGTCCACGGCCGCGCGGCAGCGCGACTACCGCGTGCTCTCGCCGAACCGGAAGATAGAGCTGCGGGTCGGCGCCTCCGACCGCGTCCGCTACGACGTGCTCGTCAACGGCAAGACCTTGCTGCGCGAATCGACGCTCTCCATCGACATCGACGGCCGCGCGCTCGGGCTCAACCCCAAAGTTAAAGAGGCGAAGCCGCGCGCCTACGACGCGTGGGTCGAGCCGGCCGTGCGCCAGAAGTTCGCGCGCATCCGCGACGCCTACAACGAGCTGCGGCTTGAGATGGACGGCAACTACGCGGTCGTCTTCCGCGTCTACGACGAGGGCGTGGCCTACCGCTTCGAGACCGCGTTGCCGCAAGCGGAAGTGAAGGTCAACAAGGAGGAGGCCGCCTTCAACTTCGCCGACAACTACACGGTCTTCTACCCGCAGGAGGAGAGTCTCTTCTCGCACAACGAACGGCTGTACCTGCCTAAGCCCTTGAAGGAGATTCCGCCCGCGGCCTTCGCCACGCTGCCGGCGGTGGTTGACGCGGGGGGCGTGAAGGTCGCCGTCGCCGAGTCGGACGTGGAAGACTACCCCGGCCTCTGGCTGCGCGGCACGTCGGGCGCGGGGCTCGGCGCGATGTTCCCGCCCTACCCTCTGAAAGAAGAGCTGAAGGGCGACCGCGACTTCCGCGTGACGCAAGCGGCCGACTACATCGCCGTCACGAAGGGCACGCGCACGTACCCCTGGCGGCTGCTCGGCATCGCGGAGCGCGACGGCGATTTGCTGACGAATCAACTGGTGTATTTGCTGCAAAGTCCTTCGAGGATTCAGGACACGTCGTGGATTAAGCCGGGCAAGGTGGCCTGGGACTGGTGGAACGCGAACAACATCTACGGCGTTGACTTCAAGTCGGGCATCAACACAGAGACCTACAAGTACTTCATCGACTTCGCGTCGAAGTACGGTGTCGAGTACGTCGTCCTGGACGAAGGCTGGTACAAGCTCGGCAACGTGCTCGAAGTCGTCCCCGACATCAACGTCGAGGAGATAGTCAACTACGGGAAGCAGAAGAAGGTCGGCATCATCCTCTGGGTCGTGTGGAAGACGCTCGACGACCAGTTGGAGCCCGCCCTGAATCAGTTCGAGAAGTGGGGAGTCAAAGGCATCAAGGTTGACTTCATGCAGCGCGACGACCAGCCGGTCGTCAACTTCTTCCACAAGCTCTCGCGCGAGGCGGCGCGGCGCAGGATGCTTGTGGACTATCACGGCGCGCAGCGGTCGGCCCTGATGACGAGGACGTGGCCGAACATCCTCAGCACGGAGGGCGTGCGCGGGCTGGAGTGGAGCAAGTGGAGCCCCGACGCCAACCCCGAGCACAACCTGACGCTCCCGTTCACGCGCATGTTTCTCGGGCCGATGGACTACACGCCCGGCGCGATGCTCAACGCGCAGCAGAAGAGTTGGGCGAAGGTCTTCGACCGCCCCGTGTCGCTCGGCACGCGCTGTCACCAACTGGCGATGTACGTCGTCTTCGAGAGCCCCTTGCAGATGCTCGCCGACAACCCCTCGAACTACCTGCGCGAGCCCGAGGCGATGGAGTTCCTCTCGGCCGTCCCCGTCGTCTGGGACGAGACGCGCGTGCTCGACGGGAAGATCGGCGACTACGTCGTCGTCGCGCGCCGCGGCGGCCGCGAGTGGTACGTCGGCGCGATGACCGATTGGACGGCGCGCGAGCTGGAAGTTGACTTCTCCTTCCTGCCCGAGGGCGAATTCAAGATGGATGCATATCAGGACGGCGTGAACGCCGACCGCGCGGCGTTCGACTACAAGCGGGTCGCGGGCCGCGCCGACCGCCGCACTCGCATGAAGATTAAACTCGCGGAGGGCGGCGGCTGGGCCGCGCGACTCCGCCCGTAAGTCGCCCCTTTCCACAACCCCCGAGAGGAGAGACCGAAGATGTCGAAGAGAACCCTGAGCGCGCTCCTTATCCTGTGCTGCGCGACGACGCTGTTCGCATACGCCCCCACGGCCGAGAGCGTCTACACGGACCTCGCGCCCGACCGCTGCAAGACCGTCGAGACGCACGAGGAGAGCGGCGGCTCCGTGCAGAAGTGCGCGGGCGTGGCGGGCTACGGGCTGCTGGTCGAGGACGACGACTCGCGCCAGTCCGTCACCGTCGTCAGCCCCGACGGCAAGAAGCACCCGCTCAACTACTGGCAGGTCATCACGACCGGGTTTTCGAGCCTCGGCGACAAGGCCGAGTGGCGCGTCGAGAAGAAGGGCGGCAAGCTGCGACCCTACGCCCTCATCGTGCGCGTGAACGCCAACGAGAACCCCGAGAAGCCCGAGGAGAAGACCTCCTACCTCGCCGTGGCGAAGCTCACGGCCGAACACATCTGCGTTACCGACAAGGTGCAGACCAACGAGGAGGCGCGGCGCGCGGCCGACGCCTCGGCCGCCGAGCCCTGCCTCAAACCGGAAGGGGCCGTGACGACGAACTGACAAGACAGGAGAGCCCGTTATGAACCCTCGCAGACTCACCTTGAAATGCTTCGCGTTGGTGTTGTTGCTGCTGCCGTCGCTCTGCTCCGACGCGCGCGCGCGGCAGACGACCCCGGCGTCTTCGGACAACGCGCGCGTCGAGCGGCTCGTCGGCTTGGCGAAGCTCTGGGCAGCGGCGAAGTACTTCCACCCATACCTCGCATACCGCGAGGTCGATTGGGACAAGGCGCTCGTCGAGGCGATACCGAAAGTGCAGGCCGCGAAGACGCCGCACGAGTACAGCGCGGCGCTCAACCAGATGCTCGCCGTGCTCGGCGACGCGGGCACGCGCGCGGAGATAGTTAAGGACGCGCCTTCCAACCAGACGCCCGCGACCGCGCCCGTGGGAGAGTTGGTGCGGACTGAAGGGGGCGTACTCGTCATCGACGTGATGCGGCTCGCCGACGTGGGCGCGCGCGACAACACTGCCTTCCGCGTCCAACTCGGCAAGATCGGCGAAGCGGCCGACTCCGCGAAAGCGGTCGTCATCGACGCGCGGCGCGCGGCGGCGGCCGACGACTTCGCCGCGTACTTCCTCGCGGACATTCTGCGACAGACGCTCCCGCAGTTCCTCGACTCGGACGTGACGCTCGGCTCCACGCGCTACCGTCTGCACAACGGCTACGCCACGCAGTCGGGCGGCGCCTCCTTCTACTACTCGGCCTTCGCCAACCTCGCGCCGCAGACCCTCGCGGGTCGGAACAAGACGAAGGCGCCGTCCGTCGTCTTCATCGTCAACGAGCACACGCCGTCGGCGGCGGACACGTTGAGCGGCTTGCGGCACGCGGGCCGCGCCTTCGTCGTGCAGGAGGGCGAGCGCGCGCCCGAGGCCGGCGGCGGCGCGGCGACGCTTGAGCTGCCCGAAGGCGTGCGCGCGCGGCTGCGCACTTCGGAGTCGGTCAACCCGGACGGCTCGCTCGGCTTCAACGCCGACGCGGTCGTGGCGAAGGTCGCGGGCGAGGACGCGGCGATGCGCGAGGCCATGCGCGCCGCGCAGGAGGGCAGGGTCTCTCAGGCGGGCCGCAAGACCGGCGGGACGGTCGCACCGCTCGTCGGGCAGAAGGAGAAGACGTATGCCGAGATGGAGTTCCCCTCGGCCGAGTACAGACTGCTGGCGCTCTTCCGCTACTGGGCCGTCGTCAACTACTTCTACCCTTACAGGCACCTCATCGAAGACACCTGGGCGACGGTGCTGCCGCGCTACATCCCGAAGTTCGAGGCGAACAAGGACGCGGTCGATTATCAACTGACCGTCCGCGAACTGGTCACGGAGATGCACGACTCGCACGGCGGCGTGCAGAACGCGAACGCCTCGGCCGAGAGACTGGGGACGTTCCTGCCGCCGGTCGTCGTGCGTTATGTCGAGAACAAGTCGGTCGTCACGCACGTGCTCGACGACAAGCTGCCCGTCAAAGTCGGCGACGTGGTCCTGACGGTTGACGGCGAGACGGTCGAGAAGCGCGTCGAGTTTCTTTCGCGTTACACCGCCGCCTCGACGCCGCAGGCGCTGATGCGGAGCGTGCACGCGAACCTGCTTCGCGGGCAGAAGGGGACGGTCGCGAAGTTGCGCGTGCGCTCTACGGACGGCGCGACGCGCGAAGTCGAACTCCCGCGCTCGTTCGGCAACGCCGACCGCGCGAAGCTCTTCGCCGCGACGCAACGCTCGACGCCCGTCGTCCAAGTCCTGCCGAGCGGCTACGGCTACGTTGACCTCGCGCGCTTGCAGGTGGGCGAAGTTGATAAGATGTTCGAGACCGTTAAGAACACGCCGGCCCTCATCTTCGACATGCGCGGCTATCCGAACGGCACCGCGTGGGCCGTGGCCCCGCGCCTGACGGAGAAGAGTCAGCCGGTCGCCGCGCTCTTCTCGCGCCCGCTGCTTGAGGCGCCGGCCATCAGGGATACGGAGATCGGCGGCAGCGTCAACTACACCTTCTCCCAGAAGATTCCCGAGCGGCGCGGCGACGTGTACGGGGGCAAGGTCGTCATGCTCATCAACGAGGACGCCATCAGCCAGTCCGAGCACACCTGCATGTTCTTCGAGGCCGCGACCGACGTGACCTTCGTCGGCACGCCGACCACGGGCGCCAACGGCGACGTGACCTACATGGTGCTGCCCGGCAACCTCGCCGTCAGCTTCACAGGCCACGACGTGCGCCACGCCGACGGTCGCCAATTACAGAGAATCGGGATACAGCCGCACGTCAAGGCCGCGCCGACCGTGGGCGGTGTGGCCGCCGGCCGCGACGAGATTCTCGAAGCGGCCGTCAAGCATCTTCAAGAGAGTTTGAAGAAGTAGACGACGATGCGAGTGCCCGTCTCATTCGACGACACTTGGTACTTCCGCCGCGAGTATCGTGGCGACCTCGTCGTCACCGAAGGCGTCCTCTACTACTTCCCGCACACCAACGCGATGCTTGAGAAGGCGCGGCGCCACGCGCCCGATACCGCCGACGCCGTCCTGCCCTTCCTCGGCCCGGCGGGCGAGGCGGCCGACCTCGGGCTTGGCCTTTACAAGTTTGCCGCCCAGGTCTGGCGCAAGGTGCGGACGCCGACCATCAACCAACCGCGTTTGAAGAAGGAAGGGCTGTGGATGGTCGGCGCGTCGAGCCGCGACTTACAGGCACGGCTCGACGCGCACGTCGAGGCCGCGCGGCGCGAGCCCGCGCGCCTGGTCGCATACGAGTTGACGCTGCCGAAGCCGATGCGCTTCGCCGCCGAAGATGTGAAGAACGCACGCGTGCGGCTCGGCGTGTTGAAGTTCGAGACGGAGTTCGACAGCCACGACTTCACGGTCGGCCTCCGCCGCGCCGGGCGCCTGCGCCACGCGTTGCGCGACGGCGGCTTCGCCGTTTGAGCGACGCCGCACGCAGCGAGGACGGCGCGCACATGGGTTATTATAGGGCGGGCGTTACGCCGGCCGGGCGGAGGCTCTGCGGACACAACTGATAAACGGGGGGCAGGAACAATGTTACATCGCGGTATCAAGAGGAAGCTTGCGGCGGCGCTGATTCTCTTCAGCCTCGTCGCGCCCGCCTTCGCGGCGCAGGAGAAGAAGGACGACAAGAAGAAGAAGGAGGCACCGCCCGCTGGGACGCCCGTGCTCTGGCGCGCGCCCTCGGACGTTTCCACGCTCGACCTTCTCGCGGGGCCGGGCGGCGCGGAGATGAAACCGGAGGCGCCCTTCACTTTTGTCGAGGAGGAGAAGGGCGGCTACTCGAAGAAGTACCGCGTGCGCGACGCGAAGGGGCGCGTCTGGGTCGCGAAGGTCGGCGTCGAGGCGCAGCCCGAGACGGCCGTCACGCGCCTCGTCTGGGCCGCCGGCTACATCCCCGAAGTCACCTACCTCGCGCCTTGCGCGAAGATCGAGGGCGCGCCCGACCCCGGCAAGGATTTCGAGCGGTGTCAGGACGGCGGCCTCTCGAACGTGCGCTTCGAGGCGCGGCCCGAGAACACGAAGCGTTACGGAGAGTGGCGCTGGGCCGACAACCCCTTCAAGGGCACGCGCGAGCTGCAAGGTCTCAAGATCATGATGGCGCTCGTCGAGAACTGGGACCTCAAGGACGACAACAACCGCATCCTCGCGGTGAGCGGCGACGGCGCGACCGAACTGCACTACGTCGTCAGCGACCTCGGCGCGACCGTCGGCAAGACCGGCGGGGTGGGCGGCCTGATGGCCCGCCTCCGCCAGATCAAGGGCACTCGCAACAACCCCGAAGACTTCGCCAACGACAAGTTCGTCGAGGGCGTCGAGGCTGGCCGCGTCCGCTTCAGCTTCGAGGGCAAGAACAAGGCGCTCATGCAGGACATCACCGTCGAGGACGCGCGCTGGCTCGCGGACATCCTCTCGCGCCTCTCCGACAAGCAACTCGCGGACGCCTTCCGCGCGGCCAACTACAACGACGACGACGTGCGCCTCCTCGCCGGGGCCGTCCGCGCGCGCATCAATCAACTGGCGGCGGTCAAATAAACCGCCGCCCGGAGGAACGCCGATGAAGTTACTCGGTTCAGTGCTCCTCTGGGTCGCCGTCGCGGCCTCACTCGCGCCACCGCAACGCGCGCGGCACGCCCTCGGCGCCGCGCAAAAACTGAACGTGCCGCCGGCCCGCTTCGCGTACATCGACAGCAAGTTGCTGGCGGAGAAGGGCGTCAAACTGGATGAGGACCGTGAGGCGTTGGCCGACCTCAAGACGTTCGGCGAGGGTCTGAAGGTCAACATCATCGACGCCGAGAAGTTGCGCGGCGCGCTCTTCATCGCGGACGACAGGCTCGACGTGACGGACGCCTTCCTCGCCGCGTGGAAGGCCAAGCCGTCGCGCTCGGCGCCGCTCCAGGTCCCGGCCGTCAACATCCCCGCCGTGGGGGCGGCGTTCATCAACACGAACGATTTCAGCAACCCCGAGACGGGAATCGACAAGCTCCTCAAGGTCTTCAAGTCGATAGAGAAGGAGTTCAAGCCGCGCAGGGATGAGTTAATTAAAATGCGCCAGCGGTTGGAGTCGGGCTCCGGTGACAGGAAGCGGCTGGAGGAGGAGATCAATCAGAAGGAGGCGGCCGCGAAGGCGGAACTGGACAAGAGGGTCATGGAGACGACCGGCCCCATCTACGAGGACATCGCGAAGTCGCTCACGCCCTTCTGTAAGCAGCACGGCATCGCACTGCTCTTCGACACCAGCAAGATACTGAAGTTGGAGACGCTCCCCCCGTTCGACGTGAACTTCCCGGCCGGCATGCCCGACGTGACCGCGGCCTTCGTCTCCGCCTACAACAAGGGCACCCGCTGAAAGACATTCCGACGCCGCGACTCCGGCCCGAGGACGACATGCACCAAATAAACAAGCCAGTCGCATTCCTCTGCGCGTTGACGCTGATGCTCTGCGTCGCCGGCCGGGGCGCGTTCGGACAGGAGGCGGGCGGGGGGCAGGCGGATGAAGAGGTGGTGCGGGTCAGGGCGGAGTTGGTGCAGACGGGCGTGAGCGTGTTCGACAAGCAGGGCCGGTTCGTTGACGGGCTGAAGAGGGAGGACTTCGAGCTGCGCGTGGACGGGCGTCCCGTCCCCATCACCTTCTTCGAGAACATCGTGGCCGGGAGTCTGAAGGACAGGCTCGCGCGCGCCGCCGAGGGCGAGACGGCCCCCGCGAAATCGGCCACGGCGGCGCCCTCGTTCCGGCAGCGCACGGTCGTCTTCTTCCTCGACGACCGGCACCTCTCGCTCGACAGCGTCGGGCGCACGCGCAAGTTGCTGCTCGACTTCATCGACAAAGAGATGGGCGAGGGCGATCTCGTCGCCGTCGCTTCGGCCAGCGGCCGCATAGGCTTCCTCCAGCAGTTCACCGACAACAAGGAGGTTTTGCGCGCGGCCGTCGCGCGCATCGGCCACGTGCCTTACGTCGTGACCGACTACGGCCGCAACCCCGGCGGCGCGATGAGCGAGTACATGGCGCTCACCGTCGAAAGCCGCGACGACCCCAACGTCTACGAGTTCTTCGTCGGCGAGTGCATGAAGTGGGCGACGAAGGGCTTCACGAAGCAGGACCGGCAGGCCATCCGCCGTCAATGTGAAGTGGAAGTCCAGAACCGTGCGCGGCAGATTCTCTTGCAGGCCGGCACGGTCACGGCCAACACTTATTACTCGCTCGAAACCCTGCTGCGCTACGCCGCGCGGATGCCGGGCAGCAAGCTCGCCTTCTTCATCTCGGACGGCTTCCTCGCGGACACGGGGCCGCGCAGCCCCGTCGGTCGCGACCGCCTCATACGCATCACGGACGAGGCGCGGCGCGCGGGCGTCGTCATCTACACCATCGACGCGCGCGGCCTCATCTCGGGCGCGCCCGACGCGACGGGCAACACCGCGACCGACCCCGACGGGAAACTCGCGACCGCCAACATGCGCGAGATCGTCGCGTCGCAGGACGCCTTGAACGCGCTCGCGGCCGACACGGGCGGGCGCGCGCTGCGCAACCAGAACTACTTCGACAAGTTCGTCAGCGAAGCGGTCGAGGAGACCTCGCGCTACTACCTCATCGCGTGGCGGCCCGAGGAGGGCGAAGGGAAGAACGAGAAGCTGCGGAAGATTGAGGTGAGCGTCGCGGGCCGCTCCGACCTGACGGTGCGCTCGGCGCGCGGCTTCGTCAGCGGCAACGCGCCCGCGCCCGACGCGAGCGCGAACGCGCCCGGCGAAGTGAAGGGCGCGGCGAAGAGTGAGAAGGGTGAGAGGAAGTCTGACGACCCTCTGCGCCGCGCGCTTACGGAGTACTACCCGCGACAGGCGATTCCGCTCCAACTCTCACTCGTCTACTTCGACACCCCCGCGAGCGGCCCTCTCCTGACGACCTCGGTGCAGGCGTTCACCGAAGTGCTCTCCTACGGCCCGCAAGAGCGCGAGCCCGCGCGTCTGACGATTGAGGGCGTCGTGCTCGACGACCAGGGCAAGCCAGCGGCGAACTTCAGGACCGGGCTGAAGGTCAACCCGCCTTCGGAGTCCGACGACGCGCGCTGGCGCTCATCGAACGTCATCTACAACCACCCCGCGCCGCTCAAGCCCGGCCTCTACCAGGTGCGCGTGGCGGCGCGCGACGAGCGCAGCCAGCTCCTCGGGAGCGCCGCGCAGTGGGTCGTCATCCCGGACCTCTCGACGCGGCAACTCTCCCTGAGCAGCCTCATCGTCGGGCTCGAAGGCGTGGGCGAGCGGGACGCGGACGGAGGCCACGTCCAGTGGAGCGTTGACAAGCGGTTCGCGCGCGGCACGCGCCTGAGGTTTATGACCTTCGTCTACAACGCGGGCACGCCCGGCAACCTGTCGGCGCGCGTGCAGGTCTTAAGGGACGGCCGCGAGGTCACGGGCACGTCCTCGCGCAAGGTCGGCACCGACGCGCAGACGGACGCGGCGCGCGTCCCCTTCACGGCCGAGATAAACCTCGGAGACTTGCAGCCCGGCCGCTACACGCTGCGGGTGACGGTCGAGGACCGCGCGGCTAACAGAACCGCCTCACAGCAGACCGCCTTCTACGTCCAGTGAAAGGCCGAAGGGCTTTCACTCATGCCGAACGCCGAGCGTGGGAAGCGCGTATGTTTCGGTGAGAGATGAAGGCCGTGAAGTCCGACGTTCAAGTCCGCATAGCCACACCATCCGACGCCGAGGCAATTGCCTCTGTGTTGCGCGAGTCGTTTGCCGAACACCGCGCGTCCTACACCGACGAGGCTTTCGCGGCGACCACCCCGGCGGCCGAGCAGATATTAAGTCGTATGAACGAAGGGCCGGTGTGGGTCGCCGTGCTTGATGAAGTGATAGTCGGCACCGTGTCCGTCGTCGCGCGCGTCGAAGGGCTGTACGTTCGCGGCATGGCCGTGCTGCCGGCGGCGAGGGGGCGGAGGGTTGGAGAGGCTTTACTGCGCGAGGTGGAAGAGTTCGCCGCGTCGCGGGGCCACCGTCGGCTCTACCTGAGCACCACGCCGTTCCTCTCGCGTGCGATTCGACTCTACGAGCACGCGGGGTTCAGGCGCAGCGACGAAGGCCCACACGACCTGCACGGGACGACGCTCTTCACGATGGAGAAAACCGTCTAGCTCTTCTTAAAATCAAATCAGACCGCGACGAGCGGAAGACTTCGGTAACGCTTGCCCGTGAGTTTGGTGAGCGCGTTGACGACCGCGGGCGAGATGACGGGGACGGGCGGCTCGCCGCAGCCCGTGGGCGCTTCGGCGCTCGGGACGATGTGCACGTCCACGGCGACCGGCGCGTCGGGCATGTAGGGCGGGACGTATGTGTCGAAGTTGCGCTGCTCGACGCGCCCGTCCTTGAGCGTGACGGCGCCGCCGGCCATCAACTGCGAGAGCCCGAAGCCGACGCCCGCCTGAAACTGGCTCTCGACCGTGAGCGGGTTGACGGCGAGGCCGCAGTCCACGGCGACCGTCACGCGATGAATCTTCGGTCGCTTGTTGACGATGGAGACCTCTGCCGCGCAGGCGACGCCCGTCCCAAACGACTCGTGGCAGGCGAAGCCGACGGCGTGACCCTTCGGCAGCCGGTTGCGCCACGCGGCGGTCTTCTCGTCCAACAGGTCGAGCGCGGCGCGCAGCTTCTTCGCCTCGGGCTCCTGCTTGAGGAGCTTGCGGCGGTAGGCCAGCGGGTCCGCTTTCGCCCTCGTCGCCAGCTCTTCGATCAACGTCTCCATCACGAAGGCAGAGTGCGTGTGGCCGACCGAGCGCCACCAGAGCACGGGCACGTTCACCTTCGGGTGATGCACCGTGACGCTGAAGTTCGGCACGTGGTAGTGCGTGTCGTTGACGCCCTCGACCGTCGATGAGTCAACGCCGTCCTTCATCATCATGGCGAAGGGCGTGCCCTCAAGCAGCGACTGGCCGACGACGACGTGCCGCCACGCGTCGGGCATGCCGTCGCCGCCGATGCCGATCTCGACGCGGTGGACGTGCATCGGCCGGTAGTAGCCGCCGCGTATGTCGTCCTCGCGCGACCAGACGAGCTTGACCGGCGTCCCCTTGAACCTCTTCGCAATCGACGCCGCCTCGCGCTGCACGTGCGAGTCGGGCACGGCGCGACGGCCGAAGCCGCCGCCCGCCATCTCCGTGTGGAAGGTGACGCGTTCGGGCTTCAAACCGAACACCTCCGCGACGGCCGCGTGGTCGAAGGTCTGGAACTGCGAGCCGGCCCAGACCTCCGCCGCGTCGCCGTCGAAGCGGACGGTCGTGTTCAAGGGCTCCATCGGCGCGTGCGGCAGGTAAGGGAATTCGTACTCGGCGACGACGAGGTCCGCCGGACTGACGCGCTCGATGGCCTTCGCGTCGCCGCGCGCGGCCGCGTTGAGTCCAGCGGTGCGCGCGAGTTGCTTGTAACGCTCGAAGAGACGCGTGCTGTCGGCGCGCTCGACGTTCGTCTCATCCCATTCGATTTTAAGTAGGTCGCGCGCGCGCTTCGCGGGCCAGAACTTGTCGGCGACGACGGCCACGCCCGTCCCGCCGCGCGTGACGGGAATCTCGAAGACCTCGCGCACGCCCTCGACGGCGCGCGCCGCCTGGTCGTTAAAGCTTTTCACCTTCGCGCCCCACACGGGCGGGCGCGCGACGACGGCCACGAGCATGCCGGGCAGGTCGAGGTCCAGGCCGAACTTCAGAGAGCCATCGCACTTCGCGCGACTGTCGAGCCGCTTGACCCGTTTGCCGATGAGTTTGAACTGAGAAGGGTCTTTGAGTTTGACCGTCGCCGGCACGGGCTGGCGCGCGGCGTCGGCGGCCAGTTCGCCGTACTTCAACGACTGGCCGGCGGGGCCACGGACGACACCGCCTTCGGTGCGGCAAGCGTCGGGCGAGACTTTCCAGCGCGCGGCCGCCGCCGCGACGAGCATCGAGCGCGTCTTCGCGCCCAGCTCGCGATATTGCATGAACGAGTGCGCGATGGAGCCGGAGCCGCCGACCATCTGGATGCCGAACAGAGGGTCTTTGTAAATGTCGGCGGCGGGCGCAAGCTCCGCGACGACCTGCGACCAGTCGGCGTCCAACTCGTCCGCGAGCACGAGCGGCAGCGCCGTGTGGACGCCCTGCCCGAACTCAAGTCGGTTGACTTGAATGACGACCTTGTTGTCCGGTCTTATCTTGACAAAGGCGTCGGGCGGATAGTTCTTCTTCGGTTGCGGCGGAATCTGGTCGGGCTTGACGCCCTCCTGCGCCGTCGCGTGTTTATTCAGATAGAGCGAGACGAGCAGCCCGCCCGCGGCGGTCGCGGAGGCGCGGAGGAAACCACGGCGGCTCGCGTTCACGTCTTCGAGTTTCGTCTTCGAGTTTGTCATCGTCGGCCGCCTCCTCACTTGAGCTTTTGCGCGGCGAGCTTGACGGCCTCGCGGATGCGGACGTAGGTGGCGCAGCGGCAGACGTTGCCCCCGAGCGACTCGTCGATGTTATCGTCCGAAGGCTTCGGCGTGTGCTTGAGCAGCGCGACCGCCGACATGATCTGCCCGCTCTGGCAGTAGCCGCACTGCACCACGTCGCGCTCGACCCACGCGTCCTGCACGGCGCGGCCGACCGGGTCGTTTGCCATCGCCTCTATCGTCACGACGGGGCGCTCGCCGAGGAGCGCGACGGGGAGCACGCACGAGCGCGTCGCCACGCCCGCGACGTGGACGGTGCACGCGCCGCACGCGCTGACGCCGCAGCCGAACTTCGTCCCGGTCATCTTCAGGTCTTCGCGCAGCACCCAGAGCAGCGGCGTCGAAGGGTCAACCGAGACCTCGCGGCGCTCGCCGTTGACGTTGAGCTGATACTTCGCCATCGGACGTTCTCCTTACTTATCTGATGGGAGGGCAGGGCGTGCCGGCCTCGACCCAGCGGCGGGTCGCGTTGACGAACTCGGCGTGCGTGAGGGACGGCGCGGCGCGGCGCGTGCCGTCGGGGCGGAGCCCGGGTTCCCACGCCCACAGCACAAGCTCGGCCTCCGCGTTGTGCTTGAGTATCGCCTGCGGGCTCATGTTCCCGTTGAGCCTGGGGTCTTTGACCTGTTGGCAGACGGTCGCGCTCGGCAGTGGCTTGTCGTTCTCGTCCTGCCACTTCATCGAGAGCGGCGCGAGGTGCCAGTCCGGCCCGCCGGGGACGCCCGTGCTGTCCGCGTTCGACTTCTGGTGGCAGCCCACGCAGTTCAGCCCCGGCACGCCGTGGCCGTCGGGGCCGCGCACGACGTTGGCGGCGTGGCGCCGTCGCTCCTCGCCCTGCTGCGGGTAGTTCGTCGCCGTGTGGCAGTTGATGCAGCGCGGGTGCGTCAGCACGGTGTAGACCTGCTCCCACGCGGCGAGCCCTTCGGCGCGGCGGTCGGCGCGCTGCGCCTCAGCCCGCGCGCCCGACAGAAACGCCCACGCCCCGAACGCGCAGAAGAGCGCGACAACAAGAAGTCCGGCGGCACGAGTTCGCTGCGTAAAGGTTCTCATGCTTGTGTCCTCTAAGAGGGCCAAGACCACGGCCGTTTGGTGCGAGAAAGATTGACCCATTCTAATGTTATTCTGTGAATTGGCAAGGGAATTGAAGAAGTAGACAGGAGAAAAACTTCAACGCTCAAGCCTGACGTTTGTCATCATCAACCTTCGCGGAGCGGAGCCTGCCGCCTACTGTTTCGGAGGCCGAGATGAGGAAGATGATTTTGTCCGCGCTCACTCTGTTGCTGCTCGCGGTGAATGCTATGGGGCAGGCGCCCGCCGCGTCCCCTCAGAAGGTTTGCGCGGCGGACTTTGCGGCGTTGGAGGCGAAGGTCAGGGGCGACTACGCGGGTTTTCAGGACAAGGTGACGGGGCCGGGGCGCGAGGCGGAACTCGACGCCTTTACCGAGCGCGTGCGCGGGGAGGTGGAGACGGCCGGCGACTCGGCCGCGTGCACGGCGGCGCTCAGGCGTTGGGTCGGCTTCTTCCGCGACCGCCACCTCGCCGTCTCCGAGACTCGGCCCGCCGGAGAGAAGAAGATTGAAGCGGCGCCGGCCGCCGACGAAGGCGCACCAACGCTGCGCTTCTTCGAGGACGGCACGGCCGTGCTGTGCCTGTTCGACTACGGCAACGCGCTCGCGACCCCGCTCCCTTCGGGCGAGCGACGCATGCACGTCCCGACCACGCGCTCGCGACGCCTGCCCGCGATGCCGCTCGACCTCGTCGGCATCGTGCCCGACGTGCGCGTCCGCCCGGACGAGCCCGACCCGGTCGCGTTCGCGCGTCGCTACCTCAAGTCCGCCCCCGCCGCGCTGCAACAGTGCCCCGACCAACCCCCGCCGGCCGCGGACCGGCCCGTGGCCCGCACCGACTTCAACTCGCAACTCGCGCACGCGCAGTTGTTGGAGAAGGCGCGGAAGGGGCGCATCGACGTTTACTTCCTCGGCGACTCTATCACGAGACGCTGGGGCGCGAGCGACGGGCAGTACAGGGCCTTTCTTGAGAACTGGCGGCGGAACTTTCACGGCTGGAACGCGGCGAACTTCGGCTGGGGCGGCGACACCACGCAGAACATCCTCTGGCGCCTGCAAGACGGCGAGTTGGACAACGTCAACCCGAAGGTCATCGTCCTCATGGCCGGCACGAACAACGTCGGCCGCAAGTCGCCCGCAGGCCCCGACGACCCGCGCGCCGCCGACATCGCGCGCGGCATCAAGGCCATCGTCGAACTCTGCCGCCGCAAGGCGCCCCGCGCCACCGTCATCCTCATGGGCATCACGCCGCGCAACGACAACCCGGCCGTCATGCCCATCATCGACGACATCAACCGGCGCATCGCGAAGCTCGCCGACGGGAAGCGCGTCAGGTACGTCAACATCAACGACAGGCTCGCAGACAGGGATGGCAAACTCTACGAAGGCATGCACAACGGAGACAAGCTCCACCTCGACCTCAAGGCTTATCAGGTCTGGGCCGACGCGTTGAAGCCCATTCTCACCAAACTTCTCGGCCCGCCCGCCAAAGAGGACCACGCCCCGCCGCCCACCGGCGACCCGAGCGCGCCCCAGCGCCCGCCGCGTCAATGAACCCTCGAACTAAAAGCGCGGTTAGAAGATGACGACCATCGAGCCTTCGGGCAGACGGTCGTAGAAGTCGCGCACGTCGGAAAGGTGCAGGACGACGCAGCCCCAGGAGAGGTGGCGCGGCCCCGCGTCCTCCCACTCGCGCGCCCAGCCGTGGAAGCCGATGCCGCCGCCGAGGCGCGTCGTTTCGAGCGTCGGCGCGCGCCGCTCCCACGCGGCGGCGATGGATGCTTCCTGCGCGGGTGTGATGAGGCGCGCGTCGCGCCCACGCGCGGCGTCGTAGCGGTTCGGGTAGTTGATCTTCATCCAGTGGCCGCCGTAGTAGGCGCCGTACTCGCCGGGGAACTCGCCGCGATGCTTCCGCACGACGAAGTACATGCCCTTCGGCGTCTTGTTGTCGCCCTGCACCTGCTTCTCGCCCACGCCCTGACCCAGGCTGATGTTGTACTCGCCCACCACGCGCCCGCCCGCGTAGAGCCGCGCCTTGTAACGGCCCTGATCGACCAGGACGAGCGTGGACTCTTTCTGTGGAACCTGGAGCTTGCGGCGCGACTTGATGAAGTTGGAAGGGTCTAAGTAATGCTCGCGAATCCACGCGGCGTCCTTGCCGTCGGAGGAGGGCCAGTAGGTCGGCGCGAGCGTCGCGTCGAGTCGCAGCTCAAGGTGCAGGTGCGCGTTGAAAAGCTTGTCCGGGTCCTGCCCGACGGTGGCTATTAACTGCCGACGCCGCACCTCTTCGCCCTCGCTCACTTTTATTTCGTCCAGGTGCGCGTAGAGCGAGCGTATCTCGCGCCGCTCGTGGTTCTCGTAGAAGAAATGTTCGAGGATGACGACGTTGCCCCACAGGCGCCCGCAGTTTTTGGCGAAGACGACGCGCCCGTTGGCGACCGCGTGCACGGGTTGGCCGAGGTCGGTGTTGCCGCCGCCCGAGCCGTTCCAGTCTTCGCCCGTGTGCAGGCCCATGCTGTACTTCTCTGCGAAGTGCGTGGCGACGTACCAGCCTTCGTGGCGCTTGCCCGTGACCGGGTCGGTGTAGGAGCCGCCGCCCTCGCCGTCGCCGAAGGGGAAGTCGAAACCGTCGGCCGGCGCGAACTCCGCGCGCATGTACTCGTCGAAGTCCAAGGCCCGGCGCGGAACGGCGGTCGTTACCGCGCCGGCCTGACCCGCCCCCGCGCGCGGCGCGAAGGAGCAGGCGCAGCAGAAGAGCGAAAGCAACGCGAGCGCGCAGGCAGAGTTCGTCAGAGTCCTCTTCGACGGCATCAGTACATAGGACGCCGTGGGGGCTCCGGCGGTTCCGCGTAAGTCGCCCGGGTTTTGCGTCGGCGGCGGAGTAGTTGTTAAATAAGCGCGGGAAGAAACTCATTCGCCCGAGAGTTCGTAGACTGTGCACGCGCGCGCGGCGACGGCCGCCGGGGCGCGGGATGATTTTATTAAGAGAGGCATATTCATGAAGAGAGCATACAGCGCGTTCGTCATCATTCTCGTCTTCGCCTTCGCGCTCGCGGGGTGTCGCGGCGGCCTTCGGCAGAAGCAGGAGACGGGGCAGCAGCAGCAGGAGGAGCAGCGGCCGACGTTCACGTTGCCGCCGTCAACGGGCGGCGGCGCGGTCAACGCCAACTCTTACGCCGACGTGGTCGCGCGGGTCGCGCCCGCGGTCGTCACCATCCGCGCCGAGCGCCAGTCGCGCGCGCCGCGCCAGCACCCCTTCTTAGACGACCCAACCTTCCGCGATTTCTTCGGCGGGCGTCAGCCGCAGCAGGAACAGCCGCAGTCGCGCCAGCGCGCGCTCGGCTCCGGCGTCGTCATCAGCCCCGACGGCTACATCGTCACCAACCACCACGTCGTGGACGGCGCCGAGCAGATCACGGTCGAGTTCACCGACCGCCGCCGCACGCCCGCCAAGCTCGTCGGGACGGACCAGCCCTCCGACCTCGCCGTGCTCAAGGTCGAGGCGAAGGACCTGCCCGTGCTCACGCTCGGCGACTCGGACAAGGTGCGCGTCGGCGACGTAGTGCTCGCCGTCGGCAACCCCCTTGGCGTCGGGCAGACGGTAACGGCCGGCATCATCTCCGCGAAGGGGCGTTACACGGGACTCTCCGACGGGAGCTTTGAAGACTTTCTGCAAACGGACGCGCCCATCAACCAGGGCAACTCGGGCGGCGCGCTCGTCAACACGTCGGGCGAGCTGGTCGGCATCAACTCGCAAATCCTGAGTCCCTCGGGCGGCAACATCGGCATCGGCTTCGCCATTCCCTCGAACATGACGCGCACCGTCACCGAGCAGCTCATCAACAAGGGGCGCGTGCGGCGCGGGCTGCTCGGCGTCGTCGTGCAGGCCGTGACCGAAGACATGGCGCAGAGTTTGGGTCTGAAGGAGGTGCGCGGCGTCATCGTCGGGTCGGTACAGGCCGGGAGCGGGGCCGAGAAGGCGGGTGTGCGGCGGGGCGACGTGATCACGGCCATCAACGGCACGGCCGTCAACGAGCCCAACGAGCTGCGCAACCTAGTGGCCGCGACGACGCCGGGCACAGACGCCGCTCTGACCATCGTGCGCGACGGGAGCGAGCAGGAGGTGAAGGTCACGGTCGGCGAGTTGACGGCGAGCGCGCGCGGCGCGCGCGGCGGCGAAGAGGGCGGCGAAGGCGGCGAGCAGGGCGAGGGCGGCGGACGCCTTGGCGTCACCGTGGCCCCACTCACGCCCGAGCTTGCGAAGCGCCTGCAACTGCCCGCCGACCGGCAGGGACTCGTCGTCACGAACGTTGACCCCAACGGCCCCGCCTCCGACGCCGGCATCCGCCAGGGCGATTTGATCGAGCAGGCGAACCGCGAGCCCGTCAGCACGCCCGAAGAGCTCCGCGCGGCGGTCGAGGCGGCGGGCGAACGCCCCCTGTTGCTCCTCGTCACGCGCGGCAACGAGGGCTCGTCCTTCATCACGGTCAGGCCGAGGAAATAAACGATGAAGTAGGAACGCTGAACGATGAACTGAAAAACCGTCTGTCTTCAGTTCATCATTCAGCGTTCCTACTTCATCGTTCCCATCATGTTTCTCATCGAGATATTGTTGCCGCTTTACGACAACGAGGGACGGCGTTTCGGCGCGGATGATTTCGACCGCGTGAGCGAGGATCTGGCCGGGCACTTCGGGGGCGTGACGACGTTCCGCCGCGCGCCCGGCGAGGGCGTCTGGCGCGAGGGCGGCGGCGAGAGCCGCGACCGCGTCGTCGTCTTCGAGGTGATGGCCGAAAGTTTAGACCGCGCGTGGTGGCGTGAGTACCGTGGAGAACTGGAACGCCGATTCCGCCAGGAGAAGGTCGTCGCGCGCGCCACAAAGTTCGAGGAGCTTTAAATCTCTACGTGCGCGAGAATCTAAGGCCGAAAGCAACTCTTCCTCAAACGTATCCCGTCAACTAAAACCGTATCCGAGTCTCTAAGACAGGATTCACGCGCACGATTCACGAAATCGCAGTTTCTAAAACGAAAATCACGCGCACGATTACCGAAATCGTAGACACGGAAGGCAATATCCGCGCATTTCTACGAGAACCTGTATATCCTTCAGGATATCGTAGACTTTTTCGGAATATCTCGGTAAACCTCGGGCGCGGCGCCGGAAACCTCACCAATATCCGGTAAATAAATCGGAAATCACCGCAACAAACGGAAACACGCGCGCGCGAAGAGGAGAATTCTTCCCATCTTCGCGCGCGCGCGTCTATCTTTCCAGAAAAGACTGTCTATCTTTCCAGGGAAGACAATCTAGTCCGCGGCCGTCGCATGGATTTCGCCGCGCGGGATGACGAACTCGGGCTCGACGACTTTAACGGGCTCGCTCTTGGTGTAAGAGGTTCCCGTCACCAGACCAAGGACGAAGTAGCCGAGGAGGAGCGCGCCGAGCGCGAAGATCGAGTCGCCGAAGGCGCGCATCCAGCGCAGGTTCGACATCAGGCCCGTCTGCATGAACTCGGCCGAGCGCGCGTACCAAGTGCCGTGCTCGACCGCCGCCCACGTCTGCAAGAGCCCGATGGGCAGCATCGAGAGCAAAACCATCAACGCCAGCCCGCCGTTAATCGCCCAGAAGGCGTACTTGACCGGCCACTCCTTCCACTTGCGCCCCTGCCCGAGCGCCCGCAGCGAAAAGAGCATCAGCCCGATGCCGAGCATCCCGTAGACGCCGAACAGCGCCGTGTGCCCGTGGACCGGCGTCAGGTTCAAGCCCTGCATGTAGTAGAGCGCGACCGGCGGGTTAATCAGGAAGCCGAAGAGCCCCGCGCCGACGAAATTCCAGAAGGCGACCGCGACGAAGAAGTAGAGCGGCCACTTGTACGCCGCCATCCAGGCTTTCGCGCGCGCCAGCCGCAAATTCTCCCACGCCTCGAAGCCGATGAGGACGAGCGGCACTATCTCAAGCGCGGAAAAGGTCGCGCCGAGCGCGAGCACGGAGTTGGGCGTGCCCGTGAAGTAGAGGTGGTGGAACGTGCCGACGATGCCGCCCGAAAGAAAGATGATGGTCGAGAAGAGCGTCGCCTTCGTCGCCGTCACGACCGAGAGCAGCCGCAGGCGCGTGAAGAGGAACGCGATGACCACCGTGGCGAAAACCTCGAAGAATCCCTCGACCCAGAGATGGACGACCCACCAGCGCCAGTACTCGACGCGCACGATGTGGCTGCGCTGCCCGTACATCAGCCCCGCGCCGTAAAAGAGTGGGATGGCGACGGCCGAGATGGTGAAGAGAGTCAAGAGTGAACGGCCTTCGTCCTTTCTTCTCAGCGCGGGCGCGAGCGCGCGCCACATCAGGAGCAGCCAGAAGCAGAGCCCGACGAAGAGAAGTATCTGCCAGAAACGGCCGAGGTCTACGTACTCGTAACCCTGCGCGCCGAACCAGAACCAGAGGGCGCCGAGATGTTGCTTGATGCCGAGCCACTCGCCCGTCAGCGACCCGACGACGACGAGCAACACGGCCGCGAACAGGGCGTTGACGCCTAAGCGTTGATACTTCGGTTCGTACCCCGAGACGGCCGGCGCGATAAAGAGGCCGGTCGCGAGCCATGAGGTCGCTATCCAGAAAAGTCCTATCTGCGTGTGCCAAGTGCGCACGACCGAGTAGGGCAGGTACTTCGCCAGAGGAATGCCGTAGAAGCCGTGCCCCTCGACGCCGTAGTGCGCGGCCACTATCCCGAGTCCTATCTGCACGACGATGAGCGCGGCGACGACGAAGAAGTATTTGAAGGTCGCGCGCTGCGACGGCGTGATGTCGAGGCCGAGCAGCGGGTCGTTCGCGGGAATCTGCCCGTGCGCCGGCTCCTTCTCCTGTGCGGCGAAGTACCAGACGAGACCGCCCGCGCCCGCGAGCAAAAGGACGACGCTCAGGATGCTCCACACGATTGAATCGCCGGTAACGCGGTTGCCGACCAAAGGCTCGTGCGGCCAGTTCTGCGTGTAGCTTATCTGCTCCCCCGGCCGGTTGGTCGAGGCGACCCAAGAGGTCCAGAAGAAGAACGCGCCCATCCGCCGCGCCTTCTCCGCATCGCTCAGCGCGCCCGCCGGAATCGCGTACTCACTACGGCCCGAGGCGAACACGTCCGCGTAATGCGCCGTCAATTTCTCGATTGCTTCGGCGCGGACGGGCGAAATGGTCAGACGCTCCGTCGCCGCATCGAAAGTGTTCGCGCGCATCTCGCGTTCGAGCCGCGCGCGCAGAGAAGCCTGACGTTCGACGTTGAGTGACTCGAAGTTCTGACCCCCCTCCTCGCGCGCCCACGCGTCGAGCGTGTAGACGGCCTCGCGGTGGAGCCAGTCGGCCGTCCAGTCGGGCGCGACGTAGGCGCCGTGGCCGAAGACGGAGCCGACCTGCTGGCCGCCAATCGACTGCCACACGTTCTGTCCGTCGCGGATGGTCTCGCCGTCGAAGAGCACGCGCCCGTCGGTTGTGACGACCTCGCGCGGGATGGGCGGCGCGTTGTTGATGGCCCTGTGCCCAAAATATCCGAGCACCGAGAACGACGCCGCGACCACCAGACCTAAAATAATCCAGAGACGTTTGTATTGACTCATCTTTATAATTCCTCCCTCACACGCACAGCATCACACGCGGGCGCGCGCGCCGATATGACTTAAGTCACACCCCTCCCGGGAGCGCGGGCATCCCTGCCCGCCATGAGCGCAAAGCGCGAATAGAGTGAGACGTTAAACCTCAAGGTTGAGGAATAGAGTCTCTCTGCCAAGCGTGCTGGCGCACGCTTTGGCGGGCAGGATGCCCGCGCTCCCGGCGTTAGACTTGAAATCAACTTTGCGGGGCGTGAAGATAAGAATGATGACGACAGACAAGTTGGCGGCGTTGAGGCGGACGGCGCTCTTCGGCGAGTTGGACGACGCGACGCTCGCGGCGCTGGCGGCGCGCGCGGTCGAGCGCCGTTACGCGCGCGACGAGGTGCTCTTCCTCGCGGGCGAGGAGGCGCGCGGGCTCTACGTGATTGTCGAGGGCTCTGTGAGGGCTTATAGAGAAAGTCTGGACGGGCGCGAGCAGGTCATCCACGTCGAGCGCGAGGGGGCGACCGTGGCCGAGGTGCCCGTCTTCGACGACGGGACGTTCCCCTCGAACGTCGCGGCCGAAGAGCAAGCGGTCGTCCTTTTCATCGACAAGCGCGACGTGCGCCGGCTCTGCATGGAGCACCCGCAGATCGGGCTCGCCGCGTTGAAAGTCATGGCCGGGCGCCTGCGCCGCTGCGCGGAACTCGTCGAGACGCTTAGCCTGCGCGAGGTCGGCCAGCGCCTCGCGCGCTTCCTTCTCGCGGAGGCGCGCGCGAAGGGCACGCGCGACGGTCGCGGCTTCCGCCTCACGCTCGCGCACACCAATCAGCAGATAGCCGCACGCGTCGGCACCGTCCGCGAAGTAATCTCGCGCGCGCTCACGCGCCTACAGCACGACGGCCTCGTCATCCACGAGGGCCGCGACCTCACCATCCCCGACGAGAAGAGGCTCGCCGCGTTCGCGGGCGAAGAGTGAGCAATGAGCGGTAAGCAGTGAGCAGTTAAAAGAAATGAGGCGGCGCCCGTTTTAACTCAAACACTGCTCACCGCTCACCGCTCACTGCTCACTTTCCAAAGCGATGGCGCAGGGGAAGAGGACGTTGTTTTCGAGGTGGATGTGCTGGTGCAGGTCCTTCTCGAAATCTTCCAGCGCGTTGTAGAGGGCGCGGAAGCTCATGCAGGCGTCGTCGGGGACGCGGAAATCGCGCGCGGCGGCGCGTAACTCGCGCAGGAGGTCGCCGGCCGTGTCGTGCTCGAACATCATCATCCGGACAGGGTTGTTCACCGTCCCGAAGGGCGCGAAGGGCGGCACGCCGCCGGCCGCGCGCGCCGCTTCGAGGCGGAGGATGTAGGGGAAGAGAATCTGCTCCTCTTTCAAGAGGTGCGGCTGGAGGTCCGCGTCGAGTTTGATGAAGAGGTCGCGGACCTCCATTAACTCTGGATGGTTCCCGCCGTGCTTTCCGCAGACCTTCTCAAGGAGCGCGTGTATGCGCGCGGACTCTTCGCGCGTGTAGACGTGGTGCGTGTCGAGTATGTGGCGGATGAGGTCGGAGAGCGGTCCCGCCGCGAAGTCCTGTGCGTCGTCGCGCGCGGCACCCGCCTCGTCGAGCAGGCGCGAGAGTTCGTCGAGACGCACGCCGACTGACTGGCACGCCTCCGCGATGTTGCGGCCGCCGCCGCAGCAGTAGTCGATTCTCAGCCTCTCAAAGACCCGCGTCGCGTTGGGCACTTCGAGCGCCAATTCCCTCACCGTCTTCGTCGTGTTAAATGTCATCTCAAAAACTTCCTCCTTCTGTCCACGCACTCTAAGGCCGCGCCGCGCCGGCCGCTATGACTTAAGTCACAGCGCCGCGCGTGACGCGCGTCACGGGGGCTCGGTGACGCGCGTCACACGCGGGCACGGCCGTTGCAACTCGTAAGCGCAGGCGGTTGCGGGGACGCCGGCCGCGTAGAGGCTGAAGTTGAAAAAGAGTTGAAAACAGCCAGAAAAAGGCGCGGTTCGCGACTTGCCGCCAGGGTTCGCGGGTTGAAAAAGAGAGTCTGAGGGCGCGGGCCGTGGGAATTATTCCGCAGGCCCCGGGGGAAATTACCAGAGGATTTGAAGGGGGTTCGGGGAGACCCGAAAAGAGAAAAGATGATCGCCACAGCGACCGAGCTTTTGAAGAAGTACGACGTGCCGGGGCCGCGTTACACGAGCTATCCGACGGTGCTCTACTGGGACCGCAATCCGACGGCCCGTGAGTGGGTCGAGAGCCTCGGCGCGGGGCTCGACGAGGCCGAGGCGTTGGGCGAGGGCGCGGCCGTCTACGTTCACATTCCGTTCTGCCGCTCGCTCTGCACGTACTGCGGCTGCAACTCGCGCATCACTCAGAACAGCGCGGTCGGATTGCCATACGTGAAGACCGTCCTCAAGGAGTGGGAGCTGTACCGCCGCCTGCTCGGCCGCGAGAAGAAGATTCCGCTCTCCGAGATGCACTTCGGCGGCGGCACGCCGACCTACCTCTCGCCGTCTGAACTGGACGAACTTATCAGCGCCATCCTCATGCACGTCGAGCGCACGCCCGGCGCAGAGTTCTCCATCGAGTCCGACCCGCGCGTCACGACGACCGAGCACCTTGAGACGCTCGCGCGGCTCGGCTTTCGGCGTTTGAGTTTAGGCATACAGGACTTCGACCCGCGCGTGCAGCAGGCCGTCAACCGCGTGCAGTCCGAAGAGCAGGTGCGCGCCGTCACCGAAGAGGCGCGGCGGCTCGGCTTCACCAGCATCAACTACGACCTCATCTACGGCCTGCCCTTCCAGACGCGCGCGAGCGTCGAGCAGACGATTGACGTGGTGCGCCAACACCGCCCCGACCGCATCGCCTTCTACGCCTACGCGCACGTGCCGTGGTTCAAGCCGGGGCAGCGCCACTTCACCGAAGACGACCTGCCGCGCGGCGACGAGAAGCGCGCGCTCTACGAGTTGGGCCGCGCGATGCTCGAAGAGGCGGGATACTGTGAGATCGGCATGGACCACTTCGCGCTGCGTACCGATTCGCTCCGCGATGCCGCGCGCGAAGGCAAACTTCACCGCAACTTCATGGGCTACACCTCGCGCCACGTCGCGCCGCTCTTCGGCCTCGGCGTCTCCTCCATCGGCGACTCCTGGACGGCCTTCGCGCAGAACGAGAAGGTCGTCGAGAAGTACGCCGCGCGAGTCGAGGCAGGCGAGCTGCCCATCTTTCGCGGCCACGTGCTCGACACGGAGGACCTGATCCTGCGCCGGCACATCCTGAATTTGATGACGAGGTTGGCGACCGACTGGTCGGACGCGGCCGAGTACGTTCCCTATCTCGACACGGTCGCCGCGAAGCTCATCGAGCCACGGCTCGACGGCCTCGTCCGCCTGCGCAGGAGCCGCTGCGAGATAACGCCGGACGGCAAAGCTTTCCTCCGCAACATCTGCATGGCCTTCGACGCGCGCCTCGCGCGCAAGACCGACAACTCGCACCAGTTCAGCAGAACCGTTTAGGACAAAGGGACATGAAGACCGGAATCGCACTACTCAACTTCGGCGGGCCTTGGACGCTGCGCGACGTGAAGCCGTTCCTGTATCGCCTCTTCTCAAACCCGGCGGTGCTCGTCGGCGTCCCGACGCCTCTGCGGCAGGCGTTGGCCTTCGGCATCGCGCAGGTGAAGGGGCCTTCGTCGGTCGAGAGTTATCGCTCCATCGGCGGCGGCTCGCCACAGTTGATGTGGACCGAGGCGCAGGCCGAAGGCTTACGCAAACTGTTAAAGACGGACGCGAACTGCGGCGGCGGACGCGCGGGCGGCGAAGACGTGCGCGTCGAGGTCGGCATGCGTAGCGCCGAGCCGTCCATCGAGACGGCGCTGAAGAGTTTGAAGGACTGGGGCGCGCAACGTCTCGTGCTGCTGCCGCTGTTTCCGCACTTCTCGACGACGACGACGGGGACGTGCCTCGCGGAGGCGGAGGCCGCGCTCGCGCGCATCGGCTGGGCGCCGCTCAAGCACGAAGTCCGGCACTGGCCCGACGAGCCGGCCTACGCCGCGCTGCTGCGCCGCACCGTGGACGAGACGGTCGCGCGCGCGGAGGCGGAGAGGGGCGACAGCGGCAACGACCCCATCCACATCCTCTTCTCGGCCCACTCGCTGCCGCTCAAGATCGTCGAGCGCGGCGACACGTATCCCGAAGACGTGCGGCGCACCGTCGAAGCAATCACGCGGGACTTAAGTCACCCGTGGTCGCTCTGTTACCAGTCGCGCAACGGCAAGATGCCGTGGCTCCAGCCGTACCTCGAAGACGAGTTGAAGCGCCTGGCGTCCGAAGGCATCCGCCGCGTCGTCGTCGCGCCCGTCAGCTTCGTCAGCGACCACATCGAGACCCTCTTCGAGCTGGACCAGCTCTACGCCGCGGAGGCGCGCAAAGAGGGCATCACGCACTACTACCGCGCGCGCACCTTCAACGGCGACCCCGAGTTTGCCGCCGTCCTCCGCGACATCCTGAAGGGCGCGGGAGTTTGAAAGGCAAGGCAGTCATGTTAGGCACAATCGACAAGGCGGAACGTGAGGTGACGGTGGTCGGCGCAGGCATCTCCGGACTGCTCGCCGCCCACGCGCTCGACGGGAAGGGATACCGCGTCACTCTCATCGAAGAGAGGGCGCGCGCGGGCGGGCTCATCCAGACTAAGAGAACTCCGTACGGCATCGCGGAGGCGGCGGCCCATTCGCTCTTAGCCACGCCCGGCGTCGTCCGCTTCTGCGAAGAGTTGGGCGTCGAGCTGGCCGAGATACGCAGGGACTCGCGCGCGCGCTTCATCGTTCGCGGCGGGCGCCCGCGCAAGTTCCCGTTGACCGTCGGCGAGACCATCGGCGCGGCGCGGCGCGCGGCCTTCACGCGCGCCGTCAACCACATCGACGAACAGGACCTCGAAGGCTGGGGTCGCCGTCATCTCGGCGACGGCGCGGTCGAGTATCTGCTCTCGCCCTTCGTGCAGGGCATCTACGGCGTGCGGCCGTCGGACCTCGGCGTCGTCGCGGCCTTCCCCGAACTCTCGCTCGCGCCCGGCGCGACGCTTTTGGGGACGCTCGTCGGCAAGGCTTTCAAACGTCAACCTAAAGAAGCCGAAGAGAAGAAGGGCGAGCCGAAGCAGCGCAAGCGCATGGTCGCGCCGCTGCACGGCATGGGCGACGTGACCGAGCGTTTGCAGCAGAGGTTGTCGGAGCGTCTCGGCGCGCGGTTTCGCAGGGGCGAGGCCGTGACGGAGTTGCCCGACGCGCCGAACGTCATTCTTGCCACGCCCGCTTACGTCACGGCGCGACTGCTCGGCGAGACGGCGCCTCGGTTGAGCGCCGCGCTCGAAGAGGTGCGCTACACGCCCATCGTTTCGGTGACGGCCTTCGTGCCGACGGCCACGTTCACGCGGCCCGTGAAGGGCGTCGGCGTGCTCGCGCCGCCGCGCGAGGGGCGCAAGTCTCTGGGCGTTCTCTTCAACTCGTCGGCCTTCGAGGGGCGCGTCTTCGACGAGTCGCGGTATGCGTCATTCACAATCCTCTTCGGCGGCACGTCGCAGCCCGGTTGGATCGACGCACCGGACGAAGAGATTCGGCGGGCCGTCGCGGAAGAGCTGGAAGGGCTGCTCGGCATCAAGGGCGAGCCGTCCGAGCTAATCATCAACCGCTGGCGCCGCGCCATCCCGCAATACTCGACGGCGCTCCCCAACGTCTGGCGCACCGCGCGCGAGACATGGTGCGCCGAGCCCGGCCGCGTCCTCTTCGGCAACTACACCGGCCAAGTGAGCTTGCGCGGCATGATCGAGACGGCCGCCGGGATATAGCGGTTCCAACCTGGTTGTCCGCGACGTTATCCAAAAAATTCTCTTCGCAACCGCGCGCTGTTTCTATAAACTCCGGGGCGCATGAACAAACTTTCAAGGACTGACCGCAGGAGCTTTCTCGCGTCCGCGCTCGCGGCCGGCGCGTATGCGAGCCTCGCACGCGGCCCCGCCGCGCTCGCCGCGCCGCAGGAGGAGCCGCCCCGCCGTCTGCCGGCGCTCAAGGTCGCGCGCGACCGACGCATCCGCACGGTCGTGGGCCTGCGTCCCTATCGCGCCGAGGGCTTCGTGCTCACCAACGAGCGTCTGGGCGAGAAGGTCGTCGTGCACAACTACGGCCACGGCGGCGGGGGCGTGTCGCTCTCGTGGGGCGTGGCGCTGCTGGCCGCCGAGCAGGCGCGCAACCTTGAAGACAAGGCGGTCGCGGTCGTCGGCTGCGGCGTCGTCGGGCTCTCGACGGCGCGCACGCTCCAGCGGCGCGGCAAGAGTGTGACCATCTACACGAAGGAACTGCCGCCCGAGACCACCTCGAACGTCGCGGGGGCGCTGTGGTATCCGACGCACGTCTACGACCCGCACAGGGTCAACGCCACGTTCGTCGAACGCTACGGGCTCGCGTGCCGCCTCGCGCACCGCGAGTTCCAGTCCTACGTCGGCGCGGAGTACGGCGTGCGCTGGATGGAGACATACATGTTGCGCACCGAGCCGGATGCGTCCAACTTCGAGTTCGCGGGCGGCCCGGAACTCTACCCGGAGGTTCGCCGCTATTCGGACGTGCGCCCACACTTCGGTTACCCCTACGTCCGGCGTTTCACTTCGCTGATGATCGAGCCGCAGACCTACCTGCGCGCGCTGCTGCGCGACTTCTACGCGGCGGGCGGCAAACTCGTCGTGAAGGAGTTGAAGACGCGCGACGAGGTGGCTCAACTCCCCGAGCGCGTCATCTTCAACTGCACGGGCCTGGGCGCGCGCGCACTCTTCGGCGACCAGGGGCTCGCGTCGATGCGCGGACAGATCGAGGTGCTGCTGCCGCAGGCCGAACTCGACTACGGCTACCTCGCCAACTCGCTCTACATGTTCCCGCGCGCCGACGGCGTCATCCTCGGCGGCACGTTCGAGGCCGGCAACTGGTCGATGGACCCGGACGAGGCGACGACCACGCGCATCATCGAAGGCAACGCGCAGATCGCGAGGGGCCTGCGGCGCTGAAGGAGTTTTTCCAGACTGCCGACAATCGCGCTCGACAACCTCATCACGCCCAACGCGCGTCATGCGCCTCGGCCTCCGCGCGGAGGCGGAAGAGGGGGGAAGAAGAGAAAGAAAAGTAGACAGTAGACAGTAGTCAGTAGCCAGTCGGAAGACAAAGCGGCGCGCCCGGTCTAAAGACTGAGACGCGCCGCCTCTTTTTCTACTGCCTATTGCCTTATCACTCCCCGATCATCGCGCCGGGGTACAAGAGCGTGACCTTGCCTGTGTCGTCGGCCTCACTGTCGCTTCATCTCGACGTTCTGGATGGTGCCGTCGTTGAGCGTGCTCGACATCAGCACCTCGTTGCCCCTGTTGACGATGACGAAGTCGTATTCGTGGATGGCGCCGCCGGGGATGTCCGCGAAACGCAGGTGGCCGGTGCCGTTCGGGTTGACCCAGTAGGAGCCCGTGTAGTTGCGGACGGTGGCGCTGCCGAGGTAGCTGCCCGAGTACCAGCCCGTGAGATTGCCCGCGCCGTCGAGGTGCATCAGCCCGATGGCGGCGGTCGCCTGCGTGGTCGAGTAGCCGACGAAGGCCGTCGATTGCCAGCCGAAGCAGCCCGCGAGCGTCTTGTCGCTGTACTCGTTGTTGCACTCCTGCGGCCCCGGGTAGTTCGGCGCCGCCTGCGCGACGCGCGCCCACTTCGCCGTCGCGCCCGCCCCGACCACGGCCGCCAGCAACGCCGCCAGCGCCAACCACTTCGCCTTCGAAAGCCTGCTCTTCTCTCTCATCGTTTTTCCTCCAGTCGTGAGTGTAGGTTTGGGGTCCGTTTGCCCGCGACCGTTTCGCGAGCGGCGTGAGGCTAACGGAGAAGGGCGTGCGCGGTCACCGCCCACACGGGTGGGAAAAAACAATGAACGCTGAACGATGAACGCTGAACTAAAGACAACGGGTTTCAGTTCAGCGTTCAGCGTTCGTCGTTCATCGTTCCTTACACGAGTCGGTCGCGCAGCGCGCGGGCGACGGCCTCGGACTTGGAGTGGACCTGGAGCTTTTCGTAGACGTGGCGCATGTGGAACTTGACGGTGTTGTAGCTGACGCCGAGCGCGTCGGCGGCCGTCGTGTAGTTGTGCCCTTCGACGATGAGTTTGAGGAGCCGCGTCTCGTGCGGGGTGAGGTCGCAGTCGGGGCGCTCGGGCGGTCGTATCTCGCGGAAGAGTTTGATGACGCGCGCGGCGACCTCGGGCGACATCGGCGCGCCGCCCGTGACGGCCTCGCGCAGTGCTTCCAGCAGGCGCGCGGGCGGCGTCCGCTTCAGGAGGTAGCCGGTCGCCCCGGCGCAGAGCGCGTCGAAGATGCGCTCGTCGTCGTCGTAGACGGTGAGCATCAGGAGTTGGAGCGCGGGATGACGTTCTTTCAGTACACGTATCCCTTCGATGCCGTCCATGCCGGGCAGGCCGATGTCGCAGAGGACGACCTCCGGCAGCTCGCGCGCGATCTTCGACAGCGCCTCCTCCATCGAGCCGTAGCTGCCCGTGCAGGCGTAGCCGGGCGTGCCGTTGACGAGCACGGCCAGCCCCTCGCGTATGTCGCGCCGGTCTTCGACGATGGCCGTGCGGATGACGGCGCGCGCGTCCCTTTCGTCTGCGTCCTTCATCTGTTTTTATTCCGCGTGGCGGGTCCCTTCGGTGTGAAACTTTAAAGCACGCCGTCTGCCCGGTCACCGCCCGTTTGGGTAGTGGCTGCCGCCGTCCCCTTCGCGCGGGCGCCCGACGGGGAGGCGGAGCGAGACGGTCGTGCCCGCGCCGGGCGCGGAGCGGACTTCGTACTCGCCGCCCAACTCGCGCGCGCGTTTGCAGAGGCTGTAGAGGCCGTTGCCGCCCGCGCCGCCTATCGTCCGCTCGTACTCGCCCGAGCGGCCCGCGCCGCTCGCGTCGAAGCCCCGGCCGTCGTCCGCGACGCGCAGCAGCAGCTCGTTGCCTTCGAGCCGGAACTCGACCTCCGCGCGCGTGGCGCCCGAGTGCTTGACGGCGTTGTTGACGCTCTCCTTGAAGATGAGAAAGACCTCGCGCCGCAGGTCCGCGCCGAGCCGCACGTCGCCCTCCGCGTCGGACGCGGCGGGGCCTTCGAAACGTATCGCCACGCCGCGCGCCGTGAACACGTCGCTCGCGAAGCGGCGCATGCGCTGCGTCAAATCCGACAGACGGTCCTTCTTCGGATTGATGGCCCAGACGATGTCGCTCATCGACTCGACCAACTCGTTCGAGACGGCGCTGATCTGCGCGAGCTGCTCCGCGCCCGCACCCGGCCCGCGCCGCGCGACTTCACTCAGTACAGCTATCTGTGTCAACGACGAGCCGATGTCGTCGTGCAGGTCGGTGGCGATGCGCTTGCGCACGCGTTCGAGTTCAGCGAGTCGTTCCTCCTTCGAGCGGCGCAGCGCCGCCTCTGCGCGCACGCGCTCGCGCCGCCGCGACGCGAACATCCTCTCGACGCCGAACGCAATGGCGCAGACAACGAGCGCCGCCGAGAGCACGAACCACCAACGACGCCAGAAGGGCGGCAGCGCGCGGAACGAGACGGCGGCCGGTTGCGGGCTCGCCGCTCCGTCGGCGTCGAGCGCGCGCACGAGGAAGCGGTACGAGCCGGGCGCGAGGTTCGCGTAGTTGACCGAGCGCTGCACGGTCGGCGCGCTCCAGTCGGCGTCCGCGCCTTCGAGCTTGTACTGGTAGCGCAGCACGTGACCGGCGCCGTAGTCGAGCCCGACGAAGTCCACCTGCAACTGGTTGCGCCCCGCTTCGAGCGTCAGCCCAGACACCTCGCGCGTCCCTATCTCAGAGACGGGGAACGGCTCGCCGCCGACGCGCAGCGACGTGACGAGGACGGGCGGCGCGCGTCGTGGCCGCGCGGGCGGCGACGTGAGGCGCGAGAGACCGCGCAGCGTCCCCACCCAGACCGAGCCTTCGCCGTCGGTCGCGCAGACGTTGACGAAGTTCGACGCGAGCCCGTCGGCCGCCGTGTAGTGCCTGACGCGGCCGGTCTCAACGTCGAGGCGGTCGAGGCCGCGCCCCGTGCCGAGGTAGATGAGCCCGGACGGGTCTTCGGTGACGCACGTCACCTGGTCGCTCGCGAGCCCTTCGCGCGTCGTGTAGAACTTGAAGCGCGGGCGCTCGGCCGTGGGGTCGTCGATGCGCGCCACGCCGTCGCCCGAAGTCCCGACCCAGAGTCGTTGCTGGCGGTCGAGGAAGAGCCCGCGCACGAAGGCGTCGGGTCCGCCGTCGGCCTTCGTGAAGTGCTCGAAGCGTCCGTCGCGGCGGCGCACGATGCCTCCGTTGTAGAGGCCGATCCAGAGGTTGCCCGCCCCATCCTCCGCGAAGGCGGTCGGCGCCGTCACGGTCATGCCGTCGGCGGGCGAGTAACGCACGAAGCGACCCGTCGCGCGCTCCCAACGCGAGAGGACGCAGTCGCGGTGGCCCAACGAGCCGAACCAGAGGTCGCCGCGCGAGTCCTCGAACGCGCGGAAGACGTAGTCGGGGCACGGGCCTTCGACACCTTCGTGGATGCGTTTAAGTCGAAAGCCCGAGTCGTAACGGCGCACGCCCGCCGAGGCCGGCACCCACCAGTCGCCCTCTCGATCTTTGACCGTCAACTGGTACCAGCCCCAGGGCATGTTGACGCCCGGCGGCAGCGGGATGCTCGTCTCCTCTAACCCGCGCCCGGCGGGGCGGCTGAAGACGACGGCGCCCTCCGCGCCCGACATGACGAAGAAGCGGTCCGCGTCGTCGCGGATGAAGGCGCCGATGCGCGGGTGCTTGAGCCCGTCGGCGGGGCCGTAACTCAGGATGCCGCTGCGCGCGATCTTCATCGCGCCGCCGCTCTCCGACCCGGCCCAGAGGTTGCCCGCGTCGTCCACGTGCAGCGCCACGACTATCGGGTCGTTCAGCCCCTCGGCCGGCGTGTAGGCGACGAACCGCGGCCCGCCGCCCTCGCGCGGGGCGAAGCGCGCGAGCCCGCCGTGGAGCCCCACCCACAACTCTCCCTCGTCGGTCAACGTGAGGGAAGTGACGTTAACGCCCGGCAGTCCGTCCTCCTTGCTGTAGACACGCAGGAGCTTCAGCGGCCCCTCGGCCGGGGCCGACTCGAACTCGCAGAGCCCGTTGGCCGTGCCGACCCACAGGTGTCCGCGCACGTCGATGACGACCGCGCGCGTGGCGTTGACCGAGAGGCCGTCGTGCTTCGTGAAGAGCGTGACGCGCCCCGAGGCGTCGCGCCTGACGACGCCGGCCGGCGTCATGACCCACAGCGTCCCGCGCGTGTCGCCAACCATCCTCACCACGAGGTCGCTGTCCGTCTCCGCATCGCCCGGCAGGAACCAGACCGGCTCAAGCCGCCACGCGCCCGGCCCGCCCGCAAGTCTGAAGAGCCCGTGGTCCGTGCCGCACCAGACCTGTCCTTCGGCGTCCTCGTACGCGATATAAGCCTCCTTCGCGCGCGAGCCTTCGGGGAAGGGGATGACGGTGAAGAGGCGTCCGAGCGCGGGCCGCCCCTCCGCGTCGCGTCGCGTGAGCGCGTCGGGGTCGAAGAGCGCGAAGCCGCTGTCGGTCGCGACGAAGTAGGTGCCGCCGCGCGTCTCGACGAGGTCGCTGACGATGCGGTTCGGCAGCCCGCGCGCCGTCCCGTAGTTGGTGAACCCGTAGCCGTCGAAGCGCGACAGCCCCTCGATGGTGCAGAACCAGATGAAGCCGCGCGAGTCCTGCACGATGCGCAACACGTGGTCGCGCGCGAGCCCGTCGGCCGTGGTGTACGTGCGCACCGGCAACTGCTCTGCGCGCGCCGGCACGAGCGCGAGGGATAGGAACAGCAGACTCAGGATTGCGCGTGGGGTTCTCATCAGGGCGCCAGATTGTGCAACGCCCGCGCGATGCGCGCAAGATTTTTTAAGCCGGACGCCGAATGCTGAACGCCGGCGGCTCTTAATGGTAAGCTCGCGCGCATGCCGCCGAAGAGAGTCGCGCCGAAGAGGTTGACGCGGTCGTCGCTCGCGCGTGGGGTGAGGGAACTGTCGAAAGTTGACTCGGACCTCGCGCAGGTCGCGCGCGCGTACGGCGTGCCGCCGGTGTGGGAGCGCGAGGAGGGCTTCGCGACACTCGTCCTCACGATACTCGAACAGCAGGTCTCGCTCGCCTCCGCGCTCGCGGCCTTCGAGCGTTTGCGCGCGGCGGCCTCGCCCGTCACGCCGGAGAACTTCCTCGCCTTCGACGACGCGCGGCTCCGCGCCTTCGGCTTCAGCCGTCAGAAGGCGCTCTACTGCCGCCTCCTCGCGCGTGCCGTCATCGACGGAGAACTGAACTTGAAGAAACTCGGGTCGCTCGGCGACGACGACGCGCGCGCCGAACTGATGAAGCTCAAGGGCGTCGGCGCCTGGACGGCCGAGATTTACTTGCTGCGCGCGCTCCTGCGACCCGACGCGTGGCCCGCGGGCGACCTCGCGCTTCAACTCGCCGCGCAGAGGGTCAAGCGTCTGCCCGCGCGCCCGACGGCCGCCGAGTTGGACGCGCTCGCCGAAGCGTGGCGCCCCTTGCGCGCCGTCGCCGCGCGGCTGCTCTGGCTCCAATACCTGCACGGCCGGCGCGACGCCGTCCGCCTCTGAAACTTTTACCGCCCGCAAACGTTTTGACAGCGACCCAGTCCGCGACTTAACCTTAACGACCATTCCGACCGGAGGACAACACGCACAGATGCGAGGCCACGCGCACGACCGTCGCACGAGGGTAAGCTCTACACTGAAGCTCGCGCTCCTCTTCACGCTCTGCCTCTCGGCCACCGCGCCGGCTACGGCCCAGACGCCGCCGCCGCAGGAGGCCGCACCGGCGCAGACGCCGGCCACCACGCCGCAGCCGACCGCGACGCAGACGCCGACCGCGACGCCGCCCGGTCTCGCCGCCACACCGCAGGGCACGGTGCGTGCGACGCCGACCCCCACGCCCGGCGAGCGCGACGCGGCGATGACGGACGGCCCGCCCTCCGTCACGCGCCACGAGATACGTGTCGGCTCGCGCACGCTGCGCTACACGGTGACGACGGGCGTCATGCCGCTCAAGTCCGCCACGGGCGAGACCGAGGCGCGCATCTTCTACATGGCCTACACGCTCGACGGCGTGAGCAACCCGGCGCAGCGGCCCCTGATGTTCTCCTTCAACGGCGGCCCCGGTTCCTCTTCGGTCTGGCTCCACCTCGGCGCGCTCGGCCCACGCCGCGTGCAGATGATGCCCGACGGCGCGATGCCGCCGCCGCCCTTCCAACTCGTGGACAACGAGCAGACGTGGCTCGACTTCACCGACCTCGTCTTCATCGACCCGGTCGGCACGGGCTACAGCCGCGCCGCGCGGCCCGACCTCGCGAGTCGCTTCTTCGGACTTCAGGGCGACATCCAGTCGGTCGGCGAGTTCATACGCCTCTACCTCGTCAAGAACAGTCGCTGGACTTCGCCGCTCTTCCTCGTCGGCGAAAGTTACGGCACGACGCGCGCCGCCGGGCTCTCCGGCTACCTCGTCGAGCGCGGCATCGCCTTCAACGGCGTCATGCTCGTCTCGACGATCATGAACTTCCAGACGACGCGTTTCGCGAGGGGGAACGATCTGCCCTACGTCCTCTTCCTCCCGACCTACTCGGCCATCGCCTGGTATCACAAGCGTCTGCCCTCGGACGTGCAGTCAATGGACCTGCGCCGCTTCCTCGACGAGGTCGAGCGTTGGGCCGCGACCGACTACACGGTCGCTTTGGCGAAAGGCGACCGGCTCACGCCCGCCGAACGGCAGGAGGTCATCGACCGGCTCAATCGTTACACGGGCCTGAGCAAGACCTTCATCGACAACAGCGACCTCCGCATCGAGATTCAACGCTTCGACAAGGAACTCTTGCGCGACCAGCGGCGCACCGTCGGCCGCCTCGACGGCCGCTTCAAGGGCATCGACGAATCGGCCGCCTCGGAGCGGCCCGACTTCGACCCGAGCATGGCCGCCATCCGCCCGCCCTACACGGCGACCTTCAACCAGTACGTGCGCTCCGAGTTGAACTTCCGTTCCGACCTCGAATACTACATCCTCGGCGGCGGCATCGGCCGCTGGGACTGGGGCGTCGATAACGGCTACGCCGACACGGCCGAGGCGCTCCGCAGCGCCTTCGCCAAGAACCCATACATGAAGCTCTTCGTCGCCTCGGGCTACTACGACCTCGCGACGCCCTACTTCGCCGCCGACTACACGCTGCGCCACATGGCGCTCGACCCTTCCCTGCGCGGTAACGTCACCAGCACCTTCTACGAGGCCGGCCACATGATGTACATCGACCAGACCTCGCTCGCGCAGCTCAAGCGCGACGCCGCCGCCTTCGTCCAGAACGCGTCGCGCGGGAGATAGGGTTAATTTGAAATTTGAATTCTCAAATTAGTTAATGCTCACGCCCGAACAACTCTCGAACTACGAGCGCGACGGCTTCCTCGTGCTGGAAGATTTCGTCGCGGCGTCGGAGTGCGACCGCCTGCGCGCGCGCGCGGACGAACTCGTCGAAGCGTTCGAGCCGGGTGAGGACATATCCATCTTCACCACGCGCGAGCAGGCGCGGCGGAGCGACGAATACTTTCTTGAATCGGGCGACAAGGTACGCTTCTTCTTCGAGGAGGACGCGTTCGACGCGGAGGGTCGGTTGGTTAAAGAGAAGGCGCGGGCGATAAACAAGATCGGCCACGCCCTGCACGACCTCGACCCCGTCTTCGACCGTTTCTCGCGGACGAAGGAACTCGGGTCGCTCGTCGCGTCGCTCGGCTATGCCCGCCCGTTGCTCGTGCAGTCGATGTACATCTTCAAGCAGCCGCGCATCGGCGGCGAGGTGACGTGTCACCAGGACGCGACCTTCCTCTACACGGAGCCCATGACCGTGACGGGGCTCTGGTTCGCGCTCGAAGACGCGACGCAAGAGAACGGCTGTCTCTGGGCGCTCGCGGGCGGGCACCGTCTGGGTTTGAAGTCGCGCTTCCTCCGCGCGGAGGGCGGCGGCACGCGCTTCGAGACTTACGACGCGTCCCCCTGGCCGACCGAAGGGCTCGTGCCGCTTGAGGTGAAGAAGGGCGCGCTCGTCCTGCTCCACGGTCTGCTCCCGCACCTGAGCCGCGCCAACCGCAGCCCGCGCTCGCGCCACGCCTACACGCTCCACGTCGTCGAGGCCGGCGCCCGCTACCCCGACGACAACTGGCTGCGCCGCGGCGCGGACATGCCGCCCCGTGGGTTCGAGTAAAACGTCGAAGCCTCAGCTCAAGAAGAGGAGAGCACACGTGACCCTGACGCGCCGCGTCCTGCCGGCCTTGCTTCTCGTCCTCGCCGCCCTCTCGGCCCACGCGCGGCAGTTCGACGAGCGTTTCTATCAGTCGATGCGCTGGCGCATGATCGGGCCGTTCCGCGCGGGCCGCACCGTCGGCGCGACGGGCGTCCCCGGCCGCCCCAACGTCTTCTACATTGGCGTCAACAACGGCGGCGTCTGGAAGACCGACGACTACGGACACACGTGGACGCCGATTTTTGATGACCAGCCGACGGGCTCCATCGGCGCGCTCGCCGTCGCCCCCTCGCGCCCCGACACCGTCTACGTCGGCAGCGGCGAAGGCTTGCAACGACCCGACCTCTCGGTCGGCGACGGCATCTATAAATCAATGGACGGCGGTCGCACGTGGGCTCACTTAGGACTCAGAGACGGGCAGCAGATCGGCTCGATCATCGTTGACCCGCGCGACCCCGAACGCCTCTTCGTCGCGGTGCTCGGCCACCCCTACGGCCCCAACGAGGAGCGCGGCGTCTATCGTTCGATTGACGGCGGAAAGACGTTCGAGAAGGTTCTTTATAAAGATGAGAACACCGGCGCCATCGCGCTCGCCTTCGACCCAACGACTTCGCGCACGGTCTACGCGGTGCTGTGGGCGGCGCGGCAGGGGCCTTGGGAGAACGGCGCGTGGCAGGGGCCGGCGAGCGGCCTCTTCAAGTCAACCGACGGCGGGACGACCTGGCGGCAGTTGACGAAGGGCTTGCCGACCTTCGAGCAGGGGCTCGGGCGCATCGGCATCGCGGTCGCGCCGAGTGAGCCGCGCCGCCTCTACGCCACCGTGGACGCGCCGCAACTGGGCGGCATCTACCGCTCGGACGACGCGGGCGAGTCGTGGCGCAGAGTCACCGACGAGGCGCGCGTGTGGGCGCGCGGGAGCGACTTCGCCGAGCTGAAAGTTGACCCGCGTGACCCCGATGTCGTCTACACGGGCAGCATCGCGTCGTACAAATCGGCCGACGGCGGCAAGACCTTCCACGCGTGGAAGGGCGCGCCCGGCGGCGACGACTATCACACAATCTGGATTAACCCTGAGAATCCACAAATCATCCTGATGGCGACCGACCAGGGCGCGACCATCACCGTCAACGGCGGGCGCACCTGGTCGAGTTGGTACAACCAGCCGACCGCGCAGTTCTATCACGTCTCGACCGACAACCAGTTTCCATACTGGGTCTACGGCGGCCAGCAGGAGAGCGGCTCGGTCGGGACGACGAGTCGCGGCGACAACGGCGCCATCACCTTCCGCGACTGGCGCACCGTCGGCGCCGAAGAGTATGGCTACGTCGCCGCCGACCCCTTGAACCCAAACCTCGTCTACGGCGGCAAGCTCTCGCGCTTCGACAAGACGACGGGCCAGGTCGTCAACATCGCGCCCGAGGCCGTCCGCAGCGGCAAGTACAGATTCTTAAGGACCGCGCCCGTCCTCTTCTCGCCCGTTGACCCGCGCGTGCTCTACTACGCGGGCAACGTCTTGTTTAAGACGACGACCGGCGGGAACAGTTGGGATGTCATCAGTCCCGATTTGACGCGCGAGACTTACGACGTGCCGGCGTCCGTCGGCGTCTACGCCAAGCCCGACATGGCGACGATGCCGCGTCGCGGCGTCATCTACACGGTCGCGCCGTCGAACAAAGACGTGAACACCATCTGGGTCGGCACCGACGACGGCCTCATCCACATCACGCGCGACGGCGGGAAGAGTTGGAAGAACATCACGCCGCCCGCGCTGACTTCTTGGAGCAAGGTCTCCATCATCGACGCCGGCCACTTCGACGACCAGACGGCCTACGTCGCCGTCAACCGCTTCCGCCTCGACGACCTGCGCCCGCACGTCTACCGCACGCACGACGGCGGGAAGACGTGGACCGAGATTGTCAAAGGTCTCCCCAACGACCCCGTCAACGCCGTGCGCGAAGACCCCGTGCGGAAGGGGTTGCTGTTTGCCGGAACAGAGCGCGCCGTCTACGTCTCGTTCAACGACGGCGACGACTGGCGGCCGCTCCGGCTCAACATGCCCGCGACCTCCATCCGCGACCTAGTCGTCCACCGCGACGACATCGTCGTCGGCACGCACGGCCGCTCCTTCTGGATTCTCGACGACATCACGCCGCTCCGGCAGATTGATGGGAACGTTGCCGCCTCGGACGCCTTTCTCTTCGCGCCGCAGACCGCCTACCGCGTCCGCCGCAACGTCAACACGGACACGCCGCTCCCGCCCGAAGAGCCCGCCGGACAGAACCCGCCCGACGGCGCGATCATTAACTACTATCTGAAGACGGACTCGCCGTCGCCCGTCGTCCTCGAAATCTCCGACCGCGAGGGCCGACTCGTCCGCCGCTTCCGCGGCGACGACAAGCCCGAGTTCGTTGACGAGAAGGAACTGCAACATCCGACCTACTGGGTGCGCCCGCCGCGCGTCCTGCCCGCTTCGTCGGGCATGCAACGCTTCGTGTGGGATTTGCATTATCCGGAGCCGAAGGCTCTGCGACGTGAATACCCGATCTCCGCCATCTACCGCGACACGCCGCGCTACCCGCTCGGCCCCTCGGTGCTCCCCGGCGACTACACGCTGAAGCTGACGGCCGAGGGCAAGACATTCACGCGCACGCTCCGCATCGAGATGGACCCGCGCGTCAAGACCGCGCGCGCCGGGCTCGAACAACAGTTCGCGCTCTCCGCGCAGACGGCCGAAGGGATGACCAAGACCTTCGACGTGCTCGCGAGTCTCAAACAGATGCGCGCGCAGATAACGAGCCTGCGCTCGCGCGCGAGCGCCATCCCGGGCGCGCTCGACGAAGCACTCGCGGCGCTCGACAAGAAGGCCGCCATGTTCGAAGGCGGCCCGGGCTCGGCGGCGCGCGCGGCGTCGGCGCCGCCCGACTTCAATCAACTCCACGCACAACTCGCGACACTCTACGGCGTGCTGCAACAGGCCGACGCCGCGCCCACGACGCAGGCGTCGGCAGCCGCCGCAGACCTCCAGCGTCGCCTCCGCGAAGCACTGCCGTTCTGGAACAACTTCAAGACGGCGGAAGTCGAGCCGGTCAACGCACAACTCCGCGCCGCCGGACTGTCGCCGCTGACCCTTTAAGAATCGCGGATTGAAGCGGATGCGTTTGACGAGGTTCATCCTCAGCGTCTTCATCGTCTTCGGCCTCCGCGTCGCGGCGCGGAACGTTAACGCGCAGACCCCGGCGCCGAAGACGCGCGTCGTCATCGCCGCCGACGTGCTGCTCGACGGGCGCGGGCGGGTGATACGCAACACGCGCGTCGTCATTGAAGGCTCAAAGATCGTTGCCATCGACCCGAAGGCGGGGCCGTTGGACTACGACCTGCGCGGGTTGACCGTCATGCCCGGATGGATCGACGCGCACGTCCACATCACGTGGAGCTTCGGCCGTGACGGCAAAAACGCGGGGGCGGGAGAGACGACGCAGGAGGCCGCGTATCGCTCCGCGTCAAACGCGTGGCTGACTTTGATGGCGGGCTTCACGACCGTGCAGAGCGTCGGCTCGCCGACGGACGTTCCGCTGCGCGACGCCATCGCGCGGGGCACGCTCCCCGGCCCGCGCATCCTGACGGCCGTCGAGCCGCTCTTCGGGCAGGGCGAGAAGACCGGCACGCCCGACGAGATACGCGCCTTCGTCCGCGGGCAGAAGGAGGCGGGCGCCGACGTGATAAAAATCTTCGCGTCGCAAAGCATCCGGCAGGGCGGCGCGATGACCCTATCCACGGAACAGTTGACCGCCGCCTGCGACGAGGCGCGTCGTCAAGGGCTGCGTACGGTCGTCCACGCGTACAAGGAGGCCGTGCGCGTCGCGGCGAACGCGGGCTGCACGCAGGTCGAGCACGGCACGTCGGCGACGGACGAAGACCTCAGGGCGTTGGCCGAACGCGGGACTTACCTCGACCCGCAGGCGGGGCTCGTCATCGAGAACTATCTGGCGAACCGGGAGAGGTATCTCGGCACGCCCGGCTACACCGAAGAGGGCTTCGCGGCGATGGAGCGCGTGCTCTCGCTCAACCACGACCTCGTGCGGCGCGCGTCGAAGACGAAGGGCTTGAAGGTCGTCTTCGGCACGGACGCCGTCGCGGGCGCGCACGGCCGCAACGCGGAGGAGTTCATCGACCGCGTGCGCGACTGCGGCGTCGAGCCGTTGGCGGCGCTCGTCTCGGCCAACTCGCTCGGCGCGGAGGCGCTCGGCCTGTCGGGCCGCATCGGCTCCATCGCGCCCGGCTTCGAGGCAGACATCATCGCGCTCGACGGCGACCCGCTCAGAGACATCACGGCCGTCCGCCGCGTCGTCTTCGTCATGAAGGGCGGCGTCGTTTACAAGAACGTCACTCAACAACGCAGGTGAAAACCCCCATGCGACACACCCCAATCTCACTCTTTATCTTCATCCTCCTCTCGCTCGCGCCGGCGGCCGCGCAGGAGCAGCGGCAGGAGCGGCAGGGACGCAAGAGCTTCGCGGAGCTGACGCGCGGGCTGCAAAAGCTCGACGGCTACTTCCCCCTCTACTGGGACGCGGAGGGAGGAAAACTTCTGCTTGAGGTCTCGCGCTTCAACAACGAATTTCTCTATCAGGTCTCTTTGCCGACGGGCGTCGGCTCGAACCCTTTGGGGCTCGACCGTGGACAACTCGGCGACACGCGCATCGTCTACTTCGAGCGCGTCGGCCCGAAGGTGCTGTTGGTCGAGCCGCAGCAACGCTACCGCGCCATCACCACGGACGCGGCCGAGCGCCGCGCCGTGCAGGAGTCGTTCGCGCGCTCGGTCATCTGGGGCTTCAAGGTCGAGGCGACGGAAGGCGCGCGCGTGCTCTTGGACGCCACGGCCTTCTTCCTGCGCGACGCGCACGGCGTGGCCGACCGCCTGCGCGAGTCGAACCAAGGCCAGTACCGGCTCGACGAGTCGCGCAGCGCCCTCTACCTGCCGCGCACCAAAGCCTTCCCGAAGAACACGGAGGTCGAGACGACGCTCACCCTCACGACCGACGGGCAGACGGGCGCGCTCGTGCGCGACACCGTGCCCACGCCGCAGTCGCTCACCGTGCGCGAGCACCATTCGCTCGTCGAGCTGCCCGATAATAATTACAAGCCGCGTAAGTTAGACCCGCGCGTCGGCGTCAACGCCGTCGAGTTCTACGACTACGCCTCGCCCTTCACCGAGCCCATCGAGAAGCGATGGATCGTTCGTCACCGACTTGATAAGAAGAACCCGCAGGCCGCTCGTTCCGAGGCCGTGAAGCCCATCGTCTACTACGTGGACCCAGGCGCGCCCGAGCCCATTCGCGGCGCGCTCGTCGAAGGCGCGTCGTGGTGGGCGCAGGCGTTCGAGGCCGCGGGCTTCCGCGACGCCTTCCAGGTCAAAGTTCTTCCGCCGGGCGCCGACCCGATGGACGCGCGCTACAACATGATCAACTGGGTGCACCGCTCCTCGCGCGGCTGGTCGTACGGCTCAAGCATCACCGACCCGCGCACCGGCGAGATCATCAAGGGCAACGTTACGCTCGGCTCTCTGCGCATACGCCAGGACTACATGCTGGGGACGGGGCTCATTCCAGTCTTCGACGACGGCGCGGGCGCGTCCGGCTCCGTCTGCGAGTTGGGCGCGGCGGGCGGCGACGACGCGGAGTACCTCGCGCAACTCGACCCTTCGGTTGACGCGGCGCGGATGTCGCTCGCGCGCATCCGACAGCTCTCGGCGCACGAGGTCGGGCACACGCTCGGGCTCGCGCACAACTTCGCCGCGAGCACGTACGGCCGCGCCTCCGTGATGGACTACCCGGCGCCGCTCGTCGAGATAACGAACGGCAAGCTCGACCTCACCAACGCCTACGCCGTCGGCATCGGCCCGTACGACAAGTTCGCCATCACCTACGCCTACGCGCAGTTCCCGGCGGGCGCGAACGAGGGGTCCGAGTTGGAGAAGTTCCTGTCGGAGGGCGTGAAGTCGGGCATGCTCTTCATCTCGGACGCGGACTCGCGGCCGGCGGGCGCGGCGCACCCGCTCGCGAACCTCTGGGACAACGGCGCCGACCCGGTCGCGATGCTGCGCCACGAGATGGAGGTGCGGCGCATCGCGATGGCGGAGTTTGGGCTGGCGAACGTGCCGGCGGGCACGCCGCTCTCGTTGCTCGAAGCGAAGTTCCTGCCGCTCTACCTGCATCACCGCTACCAGCTTCAGGCGGCGGTCAAGTCAATCGGCGGCCTCTACTACAGCTACGCGGTGAAGGCGCCGGGGGGCAACGCGAGCCCCGAGGAGGTGCAGCGCGTCGTGCCCGCCGCGCGCCAGCGCGACGCGCTCGCGGCCGTGCTCGACACGCTCAAGCCGGAGGAGTTGGCCGTGCCGCCGCGCATACTCCGTCTGATACCGCCGCGCGCCTTCGGCTACGAGGGCGGCACGCAGGAGTTGTTCGCGAAGCGCACCGACCCCGCCTTCGACCCCGTCAACGCGGCGGTCATCGCGGCGGACCTCGCCGTCTCGCGTCTGCTTGAGCCGCGCCGCGCCGCGCGCCTCATACAGTTCCACTCGCTCGACAAGTCGAACCCGAACTTCGGCGAAGTGTTGGAGGCGCTCCTCAAGCGCACGTGGCGCGAGCCGGTGCCGAGCGACCCGTATCACGCGGCCGTCCAGCGCGCCGTGCAGAGCCTCGTCGTCACGCGCCTGATCGACCTCGCGGCCGACGACAGCGCCTCGCCGCAGGTGCGCGGGGTCGCCAACGAGGCTTTGCGCTGGCTGATGGTGAGCGACACCTTGCAGACCAGCAGCCCCGTCGGCCTCGGGGAGACGGACGCGCACCTGCGCCTGACCCACGAGGAGATCGTGCGCTTCCTCTCGCGCCCCGACGCGCCGCGCAAGCGCACGCCGCCGCCGCCCACGCCGCCGGGCGACCCCATCGGCTCCGGGGCTCAATGAGCACGCGTGAACGGACAAACGACCCCGACCTTTTCATCGAGCGCGGCTTCCTCGATTCCTCGACGCTCGCCGAAGTGTTCGACGCGGTGCGCGCGTCGGGCGGCGCGCCCGCGACCGTCTACGGCCGTGGCGACTCGGGCGCGGTGGACGAGCGCATGCGTCGCACGACGCGCGTCTCGCCGCCACTTGAGGTTGAAGAAATCATCAAGCGACTTCTCCTCTCACGCACGCGCGTCGTCGAAGAGCACTTCGGGTTGAGTCTCGGCGAGCTTGAGGAGCCGCAGTTCCTGCGCTACTTGACGGGCGACTTCTTCGTCGCGCATCAGGACGGCAACACCGGCCTGCTCCGCTCCGAGCGCGAGGCGCGCAAGGTCTCCGCCGTCATCTTCCTCAACACGCAGACGGAACAACCGGGGCCGGACACATACGGCGGCGGCTCGCTCGTCTTCCACCCGCGCGCCGCGCCCGCGCCCGTGCGCCTGACGGGCGAGGCCGGCGCCCTCGTCCTCTTCCGCGCCGAGACCACGCATGAAGTCGAGCCCGTCACACGCGGCGAACGCTTTACGATTGCGAGTTGGTACAGGTGAGAAGTTGAAATTTTAAGTTTGAAATTTCAACTCTTAGAGAGTGACGTTGGGCTCGTCTTCGCAGGCGGCGCCGGTCGCGCAGAGGCGGTCGAGGATGAGGGCGAAGAGGGCGAAGAGGCGGCGGAGGCGTTCGGCGTCGGTGACGAAGCCGGGCGCGCGCAGGACGAGTTCGTCCACCCCTGCGGGGAGGCTCGCGCCGAAGGGGCCGTCGCCGCCGCGCGCTTCGAGATTGATGGAGGGCTGCGACTGTATGAGGCGGCGGATGTCGTGTGAATCGAACAGACGCCGGACGGCCGCGTCGTTCTCGGAGCGGACGACGAACTCGCGGTCGAAGTCACTCTGGCCGGTCTCGCTCGAATGGATGCGCAGCCGCCGCGCGAGCGCGTCGAGCAGGTCGCGCCTTTGCAGCTTGAAGCGGAACTGCCCGCGCCCGACGAACGGCGCGCGCATCCGCGTCACGACCGTCGCCGCCGCGCCCGCCGGCACGACGTTCGTATCCAGCGTCACGCACCATCCCTTGTAGCGCACGCGCGCCCGCCCCGTCCGCACATACTCCGCGAGCGCCGCGTCCACGCGCCCGCAGAACTCCGCCCACGTCTCGCTCCCTACGCGCTCAGGATTTGAGATTTGAGATTTCAAATTTGAAATCGCTTTACCTGCCGCCTCACGCGCGGCGGATGAACTTCGCGGCGACCCATCCGACGAGAACCAGCGCCGAGAGGATGACCCAGTTGTACTCGTGGCCGAGGACGAGGTTGTAGTGGTTGCTGATCATCGTGAAGACGACGGGGACGACCATGAAGGTGTTGTGCTTCGAGCGCAGCTTGGCGCTCGCGCCTTCCTTGGGGTCGGGCGCGTTGCCCTCTTTGACGGCCGCGATCATGCGTCGCTGCGCGGGCAGGATGCGCATCCAGACGTTGAGAAACATGATGGTGCCCATCGTCGCGCCGACGTGGATGAAGGCCGCGCGCGCGCTCAGCACGCGCATCGAGAGGTAGGCGGCGCCGACGACCAGCGCGTAGGCGACGGCCGCGAAAGCCTTCTCGTTGCGGCCCAGCGGCGAACGCACCAGCAGGTCGTAGACGACCCACCCGACGACGAGCATCCCGACGCCGAAACCCCCCGCCGTCCACGCGCCGATGTCGCGCACGAACGCGTCCACCATCAGGCCGCCGTGGTAGTAGAGCAGCGTCAGCAGCACCATGCCGCTCAGCCACGTCGAGGCCGCCTCCCATTTGAACCAGTGGAGCCGCTTGAGCGAAGGCGTCTTGCGCTTGCCGACGACGTAGAAGCCGCCGCTGTGCACCATCCACACCTCGGGCTCGCCGCCCTCCTCTTTGGCCGCGCGCTCTTCTTCCTGGAAGCGCCCGTCGAGCCACGTGAAGTAGAAGGTCGAGCCGACCCAGAGGATGGCCGCGAAGACGTGGAACCAGCGCGCGAGCAGGTTCAGCCACTCGCTCAACTCCGGTGAAATTCTCATTCGGTTCAGCTCCCGCGATAGGTGGAGTAGCCGTAAGGGCTCAGCAGCAGAGGCACGTGGTAGTGCGCCGCCGCGTCGCGGACGACGAAGGTCACGACCACCTCCGTGTAGAACCCTTCCGCGCCCGCCGCCTCGAAGTAAGCGCCCGCGTCGAACGTGAGCCGGTACTCGCCTTCAACTAAACGGAAGTCCGGCGGGGCGAGGTCGCGCAGGCGACCGTCCGCGTCCGTCGCGCCGCGTCCGACGAGCGTCCAGCCGCTCTCCTCTTTAGCTTCGAGCGCGATGGGCACGCCCGCCGCCGGGCGCCCGCGCGCGGTGTCGAGCACGTGTGTCGTGATGCCGCTCATTTGACGTTCAGAAATTTCTTGAGACGCAGCTCCGTGATGCGCCACTGCTCGGCGGCGGCGACACGCAGCTCCGTCTCCGGGTCGTTGTCGATGCGCCCGCGCAGGAGCGCGAGCATCTCGTCCGCCGTCTTGCCCGTGGCGCAGACGATGAAGATGAAGCCGAAGTGTTCCTCATACTTTCTATTCGCTTCGATCAGTGCCTCGCGCGTCTCGTCCGAAGCGTCGCGCGCGCGCGCCTGCTCGCCCTCCGACCACGCGCGCGCCGCCGCGCCCGTCTCCTTCTCGGCCTTCGACTCGCCGATCTTCGGGTGCGCGCGGAAGGCTTCGAGCCAGTCCTCGCGCGGCAACTCGCGCCACACGCGCCCGCCGATGTTGAGCAACTGCCCCACGTCCCAGAACGGCCTGAGCGCCACCAACGCGTCGGCCCAACGCGTCGAGCCGCAGCATGCCAGCAGCGCCGCCCGCGCCTCCTCCGCCGGCAGGCGGTTCAGTTTCCCGATGGGGCCTTCGAGGTCTTTAAGGTCAGGCATCTTCCGCGAGGTTCCCGTAGAGCCGCAGGCGGCTGATGCCGCCGTCGGGGTAGATGCGGAAGAGCGCGTGCGTCGCGGCGCCCGCGTCCGTCAGCTCGGCCTCGTAGAAGTGGCGCGTGTGCGCCTGCAACTTCGTGCGCGGCAGGAGCGCGCGCCAGTCTGCGAAGTTGAGATACGACTCTTCGGGCGCGAGACGTTGCAGCGGCCCCTCGCAAACTTCGAGCGAGCAGCTCTCGGGGAAGTTACCTTTGAAGTGTGCCGTGTCCACCTCGACCCTTTTAATCGTGCCGCGCGCGCCGAGTTGGATGACGCACCAGTCGTGGCCGGGGCCGCGTCGTCGCTTCGTCTCCCAGCCGTCGCTCATGTCCAGGGCGCGGCCGGGCATGACGAGGTTGTGCCGGTGGCCGAAGAACTCGTCGCTGGTGGCGACGACGAGCGCGCCGTTCTCGACCGCCGCGAGGTCCACCAGTCCGCCCGCGCGCCTGATTGACTCCCAGTCGGGCGCGACCTCGCCGTAGACGCGCAGCCGCGCGACGCCGCCGTCCGGGTATATCTTGAAACGCAGGTGCGTGACCCGCTCGCCCGACGTGACGTAGAAAGGGTTCCGCGAGTCGCCCGCCAGCGGTCGTTGGGGCAGCAGCTCGACCCACTCGATTGACTCGCTCGTCAACGCTTCAACGTCCGCGTTCGGCGGCGCCGCGCAGCCTTCGAGCGAACAGCTCTCGGGGAAGTTGCCGCGAAAGAAACTCGTGTCCACGACGACGCCGCGAACGCGACCCGGCGCGCCGAGGCGCACGAGACACCAGTCGAAGCCCGGCGTTCGTCGTCGCCGCGACTCCCAACCGTCCATCCACTTCCCGCGCTCGGTGTAGGCGCCCTCGCGCCAGACGGGCGCGGACGCCTTCAACAGATTCTCCTTCGGCGCGAAGAAGTCGTCGTTGGCGTAAACCACGGCGCCGCCCAGACGCTCCGAGGCGAGGTCTACGAGGTTCGTGAACTCAGGCGTCATACGATTATTTTTACCAGTCGTCGTCCCAGATGGTCGGCTCTCTCTTCGGCGGCTCGCGCAGAAGAAGTTGTCCCGTGGGCTCGTCTGTGAACTTCCCGTGTTCGTAAATCTTCTCGCCGCGCAGGTAGGTCGCGACGACCGCGCCGTCGAACTCAAGCCCTTCGTAGGGCGTGAGCTTGTGCCGATGGTGGTTCGTCTCGGCCGTGACGCGCGTCTTCGCGTCGGGGTCGAAGATACAAAAGTCCGCGTCGCGTCCCGACGTGATGGCGCCCTTGCGGCCGAAGAGGCCGGCGAGTCGCGCCGGTTCACGCGAGAGCCAGCGCGCGAGGTCGCGGAGGTCGTGGCCGCGACGCCGCGCCTCGGTCCACACGACGGGCAGCCTGTATTGCAGCGAGCTGATGCCGCCCCAAGCCTTGATGAAGTCGCCCTCGGGCCGCCGCTTCATCTCGGGCGGGCAGGGCGAGTGGTCCGAGACGATCATGTCGATGGTGCCGTCGGCCAGAGCCTTCCATAGTTGTTCGCGGTTCTCGCGCTCGCGCACGGGCGGGCAGCACTTGAACTCGGTGGCGCCGTCGGGCACGTCCTCGGCCGCGAAGGTGAGATAGTGCGGGCACGTCTCGGCGGTGAAGGGGAGCGCGGCCGTCTTCGCCTCGCGCAGCAGCGGCAGCGAGTCGGCCGAAGAGTGGTGAACGACGTGGACGCGGCAGCCCGTCTCGCGGCAGAGCCGCAGCAGCAACGCGACCGCCTCGTCCTCGGCCGCGCGCGGGCGTGAGCGCAGGAACGTCTCGTACTTGCGCGGGTCGCCCGCGGCCTCGCCCGCGCAGCAGGACGCGAACGCCTCTTCCACGGGGCCGGGCATCTCCGCGTGCACGATGAGCGTCGCGTCCAGTCGCGTCAACTCGAACATCGCCGCGTGCAGCTCGCCCTCGTTAACGTTCGGAAACTCCTGCACGCCGGAGTCGATGAGGAAGCACTTGAAACCGACGACGCCGCCCTCTTGCATCGCGGCGAGCAGGCCGAGATTGCCCGGCACGAGCCCGCCCCAGAAGCCAACATCAACGCGACACTGACCCCGCGCCGCCTCAATCTTCTCTCGCAAGCCGTCGGGCGTGGTCGTCGGCGGGACGCTGTTGAGCGGCATATCGACGATGGTCGTCACGCCGCCCGCCGCCGCCGCCTTCGTCGCCGAAGCGAACCCCTCCCAACGCGTCCGCCCCGGCTCGTTAACGTGCACGTGCGAGTCCACGAGGCCGGGCAGCAGTACGGCCTCTCCAACTTCAACTACATGAGAGCCGTCGGGCACGTCATCGAACGCGGCGACCTCTTCGACGCGCCCGCCGCGCACGTGCACCGAGGCCGGGCCTTCCCCGTCGGGAGTGACGACGCGCTGTCCACGGATGCAAAGGTCGGGCGAAGGCATGGGGAAGACTTAAAACATAAGTCGTGGCTTTTGGCAACAGAATGATTGAGTCCGTTCGCGCCGCCCGCCGCGCTGCGTTAGAATGCCGGGGCCTTAGCGAAGCGAGGAGAGACGATGAGAACAACTTTAACAGCCGAAGCGACGCGGGAGATTTCCGCTCGGCTGAGTGAGGCCAACCGCGAGTTTGCCGCGCGTTACCCGGGCGAGTCCTTCATGCGTCAGCCGGTGCACACGGTCTACGGCGGCGCGCACCTGTTCAAGTCCGACACGACGCCCCGGCTCGGCGCGCTCGCGCTGCGGGCGCTTGAGACCTACGGGCCGAACTTCGCCGTCTTCGCGCGCGCGCTTCAGTTGCCCGGTCACGAAGAGCTGCCCGACTCCGTCGCCGACGACTCTTCGGTGCGCGCCGTGTTGGAGCAGGACGAGGAGGGATTCCGAAAGGACCACCCCGGCGTCTGGCTCGCGCACAAGGTCTACGCGCGCGTTTTGGAGAAGCTGCGGCGCGAGCCCGTCGAAGACTTCCGCATCGACTTCGAGGACGGCTACGGCAACCGGCCGGACGCGGAGGAGGACGGCCACGCGGCCTCCGCCGCGGTGCAGGTCGCGGCCGCCGCGGCTGCCGGAACGCTGCCGCCCTTCATCGGCATCCGGATCAAGCCGCTCACCGAGGAGCTGCGCACCCGGTCCCTGCGGACCTTGGACATCTTCCTCAGCACCTTGCTCGACGCCACCGGCGGGAAGCT
>DASVGG010000099.1:0-34582 GCA_036379655.1 Pyrinomonadaceae bacterium
TTCTCCTCCGGCGCGTTGTCGATGGAGTCGAACGCGCGGACCGTGATCTTCGGGTTGTGCTTGGCCAACACCTTCGTGATCGCCGCCGTCAGCGTGGTCTTCCCGTGGTCCACGTGCCCGATCGTCCCGATGTTGACGTGCGGCTTCGACCGGTCAAACTTCTCCTTCGCCATGTCCCTCTTGCCTCTTCCTTGGGTTGAGTACTGCGGTTAGCTTTAAGCCCGAGACGGGATTTGAACCCGTGACCTCCTCCTTACCAAGGAGGCGCTCTACCCCTGAGCTACTCGGGCGCAACAAACGCCCGCACAATCGACTGAATGTTGGAGCGGGAGACGAGGCTCGAACTCGCGACCCTCAGCTTGGAAGGCTGATGCTCTACCAACTGAGCTACTCCCGCCCGCCGAAACGTTGAAGTAGGAACGATGAACGATGAACTGAAAGCCTCAAGTTCATCGTTCATCGTTCCTAACACAACGTTGTAATGGTGCAGGGGGTAGGATTCGAACCTACGTACGGCTTTCGCCGGCCGGGTTTACAGCCCGGTGCCATTAACCACTCGACCACCCCTGCGGATGTCAAAACTCGTACAAGCCGGTGGAGGGATTTGAACCCCCGGCCCGCAGTTTACAAAACTGCCGCTCTACCCCTGAGCTACACCGGCGTACCACGGTAGAGAATCCGCGCCTTCCGGCAAAACGTGAATACTAGCAACGCCTTCGGGAAAAGGCAAGCCGCCGTAGCCGCCCGGCGCGGACGGCTGCCGTCGCGCCTCTGAACAAACCTGTTGACGCTCCCGAGGGCGAGCCGCTAGGATGGAAAGTGCCCGCCAAGGCGGCGCCCCTTACAAGGGGTTTGCGAAGTCCGCCCCACGCCTCTTTCAAAAACGCCCCGCCCGCTGTCCCTTTTGAACTCCAGGCAAGGCGGCCCGCTCATTAACGAGCACCTTTGATGCCACAAACACACAAGGAGATTACCCGTGCGTAGCTGCGACCCGGTTCCCGTCCGCAAACTGCTCGTGCTTCTGTTGTTGCTTCTATTTTGCGCCTTCGCGCACGCCGCGGCAAGCGCCCAGACGGGCGGCCGGCGTACCGCGCCGCAGAGACCGCAAACTCCCGCCGAAAGGCCGACGCTCGTCGCCCCCGAGGACCGCGTGCCCGCGCCGGCCGCGCGCCCGAGCGAGTTCGCGTGCGGCGGCTTCATCGAGCAGACCCCGCAGGCCGCCGTCGGCCAGATCGTCGGCGCCGAGCAGGAGGCCGAGCGCCGCATCTTCGCCGAAGGCAACCTCGTCTACATCGACGCGGGGGCGCAGGCGGGCGTGCGCGCCGGGCAGGAGTTCACGGTCGTGAGGCCGCGCGGGCAGTTCCGCTCGAAGTTCTCGCTCAAGAAGGGCTCGCTCGGCGTCTACACGCAGGAGGTCGGGCGGCTGCGCGTCGTGCGCGTGCGCGACCGCGTCTCGGTGGCCGAGGTGAGGACGGCGTGCGGCGACCTCCTGGTCGGCGACCTGCTCCGGCCGGCGCAGGACCGCGACGCCCCCGATGCGCGCGCCGAGACCGCGCTCGACCGCTTCGCGGAGCCTTCGGGCAGACAGAGCGGCCGGCTCGTGCTCGCGCGCGACGGCCGCGAGGTAGTCACGCGCGACGACGTGGTCTTCGTCGATCTGGGCGCGGAGGATGGCGTGAAGGTCGGCGACTACCTGACGGTCTACCGCCCAGAGGGGCACGGCAGGCTCGTGAACCACGGCGACGAACAGGCGGCCAACGCGCGCAGGGGGTTCGAGAGCGAAGAGTTCCAGGGCGGCGGCTTCTCCAACCAGACGCAGCGCGTCAGGGACGTTAACGGGTCGAAGTACGAGGAGACGGTGAAGACGCCCGCCGTCAGGCGTACGCGCCCGGCCGTCCCGCGCAAGGTCGTCGGCGAGTTGGTCATCCTCCGCGTCGAGGGGCGCACGGCGACCGCCGTCGTCACGCGCATCGCGCAGGAGATACACACCGGCGACGCGGTCGAAGTCCAGTAACGCAATTCGGGTAAAAGTTAACCACGGAGACACAGCTTTAAGGATTTGAGCTCTCAAATCCTTAAAGCTGTGTCTCCGTGGTTACTTCTTTTAACGGTTGGAAGTCGTGCGCGCGGCCTGCGGGAGTGGGGCGCGTGGGGGCGCGGGCTCGGCGGCGGGGCGCCCGACGGCGGCGTGGTAGAAGGCGCGGAAGTATTCGTACATCGAGAGACAGGCCAGCAGCACCACCACCCAGAGCGTCGCGCGCCCGAGCGTGTAGAGCAGCACCTTCCAGTCGGTCCCCGTCACCGCGCCCGCGCCGAAGAGGTGGCCGAGCGCGTCGCGCAACTCCGGCACGGTCCAGAACTGTATCGCCGGGAAGGCGTCGCCGAAGTTCGCGACGGGCGGCCTGCCCCCCGTGCTCGAAGCGATGAGCAGTGCGACGGCCAGAACCTGCGCCGCCATCTTGAACTTCCCCATCCTTGAGGCCGAGATGACGAGGCCGTCGGCCGCCGCCACGCTCCTCAAGCCCGAGACGGCGAACTCGCGCCCGACGATGATGCAGACGGCCCACGCGGGCGCCAGACGGTTCTCGACGAGCGAGATGAGCGCGGCGCTGATGAGCAGTTTGTCGGCGATGGGGTCGAGCAGGATGCCGAAACGCGAAATCTGTTGACGGCGGCGCGCGATGCGTCCGTCGAGGAAGTCCGTGAAGGAGGCGCCGAGGAAGAGCAAGACCCCAATAATGTGGCGCTGGACGCCGAACCAGTTCTCCGAGAAGGGCGTGAGCAGCACGACGACCAGCAGCGGCACGACGAAGATGCGCGACAAAGTCAGTGCGTTCGGAAGATTCAGCACGTCCCTCCCCTGTCTTCTCTCGTCCCTCTCCCCGTCGGCTTGAAACGCTGGCGTCTCTATGCCGCGAAGTTTAGGAGCCGCGCGCGAGGGGTGTCAAGACAAGCCGCCGCGCATGTCGAGCATGATGAGAGCGGTGCTGTACTTCGTCCCTACTGCTTACGGACGCCGCGCGGGCTTCTGCGGCTTCGACGGCTTCGACGGCTTCGGCGCCGCTTCGAGACACTTGGTCGCCAGGGCGATGACCGAGAGCGCGCGGAGGTGCTTGTCGTCGAGCCCGAGGGCGGCGAGGAGCGCCGCCTCGAAGTCGCGCTCGCCCACGTCGCGCAGCACCGCCTCAAGGTTGAAGGCGGGCGAGGTGTAGCCGGGGAGGAACATGTTGAACTTGCGCCCGTCGATGGCGCGCGTGATGAAGGGGCGCATCGGGTCCATGTCGGGCACGCGGTTGACGGCCGCGACCGCCTCCGTCAGCACCGGCGCGGCGCGCGTGGGTTCGAGTTGCCAGTAGAGGCGCGCGAGCCCGACGAGCGCCCGAACCTTCTCGTCCGACTCGGGCGCGCTCTGCGCGGACTTGTAGACGGACTCCGCGACCGAGAGCGCGAGCGGCGCCGTCGCCGACTGCTTCAACTCGGTTGCGGCCAACTCGCCCGCGAGCGCCGCGCGCTGTTCGAGCGAGCTGACCTTCTCCGCGAACCGCGCGGCCTCTTCCGCCCGTCCCTCCTTCGAAGCCCTTAACGACTTCTCGAAGTACGCGGCTTCGAGGAACTGCCGGCGCACCTCCACGTCTTTCAACTTGTCCGCCGCCGCCGTCAGACGCTCCAGGCTCTCGCTGCCGAGCATGCCGAAGAGCCCCGTCACGATTGTGCGGTCGTGCGTGTCCGGGTCTTTCATGCGCTCGGCGTTCGCCAGCACGTTGTCGAAGACGGACGAAGGGTCGGGCGTCGGTTCGGCACCGGGAGGGCGGCGCGCGCCGCCCTCCGCGCGGCGGAGTCCGTTCGCGCTCAGCATCGCGCCGGCCGTCTGCTTGAGCGGCGCGGCGAGCGCGGCGAAGCTCCGGTCCGAAGGCCCGTAGATGTTCTCAAGCGAAACGAGCGTCCCGTAGACAAGCTCGGCGTCGGAGGGCGGCTGCTGAAACGTGTCCCCCTCGGGCGGCGGCTGGCCGGCGGCCGCTTCGAGCCTCTGCGCGGCGAGGCGCAGGAAGGCGCCGACGAAACGTCTCTGCAAGTCCGCGCTCGGCGCGAACCCCCGCGGCGGCCCGCCCGCGCCGTTGTAGCCCGAGCGCAGCCCGAAGTTCAGTGACAGCCCGAACGGATAGGCGGAGAGTTGAAGGAGCGATGAGAGGTCGGCCGTCGAGTATGCGCGCAGCGCGTCCGCGTAGAACGCGTCGGCCGCGTTGCGGTCTCCCCGCGCCACTTCGTAGATGAAGCTCGACAGGAAGCGCGAGGCCGGGTGGCGCAGAGACTCGCGCGCGACCGAGAGGGCGAGCCCGGGGTCGGTCGGCTGAAGCGCGCGCGCGACCGTAAGCAGACTCTCCGCCGTGTTGTCTGAGTCGCGCCCCGACTTCGACGCGGCTTCGCTGGCGCGTTGACGCGTCTCTTCGGCCGCGCGGGTGCTGAGCTTCAGCGCCCACGCCTGGTCGCGGCGCGCGACCGCGCGGATGACCACGACGCGCGGGTCGGGCACCATGTACCTCAACCCCGGCAGGGTCGCGTCCTCGCGCGAAGCCTTGCGCACGGTGTACTCCTGCCCGTGCTCCCTGTAGTGCGACGACGCGACCTCGAACGCCTCCGCGAAGACCGCGCGCGCCTGCGCCTCGTCGAAGAGCCAGAGCAGGTCCGCGGCGCGCGCCATCACCGAGACGCGCTTCGCGCCGTTGGCGAAAGCCTTCGCCTCGGACAACTGAGCACGCACGAGCTGCAACGAACGCTCCACGTCGCAGACCGGCGCCGGCCTCTCTTCGGCGGGCGCGGTCGTCTTCCGCGCCTGCGCGGCGGCAGACTGTAGGGCGAGCGCGAGCGCGAGCAGGACGGCTTTGAAAGCAAGGCGCGAGGGCATTTTTTTTGAGTTCCGCCTTTCCGAGTTTTGATGACGGCTGACGTTGGGGCTTTCGTTTTAACGCCGCAGGGGGCGGCGCGTTCCGCAATTCGGGCGGGTCGCTTGCCGGTCCCGAACTAGTCGTTTACAATCGTCGTTTCCGCACCGCTCGGGATTCTCCACTGTAGTGCGCGCGGATGATTTCAGGCAATGGCAATTGACCGTATCACGGTGCGCGGCGCGCGCCAGCACAACCTGAAGGACATCAGCGTCGTGATCCCGCGCGACAGCCTGACGGTCATCACCGGTCTCTCGGGCTCCGGCAAGTCCTCGCTCGCCTTCGACACGATTTATGCCGAAGGTCAGCGCCGCTACGTCGAGTCTTTGTCGGCCTACGCCCGGCAGTTCCTGGACCAACTCGAACGCCCGGACGTTGACTCGGTTGACGGCCTCTCACCCGCCATCTCCATCGAGCAGAAGACCGTCTCGCGCAGCCCGCGCTCGACGGTCGGCACGGTGACCGAAGTCTACGACTACCTCCGCCTCCTCTTCTCCTCCGTCGGCCAGCCGCACTGTCACATCTGCGGCGCGCCCATCACGCGCCAGTCGGTCGAGCAGATCGTCCACAGCGTCCTCTCGCTCCCCGAGGGCGAGCGCGTCATGGTGCTCGCGCCCATCGTCCGTGGCCGCAAGGGCGAGTTCAAGAAGGAGCTTGAGAAGTTACAGAAGGACGGTTTCCTGCGCGCGCGGGTCGATGGAGAGTTGGTGTCGCTCGACGAAGAGATACGGCTCGACAAGCGCCGCAACCACACCATCGAGGCCGTCGTTGACCGCCTCCTCATCAAGACGGGGATAGGCGAGCGCCTAACCGAGTCGGTCCGCACGGCACTCAAGTTAACCGGCGGCGCCGTCCTCATCTCCGTCGTTGACGGCGAGGAGAAGCTCTATTCGGAGCGGATGGCCTGCGTCAACTGCGGCATCAACGTCCCGCCGCTTGAGCCGCGCTCCTTCTCCTTCAACTCGGTCTACGGCGCCTGCAAGCGCTGCCACGGACTCGGCACCGTGCTTGAGATAGACCCCGCGAAGATCGTCACCGACGCAATGGAGCGCGCCGTCAAGCTCTTCCTCGGGCTCGCCGCCGCCGACAAGCAGGGCGCCGCGTACTTGAAGGCCGCGCTCAACGCCGTCATCGAGCACTTCAAGGCCGACGAGGACTTGCCCTTCGCGGAACTCCCGAAGCAAGTGCGCGATGCCTTCTTCCACGGCGTCGAGGGACAGATAATTTTTAGACAAGGTCTCTACAAGTACGAGAGCGACTGGAAGGGCGCGGTGCGCTGGCTCTCCGAACGCATGCACAACGCGCCGAGCGATCGCGTGCGCGAAGCGTTGGAAGAACTCGTCTCGCCCGTCGAATGTCCCGACTGTCGTGGTCAACGCCTACAGCCCGAGTCGCTCTCCGTCCGCGTCGGCAATCGCGGCATCGCGGAGTACACCTCGCTTCCGATTGAAGAAGCGGTCGTCGCCTTCGACACTCTCAAGCTCAACGACCGCGAGGCGCAGATCGCCGGCCTCGTCCTGCGCGAGATACGCAACCGCCTCCGTTTCCTCGACACGGTCGGCCTCGGTTATCTCACGCTCGACCGCGCCTCGGCCACGCTCTCCGGCGGCGAGGGGCAGCGCATACGGCTCGCCACGCAGATAGGTTCGCAGTTGAGAGGCGTGCTCTACGTCTTAGATGAGCCTTCCATCGGCCTGCACCCGCGCGACAACCAGAAGTTGCTTGAGACGCTCACTGCCCTGCGCGACTTAGGCAACACCGTCCTCGTCGTCGAGCACGACGAGGAGACCATCCGCCGCGCCGACTACGTCGTTGACCTCGGCCCCGCCGCCGGCGCGCACGGCGGCGAGGTCGTCGCGGCGGGCACGCCCGAAGAGGTCGCCTGCAACGAGGCGTCCGTCACCGGCCAGTACATCTGCGGCAAGCTCTCCATCGAGGTGCCGGGCAAGCGCCGGCAGGCTAACGGCAAGGCCGTCACCATCCACGGCGCGCGCGCCAACAACCTCAAGTCCATCGACGCCGTGTTTCCGCTCGGACTGCTGACGGTCGTCACCGGCGTCTCGGGCTCGGGCAAGTCAACGCTCGTCGATGACATTCTCTACCGCGCGCTCGCGCGCCACCTCTACGGCTCGCTGGAAGAGCCGGGCGAGTTCGACTCCATCGAAGGGCTCGAACACGTAGACAAGTGCATCGAGATCGACCAATCGCCCATCGGCCGCACGCCGCGCTCGAACCCCGCGACCTACACGGGCCTCTTCACGCCCATCCGCGAGCTGTACGCGATGCTTCCCGAGTCGCGCGAGCGCGGCTACAAGCCCGGCCGCTTCAGCTTCAACGTCAAGGGCGGGCGCTGCGAGGCGTGCGAGGGCGACGGCATGAAGCGCATCGAGATGAACTTCCTGCCCGACGTGTACGTGCTCTGCGACGTGTGCCGTGGCGCGCGCTACAACCGCGAGACGATGTCGGTCAAGTACAAGGGCAAGTCCATCGCCGACCTCCTCGACACGACCATCGAAGAGGCGATGCCGCTGCTCGAAAACATCCCGCAGATCAAGCAGAAGCTCCAGACCTTGCTCGACGTGGGACTCGGCTACATCAAGCTCGGCCAGTCGGCGACGACGCTCTCGGGCGGCGAGGCGCAGCGCATCAAGCTCGCCCGCGAGTTGTCGAAACGCGCCACGGGCCGCACCATCTACATCCTCGACGAGCCGACCACCGGCCTCCACTTCGCCGACGTACACAAGCTGCTCGACGTGTTGCAACGCCTCGTCTCCCTCGGCAACACCGTCATCGTCATCGAGCACAACCTCGACGTGATCAAGTCGGCCGACCACATCGTTGACCTCGGCCCCGAGGGCGGCGTCGGCGGCGGACGCGTCGTCGCCTGCGGCACCCCCGAAGAGGTCGCCAAGGTCAGAAAATCCCACACCGGCCTCGCCCTCCGCCCCGTCCTCGGCGTCCACGCCACCAACGGCAACGGCCACGCCCCCGCCAAGCCGTCCAACGGCAACGGCGCCAGGGGCAAGTCACCCGCCCGTGGCAAACGCAAAGACGCGGCCTAACAGGATGCGTGTGATTTGAGATTGGAGGTTTGAAATTTCAAACCTTCAATCTTTATCCTCTAAATCCTGTCCATCCATGTTAATTTTTCCGAGCACTTAAAGGAGCGCCGCAAACAGGTGTCCATCTACGACGACATACAGCCGCTCGGCCTCGAAGGCGTGAACACGTACCCGCTGGCCTCGCGGCCGAGCAAGGTCACGGTCGAAGAGTTCGCGCGGCCGTTCGGCGAAGACGCAACGTTGCGCGACTTCCTTTCGTCGCTGCCGAACATCCTCGCCGTCCAATCCATCCGCGAGGTCGCCGCGCGCATGCGCCGCGCGCGCGAGTTGGGGAAGCCCATCGTCTGGGGCATCGGCGGCCACGTCGTCAAGACCGGCCTCGCGCCACTCATTATCGACCTCATGCGCCGTGGGTTCGTGACGGGCATCGCGGCCAACGGCTCGGTGCTCGTCCACGACGCGGAGGTGGCGCTGGTCGGCTCGACCTCCGAGGACGTTGACGCCACGCTCGGCGCGGGCGCCTTCGGCGCGGCCGACGAGACGGGAAAGTTATTGAACGAGGCCGCGAGGCTCGCCGCGAAGGAAGGCATCGGACTGGGTGAGGCGCTCGGCCGCATGCTCGTCGAGTCCGAGCCGAAGCACGTAAACCTTTCGCTGCTCTGCGCGGCTTACAACTCTCGCGTCCCCTTCACCGCGCACGTCGCCATCGGGACCGACATCGCGCACTTCCACCCGCAGGCCGACGGCGCCGCGTTGGGCGCCGCGACGCACACGGACTTCCGTCTGCTCTCTGAACTGGTCAGACGCATGAGCGGCGGCGGCGTCTACCTCAACATCGGCTCGGCCGTCATCCTGCCCGAAGTCTTCCTCAAGTGCGTCACGCTCGTCCGCAACCTCGGCCACCCGCTCGAAGACTTCACCACGGCCAACTTCGACTTCATACAGTCCTACCGCCCGCTCACTAACGTCGTCCGCCGCCCCACGAGCGGCGGCGCCGGCCGCGGCTTCTCCGTCACGGGTCACCACGAACTGACCATCCCGCTCCTCGCCGCCGAACTCCTCTGCGGCGGCGCGAAGGAATGACGCGCGCCCGCGTCGTCTCCCAAAACCTCCGCCTCGGATGCCCAACCAAATCTGTCTGAGACGCTTCCCCGAAAATGACTGTTGACACTCTGTCGGCGGGAGGCATATACTTTTCAATGAAATTGAAAACGGATTTCAATTCGCTCCTGCAAGCTCTTTCGACTTCTTAACCTTCGAACAAGGCGGTCCTGAAAAAGAAGAGCCCGCGCGGCCTGTGTCCCTGGCAGAACCGACCGCGCGAGCCCGGCCGACAACCTCGGCGGCTGACGACCCGCACGTATTCTACGGTCAGTCAGTCACAACTTTCAACGCGAAGGTCATCCCGGTGACTGGCGAATCTCCGATTCCAACTCATAACGCACCGCGTCTCAGGACGCGCGGCCTACGTGCGCGCGTCGCGGCGCGCGGAGTTGGCGTCGGGGGTAGCCGTCTCGCACACGCGAAAGGAAACATCATGCAACGTCCGTTTACCCCGAGCCGCTTCCCGCGACTCTTTCTCTTCCTGCTGCTCGCCTGCCCCGTGTCCGCTTACGCCGACGCCGCCGCACAGCTCTCGCTGCGCGGGCGCGTGCTCGACCCGAACGGGGCGGCGGTTGCCGGCGCCTACGTCACGGCGGAGGCCAGGGGGCGCACGGCCCTCTACTCCGCGACGACCGACCAGAACGGCGAGTTCGTTTTAGCGGTCGGGCCGGGCGAGTACGTCGTGAAGGTGATGGCCAAAGGCTTCTCCGAGGCTTCGCAGACGGTGACGCTGAGTCAGGAGGGCGGCGCGTCCCTGGAGGTGACGTTGCAGGTCTCGGGGGTGGACGGCACCGTGACGGTCATCAGCGCGAACGGCGGCTACCAGACAGACGTTATCGGCAGCGCCACCAAGACCACGACGGTGCTGCGCGACGTGCCGCAGTCGGTCGCCGTCGTCGCGAAGGAGCAGGTGAACGACCAGCAGATGCAGAGCATCAGCGACGTTGTCCTCTACACGCCCGGCCTCATGGCCCAGCAGGGAGAGGGCAACCGGGACCAGGTCGTCATCCGTGGCCAGAGCACCAGCGCCGACTTCTTCCTCAACGGCGTCCGCGACGACGTGCAGTACTACCGCGACCTCTACAACCTCGAACGCCTTGAGACTTTGAAAGGCCCGAACGCCCTCATCTTCGGCCGGGGCGGCGGCGGCGGCGTCATCAACCGCGTCACCAAGGAGGCCAACTTCTCTCCTTCGCGCGAGCTGATCTTGACGGGCGGCTCCTTCTACAACCGGCGCGTCTCGGGCGACATCAACCAGCCCATCTCCGACCACGTCGCCTTCCGCCTCAACGGCGTCTACGAGAACTCGGACAGCTACCGCGACTTCGTCAACCTGAACCGCACGGCCTTCAACCCGACGTTCACGATCACCCCCGACGAGCGGACGCGAATCACCGTCGGCTACGAGTTCGCGCGCGACCGGCGCACCGCCGACCGGGGCGTCACGTCGTTCCAGGGCCGACCCGCCGACGTGCCCTCCGAGACCTTCTACGGCAACCCCGACGACAGCCGCGTCCGCTCGAACGTGAACATCCTTTCGGGCACCTTCGAGCGGCAGTTCGGCCGGCTCAACCTCCGCAACCGGACGACGTACGGCGACTACGACCGCCTCTACCAGAACTACGTGCCGGGCGCGACGAACGCGGCGCGGACGCTGGTCGCGCTCACGGCTTACAACAACGCCACGACGCGCAAGAACCTTTTCAGCCAGACCGACCTGACCTACATCGCCTCGACGGGGCGCGTCAGGCATACGCTGGTGGGCGGCTTCGAGTTGGGGCGCCAGCTCACGGACAACTTCCGCAACACGGGCTTCTTCAACAACACGAGCACGTCCATTCAAGTCCCCTTCGACAACCCGGTCACCAACGTCCCGGTGACGTTCCGCCAGAGCGCGACCGACGCCGACAACCACGTCAAGACGAACCTGGCCGCCGGGTACTTGCAGGACCAGATGGAGCTGTCGCGCTACGTGCAGTTGGTGGTGGGCTTGCGTTACGACTACTTCGACCTGCGCTTCCACAACAACCGCAACGGCGACGACCTGCGCCGCATCGACAACCTCGTCTCGCCGCGCGTCGGCCTGGTCATTAAGCCCGTAGACCGGCTCTCGCTCTACGGCAGCTATAGCGTCTCGCACCTGCCCAGTTCCGGCGACCAGTTCTCTTCCCTGACCACGGTCACGCAGCAGGTCAAGCCCGAACGTTTCAGCAACTACGAGCTCGGCGCCAAGTGGGACGTGCGGCGCTACCTCTCTCTGACGACGGCCGTTTATCGTTTGGACCGGACCAACACGCGGTCGGTTGACCCGAACAACCCGACGGTCATCATCCAGACCGGCAGCCAGCGCACCAACGGCTTCGAGGTGGGACTGAGCGGCGCCGTCACGCGCGACTGGAGCGTCGCGGGGGGCTACGCCTACCAGGACGCCTTCATCACGAGCGCGACCGCGGCCGCCGCCAGGGGCCAGCAGGTCGGGCAGGTGCCGCACCACACCTTCTCGCTCTGGAACAAGTATCAGTTCAACCCGCGACTGGGCGCGGGCCTCGGCGTCATCTCGCGCTCGGACTCGTTCGTCGCGGTCGATAACACCGTCGTCCTGCCGGGCTTCACGCGCGCGGACGCCGCCGTCTACTACTCCTTCAACGAGCAATGGCGGCTGCAAGGCAACGTCGAGAACCTCTTCGACAACGGCTACTTCATCAACGCCCACAGCAACACCAACATCACGCCCGGCTCGCCGCGCGCCCTCCGCGTCGCGCTGACGGCGAGGTTCTAAGAAGGACGTAAACAGTGAACCGTGAACCGTGACAAGATAAGAACCGCCTCTTTCCTGTCACGGTTCACGGTTCACCGTTTACGGCTTTTCTCGGAGTTGAGTTATAATCCGCCGCTCCCAAAAAAATATTTTCATCCGGGGTATCAAGGAGAGGCGATGGACGAGAAGAGACTTGACCACTACCGCACGGTGCTGCTCGAACAGTTGCGGCAGCAGAGCGAGGCGGCGCGCGGGAACCAATCGGACGCACTTGAGTTCGCGGCCAACGACGACGGCGTCAAGGACGTGGCCGACCAGTCGGTCAAGGACGTGAGCCAGGAGATCGAATATCGCCTGAGCGAGCGCGCCTCGCAGGCCGTCGCCGACATCGACCAGGCGTTGCTGCGCATCGACGAGGGCAGCTACGGCGTCTGCGCCCGCTGCGGCAAGGACATCCCCGAGCGCCGCCTCGACGCCATCCCCACCGCCCGCTACGACGCCGAATGCCAGACCCTCATCGAGCAGTCGTCGGGCGAGGACGAGCACGCAACCTTATAAGGCAAAAGTAAAAAGGCAAAAGGCAAAAGTGAAGACGAGGAGCGTACTCCCTGTCTTCACTTTTGCCTTTTGCCTTATGCCTTCGGGTGGGCCTTGTCGTAGACCTCGATGAGCTTCTCCATGGAGACGTGCGTGTAAATCTGCGTGGTGGAGAGGCGGGCGTGGCCGAGGAGTTCCTGGATGTCGCGGAGGTCGGCGCCGCTGTCGAGGAGGTGCGTGGCGAAGGAGTGGCGGAGGCTGTGCGGGCTGATGTCGTGGATGCCCGCGCAGATTTTGATGTACTTGTCCACCATGCGGCCGACCGAGCGCGTGGTGATGCGCGTCCCCTGGTAGTTGAGGAAGACGGCCGCTTCGTCGCGCTCGGCGATGGGCGCGTTGTTGAGGAAGGCGGGGCGCACCTCGGTCAGATACCTCATCAGGGCGTGGAGCGCCGGCTCGCCGAATGGCACGACGCGCTCCTTGCGCCGCTTGCCCTTGACCCGAATCGTCCTCCCACGAAAATCAATGTCGCGCACGTCGAGCTTGACCAGCTCCGAGACGCGGACGCCCGTCCCGTAGAGCATTTCGAGGATGGCGCGGTCGCGCTTGCCGAGGTCGGTCGTCTCGTCCGGCGTCTCGATGAAGCGGACGGCGTCTTCGACCGAGAGGTGGTTCGGGAGCTTCTTCTCAAGGCGCGGCGTCGAGACGAGCTTCGCGGGGTTGGCCTCGACCGCGCCCTCGCGGATGAGGAACTGGAAGAAGGTTCTGAGCGCCGCGAGCTTCCGCGCGATGGACGACTTCTTCTTCTGCGCGTCGTGCAGCTCCGAGAGCCATTCGCGGATGGTGATGTGGTCGATGTCCTTCACATCGACTTCCCGCCTAACGCCCGTCGCGGGGTCGGCCGGCGCCAAGTGTTCGAGGAACTGGCCGAGGTCGATGGCGTAGTTCCTGAGCGTGTGCTCGCTCACGTTGCGCTCGTAGCGCAGGTGTTCGAGGAACTGCGTCAGTAGTTGATCCATGCTGGTAAATGGTAAATGGTAAATGGTGAATGGTAAATAGAATTTTTGACGATCGCCGCCCGCCCACCATTCACTATTTACTATTCACGATTTACCCCTTCGGAGCGTAGTAGCCCTTGCGCGTGCGGACGCGGAGGCCGGGACGGGTCTTGACGTTGAGGTTGAAGAGGCGGAAGCGGCCGTCGCGGATTTCGCCCGAGGGGTAGTAGCTGAGGACATACTGCTGCGAGAGGTCGGTGGCGATCTGCTTGAAGGCCGCGCTGAGGTCGTCGTGCGTGCGCGGGATGTAGACGGCGCCGCCGGTCTGCGCGGCGAACTCTTGCAGACGGTTCGCGCCGGCCGGGTCGTGGAGGTTGGGGCTGTCGCTGTTGCCCGTCTGGACGGCGTAGACCTGCACGTCGTCGGCGAGGATTTGCGCCATCGTCTCGTCGAAGCCGAGGTCGCTGACCGTGTCGGTGCCGTCGGAGATGATGACGATGACCTTGCGCGTCCGCTGCGGCTTCAGGTAGTCCGCCGCCTGCGCCACGGTGTCGAAGAGCGCGGTGGCGGCGGCCTCGGGCCGCTCGAAACTCTCGATGGTGCGGACGAGCGCCTTCACGTCGTTCGTCAGCGGTTGCGAAAGCTCCGGCTCGGTCGAGATGGAGAAGACGGCGGCGCGGTCCACGTTGCGGATGACCGAGCGGAGGAAGCGGATGCCGGCCTGCCGCTCGAACTCGCGCGAGCCGACCTGGCTGGAGCTGTTGTCGAAGAGGAGCGCGATGCTGACGGGCGTCTCCGCGCGCGAGAGGTCGCCGATGGGCTGCGCCTTGCCGTCCACGAGCAGCTCGAAGTCTTCGACTTTCAAATCGGCGACGGCGCGGCCCTGCGCGTCCACGACCGAGGCCGGGAGCGGGACGAGGTTCGAGCTGATACGGACGATCTCTTCGCCCTCGTCTTCGTCGGGCGTGGGCCGCGCCGTAGGCGCCTGCGCGGCGGCCTCGGGCGGGCGGATGCCGCTGCCCTGCTTGCGCCCCTTGGCCTTGGGGTCGTTGGGCGAGGGCGGCTCGGCGATGGGGCCTTCGATGTGGTGAATCGGCGTGGGCGTGGGGGTCGCGGACGCGGCGGTCGTGCCCTTCTTCCCCTGCGGCGCGGGCGCGGGCGTGCCGCGTCGGCCCGACTGCGCGCGCGACATGGGCACCGACATGGCGAGCAGCGCCAGCGCGCAGACGCACGCGGCGAGCACGCGCCGCGCGCGCGTCTTGATGAAGGAACGCGGGGTCGGACTCAAGGAGTCGCGGCCAGCGGCTCCTTCTCCACGCACTGAATCTGTTGCAGCCAACTGTCCCATTCTGCGAGTGCCAACTCGACCTGCCGCGCGTGGCGGTCGCGCTTCTTCTTAAACCTGCGGCGCTCCTCTTCAACGAGCGGTACGAGCAGCGCGAACGTGATGTTCACCGGCTGATAGTTCTTCGCGTCGGCGCCCGAGACGTAGCGCGCCAGCGCGCCGGTCGCGGCCATCGGCGGTGCTTCGAGCGGCGCCTCCCCGCGTGCGACGCGCGCGGCGTTCAGGCCCGCGAGCCAGCCCGTCGCGACCGACTCGACGTAGCCCTCGACGCCGCTGATCTGACCCGCGAAGAAGACCTCGGGACGCTCGCGCATCTGCAACGTCGGCGCGAGCACGCGTGGGGCGTTGATGTACGTGTTGCGGTGAATCTGACCGTACTGCAAAAACTCGGCACGTTCGAGGCCGGGTATGAGACGGAGCACGCGCGCCTGTTCGCCGTAACGTAGATGATTCTGGAAGCCGACGAGGTTGTAGGCGTCGGCCATCAAATTCTCCTGCCGCAACTGCACGCACGCGTAAGGTTCCCTTCCGTCGCGCGGGTCGCGCAGACCCACGGGCTTCATCGGCCCGTAGCGCAAAGTATCGACCCCGCGCCGCGCCAACTCTTCAATCGGCAGACACGCCTCGAACCAGCGCGTCTCCTCGAAACGCTGCAAGGGCACGCTCTGCGCCGTCGTCAGCGCCTCGTAGAAGCGCGCGTACTCCTCCTCGTTCATCGGGCAGTTGAGGTAGTCGTCGCCGCCCTTCCCGTAACGCGCCGCGCGGAAGGCGACGGACGTATCGACCGACTCGGCCGCGACGATGGGCGAGATGGCGTCGTAGAAGTAGAGCCCCGTCCCCTCCGTCAGCCGCGCAATCTCCTCCGCCAGAGCGTCGGAGCAGAGCGGCCCCGCCGCGATGATCGTCACCGCGTCTTCGTCAACACCCGCCGCCTCTTCCCTCACGAGTTCGATGTTCGGGTGCGCCTCGATGCGCTTCGTGATCTCTTCGGCGAACTGCTGCCGGTCCACGGCGAGCGCCGCCCCCGCCGGCACGCGCGTCCGCATCGCCACGTCGAGGACGACCGAGCCGCCACGGCGCAACTCCTCCTTCAAAAGGTACGGCGCCGTCCCCGGCTCGTCCGACTTCAGCGAGTTGGAACAGACAATCTCCGCCAGCCTGTCCGTCCTGTGCGCGGGCGTCTGCCTCACGGGACGCATCTCGTAGAGCCGCACCCGCGCGCCCTCCCGCGCCGCCTGCCAGGCGGCCTCCACCCCCGCGAACCCGCCCCCAATCACCACCACATCCTTCATGCGCCGATTGTAACGTTAGACACGGCACGCCGCGAGCGCGCAGGTATTGGAATGGAGAAAGACCGTGATTTACTTCTTAAGTGCGTCTTTGCCAGTCGGCGGGACTGCGCCTGACGTGGAAGCAGGCGATGACGACAATGGAGTCGTCGGCGGTGACGTAGAACAGCGCGTAAGGAAATTTTCGGAGGAGCGCGCGGCGCACCTGCTGATGCACTGGCTGAAAGGCAGAAGGGTTACGCCGAACGCTCGCTAGACAGGCGTCAGCCGCGCGGAGGAATTCAAGACCCAGCCCTTCGCCGCGCCCCTCGTACCAGTCGAACGCCTCTTGAATCTCGCGGGCGGCCTCGGGGCGAACGATGACGTTATACGCCATTCGACTTACGCACCTTCTCCTTCAGCTCCTCCCAGGGAAGTCCTTCGTCCGGATTCTGCGCGTACGACGCAAGGCGGCGGTCAAGTTCCCGCCTCTGCGCGTCGCCGAGCGGGAGCGCGGCGGGGTCGGCGGCGATGCTGTCCCAGATGTCTTCGGCGAGTTGGATGCGCTCCGCCACGCTCAACCGAAGAATCTCTTCGAGCTGCGTACTCATGGCCCAATACGATAAAGCCTGCTGGCGACGCGCGCAAGAGTCGCGCGCGGCTCAGGGCTGGGGCGGAGTCTCGCCCTCTTTCTTGGGCGGGTTGAGCTTGTCTTCGCCGGTCTTGGTGCTGAAGCGTTTGAAGTCGGAGAACTCGTTGGTCTCGTTGATGCTCAAGCCTTTGAAGAGCATGACGCGGGCGGAGGCGTTGACCTGCGAGTAGCGCGGGAGCCAGATGCCTTCTTCGAGCCGCGTCTGTTCGAAGAGGAAGGCCGAGCCGGGCTTGATCGAGGCGAGCAGCCCGCCGCCCATCTTGAACGACTCGACCAGCCGCGCTTCGAGTCGCATCACCTGCCGCTCCGTCGGGTCAACCCAGATGACGCCGCTCAGTTTCGAGACGAGCGACTCGCCGCCGTTCGACGGCTTGAAGCCCGCGCGCGGCCGGAAGTCGAAGACGATCACGTCGCGTTCGCGGAAACGCTCGCGGCGCGGGCTGATGAACTCGCACGCGCGCAGGAAGGTCGAGATGCCCACGTCGTCATCGTCATCGTCCTCCTCGCCGCCGCCCGACTTGGCGGCCTTCGCGCGGCGCTTCTCGCGCTGCTTGGCGCGCTCGCGCTCGCGCTTCTCCGTGCGCTTGGGCGCCTCGCGCTCGGCCTTCTCCATCTCCTCCGCGACGCGCTTCAACTCCTTGGCCTCGCGCTCGGGCGTCAGCGCCACGCCGTTCTCGCTGACGAGCTTGTGCACCCAGCCGTAGCCCGCGAAGGGGTAGACCTCGAAGACCGTGACCTTCTCCTTCTTCAGAACCCCCTTGTCGTCCAATTCGCGCTCCGTGACCTTGCGCGTGAAGGTGTAGTCGTTGATGCGCTTGTCCGTCTCCTCCTGATTCTTCGAGAGGTCGCGCAGCAACGCGGGGATGTCGAGCGAGGCGTCGGCGGGCGGCTCGAAGAAGGACTCGGCAAGCCCTGTGTTGTAGGTCGCTTTGGTCAGCGTCAGCGTCAGCAACGGCTCGCCCGCGCGCTCGATCTCGACGCGGTGCGGCTCGACCTTCAGAGGGCTCCCCGCGCGCGCGCGCCAGTCAGAGTAGCGGACGCGCGTCCTGCGTGCCTCGTCGGACGACTGTAGAAGGAGCTTGCTCTGCGTGTGGAACCAGTAGCGCAGGCGCGCGCCCGCGCGCGTCGTGAACTCGACCGCGTAAGCGGGCTCGCCCGCGACCTCCTCGCGCGCCACCGTGCGCGCAAGCACCTTCTGCTTCTTGTAATCGACGAAGTAGGCCGCCTCCAGAAGCGCCTGGAGCCGCGCGGCGAAAGCCTCGCGGTCGGTGAGCGTGCTCAGCCGCCCGTCGCGCGCGCGCATCCAGGCGGTGCGCGGGTTGGCCGCCGCGTCCCACTCGCCGTCCCCGAGCAGGAAGTCTGTGCGGAGCGCGCCCGTCGTCTTCACGTGCGTGCGCGCCGTGCCCGCCTCCGCGCCCTCGCGCTGGACGGCCCACTCGTAGGTCGCGTCGCGCAGAGAGGCCACGCGCCCCTTCCCGCCCACGGCCTTCAGGTACTCGCCGACGATCTTGTCCGGCGCGGGCAGCTTCGCGCCCTGCGCGCGCGCCGCGACGCCGAAGCAGGATACAAAGAGAAGGAGCACGAGCGTTCTCGACAGCAACACTCTCATGCTCAAGCGAGGGGACGGCGCGACGGCGCGCGTCAGGGGGCTTGTCGTCATCATGGGTTCTAAGACGCGGGGAGACGTGAGACCGTTGACCTCGGAATTAACTGTCGGAGGAGAAAAAAGCCCGGGAGGATGACGAGACCAACGTCCCGCGTCATTCCTTCCGGGCCTTTTACGGCCGACGGCCGCGGTTTGTTTCAGGGGCGGCGGACCTTCTCTGTTAGAAAGTCCGCCGCCCCAAGACTTCTCAGGAGGGCTGCTCCTGCCCCGAGTCTTCATAGCCGGGCGGGTGCGGTACCTCGGCGTCCATCGCTTCCGCCGACTCCTCCTCGGCGCGCAACTCCGCCTCCTCCATGCCCGCCGAATCCGACCCGTGCGCCGCGCCCCCCGCGCCGCCCTCCGACTTCTCGTCCGTCTCTTCCATACTCTTTCACTCCTCCGAAGAATCGAGTCAAACGCACGGCCTCAACGCCTGGCGCCGCCCTTCTTTGCGCCGCCCTTCTTCGCCGCGCCCTTAGCCCCGCCCTTACCGGCAGCGCCCTTCTTAGCCGAAGCCTTCTTCGCTCCACCCTTCGCGGCGGCCTTCGTCGCGCCACCCTTCCTGGCAGCACCCTTACCGCCGCCCTTCTTCGCAGCGCCGCCCTTCTTCGAGGCGCCCTTGGCCGCGCTCTTCTTCGCGCCGCCGGACTTCGCCGCGCCCTTCTTCGCGGCCGCAGCCTTCGCCGCGCCCTTCGTAGCCTTCTTCGCGGACTTCGCCGCGCCGCCGCCCTGCTTCGCCCTGCGGCGCTCGACTATTTCATGCGCGCGCTCCTCGACCTGCCGGATGCGCTCGGCCACGTTCTCGGGCAGGCCCGGCTCCGACGCCCCGCGCAAGCCCTCGACGGGCGCGTCGTCCGGCACCGGGTGCGACTGCTCCTCGTACTCGCCCTTGCTCTGCTCGTACTCGTACTCGTTCAACGAACCGCCGCCGATCTTGTACTGGTCCTGCACTTCAGCTCGATCCTTTGGCATCTCTCCTCCTCGCTGGTTTCAAGCCGGGCGCCGCGCTTGACATCACGCGCGGCGTCTCCGTATAGTTTTGCCATCGGTTGAGCCACCTTAGCTCAGTTGGTAGAGCAGCCGATTCGTAATCGGCAGGTCTGCGGTTCAAGTCCGCAAGGTGGCTCCACAAATTTTAAGTTGCCGTATAGCTGTGACCCAGTTATACGGCAATTTCATTTCCGCCTCAATCTTCGACCAGACGTTTGCGGGCGACAGAGATAATAAGCTAAACAAGTGTGGCCCACGCGCCGCGCCCGAAACATCGCACAAGGACTGAACGATTTGTCATCAATCACAACCAGAGACGGCCGGGCCGCCGGGAGCAGACTCCGGCGGCTGACGTTTGTCCCCATCACTGTCATCATCTTCCTCGCCGCGTACGCGGCGGTTTCGCCCTCTTCTTTCGGACAGACGCACGGACGTAAGCTCATCGTGACGGCGGCGGGCACGCGTCTGCGCGAGCGCCCCGAGACGGCGGCGGCCGAGGTCGGCCGTCTACAGCTCGGCGCGGTCTTGGACGAGTTGGAACGCTCGGCCGAAAAGTCTCGGGTCGGCGCGGCGGAGGAGTTCTGGCATCTCGTCAACGCGCCCGGCGGCGCGCGCGGGTGGGTCTTCGGCGCCCTCGTCTCGCCCTTCGAGCCCGCGCTCCGCGACGCCCTCTACCAGAAACTCGCGCGCGAACGTCTCGCCAACACGTCCGCGACCTTCGCGGACCTCTCGGAGCTTGTGCGCTTCCTCGACCGCGCCACGCGCGAGGTCAGGCGCCGCGACGCGCTCGCGGAGCTTGAGCTGGCGCGCGTCCTCGCCCTCGCGCGCTCGCTCGCCGCGATGCCCTTCGAAGAGTTGAGCAAAGAGCCCTACAAGTCCTGGACGGAGGAGCGCGCGAAGGAGATCGTTTACAGCGAGCCCGCGGGGCTTTGGTACGTCAACTCCGAACTCTTCTGGGCGTTGCAGCGCAAGTACAGGGGGCTGCCCGTCGCCGAGCGGGCCGCGTGGGAGGCGGCGCGGACGCCCCTGCCCGGCGAGTGCGAAGGCTACCTGCCCTGCTACCTCTATCTTGAGATGGAGACCAACGGCAAGTATCTCAAGCTCTACCCGCGCGGCCCGCGCGCGGACGCCGCGCTCGCCGAGATGGCAGAGCTTCTCGGTCACATCAACGAAGCCGCCCGCGAGAAGAACAATCCCTACACCGTCCCGCCCGACGACAAGGCGAACTTCCGCAAGAGCCTGGCCGCGCTGCGCGCGCAGCTCGCGGCCGTCCCCGCCGCGAAGAAGGCGCGCGTGCTCGGGCTGCTCGACGCCGTCGCCAGGCGCTTTCGCTGAAAAGCCATTGACGCCGCGCTCTTTTTGAAATACAACGCGTGGCGCAGACGCTCTAACAGCTTTGCGACCGACACGGAGTGATGCCAGACATGGCTAAGAGTAAGGGCTTCGTCCAGGAGTTCCGCGACTTCATCGCGCGCGGCAACGTCGTCGACCTCGCGGTCGGCGTCATCATCGGCGCCGCCTTCGGCAAGATCGTGACCTCGCTCGTCGAGGGCATCCTCATGCCTTTCGTCGGGCTCTTCACGGGGCGCATCGACTTCGCGGGCATGTTCTACGTGCTCGACAAGTCGAAGGGCATCCCCACCTCGCTCGCCGAAGCGAAGGAGAAGGCCATCCCCGTCGTTGCCTACGGACAGTTCATCAACGACATCATCACCTTCATCATCATCGCCTTCGTCATCTTCCTCATCGTCAAGCGCGTCAACCGCCTCTGGAGCGGCGAGCCCGCAGACGCGGAGGAGCCGACGACCAAGAACTGCCCCTTCTGCGTCTCGGCCATCCCCATCAAGGCCACGCGCTGCCCGCAGTGCACCAGCGAACTGCAAACGGCCTGAGAGTTCAAGGCACAAAAAGAGTGGGAGGGCGACGGTAAGTCCGTCACCCTCCCACCTTCATGCAAATCTCTCGGGACTCGTTCGCTTAAACGGCCGGGCGGAGCAGGCCGCGAAAGATGCCCTGCACGGCGACCTTCGACGCGTGCAGGCGGATGGGCGCGTGCTGCGCGTTGGCGGGACGCAGCTCGACCTCCGTGCCGAACCGGAAGAGCCTCTTCAAGGTCGCGCGCGCGCCATCGACCAGCGCGACGACAATCTCGCCGTCGCGCGCCTCCGTGCGATTCTCGATAAGCGCGATGTCGCCGTCGCAGATGTGCTCGTCAATCATCGAGTCGCCCGTCACCCGCAAAGCGTAGACGCGCCCCGGCCGCACGCGCCCGAGCAGGAAGCGCGGCACCGTGATGGTCTCGCTCTCATCATCCACGTCGAGCGGCGCGCCCGCCGCGATGCGGCCCAGCAGAGGCACCTCGCAGATCGCGTCAACGTCCACCTCCTCGTGCTGCACCGTGAGGCCGAAGGCGCCGTCGTTGCGGTGGCGCGAGATGAGCCCGCGCCGCTCCAATGCCTCGATGTGCTTGGCGATGGTCGCCTTCGAGGAGACGCCGAAGTGGCGAGCGATCTGCGCGTAGGAGGGCTCGTAACCGTGGCGCTCGATGAAGCGCGTGATGTATTCGAGGATCTCCCTCTGCCGCTGCGTCCGGGGTTGCATCAGTAAACAGACTCCTTGCCGTGTGAGCGTCCGGTGTCTCTCTGGAGGGGGGTCTTGCTCGCTCTTACGGGACTGCGGCGATTGTATGGGCGCGCGTCTGAAGCGTCAAGGAGTAAGTTGAAAAGCGACGCGTTAAGCTCGCGCGCGACCGCGCACGGACGATAAACCTGTTGCATTCCGCGCCGCGCGGCGTTAATCTCCGTCCCGCGTTCGTAAGGCCCCGCGCAGGGCCGAGACATCCCGCGAAGATTCTCTCCCGTCACACGCATGAAGTGTTCGAGGGAGCCAAACCGTCAGCCCCGTCCGGGGTTGGCGGTTTTCTCGTCTCGCCCAAAATTTCTGCTATCCCACCTAAGGAAAAATCCTAGATGACTTTAGCCGACGAATGCCTGTTGGAATCGGGCGGCTTTACTGCCCCCGCCGACGAGCACCCCGCGCTCGCCCTGCTCAGGCAGATCGAGGAGCAGGGGCCGACCTGTCGCCTGCCGCAGTCGCAGGTCTATGAACTCTACCAGCGCGCCGACGCGCTCCTGAAAGAGACGCACGACGCGGAGGCGCTGGCGCGTCTGAGGGTCTGCGCGCGGGTCGTCATGCGCATGCTCGCCGGGCCGGAGGTCTTGCGCGAAGGCTTCAACATGTACGAGGCCGTCCACGACTTCGAGGCCAGACTCATCGAGCGTGCACTGGAAGAGGCGGGCGGCAGCGTCACGAAGGCGGCCCGGCTGCTCGGGCTCACGCACCAGACGCTCGGCACCATCCTCAACACGCGGCACAAGAGCCTCGCGGACAAGCGTACGCCCGTCCGCAGGCGCCTGCGCAGCATCTTCAAGAAGAGAGCCGCCAAGGCCCCACACTGAGGCCCGCCCCGCCCCGCCCGAGCGCGTCGGAGCCCAAAAACGGCCCGCTAACGCCCCCCACAAATGCTGCAAAAGTTGCAGCACATCGTAAACCCAATAAATAAGCACCGGGCGACTCACCCGCCCCGCATAATTTTATTGATTTGAAAACGACCAGAAGCTAATCTCGCCCCGCTGCGCACGAGACTCGGCCGATACCGAGCGAGAAGAGTGCGGTGCCGCCTCACCGTACGAGAGCCCCCGCAGCACTTACGAGCCAACTCAATTTAACGAACGGCTGAACTAAAAGGCCGAGACCCTTCTACGGAGGACGGGCCTGTGTACGCCCGCCCCGGCGGTCTCCCGCGCTTTAGACGGCGGACGACCGTAGACGGCGAACGACCGTCTTGCCGACTTTGGGACCCCTCGTGTGAGGGGTTTTACAGAGACGTACCGCCATGAGTCTCTCTCCCCCTAAGCCGAAAGTCTGTCCAGACAGAGGCCGCGCGGCACCGTCTGCCGGCGCGGAGGGGCGCGGCGCGCGCCGTTTTTCGATTCTCTACGCCGAGCAGGCGCCTCTGGTGGCGGACGCCGTGCGCGAGACACTGGAGGCGGAGGGCTGGCTGGTGGAGGTCTGCGCGCGCGGGGACGAGGCGCTCAGGCGTCTACAGGGCGGCGCGCGCTTCGACCTTCTGATCCTGGACTTCTGTCTGCCGGGGCTCGACGGTCTGGAACTGGCGCGGCGTGCGCGCGCAATGCCGCGCGCCGTGCGGACGCCGATCATCATGTTCACCGACAGCGAAGTCGAGCGCGACGCGCGACGCGCGGGCGTGGACGCTTACCTGAGAAAGCCGCGCGGCGTCTACAGCCTCGCGCGCATCGCCGCCGGGTTGCTGGCGCGTGTTTGAGAAAGGAGTTTCGGAGCGGGCAGAAGAGGTTCGTTCGGATTTTTTCGATCAGAAAATTTAAAGATTGAGTAGGGGCGCGATGCGTCGGGCAGCCGCACCGCCCCTGTACGGCACGTCTGTCGAAAGGGCACGGCGGACTGTGCCGCCGGCCGGCGCCGTCCACCCGTGCGCCGGCCTCCCAACATCATGGCCGCGACGTAGAAGGCCGACGAGGAGTCTCTGACACTCATCGTCGGCCTTCTACGTCTGTCGCGCGGTTGTTTACTTGATCGAGTAGCGCGCGAGGGTGTTGGGGAAGGTGATGAGGCCGGGAAGTACGTCCGCCATGTTGACCTTGTTCGTGCCCGTGAGGATTTCGCGGGCCTTGTAGCCGTAGAGCGCCTCGTTGAGGTTGTTGTCGGGGTTGATGACCGCGCCTTTGATCTCCAACCCGGCGAAGAGTCCCTTGCTGCGCGAGTAGGAGAGGATTCCGGCGTCGAGCGTGAGGTTGGTGGTGGCGCTGGCCGTGCGCCCGATGGGGCCGGCCGCCGCGCTCGCCTCGCCCCCGAGTTCGAGCTTGTCTTCGAGCAGCCCCTTCAGCGCGTCGTCGTTCATGAAGAGGAGGATGAGGTCGGTGCGGGCCGCCCCGATCTGTAGGCCGAGGCTGGCGCCGCCCATCTTGAAGAAGGCGGGGACGCTCCAGCCACCCGTGACGCGGCGGCTGATGACGCCGCTGCCGCCGCGCCCGCCGACGACGAAGCCGGCCTTGAGCATGCCGGGGAAGACCGCGACGGCCTCCGCGCGGTCGAGCAGCTCGCGCGGGATCGAGCGGTCGGGCGCGCCCATCACCTGCTCAAAGACGTTCGAGGCCGAGTCTGACTTCTTCGCGGCCTCCTTCTGCTGCTTCGGGCTAGCGTTGGGCGCCGGGCGCGTGGCGACGCGCTGCCGCTCCTCCTGCCGCGCCCGCGTCTCTGTGGGGAACGTCGCGGCCGCGAGCGCGAGGGCGCACATGACCGCCGACAGGGTCAAACGGGTCGAAAGCTTCATGCAAATCTCCTCCATGAAATAGTAGGCAGTAGGCAGATGGCAGTAGGCAGTTGAAGGCGATAGGGTCGAGAACTCCGGGTTCTAGCTGCAACAAGGGTTACGCGGAGCGTACTGCCTACTGCCATCTGCCTACTGCCTACTTTCCTCTTCAGTTGGGGAGCCGGACGGAGTAGCGTGCGAGCGCGAGGGGGAGCGCGCGCACCTGCGTGGGGACGGGCATGTCCTGCCGCCCCTGGACCAACTCCGAAGCCTTCTTGCCGTAGAAGGCTTCGTTGAGGTCGTTGTCGGGCGTGATGGCGACGCCCTTGAGCGCGACGCCGAGGAAGGCGCCCTTGCTCCGCGCGTAGGTCAGGATGCCGGCGCTCAGCCGCGCGTTGGTAGAGGCGCTGGCCGCGCGCCCGACGGGGCCGGCGGTCGCCTCGGCCTCGCCGCCGATCTCGAACTTGTCCCCCATCAGACCCTTCAGCGCCTCCTCGTTCATGAAGAGCAGAACGTAGTCGGTCTTCGAGCCGCCGATCTGCGCGCCGACGCTGCCGCCCGCCAGGTTGTAGAAGACGGGCGTGCTCCACTGCCGCTTCTGCGTGCGACGGCTGATGACGCAATCGCCCTTGCGGCCTCCGACGATGAAGGCCGCCTTGAGCACGCCGGGGCAGACGGCAACGGCCTCCGCGCTCTCAAGAAGGTCGCGCGGAATCTCCTTCTCGGGCACCGACATGATCTTGCGCAGGACTTCGGCCGCCTCGTTCGAGTGGCGCGAGGCGTCGGCCGCGCGCTTCGGCGCCGGGGCGCTACGCTTCTGCGCGGACGCCATGAAGGGCGCCGTGCATAAAGCCACGGCCGCCGCGAGTGCGAGCGCCGCCGCGCTGAAAGACGGTCTGAACACAGTCACCTCCTTGCCCCGCGAGGGTTCGGAAAACGCGTACGAAGATTTTTTCAGGGAGATATGTCCGCGCCATTTTACACGGGACGGCTGCGCCCGGCTAACGGCACGCGCGGCGTTTGGGTAAGGGATGGCCGTCGGCGGCGCGGACGTTGTCCGCGAAGAGTGAGTGAGTTCAATCTTTGTCGGCCTCGACTTCGCGGACGATGTTGCGGAGGCTCTTGCGCGCGCGGGCGTCGGGCGTCAACTCGGCCTCCGCGTAGCGCGAGCCGACCTCGATCAGCACACGGAGCTGGTTGTCCGTGTTGAAGTCACTGTTCGTCTCGGCGAGTCGGAGGGCGCGGCGGAAGTATGCGGCCGCGCGGCGCGTGTCGCCCGCCTTCGCGTAGGCGGCCCCGACGGCCAAGAGCGCGTCGGCACGCTCGACGGGGTTGGTGGTCTCGTCCAACTTCTCTTCGGCGGCGCCCGCCTCCGCGAGCACAGACAGCGCCGCCTCCTTCTGCCCGGCGCGCGTCAACTCGTCGGCCAGCGCCGCGATAGCCGCGTCCGCCTCGCGCACGGAGACCCCGCCCGCTGCGGCGAGAGGGCGCGTGCGGGCCTGGACCGCGCGCATGTCACGCGCGACCTCGTTCGCGCGCCCGTACTCGCCCGCGCGGACGAACCTCGTGCCCAGCAGTCTCAGTAGTCTGAGGTTCTCCGCGTCGCCCCTCACCGAACTCGACGGCACGAAGTCTCTCTTCCTGAGCTTGACGACGCGGGCCGATTCGTACGCGTGGCTCCACGCGTCGAGCGCCGCATCCTTCCGGCCGGCCGCCGCGTAGCCGTCGCCGACCGCCGCGAGCACCTCGGCCCGGTGGTAGTCATCCCGCAGTTCGAGCGCCGCCCGCAGCACGTCTGCCAACAGGTCGGGCTCACGCGCCCCGCACGACGCGGCCAGGTTCTCCAACGCCTGCGACTTTTCGTACTCGCTTTCGAGCGACGCCACACGCGCGAAGGCGCGCGCCAGACTCTCCTTCACAGCCTCCGGGCCTCCCGCCGCGGCCGCTTCGACGGCAAAGCCCGAAGGGTTCAGGCCGTCCGCGCCCTGCGGGGGCAGCGCCTTGAGCGCCTTCTCCCTCAACCCCATTTTGGCGTAGGCGTACGCCACGTCCCTCAGTTCGTCTTCGCCATCATCGCCGAGCGTGGAGGCGGCCAGTTGTGCCTCGTCGAGCAGCGCCTCCGCGCCCTTCTTATCGCCCAGGTCGGCGTGCGCGCGGGCGAGGTCGCACAGTGTCCACACCGCCGCGCGCCCCTCTTCGACGCGGCGCGCGGCGTCGAGTGCTTCGGCAAGAAGCGAGGCGGCCTTCGACGCGTCCGACGCCGCCGTGAGTCGCGCGGCGCCCGTGAGCATCAGCGCGGCCTGACGGTCGCCGAAGTCCGGGTCGCGCGCGGCCTCGGTCACGTGCGAAAGAATCGCCGTGGCGGCGTCGGCGCGCCCCGCGTTGAAGAGGTACGCGAGCGCGCCCTTGCGCAGTTCGCTGCGGTAAGAGAAGGTTTCGGCGTCGATGGTGCGTTCGCCCTCGACAAGCTCGAACAGGAGGTCTCGCGTACTCCAACCGCTGTCGCCCCTGTGTTTGAGGACCAGCAGCGACTCGGAGAGAAGTTCCTCCGCTCTTTCGAGCTTGCCCGCCTCCGCGAAGCTGTTGGCGAGCCGGCTCAGCGCCAGAGCCTTGCCCCTGCCGTCGTCCATGGAGCGGGCCGTGCCAGCGGCCTCTTCGAGCCGACCGGCGGCCACGTGCGCCCGGAAGAGTTCGAAGAACGCTTCGTCCCTGTCATCGTCATCAAGGGGCCGCGCGCGAATCAGCCGGAGCGCCACGGCCAGCGGCTCTTCGTCCTTCGGCGGACGCGCCACGCCCTGCGCGGCGCACGCCGCCGCCAGAGAAAAGAACTGTAGGGAGACCACCAACGCGCGGAAGAGTTTCGACATCGTCCAGCCCTCTCACCCTGCGAGGTTAAGCTGCCGGAAGCGATTGCGCGGCGAACGAATCAGGCGACTGTTAGCCTTTTGATTGCCAGCGGCGGCCGTGGGGTTGGCCGGGCGCGTGTGCGTGCTTCAGTTCGACTCGGGGTTCCTTGAGGCGTCGAGGAAGGCTTCGACGGTGCGGTAGATTTCGTCGTCCATGAAGACGTTGATGCGGTGGAAGGAGCGCGTCAGCTCCTCGGGCGGGCGCGGAGGCAGCGCGCCGCGATAGAGTTCGATGAACTCGACGAGCGTCACGCGCAGCAGCGTCAACTCGCGCACGACCTCCTTCAACTCGTAGCCCTGGCGCCACCGCTGGCGGCCGTGCTCGCGCCCCTGAATGAGCATGCCTCCGCCGTGGCCGCCGCCGAGCGCGTCGTGCAGCTCTTCGACGATCTGCGGGATGTGATCGACGAGTTGCAGGTAGGAGAGGCGCTCGTCGGAGTTGATGCGGCGGTCGCTCGACACCTTCTCGGTCCAGGTGCGGACGATGGTCTCTTGGCCGTTCTTGAGCAGACGACGTATCTCTTCGGTCATCGACGGGGGAACTCCTCTGCTTCGTTGTCGGGGATCGCGCCCGCGCGGCGGCCGGTGAGACGCTGACGCGCGGGCTCCGGTTCGCGCGCGAGTATAAGTCAAGCGGCGCGCGGCGGGCAACAGATTTGACCGGCGGGCGCCGGGGATGAGACGATGCAGCCTCCCAACCCCCTTGGACGCAATGATGACAGAGAGGTGAGAACCTTTATGGAAGATTCGAAGAGCAAATTCGTGACGCAGGACGAGACGGGCGAACTGCCGCCCATCGACGCGGTCGAGGGCCGCGTCGAGGCCGAGATGAAGCGCATCGAAGGCTCCGCGCGCGAGGCGGTCGCGCAGGGGACACAGAACACCGAACGCGAACGCGAAGGGCGCGAGCTGCGCGAAGAGGGCGAGCGCGAATTGGAGGGGATTAACGAAGAAGACAGTAGGCAGTAGGCAGTAGTCAATAGGCAGACGAAGCGGCGCGCCCGGTCTAAAGACTGAGACGCGCCGCTTCTGCTTTCTTCTACTGGCTACTGCTTACTTCCGTCAGTCCCCAGTCTTCTCGCTGGCCTTGTCGATGGCGGTGCGGATCATGTTGGGGACCTGGCTGCTGAAGCCGCGGAACTTGGTGACGATGCGGCCGCCGGGGGCGATGACGAAGGTCTGCGGGATGCTGCTGTTGCCGTTCATCAGCGCCAGCGAGACCTCGCGGGGCGACCAGCCGAGCTTGTAGTTGATCTTGAACTCTTTGGCGAAGTCGCGCACCTTCTCCTCATCTTCCAGAGGGTCTTCGGTCGTCAGGCCGATGACCTCGACGCCCTTGGCGCCGTACTCGTTCTGCAACTCGACGAGGTGCGGGACCTCAAGACGGCACGGGCCGCACCACGTCGCCCAGAGGTCCACCACGATCACCTTGTCGCTGAAGTCCGACAGGCGAAACTTCGCGCCGTCCACCGACTGTATCTCCGTGTTCCACGCGGCCGCCGGCACGGTTTCGAGTTGCGGCCGCTGCGGTTGCTGCGAGGCGGGCGCGGGCGCGCCCTGCTTCGAGGTGATGGTGACCTTGGGCGTCAGGTTCGCCGTGTCGTTCGACTTGCAGTTGGAAGCGACGAGCGCCACGCCGCCGAACGCCGCGCACGCGAGCGCGACACGCGCGCCCGTCCAGAAACGACTCTCTCTACCGGCCGGATTCTTCATTTCGATAAATGCCTTGTTAACTCACTGCCTGATGAAAAGTTGAACCGTCTTCACCGCTCCTCGCGCACGAGGCGGAAGCCAAGCGCCTTGTCGAGTGTGTTCTTCGGCACCCAACTCCGCGCGGCGACGGTGATGGGCTTCTCCCCGTCGGGGCTGTTGTTATAGGCCCCCCCACGGATGATGATCTTGCCTCGGTCTTCGGGCGCCAGCAACGTCCGTTCGTTACCTTTGTACATCGAAGCCTTCGACGCCGTCCACTCCCACACGTTGCCGATCATGTCTTCGAGCCCCTGCGGCGTGCGCCCCAAAGGGAACGAGCCGACGGGCGCGGCCCCGACGCCGCCAAGGTTCGCGTAGCCCTGCGACCAGTCGGCGCCCCAAGGGTATTTGCGTGTCGAGTCGCCGCCGCGCGCGGCGAACTCCCACTCCTCTTCGGTCGGCAGACGATAAGTGACTTCGTCGCGCTTCGAGCGCCACGCGGCGAACGCCTTCGCGTCGTCGTGGGTAACGTTCGTGACCGGCCAACGCTCCTCACCCGCCTTCGGACTCGCGCCGTCCCAGATGTTGGGCGGGGGCTTGTGCCCTGTGTCTTTGACGAACTCGGCGTACTCGGCGTTGGTCACCTCGGTGCGGTCGATGGCGAAAGGCCCGACGGTCACCTCGTGCGCGGGGTACTGGTTGTACATCCAGAGCAGCGGGCCGGAGCGCCGCGGGTCCAACTTCCCGTCGATGGACAACTCTTCGGGGATGGGCGGCACGTCGGAGCGGCCCATCTGGAACGTCCCGCCGGGAATCCAGAGGAGGTCCGCGCTCCTCCCCGTCTTGCCCCCGTTGATGTTCTCGTTCGGCGGAACGGAGTTGGTGTTGACCTCTGCGTTGGTGTTGGCGTTGACGTTGGTGTTGACGACGCCGTTCGAGTTCTGTGCGCGGAGCTTCTTAAGCACGAAGTAGCCGAGCCCGCCGACGCCCGCGAGCAGCCCGAGCAGCACGACCACGCCGACGATGATTAAAGGCGTGCGCGAGCCCCGCGTCGTCGTCTCGCCCGGCGGCGTGACAACCGGCGGCGCGACAACCGGCGGGACGACGTACTCCCGCGTGACGGCGCCCTTGCCTCCCGCCGCCGCACGCTCTTCGTCTTCGCGCCTCCGACGCTCTTCCAACTCGCGCCGCTGCTGCTCCTCACGCTCACGCCGCGTGCGCGCCTCGGCCTCAAGCCGCTGCCGCTCCTCTTCGGCGGCGAAGGCGTCGGACGAGAGCCGCTCGGTCTGCGCGGCGTGCGGAGGCATTTGGGTGGAGGTGGGCTGGCCGGCGCCGAAGGGGCCGACGGTCTGCGCGGGGTTCTGGCGCGCCGTGTCCGAGCCGGCCGCCGCGAGGGCTTCGCCGCTTGCCGCAACGTCGGCCGTGGTCACGGCCCCGACGGGCGGCGCAGCCTCTTCAACCGTGCCGGTCGAGAACGCGTCGGAGACGCCCGCGATGGTCTTCAGGCTGTCGGCGTCGTCCCTCTGCAAGCCCGTCCGCACGCCCTGATGGGTGTTGAGACCGATGGTCTCGGTCGGGCCGATCTGCACGGTCGTCGCGCCGGGCTCGCGCAGGTCGCCGCCGCCGATCTGCGGCATCGCCTCGCGCAGTTCGGCGGCGAACTCTTCGACCGACTGCGGGCGCTTGTTCGGGTCTTTTTCGAGCGCGTGCTGGATGGCTCGCTCAAGCAGCGGCGGCACTTCGACGCCGCGCTCGGCCAGGGGGACGGGCGCGGCGTTGAGGTGCATGCTCATAATCGACGGGACCGACTTGCCCTTGAACGGCACGTCGCCCGCGACCATCTGGTAGAGGATGACGCCCAGGCTATAGATGTCCGCGCGAACGTCTATCTCCTCGTCGCTCCACTGCTCGGGCGCCATGTAGAAGGGCGAGCCCATCATGCCCTGCGTCTGCGCGGCGACGAACGAGCCGAGCAGTTCGCCCGACTTGATCTTGGCCAGCCCGAAGTCGAGAACCTTCAGCGTCTCGCCCGGCGGCTCGCCCGGGCGGAACATGATGTTGAGGGGCTTGAGGTCGCGGTGAACTATCCCTTGCCGGTGCGCGGCGGCCACGCCCGCGCAGACGGCGAGCATGATCTCGACGGCCGCGACGGGCGCGAGACGCCGCTGCTCGGAGAGGATTTCGTGCAGCGAGCGCCCCTCGACGAACTCCATGACGAGGTAGGGCGTCGTGCCCTGAAGCACGCCGTAGTCGGTGACGCTGACGGTGTTCGGGTGGCGAATGGCGGCGGCGGCCATCGCCTCCTGGCGGAAGCGCGCGGCGAGCGAGGGGTCGTTGCCGACGAGGTCCGGGAGGATGACCTTGATGGCGTGCTGCGTCTTGATGAACTTGTGGTGCGCCTTGAAGACGAGGCCCATGCCGCCCTGCCCGAGCTTACGCTCCAACAGGTAGCGCTCGTCGAGCGTGGTGTCGAGGTTGATGAGAAACTTCAGGCGGTCACCGTCGCTCGGACAGTGATTGACTTGGTCTGCGAAGCAGCGATGGCACGCCGGGCACTCTTTCATTCGGACGGCTCGCGCGACACACGCTCGTTAGACCTCTGGACGGTTCGGAATAGGAGACGGACATGGCGAAAAACTTCGGCCGTCGGTGTCGTCGCGTGAAAAATTCTAACAACACATTCGGGCGATGGCAAAAGGGAACGCTACTCGTAGCAGTCCTGCCGGCCGTCTTGCCCGCAGTCGAAGAGTTTCGGCGCGTGGCGGCGCGAGAGCTCGGCGACGTTCTGCCAGACGCGCGTCTCGCCGTACTGTTCGCGCGTCCAGCCGAGCCGCGCCTTGTCGCGCCAGACCGTGGCGCACGCCTCCTCCTCGCCCGCGCCCGCGAGGTGGCGCGCCTCGTGCAGGAGGATAACGGCGCGCTCCACGTCATCGACGGGGTAGTGGAAGAAGTCCGGGTAGAGCGTCACGACCTCGAAGGGGAAGTTGGTGGAGGCGTAGGCTTCGGGGTGGCCGACGTATGCATTGAGCCAGTTGTCGGTCGTGCGGAAGTTGGTCAGGCGCTTCAGCAAAAACGCCTCGCGCGTGAAGCCCGCGCGCTCGATGAGCTCCACGGAGCGTTCGACCTGCGCGCGCTCGTCGTAGGTGGCCGGCGTCGAGGTGAACAGCAGCGAGGCGTGGCTCGCGACCAGCACCGCGAAGAGCACCAACAGCACCGACAGCGCGCGGCGCGGAAGTCCACGCCGACGCTTCCCTTCCACGGGCGCCTCTTCAAATTCAAAGTCCGAGGCCACGTCGAAAGGCGCGGCCGCGTAGACCGGTTCGAGCGTCACGCCGCAGCGTTTACATTCCGCGGAGTAGGCGAAGTTGACCAGCCCGCAGCCGGCGCATTTATGGTTATTCATGACGGCGAGGATGTAGGGCGCGGGCGTTAGCCGAGCGTGCGCGACTGCGCGCCGTTGGTGACGGTGGTGACGCGCTCCATGTCCTCCTTGGCCTGGTCGGAGGCGGAGCGGATGCCGGCGACGCGGAGGCGGAACTCGTCCGGGTTCGAGGAGCCGCGCAGCGCCTCTTCGAGCGAGATGAGCCCCGACTGGTGGAGCGAGAAGAGCGACTGGTCGAACGTCTGCATGCCGTACTGCGAAGTGCCGGCGGCGATGGCGTCGCGGATGAGCGAGGTCTTCTCCTCGTTGATGATGTAGTCGCGGATGAGGCCGGTCGTGACCATCACCTCGCAGGCGGGCACGCGCCCCGGCCCGTCGGCCGCGCGCACGAGCCGCATCGAGATGACCGCGCGCAGGATGCCCGCGAGTTGTAGGCGCACGGACTTCTGCAAGTGCGGCGGGAAGGACGAGACGATGCGGCGGACGGTCTCGGTCGCGTCGAGCGTGTGGAGGGTCGAGAGAACGAGGTGGCCGGTCTCGGCGGCCGTGAGCGCCGTTTCGATGGTCTCGTGGTCGCGCATCTCGCCGACGAGGATCACGTCCGGGTCCTGGCGGAGCGCGCCGCGCAGTGCTTCGGCGAAGGAGCGCGTGTCCACGTCCACCTCGCGCTGCGTGACGAAGGACTTCTTGTCGCGGTGGAGGAACTCAATCGGGTCTTCGATGGTGATGACGTGGCCGCCTCGGTGCGCGTTGATGTAGTCGATCATCGCGGCGAGCGTCGTGGACTTGCCCGACCCCGTCGTGCCCGTAACGAGGACGAGGCCGCGCTGCTCCTCGGCGATGCGCTCGACGACGGGCGGCAGTCCCAGGTCAGTTATCGAGCGGACCTTGTCGGGGATGACGCGCAGGACCATGCCGACCGACCCGCGTTGCTGGAAGACGTTGGCGCGGAAGCGGCCGAGCCCCGAGACGCCGTAAGCGATGTCGGCTTCGGATACTTCTTTGAACCGCTGCTTCTGCCGGTTCGACATCATCGAGAAGGCCATGTCGAGCGTGTCCTCCTGCGTGAGGCGCGGCGCGGTCGAGATGGGGCGCAGCTCGCCGCCGATGCGCATGAAGGGCTGCGAGCCGGCCTTACAGTGGAGGTCGGACGCGCCGAAGGCGGCGGCCACGCGCAGGAGTTCGTCGATTTTGACTGGCATACGTTCTTTCTGAAAAACCTTCGGGGCAAGGGCGAACCGGAGCGAAAACACACTTTGGCGGCGTTCGCAAAACGGCTCGGAAACTGTCTCGGGTTGTTTCGCCGGGTGGATTGCGGCGGGGGCGGCGCCTTCGGCGGCTGCGAGTGCGGCGGCCGGCGCGTAAAAACATTCTAAACGTCGGCCCGAACGGGCGTCAACAAGCATTTCGCCCGAATAAATCGTTGCCAACCCGCGCGCCGCGTGATATACGGGCGCGTCCACAAACGAAAGGAGACCCCCATGACCGATAACCGCGAACTCATGAAGACCCAGCAGGCGAAGTGCGAAGAGATGGCGCGCGGCCTCAAGTCCTACGTCAAGGAGCTGACCGAGACGGCCGCGCGCCACGGCACGGACGATGCGCTCATCGAGGAAGACTTGACGAAGGCGAGGGCCGACCTTGAGTTCTACGAGGCGCAGGTGAGCGAATGCGCCGACGCGCTGGGCGACCACCCGTCCGCGCGCAGGGTCTTCCAGACTTACAAGGACGCGGCGGGCGAGTGGCGCTGGCGCCTGTTGGCGGGCAACGACCGCATCATCGCCGCGTCGGGCGAGGGCTACCGCGACAAGCATGACTGCCTGCACGGCGTCGAGTTGGTTAAAGACTCGAAGGACGCGCGGGTCGAAGACGCGGAAGCGTGACGGTGTAAGGGATTAACCACGGAGACACGGAGACGCGGCTCGTTGAGTTATGAACTCAACGAGCCGCGTC